>JBEHYU010000017.1:0-74663 GCA_048498015.1 Pseudomonadota bacterium
CTCGTTGCCCTGCAGTCGGCGCAGTCGGCGCTGGACCGCTTCATCAGCGACGGCGCCACCGACGAAATTGCCGCCGAGCATCTTCGCCAGGCGAGCCTGGCGCTGGAGCGGCTTCTAGGGCGGATCGATACGGAGCAGGTACTGGACCGGCTGTTCGCGAGCTTTTGCATCGGGAAGTGAAGTCGGGGTCGCCTCGGCTCGTGGCGGATCCATCTTCCCCCGCAGGCGGGAGAAGGACCGGATTGAAAGATCGCGTCGCGGGGGATTCACGTGAAACCGTTGAATCTGGTCCCGCCCTCCACTACACCGCCGCCCATGAACGATTTCGGGGTCATCATTGTTGGCGGCGGTCATGCCGGGTCCGAGGCTGCGGCTGCGGCGGCGCGGCTTGGCGTGGCGACGGCGCTGATCACCCATAAGTTCGCGACCATCGGCGAGATGAGCTGCAACCCGGCGATCGGCGGGCTCGGCAAGGGCCATCTGGTACGAGAGATCGACGCCATGGACGGGCTGATGGGACGGGTGGCCGATGCTGCCGGCATCCAGTTCCGCGTGCTCAACCGGCGCAAGGGGCCGGCGGTGCGTGGGCCGCGCGCCCAGGCCGACCGCAAGCTCTATCGTGAGGCCATGCAGGCCGCGCTCACTGCGCAGCCCAACTTGACGATCATCGAAGGCGAGGTCGATGACCTCGAGGTGACGGACGGCAATATAACAGGAGTCATCCTGCTCGACGGCCGTCGCTTCTCGTGCCGATCCGTGGTCTTGACCACCGGCACGTTCCTACGCGGGCTGATCCATCGCGGCGAGGAGACGATCCCGGCCGGGCGGGTGGGCGAAAAGCCGGTGCTCGGGCTCTCGACGCGCCTTGAAGTGCTGGGGCTGCGGCTTGGCCGGCTGAAGACCGGCACCCCTGCCCGGCTCGACCGCACTTCCATTGATTTCTCGGTGCTTGAAGAGCAGCCAGGCGACACGCCGCCCGAACCGTTCTCGTCCTTGACGAGCGCGATCACGACGCCGCAGATCAGCTGTTATATCACCCGGACGACGGTGGAGACGCACCGTATCATTGCGAATAATCTCCATCGTTCGGCGATGTATTCGGGGCGTATCCAGAGCCGCGGACCGCGCTATTGCCCGTCCATCGAGGACAAGATCGTCCGTTTCGCCGACCGGGAGAGCCACCAGATTTTCCTCGAGCCCGAGGGTCTCGACGATCCGACGATCTACCCTAATGGTCTCAGCACCTCGCTGCCGGCGGAAGTGCAGGAGGCGTTCCTCAAGACGATGCCGGGGCTCGAAAATGTCCGGATCATCCGGCCGGGCTATGCCATCGAATACGACTATGTCGATCCGCGCGAACTCAAGGCGACGCTGGAGTTGAAGCGGCTGCCGGGCCTTTATCTGGCCGGCCAGATCAACGGCACCACCGGCTATGAAGAGGCGGCGGCGCAGGGGCTGCTGGCTGGCGCCAATGCCGGACTGCGGGCCAGGGGCGCCGATGAGATCGTGCTGTCAAGGACCGATTCCTATTTGGGCGTCATGGTTGACGATCTGACAACGCGCGGTGTGGCCGAGCCCTATCGGATGTTTACCTCGCGCGCCGAGTTCCGCCTGCAGCTGCGCAGCGACAATGCCGACCAGCGCCTGACGCCGCTCGCCATTGCGGCGGGGCTGGTCGGACCAGTTCGTCAAGAAGCGTTCGAGCGCAAGGTCAAGGCACTGGACGACGGTAGAACGACGCTCCATTCGCTGAGCGTCACGCCGACCGAAGCGCGCAAGGCCGGAATCGCCGTCAATGCCGATGGCAACCGCCGCAGTGCCTTCGAGCTGCTGGCCTATCCGGAGGTCGGGCCGAGTGATGTGGTCCGCCTGTGGCCGGAGGCGAATGTCATTCCAGCGGCGATCTTCGAGCAGCTCGCCATCGATGCGCAATATGCCGTCTATCTCGATCGACAGCGCGCCGACGTCGAGGCGATGCGGCGTGATGAGGGCATCGAGATCCCGGCTTGGCTCGACTACGCGGAAATCCCCGGTCTTTCCAATGAGTTACGCCAGAAGCTCAGCACGGCACGACCGAGCACGCTGGCGCAGGCGCAGGCAATGGAAGGTATGACCCCGGCGGCGGCAACGCTGTTGCTGGCGGTGATCCGGCGCGGCGGGCTGCGCAAAGCCGGATGAGCCAGAGCAGCGATCTAGAATCGTTTGCTGCGCTGCTCAAGAAGTGGAATGCGGCGCAGAATCTTGTTTCACGTGAAACGGTGGGGGCCGATCTATGGCCCCGTCACATCGACGACAGCTTGCAGCTGGTGCAATGGTTGCGGCCCACCGATCGGTCCATTCTCGATCTTGGCAGTGGCGGCGGCTTCCCGGCGATCCCGATGGCGATTGCGTCCCGGGGAACAGAACGGCGATTCACCCTGCTCGAACCCAACAACAAGAAGGTGGCGTTCCTTCGCACTGCTGCACGTGAGCTGCATTTGCCGGTCACCGTGCATGCGCTGCGCGCCGAGCAGTTTGATTCACGTGAAACATTCGACGTGATCACCTCGCGCGCCCTGGCGGCCCTGTCCGAGATCTTGGCCATGTCGGTGCGCTTTGCTACGCGAGATACGCGCTTTTTGCTGCACAAGGGCCAGCGATATCGTGAAGAAAGTTCGCGGGCCGCTGCCCATTTCGACTTCGATATGCTAGTGCATCCTTCCGAGTCCGATCCCTCCGGCGTCGTTCTCGAAATATCCAACCTTAGAGCGAAATCAGTCGCTTAGGAGGCCTCCCGTGGCGGCGCGGATCATTACTCTGGCCAATCAGAAGGGCGGGGTCGGCAAGACCACCACCGCCATCAACCTGGCCACGGCGCTTGCCGCCATCGGCGAGCGCGTTCTGATCGTCGATCTCGACTCGCAGGGCAACGCCTCGACGGGGCTGGGGATCGATCGGAACGCCCGCGACATCTCCAGCTACGACCTGTTGGTGGGCGAAGCGTCGGTGGCGCAGGCGGCGATCATGACCGAGGTGCCGCGCGTGTCTTTGGTGCCCTCGACCCTCGATCTGTCCGGCGTCGAACTGACGATCGCCGGCGAACCCGACCGAGTCTTCAAATTGCGCAATGCCTTCAAAGCGTTAGGCGAACTGCGCATCGAGGATCAGTCGGTCAGCTATGTGTTGATCGACTGCCCGCCTTCGCTGAACCTGCTCACGATCAATGCGCTGGTGGCGGCGGATGCGGTGCTGGTGCCGATGCAGGCGGAGTTCTTCGCGCTCGAGGGGCTCAGCCAACTGCTTCAAACCATTGAACAAATCCGCTCGACGCTGAATCCGCGCCTCTCCATCCAGGGTGTGGTGATGACGATGTTCGACAAGCGCAATTCGCTCAGCGAACAGGTGCTTGCCGATGTGCGCGGCGCGATGGGCAACCTGGTCTATGAGACCGTCATTCCGCGCAATGTGCGGCTGGCCGAGGCGCCGTCTTATGGCAAGCCGGCACTGCTTTACGACATCGAATGCGCCGGCAGCCAGGCGTATCTGAAGCTCGCGACCGAAGTGATCCGCCGCGAACGGCAACTCAACGCAGCCTGAAAGAGGAGCGATTTCAAATGGTTGATAAGCCCTCCCGGCTCGGACGCGGTCTCGCGGCGCTGATCGGCGATGCCGCGCCGGTTGGCCTGCAGCGTCCTGCGGAGAACCCCAATGCCGGCGGTCAGAAGCGCTTGCCGGTCAGTGCCCTGGTGGCCAACCGCGCCAATCCGCGGCACGAATTCGACAGCGAGCAGCTGGACGAGCTGACCGCCTCGATCAAGGAGAAGGGCATCATGCAGCCGCTGCTGGTGCGGCCGAGCAGCGACCCGCAAGTCTTTGAAATCATTGCAGGAGAGCGGCGCTGGCGGGCGGCGCAGCGGGCCGGGCTGCACGACGTGCCGGTGGTGATCCGCGAGGTCGACGACAAGGAAGCGCTCGAGCTCGCGATCATCGAAAACGTGCAGCGGGTGGACCTCAATCCACTGGAAGAAGCACAGGGTTATGAACAGCTTATTGAGCAGTTTTCCTATACGCAACAAGACCTTGCGCAGGTTATCGGAAAATCTCGCTCGCACGTCGCCAACACCATGCGGCTGCTCAAGCTGCCGCGCGAAGTGCGCGACATGGTGTCGTCCGGCGAGCTCTCGGCGGGTCATGCCCGTGCGCTGATCACGGTGGACAATCCCCACGACATTGCACGTGAAATCGTCAGCAAGGGGCTCTCCGTCCGCGAGGTCGAGGAGCTCATGAAGCGCCGGCTGGCGCCGCAGCCCGCGCCCGAGACGAAAGCCGCCCGCGACGCCGACACGGTGGCGCTCGAGAAGCGGCTGTCGGACGTGCTGGGCATGAGCGTGGCCATCGACCACAAGGAAAAGGGCGGCAAGCTCGAGATCCGCTACAAGACGCTCGAGCAGCTCGACGACGTGATCGCCCGCCTCGGCGGCTGATGGCTAATGCTGCGCCGCCATCTGGGTGAGCGCGAGGAAAGTGCGGCGCGTGATGGTCTCGGCGCGGCCGTAGCTCTTGCGGCTATCGCCGGTCGCCTGCTGCAGCCGGTCGGCGGCGATGGCCAGCGAGGCGTCGGACCAGAGCCTGAGCTGTTGCTCCAGCGCGGATTTTCGCGAGAAATGCGGCTTCGGCCGCGCGCCCTCGAGGACATCGCGGGCCGCTACGCCGGTGTCGACGACACTGCGCCAGCGGCGGAGCTGGGCGAAGTGGAGCGCCACCGAGGACAGCAATTGCTGCGGGTTGACCGCGGCGCCCAGCGCGCGGCTGAGCGCGGTATCGAGCTTCTCCGCGTGGCCGGTGCCGATGGCGTCGGCGACTTCGTCGAGCACCAGCGCGGCGTTGTCGGCGCACAGGATCAGCACGTCCTCGCGGGTCAGCACCTTGCTCTCGGCGGCATAGAGGGTGAGCTTTTCGAGCTCGCGGCGGGTGACTTCGCGATCATTGCCGAGCGTGTCGCGCAAGGTGGTCGCCACCTCGGGCTCGGCCCGGATCTGCGCCTTGTTGAAGGTCTCGGTGATGAGCCGCAGGATAGTCTCGTCGCTGTCGGCATAGCAGGGCAGGGCCCGGCCGTTACGGCTGCCCTCGACCAGCGCCCGGAGCGCGTCGCGTGGCGCCAGATTGCCGGCCTCGAGGATAACGATCGCACCTGCTGGATCGTCGGCAAGTTCGGAAAGCGGTACGGTCAGGGCCTTGCCGGCGTCGCGGACACGCACGACGCGCCGCTCGCCGAACAGCGAGGCGGTCCTGGCTTCGATCGCGAGGCGTCCCGGATCGCCGTCAAGCTCCTTGCCGTCGAGCGTCACCAAGCCCATGCCGTCGCTGTCGTTGCCGGCATAGTGGCGCACCAGCGTGTGCGCGGTTTCGCGCACCAGGCCGGTATCGGGGCCGTAGACGAGCAGGATGCCGGCGGCGAGGTCCGGACGCTTGACGAAGCGTTCGACCTCGTGAGCCTTGAGGGCCGTCACTTGCTGAGCGTGCCCAGCACCGTCAGGCGGATGGTGTCGGCCAGCGAATGGGCGGCGCGCTCGCCGGCGTCTTCCTGGGCCTGCTTGTTGGCCGAAATCTGCAGACCGGTGGTGAAATCGGCGCTGGCGATGCGCTGGCCGGTGAACAGCACGGCGCCGTTGACGTCCTTGAGGGTGATCATCGCGGACAGGATCAGCTGCTTTTGCGACTGCGCGGAGCTGACGATGTCGCTGGTGAGCGAATCGATGCGCGTCGTCGTCACGACGCTGAGTGTCGGCCCGCCGGCGCGATGGCCCAGACGCAAGCTCAGATCCTCGTAGATGATCTGGTCGAACCGGCTCCTGGCCGCACCATACGAGATGGCGACGCCCTCGGTGCCGACGGTCGGCGTATTGTAGACCGGGGTGAAGCCGGTGCAGGCCGACAGCGCCGGCGCCAGCACCAGCGCCAGGGCGAAAGCGCCGCTCCGGATCACCGCATCAGATGACCACATTGACGATCCTGTCCGGCACGATGATGACCTTTTTGGGGGGCTTGCCGCCAAGCATGCTGGCAATCGCGTCCAGTGACAAGACCTGGCGCTCCACATCGGCGTTCGGCGCGCCCTTGGGAAGGGTCACTTCCGCGCGACGCTTGCCGTTGACCTGCACGGCCATGACGACAGAGTCGTCGACCAAGAGGGCAGGATCGACGTCCGGCCAGCCGGCGTCGGTCACCATGCCGTGGCCACCCAGCGCAACCCAGCAGGTTTCGGCGAGATGCGGCATCATTGGCGCGATCAGCTGGACCAGCTTGGTCGTTCCTTCCCGCAGCACCGCAATACCGTTGGCGGTGGGCGCTGCTTCGAGGCTCACGGCAAATCTGGCGAGGCCGTTGGTTAGCTCGTAGATCTGGGCGATGGCGCTGTTAAAGCGCAGCGCCTCGAGACTATCGCCGACGGCCTGCACTGCACGATGGATCAGCTTGCGGGCCGCGACGATCTCGCCCGAGGCGGTCTCGCCTGAGGCGGGCAGCGCGGCGATCTGCAGGCATTCCTGCACCAGCTTCCAGATGCGCTGCTGCAGGCGGCTGGCGCCTTCGATGCCGGCCTCAGTCCACTGCACATCACGTTCCGGCGGCGAATCGGAGAGCATAAACCAGCGTGCCGCGTCGGCGCCGTAGGTGCGGACGATTTCGTCCGGATCGACGACGTTCTTCTTGGACTTCGACATCTTCTCGATGGCGCCGATCTCGATTGGGGCGCCGGTCGCGGTGTCGATGGCGCGGCGGCTGTCGCCCATGCCCTCGAGCGTCACGTCGGCCGGCAGCACCCACTCGCCCGCCTGATCCTTGTAGGTCTCGTGGACCACCATGCCCTGGGTGAACAGGCCCTTGAACGGCTCGTCCATGCCCAGATGGCCGGTCTTGTGCATCGCGCGGGTGAAGAAGCGCGAGTAGAGCAGGTGCAAGATAGCGTGTTCTACGCCACCGATATACTGATCCACGGCCAGCCAGCGATTGGCGACGGCGGGGATCGTCGGGTCGGCAGCGTGCGGTTCGGTGAAGCGGGCGAAATACCAGGACGAATCGACGAAGGTATCCATCGTGTCGGTCTCGCGGCGCGCCGGCTTGCCGCAGACCGGGCAGTTCACGTGCTTCCAGGTCGGATGGTAGTCAAGCGGATTGCCGGATTTGTCGAAGGTCACGTCGTCAGGCAGCTTGACGGGCAGGTCGGCGACCGGAACCGGCACGACGCCGTGCTCCTCGCAATGGATCACCGGGATCGGACAGCCCCAATAGCGCTGGCGCGACACGCCCCAGTCGCGCAGGCGGTAATTGGTCTCGACCACGCCCTGCGGCTTGCCGTCGACAGTGCGGGCACCGAAGAACCGGGCGATCTCCTTCTTGGCCGCCTCAATGGGCAGACCGTCCAGGAATTCCGAGTGGTAGATGTTGCCCGGACCCACATATGCTTCGTTGCCGACCGAAAAGTCCTCGGGGTCGGCTTCGGGCGGCAGCACCACCGGAATGACGTCGAGGGCATATTTGCGGGCGAAATCCAGGTCGCGCTGGTCGTGCGCCGGGCAGCCGAAAATGGCCCCCGTGCCGTAGTCCATCAGCACGAAATTGGCGACGTAGACGGGCAGCGTCTGGTCCGGCTTGATCGGATGCTTGACCCGCAGGCCGGTATCGACGCCGTGCTTCTCGGCCTTTTCCAGCGTTTCGGTCGCGGTGCCCATGCGGTGGAATTCGGCGATGAAGTCCTTGATCGCCGGGTTCGCGGCGGCCAGCTCGCCGGCCAGCGGATGGTCGGGCGAGAGCGCAATGAAGCTCGCGCCGAAGATCGTGTCGGGGCGGGTGGTGAATACCGTCACGGCCGTCGCGGCGGTCGCCGGTGAGGGCACCAGCTCGAATTGCAGGCGCAGGCCGTCGGATTTGCCGATCCAGTTGCGCTGCATCAGGCGGACCTTGTCGGGCCACTGGTCGAGGCCGTCGATGGCTTCCAGCAAATCCTCGGAATAATCCGAGATCTTGAAGAACCACTGCGTCAGTTCGCGCTGCTCGACGACGGCGCCGGAGCGCCAGCCGCGGCCGTCGATGACCTGCTCGTTGGCGAGCACCGTCTCGTCCACCGGGTCCCAGTTGACCTTGGAGCTCTTGCGGGTGACGAGGCCGGCGGCCAGCATGTCGAGGAACAGCTTTTGCTGCTGGTGGTAGTAATCGACGTCGCAGGTGGCGAATTCGCGCGTCCAGTCGAAGCTCAGCCCCATGGTCTTGAGCTGCTTCTTCATGGCGGCGATGTTGGCGTAGGTCCAGGTCTTGGGGTGGCTGCCGGTCTGCTTGGCGGCGTTCTCGGCCGGCAGGCCGAAGGCGTCCCAGCCCATCGGGTGCAGCACGTTGAAGCCGCGGGCCCGCTTGTAGCGCGCCAGCACGTCGCCCATGGCATAATTGCGGACGTGACCCATATGGATGCGCCCCGACGGATATGGGAACATCTCGAGCACGTAATAAGGCTCGCGCGGATCGTCATTGGCGACCACGAAGGATTTGGCGTCCTCCCAGGCCTTCTGCCAGCGCGGTTCCTCGACGCGCGGATTGTAGCGCTCGACGCTTCTCAGGGTCACTTCGGATCGTCCTTGGACGGCGGCAGAGGCTTGCTTTGCCGGGGGTTTTGCGAGTAGCCCGGACCATCACCAGAAAAGGCGAATCCGGTCAAGGATTGCGGAGGTTGACGATGGACACCGCGGCAGAACAGCTCGGCGAAATCCGCGCGCGCATCACGGCGGCGCACAAGCGCTTCGGCCCGCCTGCCGAAATGGTGACGCTGGTGGCGGTGAGCAAGACCTTCGGGGCCGATGCCATCCGGCCGTTCCTCGATGCCGGGCAACGGGTCTTCGGCGAGAACCGGGTGCAGGAAGCTGAGGCCAAATGGCCCGAATTGCGGGCTTCCTATGACGGCATAGAATTGCACCTGATCGGTCCGCTGCAGTCCAACAAGGCCCGTGAGGCGGTGGCGCTGTTCGACGTGATCGAGACGGTCGACCGCGACAAGCTTGCCGGGGTGCTGAAGGCCGAAATGGACAAGGCCGGCAAGCGGCCGAAGCTGTTCGTCCAGGTCAATATCGGGCTCGAGCCGCAAAAGGCCGGCATCGCGCCGGCCGAAGCGGCGGCATTCGTCGAGCGCTGCCGGCAGGTGCATGGGCTCGCGATCGAGGGTCTGATGGCGATCCCGCCAGAGGGCGTGCCGCCGGGGCCGTACTTCGCCCAGCTGGCGATGCTGGGCAAACAGGCCGGCGTGGCCAGCCTGTCGATGGGCATGAGCGGCGATTTCGAGGTGGCCATCGCGATGGGGGCGAGCCATGTGCGGGTCGGCTCGGCACTGTTCGGCGGCCGCCCGAAGGCCGCCTAAGCCTGTGTGGCCGCACCGGAATTCTTCCGGGAGCCAGGGAATAAGTCGCATCTAACCGTGTTCTCCCTCTGATCGGGGGGATGCGGCGCAACAAGGTATGACGACTTATTTGCCGTCATAGTTCCGCGGGATGAAACCTTTCGATGTCAAATCACGTTGATTGTTCGTCACTGCCTTGTGATTGGCGTCGCCCCCCACGCCCGGTTTCTATTCCCTAAGCGTTGATATCCAAGAGGTTTGCCTATGATCCGCCGCCGGATTTTCCTTGTCGACGACGACGCGGACCTGCGGAAAACCCTTATGGATCAGCTCATGCACTACCGCGAATTCGAGCTCATGGAGGCCGGCACGGCAGGCGAGGCGTTACGCAAGGTGCGCGACGTGCATGTCGACCTGATGCTGCTCGATGTGGGCCTGCCGGACATGGACGGGCGCGAGGCGGTGAAAATTTTGCGGCGTGACGGGTTCAAGAGCCCGATCCTGCTGCTCACCGGGCACGACAGCGATTCCGACGAAATCCTCGGGCTCGAATCCGGCGCCAACGACTACGTCACCAAGCCGTTCCGCTTCTCGGTGCTGCTGGCGCGTATCCGGGCGCAGCTCAGGCAGCATGACCAGTCCGAGGACGTGGTGTTCACCATCGGGCCCTACAGCTTCCAGCCGGCGGCCAAGCTGCTGGAGGCGGCCGACGGCGGCAAGGTGCGGCTGACCGACAAGGAAACGTCGATCCTCAAATATCTCTACCGCCAGGGGCCCAAGACCATCACGCGCGACGTGCTGCTCAAGGAAGTATGGGGGTATAATAACCGGGTGACGACGCACACGCTCGAAACCCACATCTACCGCCTGCGCCAGAAGATCGAGCGCGATCCGTCCAATGCCAGGCTGCTGGTGACGGAAGAGGGCGGCTACCGGCTGGTGCCCTGAGCGCCAGAGGCTCGCAGCCCGAAGGCCGATGGGCAATGCCTTTGCCCCCCGGCGGCTCAGAGCCGAAAAGCCGGGCTAAATGCCCAAAATCCATTCTTCCGAAACACCGCCCATGGTCTATATCAGGGCCCGGCCGTGGCAGCGGCGGGTGTGAGTATGGGTACGGGGCAGGATGCAGCTCGACGACGCGACGACGATCCTCGGGCGCGCGGACTTCTTTGAAGTCTGCGATGCCGAGCAGCGGCGTCTGCTTGCCTTCGCGTCCGAGCGCAAGAAGTACAAGCCCGGCCAGGTGATCTACGAGGCCGGCTCGGTGCCGGAGGGCGCGCATGTGCTGGTGGCGGGGACCATCGCCACCTACCAGCAGGGCGACGATGGCAACCCGTTCGTCATCACCCAGCAGGGCTCGACCATCGGGGCGATGTCGCTGATCGTCGCGCGGGCCCGGCCGGTGACCGTCAAGGCGATCGACCAGGTGGAGACGCTGTTCGTGCCGCGCGTGGCGTTCATGAAGCTGTGCAACCAGTCGCCGGCACTGGCGGCGCGTGCCGCCGATCGCATCCGGCGCGAGCTGATGGGCTATGTGGGCGCCGTCGAGCAGCTCAAGCCGCGGATCGGCGGGGCCAAGGGCTAGTCGGGCAGTACCGCGTCGACTTCGATCTCGATCAGCCAGTCGGGATCGACGAAGCCTTTGACGGCGGCGACGGTGGTCACCGGGCGGATGTCGGCGAAGATTTCGGCATGGGCCTTCGCGGCGGCGTCCCACAGGGACATGTCGGTCAGCAGCACGCGGGTGCGGATGACGTGGTCGAAACCGGCGCCCGCATTGGTCAGCGCCTGGCCGATGATCTCGAAGCAGCGGCGCGCCTGGCCGTAAATATCGCCTTTGGCGGCCGTGCCGCCGCCCGCGGCTATCGGCGCGGTACCGCCGACAGCAACGATGTTGCCGACGCGGACGGCACGGGAGAAGCCGATGATGGGCTCGAGGTAGGAGCCGGAGCTGATCAGCTGGCGGTCGGTCACGGGCGGATGTCTCCTTGTTGTCGCATTGTGATCGCCGAAAACCGGCGACCACTTTTCGGCACGATGCTCCTAGAAATGCGTGATGACGGGCACGTGGTCGGAGGGCTTGTCGGTCCAGCCGCGAGCGGGGCGGATGATCTCGGCCGCGGTGGAGTGCGCGGCGACGTCGGCGGTGGCCCAGATGTGGTCGAGCCGGCGGCCGCGGTTGGAGGCCTCCCAGTCCTGGGCACGGTAGCTCCACCACGAATAGAGTTTTGTGCCGTCGTGCGGGATGTGGCGGCGGACGAGGTCGACCCAGCCGTGATTGCCGTTGAGCAGGGCGTCGAGCGCTTCGGTCTCGACCGGGGTGTGGCTGACCACGTCGAGCAGCTGCTTGTGGCTCCACACGTCGTCCTCGTGCGGGGCGATGTTGAAATCGCCGCAGATCAGCTGGCGTTCACGAAAGGCGGGAGTGCCGAACCAGGCCTTGAGCTCGGCGAGGAAATCGAGCTTG
This sequence comes from Pseudomonadota bacterium, assembly GCA_048498015.1. Classification (GTDB taxonomy): domain Bacteria; phylum Pseudomonadota; class Alphaproteobacteria; order Rhizobiales; family Devosiaceae; genus Devosia_A. Next base: position 11,823 of record JBEHYU010000017.1, read on the forward strand.
TGCTTGAATTTCGGGTTGGTCTCAGGGTCGGGCGTATCGCCGCCGGCCGGGATGTAGATCGAATGCACGGTGAGCGGGCCGCGGCCGAAATCGAGGCTGGCCGAGATGTGGCGGCAATCCTCGATCTCGCAGAAGACGCGGCTCGAAATGTCGGCCAGCGGATGCTTCGAGACGATGGCGACGCCGTGATAGCCCTTCTGGCCGTGCACGGCGACATGCGGGTAGCCGGCCTCGGTGAAGCCATCGCGCGGGAACTGCTCGTTGAGGCACTTGATCTCCTGCAGGCAGAGCACATCGACGGGATGGCGCTTGAGGAAATCGAGCACCAGCGGCAGGCGCAGCCGGACGGAATTGATGTTCCAGGTGGCGAGGGACGGCATGGGGACTCAGCGGTGTAAGGGGTGGTCCCTCATGCCTGCGAACGAAGGACGGCGCAAGACGGCCCCTCACCCGCGCTGCTAAGCTCGCTGCGCTCGCTAAGCGCGCGACCTCTCCCCGGAGGGGCGAGGTGACCCGACTGATGGGTCAGCGGCGCGCCGGACTGTCAGCTCTGGGGCTGGATCTGGTTGTAGTCGTTGATGTTGAGGTAGAAGGTCGAGGCTGGGATATCGACGCCCTTCTGCACGTCGTAGAGCGAGAAGGTGAGGTCGACGCCGGAGGGGTCGGTGAGGACCCACTGGACGAGGTCCTGCGTGTCCTTGTCGAACACCAGCGCGACCTTGATGGTGCCGGCGGGGGTCTCGTCCTGCAGGGTCAGCTCGAGATAGTTGGCCGACTGGTCGATGGCGACGAGGCCGGCGTGCAGCAGGTCGATCTTGCTGTCGAGGAACTGGCGCAGCGGCACCTTGTCCTGCGGGTAGGCGTATTGCGTCTTCTCCTTGCGGTCGATGACGTAAAAGCCGTTGCCGATGGAGAGGATTTCCTCGCGCGAGGGCGGCGCGTATTTGAAGCGGATCTTGCCGGGGCGCTGCAAATAGAAGGTACCCTCGATGCGGTTGCCCTGCGTATCGACCTGGAGGAAGCGGCCCACCATGGTGGTGATCGCCGAATTGTGCGCCGACACCGCGTTGATCAGGGCCACCTCGTCGTCGGTGAGCCGGCGCGGCTCGTCGCCGCCTTCGGCAAAGACGCGGGTCGCGGGCATGGCCGCGGCAATGGCAATGAGCGCCAGCACGGAACGACGAAGCATGGGCAAAATCCCCTGAGGCCAGAAGCTCTAACCGCTAGGCCGCAATTGCGGCAAGAGGTGGAACGAGCGCTGGTCAACGCATGGTAGCCTGGTGCGTTGCAGGGACGGTCAGGAGGTGCGGCGCTGCCTCTTGCCGCGGGCGATCTCGGTGTGGAGGGCGGCGAGTGGGCGGGTCCAGAAGCCGCGGAAATGTTCGAGCCAGGCATCGACCTCCTGCATCGGCGCAGTATCGAGGGCGTACAGGCGGCGGCTGCCGCTGGCCCGGACAGTGGCGAAGCCCGAATCGCGCAGGACTTTGAGGTGCTGCGAGACGGCGGCCTGGGTGATGTGAAACTCGGCCGCGACGATGTCGACGATTTCGCCCGAGGCGTGCTCGTGCGCCGCCAGCACCTCGAGGATGCGGCGGCGGACCGGATCGCCGAGGACGTCGAAGGCGTGCATGGGTTTCCTTTGTGCTCTGGACTAAGCGATCCCGAGAGGGCTCGCTCAGCCAACCGTAGCTTCTTTGAGCTCTGGACTAAGCGATCCCAAGAGGGCTCGCTCAGCCAACCGTAGCTTCTTTGAGCTCTGGACTAAGCGATCCCAAGAGGGCTCGCTTAGCCAACCGCGGGTGGAGGCTGCAGCTCGCCGGTGTAGAACTGGCGCGTCATCTCCGCGCCGGCGCGCGCCTTGCCGCGGTCTTCGCCGGCGGCGATGTCGGCGTCGCCCCAGCCGGTGGACGAGACGCGCACGAAATCCTTGCCCTCGGGGGTCACCGCCCAGCCGGCGGCTTCCTCGGGCGGGTAGACCACGGCGGGGGCAGCGAGGTGGCGGCCCAGCCCCATGAGGCCGAGGTCCCAGCCGACGCCGACGGCGCCCGGACCGAAGGGCGGGAAGCTCGGATCGACCAGCGCGACATGTTCGAGGGTCAGGCGCGTGCGCTCGCCCTCGGGCGTCAGGGTGACGGTGAGCCAGGTGACGCTGGCACCGAACTCCCAGGTGACGGCGATGCGCCGGTGCGGTTCGCAGGCCTCGATGACGCCGCCCGCATTGCCCTCGAACTGGTAGCGGCCGCCGACCCGGAGATCGCCCGAGATGGGCAGGAAGGAGCGCGGCAGGCGTTCGGGGTTGGTGATGGCATCCCACAGGTCCGCCGCATCGGTGTCGTAGAGGGCGGAGGCGATCACCGCCTTTGCCGGCTTGCCGTCGCGCTCGAGATTGTGGACGAGGCGCGTCGTGGTGCCGAGGTGGCGGGCGAGATCGAAGGGCATGGGGCGTCGCTCCGGTGCGGTCGCGATCTTGTACAAGGCTACGCTTATATAAGTCAACGCTTGTAGGTTGGGTGCGTATTTGCGGGCGGCGCGAGCAGTGCTAGCAAAGAGACACGCGAGCGGGTGGGGTCGGTCGATGTCGATGCTGAGGACGTCGCTGGGCTGGGTGCGGCGCACCCTGATCCGGCGACCGAAGGCGTTCCGTGTGGTGGTCATCGGCGGCAGCGAGGAGTGGCGGCAGGTGCTGCAGCCCGGCGCGCCGGCGTGGCAGGCGCTGCCGGGGATCGAGGCGGCGCGTCTCGACGAGGTCAAGGACGAAGCGCGCGTGCTGCGGCTCTACAAGGGGCGGCGCGAACTGCTGCTGCCGCTCAAGGAGCCCGACATCCTCGCCGAACCGCGCGGCGGCTGGGTCCTGCTGCCCCACAGGAAGATCGTGCGGATCCTGCGCAACAAGCGGCGTTTCGCCGAGTATTTCGAGGCGCGGGGCCTCGGCCATCTGCTGCCGCGGCACTATGCGTCGGCGGACGAGGCGGTGTTTCCCTGCGTGGTCAAGAAGGTGCGCTCCGGCGGCTCGGCCGGGGTCAGGCTGGTGCAGTCGCGCGCCGAGCTCGACGCCGTGCTGGCCGAGCCGAAATTCGTGGGCCGGCCCATCCTGCTGCAGGAGCTGTTCGCCACCAGCGAGGACGATGTCGGCTATTTTGTCATGGTGCGCGGTCGCATCGTCTGGCATTGCGCCTACCGCTACCATTTGCCGGAGCCCGGGCTGATCCGCCCGCCCAAGCTCGAAATGCCGGTCGACCGCTACCGCTTCACGGCCGAGGAGCTGGCGCTGTTCGAGAGCGTGTTCGCGCCAATGAATTACAGCGGGCCGGTCAATGTCGACCTGAAGCGCCGCCCGGACGGTTCGCTGGTCTTCATCGAGATCAATGCCCGGCTGGGCGGTTCGCTGATGCAGCCGCGCAACCTCGACGACTTGCGCGCCGCGCTGGCGGCGATCGCCGAGCATGCGCAGTGGCGCGGTACCGGGCTCGCCGTCGATCTGCTGCGGCTGCGGCCCGAGCCCCGCCGTGCGTCTGAGACAATAGCGGCCGAGCCGGCCGCGATCCTGACGCAGCAGGCGCCGGCTCAGTAGGCTTCGGCGTTGCCGACGAGGATTTCGCGCTTGCCCGAATGGTTCGGGGCCGAGATCACGCCCTCTTTTTCCATGCGCTCGATGAGGCTGGCGGCCTTGTTGTAACCGACCGCCAGGCGGCGCTGGACGTAAGAGGTGGAGGCCTTCTTGTCCTGCAGCACGATGTTGACGGCCTTGTCGTAGAGCTCGTCGCCGGAGCCGGCATAGTCGCCGTCGCCGCTGGCGGCTTCGGGATCGACCTCGTCCTCGTCGGCGGTGATCGAGTCGAGATAATCCGGCGCACCCTGGCTCTTGAGATGCTGGACGATCGCCTCGACCTCGCCGTCGGAAACGAACGGGCCATGCAGGCGCCGGATGCGGCCGCCGCCGGCCATATAGAGCATGTCGCCATTGCCCAGCAGCTGCTCCGCGCCTTGCTCGCCGAGGATCGTGCGCGAGTCGATCTTGGAGGTCACCTGGAACGAGATTCTGGTGGGGAAGTTGGCCTTGATGGTGCCGGTGATGACGTCGACGGACGGACGCTGCGTCGCCATGATGACGTGGATGCCGGCGGCACGGGCCATCTGGGCAAGACGCTGCACGGCGCCCTCGATGTCCTTGCCGGCGACCATCATCAGGTCGGCCATCTCGTCGATGACGATGACGATGAAGGGCAGCGGCTGCAGGTTGAAGCTCTCGCTCTCGTAGATCGCCTCACCGGTCTCGCGGTCGAAGCCGGTCTGCACGGTGCGGGTGATGGTTTCGCCCTTGGCGGCCGATTCGGTGACGCGCTGGTTAAAGCCATCGATGTTGCGCACACCGATCTTGCTCATCTTGCGGTAGCGGTCTTCCATCTCGCGCACCGCCCATTTGAGCGCGGTGACGGCCTTGCTGGGATCGGTGACGACCGGCGTCAGCAGATGTGGAATGCCGTCGTAGATCGAGAGCTCCAGCATCTTGGGATCGATCATGATGAGCCGGCATTTCTCCGGCGTCATCTGGTAGAGCAGCGACAGGATGAAGGTGTTGATGCCGACGGACTTGCCCGAGCCGGTGGTGCCGGCGATCAGCAGATGCGGCATGCGGGCGAGGTCGGCGATGATCGGCTCGCCGCCAATAGTCTTGCCGAGGCAGATCGGCAGCTTGCCCTTCATCTTCTCGAAATCGGCGCTGGCGAGCATTTCGCGCAGATAGACGGTCTCGCGATTCTCGTTGGGCAGCTCGATGCCGATGGCGTTGCGGCCGGGCACGACCGCGACGCGGGCCGAAATCGCGCTCATCGAGCGGGCGATATCGTCGGCGAGCGAGATGACGCGGCTCGATTTGATGCCGGGCGCGGGCTCGAGCTCGTAGAGGGTGACGACCGGGCCGGGACGGACATTGATGATGTCGCCCTTGACGCCGAAATCCTCGAGCACGCCTTCGAGGCGGCGGGCCATGGCTTCGAGGCGCTCGGGCCGGTGCTCTTCGGGCAGGCCGCGATGCTTGGCTTCAGCCAGCAGGCTCAGCTCGGGCAGCTCGAAGCCGTTATTGTCGTCGAGCAGCGAGGGCTGGGCTTCGCGCGCGGCGCGGGCGCCCGGCGTCGGACGCTTCGGCGGCGCGACGACGCGGGCGGGGCGCACTGGAGCGACGACTATGTCTTCCTCGGGCTCCTCGTCCGGCTCCTCTTCCGCCGGGTAGTAATCGTCCATCGAAGGCTCGGCGGCCGGCGGCGCGACGTAGCGGCGATCGACCGCGATGGCGGGCTCACGACGTTCATCGGGGAGCACCGTGACGACCGGCGCCTGGCCGGGCATGCGCGGCTCGCGGGCGCCGTCGCGCCACTCGGCGGCTTCGGCCTCGCGCTTGGCGGCGGCGTTCGCCCTGGCCTGGGTGACGGCCCGGCGGAGCGCGGTCTGTGCGGCGAAGCCGAAATGCACGAGCCCGCCCAGCGCGACGTCCAGAATGCCGTTCCGCTCGGGCTCGTCCTCGGCGGGCGCCGTGGCCTTACCCTTGGCCTTGCCCTTGGGCATCTCGACCCTGGGCAGGCGCGGAGCGCCCAGGCCGAGCGCGATCCAGAACAGCGCCAGCGTCGGGGCGACGAGGATGATGGCAAACAGCCACGCCGTGACCGGCTGCGGATTGGCGCCGGTGACGGCGGCGGCGAGATTGCTGAAGCCGGCGCCGATCAGGCCGCCGAGCCCGGTGGGCAGCGGCCAGCTGGCGGGGGCGGGCAGGAAGGTGAGCACGCCGGTCGAGAGCAGCCCGGCGGCGAGCCAGGCGAGCAGGCGCAGGCCCATCAGCGAGGGAACGCGGCGGCGCACGAAGCTCCAGCCCCACAGCGCGAGCGGAATCAGCAGGGTGATGATGCCGAGGCCGAAGACCTGGAAGCAGAGATCGGCGGCGACGGCGCCCGGAAAGCCCAGCCAGTTCTGGATCGGGCGGGTGGCCGCATAGCTGAGCGAGGGATCATCGACGGACCAGGAGGCGAGCGCCGCCATCAGCAGGCCGACCAGCGCCAGGAGGATCAGCCCGATGAGGCGGACCGGTATGGTGATGGCAATGGCCGGCGCGGGCGCGGAATGGTCTTCGAGCAGGGGGCGTGCCGGCATCACAACACTCTAATACTAACGCTAGAGCCGGCATCTTAGGGGCGCGTGGTTAATCGCAAGCTAACCATAAGCGGGTGGCGGTGACGTGGGTGTGGATTGCTGATCGCTCGCTCCACTCCTGTGGGTAGAGTCTTCGTTTGCTCTGTCCGATCGATCCTAAGAAGGCTCGTTCGGCCAACCGCGCTACCCCCACCCACCATGCTTCGCATGGTCCCCCCTCCCCGCAAGGGGGGAGGGAGAACCGACTGCGAGTGCTGCGAAGGCGAAAGCTTTGCTCGCAGAAGGCTAGAACTCGTCCGGTGCTGCGCCGATGTGGTGGATGGCGAGGTCGGCGCCGCGGCGTTGCTGTTCGTCGGTGAGGCGGATGCCGACGAGGCGGCGGGCGATGGCGTAGACGATGTAGCCGGCGACGAAGGCGTAGGCGGAGATCGCGATGGAGCCGAGGATCTGTACGAGCGGCGAGACACCGCCCATGCCGCCGAGCTGGGTGAGCCCGAAGATGCCGGCGGCGATGCCGCCCCACAGGCCGCACAGGCCATGCAGCGGCCAGACACCGAGCACGTCGTCGAGCTTGAGGCGCTCCTGCGTGATGGTGAAGCCGCGCACGAAGATGATGCCCGCGATGGCGCCGGTGACCAGCGCCCCGATGGGGTGCATCACGTCGGAGCCGGCGCAGACCGCCACGAGGCCGGCCAGCGCGCCATTGTGGACGAAGCCCGGATCGGAGCGGCCCGCGATGGTGGCGGCCGCGATGCCGCCGATCATGGCGAGCAGCGAGTTCATGGCGACGAGGCCGGAGACGGTGGCGGCGGATTGCGCCGACATGACGTTGAAGCCGAACCAGCCGATCGACAGCATCCAGGTGCCCAGTCCGAGCCATGGGATCGAGGAGGGCGGGAAGGGCCGGCCATGCGGGCCGTAGCGGCCGACGCGGGCGCCCAGCGTCAAAACCGCCGCCAGCGCCAGCCAGCCGCCCATGGCGTGGACGACGATGGAGCCAGCGAAATCGTGGAAGGGGGCGCCCAAAGCGGCCTTGAGCCATAGCTGGATGCCGTAATTGCCGTTCCAGACGATGCCTTCGCTCAGCGGGTAGACGAGGCCGACGATGGTCGAAGCGATGGCGACCTGCGGCCAGAATTTCGCCCGCTCGGCGATGCCGCCCGAAATGATCGCCGGCACCGCCGCCGCGAAGGTGGCGAGGAAGAAGAATTTGACGAGGCTCAGCCCCTGCGGGGCGAAGCTGCCGCCATCGCCCGAGAGCGTCGCGGCGCTGGCGAAGAAATTCACGCCGTAGGCGATCCAGTAGCCGATGAAGAAATAGGCGAGGGTGGAGAAGGCGAAATCGACGATGATTTTCACCATCGCGTTCACCTGGTTCTTGCCGCGCACGGTGCCCAGCTCGAGGAAGGCGAAGCCGCCATGCATCGAGAATACCAGTATGGCGCCGACCAACAGGAAAAAGACGTCGAGCCCGGTACCGAGCTGAGCCATTGTGACCTCCCGCGGGCGGCTCCATGGCCGCCTGTCTTCCCACCAACCGGCTCGCGACCGGTCATTCGCGCGGCAATGGACTCAAGGATCGTGCCAGAACGCGCTAGGCGGAAAACCGTGTGGTTTCACCGGCTTGCGAGGAGGGGTCGGGGCAGGGCAGCGAAAGCGCGGCAGGGTGCCTAACAAAGCGGCACAAAATCACGCGCCGTTGCACATTGCTTGTGCAGCGAACGGGACGGCTCTGGCGGCGATTTGCCGGGGTGTGCAGCCCACGCGGTTTGCGAGTGGGAAGCCTCTGTGGCGGGCCAAGAGGAACGTGAGCTGCACGCCGCGACCAATCGGGGGTCTCGGGAAGAGGGACAGCCGAGCCGCGACCCGGCTGTCCGGAGGTTGCCTGGCGCGGGTCGCTCGGGGAGGAGACGACGCCCGCGCCAGGAAGCTTGTAACTACTCGGCGACGGATTCGCCGTGCTGCGTGATGTCGAGGCCTTCCTCTTCGTCGAGTTCCGAGGGACGGAGGCCGACGAGGACTTTCACCACCATGAGGATCAGATAGGTGGCGACGGCGGTCCAGGCGATCGTGGCGAGGATGCCCTGGATCTGGATCCAGACCTGGCCGGGATTGCCGAAGAACAGGCCGCTATGGCCCGGCCAGATAGTGGGATCGGCGAACACGCCGGTCAGCAGCGCGCCGATGATGCCGCCCACGCCGTGGACGCCGAACGCGTCGAGCGAGTCGTCGTAGCCGAACATCCGCTTGAGATGCGCCGCCGAGATGTAGCAGAGCACGCCGGCGACCAGACCGATGACGAGCGCGCCGGTCGGGTTGACGAAGCCGGAGGCCGGGGTCACGGCGACAAGGCCGGCAACGGCGCCCGAGATGATGCCGAGCACGCTCGGCTTCTTGACGATGATCCACTCGGCGAACATCCACGCCAGACCCGCCGCGGCAGTCGCCACCTGAGTGTTCAGCATGGCGGCGCCGGCGAGGCCGTCGGCCGCGAGTTCGGAGCCGGCGTTGAAGCCGAACCAGCCGACCCACAGCAGCGAGGCGCCGATCACCGACAGCACCAGATTATGCGGCGCCATGTTGGTGGAGCCGAAACCCTTGCGCTTGCCGAGGACGAGGGCGCAGACGAGACCCGCCACACCGGCGTTGATGTGGACCACGGTGCCGCCGGCGAAATCGAGGACGCCGAGGCCGCCGAGGAAGCCGCCGCCCCACACCCAATGGGCGATGGGCGAGTAGACGATCAGCGACCACAGGCCCATGAAGATGAGCATGGCCGAGAACTTCATGCGCTCGGCGAAGGCGCCGGCGATCAGCGCCGGGGTAATGATGGCGAAGGTCATCTGGAACATCGAGAAGACGAATTCCGGGATGTTCGCGACGCCGGGGGCCCACAGCGTGCTCACGGTGACGCCGTTGTGGAGGAATTTCGAGAAGCCGCCGAGCCAGGCCTGCGTGCTGCCGCCGTCGGAGAAGGCGAGCGAGTAGCCGACGACGAACCAGAGGACCGTCACGAGGCAGGTGATGGCGAAGGATTGCATGACGGTCGCCAGCACGTTCTTCTTGCGCACCATGCCGCCGTAGAACAGCGCGAGGCCCGGGATGGTCATCATCAGCACGAGGGCCGTCGAGGTCAGCATCCAGGCGGTGTTGCCAGTGTCGAGGACCGGTTCGGGAGCCGGCGCGGCGTCCTGCGCGAGAACCGGCAGGGCCATCAGCGCCAGGGCTGCCGCCGCCGATCCCAGCACAGTCAGGGTCTTGTTCATTTGCATTGGGGTGTCTCCTGAATCAGCGTGCTACAGAGCCGACGCGCCGGTTTCGCCGGTGCGGATGCGGGTGACCGCGAGAAGGTCGAGCACGAAGATCTTGCCGTCGCCGATGCGGCCGGTCTGGGCGCTTTCGCGGATGGCCGAGACGATGGCGTCGGACTGGGCGTCCTCGACGGCGATCTCGATCTTGAGCTTTGGGAGGAAGTGCACCGCGTATTCGGTGCCGCGGTAGATCTCGGAATGGCCCTTCTGGCGGCCATAGCCTTTGACCTCGGTCACGGTCATGCCGTGCACGTCGAGCGAGTTGAGCGCCTGACGCACCTCTTCGAGCCGCGATGGCTTGATGATTGCGATCACCAGTTTCATGGATGCCCCTTTCGTCTGAATTGCTGGTCTCCAATGCGGCTCTCAGACTCAAGCGCCGTGCCAAGCGCGGGCGAAAACGCCAAGCTTATGAATCTGTTATGGAAATCCGCTCGGCCAGAATGGCGCGGAAAGCGGCAATGGCGAGCTGGCGGCTACATCTGCCCAAATAATCAGCAGCGCGAGGAAATCTGCCGCTGATTTTGGCAGCACGCGACGCTGTTGCGTCTTGCCTCGCTTCGGCGAGGGCGCGACAAGCGGAGCATGGACGCAAACGACACATCCTATGACGTCATAATTGTCGGCGGCGGGCCGGTGGGCCTCTGCCAGGCGCTGGCGCTGACGCGCTTCCAGCAGGGGCTGCGGGTGGCGCTGCTCGACCGGCGGCCGTTCGCGGTGCCCGACGACAAGCGGGCCTTTGCGCTGTCGGCCGGCGTCAGGCGGGTGCTGGACACGCTGGGGGTGTGGGGCGCGATTGCACCGGAGGCCGAGCCGATCCGCGCCATGCGGATCACGGATTCGGGCCAGGGCGACCTGTCGCGCCCGGTGTTCCTCAGTTTTGACGGCGATGTCGCGCCGGGCGAGCCCTACGCCCACATGGTGCCCAACCGGGTGCTGACGGCAGCCTTGCTCGATGCGGTCAAGGCCCGGGTTGAGCTGATCGCGCCCGCCGAAATCACCGGCTATGCGGCCGGGACCGCGGTGGCGACGCTGTCGCTGAAGGACGGGCGGACGCTCAGGGCGCCGCTGATCGTGGCGGCCGATGGCGCCATGTCGGCGCTGCGCAATATGGCGGGCATCGGCGTCGTCAGCCACGACTATCGGCAGTCGGGCGTGGTCACGACGATTGCCCATGAGCTGCCGCATGAGGGGGTGGCGTTCGAGCATTTCCGGCCAGCTGGGCCGTTCGCGAGCCTGCCGCTGAAGGGCAACCGCTCGTCGCTGGTGTGGACCGAGTCGACGGCGGAAGCGGCGCGGCTGAAGGCGCTGTCGCCTGCCGACGTGGCGGCCGAGATCGAGGCGGCGATGGGCTCGAGCCTCGGCGCGGTGACGGTCGAGGAGGGTATCCAGGCTTTCCCGTTGCGGCTGCAACTGGCCCGCGAATTCGTAGCGCCGCGGCTGGCCCTGATCGGCGACGCTGCCCATGTGATCCACCCGCTCGCCGGGCAGGGGCTCAATCTGGGGCTCAAGGATGTGGCGGCGCTGGCCGAGGCGGTGATCGAGGCGATGCGGCTCGGGCTCGACCATGGGTCGGCCGACGTGCTGGCCGGCTATGAGCGCTGGCGGCGGTTCGATACCTCGCTGATGGCGGCGGTGACCGACAATCTCAACCGGCTGTTCTCCAACGATGTGGCGCCGGTGCGGGCGGTGCGCGATATCGGGCTGGGGCTGGTCGACCGGCTGCCGGCAGTCAAGTCGATGCTGATCGGCCGCGCCGCCGGGCTCGAGCAGAACGGGCCGCGGCTGACCCGCGGGTTGCCGCTGTAAACCGTCGTTCTAGTTCGGTTGCTTGCTGGCCAAGTCACCATTGATCAGCAACGTCATTCCCGCGAAGGCGGGAATCCAAACAGAGTTCTCGGACGTCCGGTACATCGCCTGGATTCCCGCCTTCGCGGGAATGACGCCGTGGAAGTAGCCCCGCTCGGCCAAACCGTGAATGGCCCTATTTGCTTGATCTGTGCCGGGCCGCGAGAGCGCGGATCGCGGCCAGCGCGTCGTGGCGGCGATACCAGGGCACGAAGATGTGGTCGTGGTAGTAGGCGGCAATGACGTTGGCGCTGATGCCGGCTTCGGTCAGTGCTGTAGCCATCGCGGCGGTCATGCCGACGGCTTCGAGCGATGAGTGGACCATCATGGTGAGGCGGGCGTAGCCGGCCGAGGCTGTGTGTCCGGTGGCGCGCCATTCGTCGGCGGGGGCGACAATGGTCAAGCCCTCATCTTCCGCGAAGGTGGCGAGCGGGGTGATGCCGGCCGGCAGAGTAATACCACGTTCCAGTACGGCAAAGACGTAAGGCACCGGGTCGAGCGCGGGCTCGAGGCCGGCGAGCAGCTTGCTGAGGTTGGTCTCACCGCTCATTGTATTCCTCTTGCTCTGTCCGATCGATCCCAAACGGGCTCGATCGGCCAACCGCCTTAGCGCGCCGTCGTGGGCGGGAAATGGACCTTCATCTCTTCGGGCTCGACGTCGCGGGCCTCGTCGAGGCTGAGCATCGGCACGCCGGCGCGGATGGGAAAGGCGAGGTGCGCGGCGACGGAGATCAGCTCGCTGCGGTCGGCGCTCAGCACGAGGCGCGTCTTGGTCAGCGGGCAGACCAGCATTTCGAGCGTGCGTATGTCGACGTCGAAGCGGTGCTCGCTGACTTCCGTCATCAGTTCATCGCCTTCTTCGAAGCCGCTAAACTGATGATCTCCTTGGGCATGACCTTATCCAAAAACCGGTAGCCACTTTTTGGGGTCATGCCGCGGCTGCTACTGCAGAGCGGCGCCGTCGCCGCCCTTCGCCATCTCGAATTCGGCGAGGGCGATGAGGGTCTCGGCGCGGTCTTCGAGCGACTTGGCTTCGAGCAGCACCTGCTTTTCGCGTGCGCCGTAGGGCGACACCATGCAGCAGAAGTTCACCAGGTCGGCGGTGCCGGTCTTGTTGATCTCGTCCCAGTTGAGGTCGAAATTGGCGAACTCGGAATAGTCCTTCATCATCTTGAGGAAGCGCTCGCGGTCCACCCGATCCTCGCCATAGGCGCGCTCGAAGTCGCGGCCATAAAGCGAGGCGTCGATCACCGCCTGCCGGAACGGCGTTCTGGTGGTGAGCTCGTTGCGCAGCTCGAAGCGCGAAATGCCTTCGAGGATGATGAAGTAGCGGCCCTCGCCATTTTCTTCCCAGTGCGTCAGGCGGCCGACGGTGCCGATCTTCTGCAGCGGGGCGCGGCCGCGCGGGCTTTCTTCCTCATTGGGGTCTTCGGGCTGGATCAGCCCGATCAGCCGGTCGCCGGCCAGCGCATGGTCGACCATCTCGACATAGCGCGGCTCGAAGATGTTGAGCGGCCGGTGCGAGTAGGGCAGCAGCAGGGCGCCCGAGAGCGGGAAGACCGGCAAATGCTCGGGCAGGTCGGCGGCGGAAGCGGGACGGGTGCGCATCAGCTGAACAGGAGGGCGCTCAGCAGCCTCCTCCCCTTGAGGGTGGCCGGGTCCTTGGCGCCCCAGGCCTCGAAGAATTCGAGCAGCTTCTTGCGCGCGCCATCGTCGTTCCAGGTCCGGTCGCGCCTCATCAGCTGGGTCAACTGTTCGGCCGCCTCGACGCGCTGGCCTTCGGCGTTGAGGGACAAGGCGAGGTCGTAGCGGGCCTGGTGGTCGTCCGGATTGGCGGCGACCGCGCGCTGCAGCTCGTCGGTCTCGCTGAGCTCGGCCGCTTCCTGGCTGAGCTTCAGCTCGGCGACGAGCGAGAGGTAATCGGCGTCCTTGGGTTTTGGGTCCTTGAGGGTGTCGAGGACGGCCTGGGCCTGTACCGGTTCGCCGGCCTTGGCATAGACGCGCGCCATGCCGACGATGGCCTCGGCGTTTTCGGGCTGGTGCTGCAGTACCATGCCGTAGACCTGGGCGGCGGTATTGAGGTCGCCCATGCCGAGCGCCTCCTTGGCGGCCGCCATGGCGTTCTTGATCTCTTCCTCGAGCGAGCCGGCGCGAGGGACACCCGCCGGCGCCGAGGCGATCACCTTGTCGGCGAAGCGGCGCACTTCGCTCTCGGGAATGTTGCCCAGGAACGCATCGACGGGCCGGCCGCCCGCAAAGGCGAAGACGGCCGGGATCGACTGCACGCCGAGCTGGCCGGCGATGCCGGGATTCTCGTCGATGTTGATCTTGACCAGCCGGATCTTGCCGGCCTTCTCGTTCACCACCTTCTCGATATTGGGGCTGAGCGAGCGGCAGGGGCCGCACCAGGGGGCCCAGAAATCGACCAGCACCGGCGCTTCCAGCGAGGCATCGATGACGTCGGCCTTGAAGGCGCGATCGGTCGAATCCTTGACCAGCACGGCGGGCGGGGTGGGGGCGGCAGCGGCGGCAGACAGGTTCACGTTCACTTCGGACGCATCCTTATTGGGCCTTTACCCTAGCAGAACATGGCCCGGGACGCACTGTCACACGGGCCGGAGTTTAGGGTTGCAAAGGCGATATCGATTGGGCATATAGGCCCGCGTCGCGCCGCTGCCAAGGTTTTGGGCAGGGGAAGGCGGCTTGGAGTGCGGGTGTAGCTCAGGGGTAGAGCATAACCTTGCCAAGGTTAGGGTCGAGGGTTCGAATCCCTTCGCCCGCTCCAAAATCCTAAGGATATATAACGGAAATTGAGAAGGCGGCCACGGCGGCAGCCTTCTCACCGTTTCTGGGTGTCCACCAGGTGTCCACCGAGAGCTCAGATGAGAATATCTGTCTTCTGCGGAATCAGCGGCGACGCTCACCCCGACTTTGCCGGGGCGGCCGAAGCATTGGGCGTGGCTCTGGCTAGCAACAATATCGAATTAGTCTATGGCGCATCGTCACGGGGACTAATGGGAGCTTTGGCCGATGCCGCGCTGTCAGCTGGCGGAAAGGTCACGGGAGTAATCCCTAGATCGCTCCACGACGTAGAGGGCGCGCACAACGGGCTTTCCGAGGTCCTCGTTACCGAATCCCTGACTGATCGAATGGCACTTCAGATGGCGATTTCGGACGCGTTCGTGGCATTCCCGGGCGGCATTGGAACCGTCTCCGAGCTTTTTGAAGTTTGGAGCCGGAAACAGCTCGGGCTTCTAGATGCACCGATAGGCATTTTGAACGTCAGGGGCTATTTTGATCCACTCCTGTCATTCCTTGACGACGCGACAAGCGCTGGGCTCCTCAGGCGATCGGGGCGCGACATTCCCATTGTCGGCGCACAGGCCGCCCCTCTTGTAGATGCTCTACTGACCCAGCTATCGCGTCAACGGTAGCTACCCTCACGGCGGAAGAGTGATTTCCTTCGACTCTTCGTTGGACGTGTCTCGCCAACGTTTTGGGTGAGCAGGTTCTATCTGACTTTGACCCGGGCTAGCATCGCTAGGATGCTCCCCCTCTGTCACAGCTTCATGCTTATTCCGCCCCCCGTCGTTGTTCTTCTTCAGCGTTGAAACGTCCCAAGCTCGTTCGATCGCTGCGATTATGTCGGCTTTGATAGTAAGATGTTCGAGTTCAGACACGAGCTTCTGTGTCTCCAAGAACGTAAGTTCCTCGATCTTTTCCGCCAACGTGAGAGCATCTTCCTCAGGGACAAATCCTCTTTTGGCATAGGGCGGACTTTCACCTGCGACCACGAGAGCGTTTTTTAGAACACTACTCCACTTGGGGAAGGCTTTTTGATCGGCATTCAGCTTGGCACTAAGGTTCGGGGGCATGATCTGAAGCTGCATGTCAAATCGCCCTCCTCTCCTAAACGCTGCGTCGAAGTTTCGTAGATAGTTGGTAGCCAACAAGAATACGATCTTCCGCTCCTTGTTGATCGCGGCGAGCTTCGGCAACATAGCGGTAGTGATGAATCGGGATAGCAGGTTGTCATTGCCTGACCGATCCCTGCCCATTTCGTCAAACTCATCCAGCAGAACCACGACCTGCTCAGAGGCGATCAACATCTCGAACAGACGATTCGCCATCGCTTGTACCTTATCCAACCCCTCCTGAACGACATAAGACGGATCGACAGACAAAAGGGGCCAGTTGAGGTAGCCAGCGATGATCTTTGCCAGCTGAGTCTTCGACGTTCCCGGCGGACCGTAGAAGATGGCAGACATTGGCGTAGTGTCGGAAAGCTGTCCCCCTTTTCCAACTCGCTCGGCTTCTCTGGCGATGGGAAACACAAACCTCTGGGCAAGAGCACCCCGGAGCCCCAGGGGCTTCCCGCTGGAGAGCCGAAGGTCTGCATCCAGAAACTTCTCAGCGAAACCTTCAAAACCTGTCTTCGGGGGTATCTTTGCCGACGCTGGAGGGCCGGGGTAGATGACCTTCAACTCCGAAAAGATCGTTCGCCTTATAGCTTCTGCCACCAATCGATCCAGCGCATGCGCGAAATCGTAGACTGATGCTGTAGACCAAGATTCTGGTCCCTCGATCTGCGGATGATGCCCCGAAGCCCACGCAATCTTCTTCTCTGGATCGGTGGGTTCTAGATCGAAGAAGGTGTTTGTAAGATTAGCAACCGAGCGATTGAGCTTCGGAATGTATCTCAGCAACTCATCCCGAAGCGGCACACACAACAGGAGCTGCGCCAGCACCTCATAGTCGAAGCAGTAGGCGCTCCCAACCGACTTGTAATGGAACATTGGCCTGCTCGGCGGCCAAGTGCCGTTATCTCGTTGCTGGTCGAAAAACAGCGCCAGAGCGTGAGAGAGGATTTCCTTGTCTTCGGGGCTGTTCAGCGCTTCCTTGACAGTCGTGACCGCAAGAATGATCGAATACGCGAGCTGCAGTGGATCGGCGTTCCTGCTTCTAGCGGTGATGAGCGCTATCTGCCGGTTAATCTCCTCTCGCGCCCAGGTTCGAACGGCTGCGGCGATTTCCGGAGTGACCAATCCACATCGCTGTACCACCCGAAATGTAAGTTGGGTCAGATATGCAGATGGGGGATAGGGACTAATGCCGATGGACCCCGGACGCTTGGACTTCTCGCTTCCGTAGCCATCGCGCAAGTAGCCAGCAAGCATCGGAGCGAGGGTCTTTTTGACCTTCTTCATTTGCGCCTTAGCTGTGCCGACCTGCGCCGACTCCGCCTTGTCGATTCGTTGTGCCTCAAGTAGGTCTAAGACTGCCTCGGCAATAAACGATATCGAGAACGGGTTATAGTCGTCGAGCTGGGCGCTGTTCTTCTTGTCCAGCATCGTCTGCGCGACGGCTTGGGTGTTGGTGCTCAGAGAAAAGTCGTTCCAAACACCTGCGCGAACCAGCGACGTTACGCACGTCGCCGTACTGGCGAGTGAGGCCTCCTCGGGACTAGCCATCTGGTGGCAAAACCCCATGCCGTCTTTGCTCAAATAGCACGCGAGCGTAGGGACATGGCTTCTACGAAGCGCGATTAGACGATTCCGAAGCTCGGAAAGGCGCTCAAAACCCCATACTTCGTCCATTGAACTCAGCGACCTCTCGGGAGCCCAAAGCTACCCCGAAGAAGGTCTCTCGTCCGCGACATTTGCTGCTCGGCATCACTGCCAAGGTCGCCGCTACGACCGGTGAGAGCATCGCCAAGCTTTTCCAACGAGGCAATAGAATCGTGTACTACTTGGTCGGGTTCGATGAGAACGTGACTAGACTTGCCCTGATCTATCCGCTTAGCAAAACGAGCCACCAATGCCTCAATGCTCGGTACCTGGCTGACATATTGGCCGATAGTTATGTCCAGGGGTCGGCCGACGGAGAACACTGGCACGCCCATCACGGAGGCGGCCATGATTTCGCCGCTGGTCGACGCACCCGTGTATCCATCAGGGCACACAACAAACAGGAAGTCGGACGCCCGGATGGCCTCAAGATGACGGTCCTGCACAAGCTTTATCGATCGAAGCTTGTCACTAGCTACGAACAGGAATTCGCCGATGTGATCAACCACGGTTGGGTCTGAGGGAGACAGGACGTCGACCCCAAGAGCCCGGAGCTGACCCACGGCCTCATAGATACCCAACATGTGCCTATGGAAACTTCCTGATACAGCAGCCTTGAGCATCACACCCTCCCCCACATCTCTTGTAGCGCCGAAGGGATGGCCGCAGGAAACAAATCTCCTCGACCTCCGACATCGCGGCGCAGCGTTCGCAAACCTCGCTTGACGATTTTTCGAGTGTTTAAGTCTCCAGCCGACAGCCAGTCGCTTGTCACTCCCATCACCCAATCAGGTCGCGTCTTAGACGCATCATTCAGCCAATTTCCGACGGCCAACTGTACGTACCGACTCCCATCGCCCTTCACTCTGTCGAGTAACCCCCTCGCCAAATCCGGGTTCCTCTTGAGATCATCCAGATGAGCCCCCCAAACGCTGCGGGGCCTCGAGACTTCGACAGCAAATCTACGCAGATTTTCATTCGGGCTTGAGGCCAAGCCAGTAAGTAACCCCAGCCCCTCGATCATCGAAAGCTGCAAATGCGGCCGGAAAGCCATCCAGGCCGCCTCCCTCACCGTCATATTGGAATCGGCGGCGAAGGTCAGAGTGCGCTCAAAGTAGTCGCCTACGCCGACCTGAAGCCTAGGGACGTTCACAGCGTAGCAGGCCCATTGCCGAACGAGATCGGAACGATGGGTAGAGAGCTGACGAAAATGGGGTTCAGAATAGTCCAAGTTCGAGGAGGCTATGGCCAACCCAAACTCTTTGAGTCGGCCAAGAATGGTATGCCCTCGAACCGCCCGCCCGGCACCGGCGATGGCCCGACGAAGAGGCGGATGCGTTACTTCTTTCGCCACTGTAGCTGCAAGCTGGCTCATATCCGCCGCGAGCCACTCCATCAGGTTCACCGTCTCGATTTCGCCCTTTGATAGCCGAGCGCGGACGTCCTTAGGGACGTCCTGCATACGGCGCGCTCCGCGCCGGCGAATCGCTTCTTTCGGGGAGTCAACCATCCTTGCAAAATAATTGAAAATAGAGCATTTTTCAATACTAAAGAGCCTGCTTTTCCAGGGGTTTGGACCCAATGCCTAAATCTCAGAGCTATGACAATGGCTTCAGCAAACGCGAGTTGCATGAGATCACAGGATTGAGTCTTCCAATGATCGACTATCTTGCGAGGCATGGGTACCTCAAACCCACATACAGGCCAGGGGTCAAAGCTCGGGGCAGGGCCGTACAAGGCATGGTCCGATACTATTCCTATCGCGACTTGGTTATCGCGAGGACGATACAGAGGTTGAGGGAAAGCGGAGTTCGCCTCTCCAAGTTAAAGTCGGCGGTTCTGTTTCTGAAGAAAAATGCCGCGTGGCGAGAGGAGGCCACCGGCGAAGACGCCCCAGACGCCGTCAAGTGGCTTGTGTTCGAGAGGGGCACCATTCATCTCCGACGGGAGGACGGCTTCCTTGACGAAATGAAGGAGGGCGGACAGCGATCCTTCTCCTTCATAGTCGGGCTCGAAGGAATGCGTGGCGAGGTCCGTCAGCTCATTCCCGTCGAAAAGCAGGCGGCCTTCACGATGAGAAATCTTCCCCTGGTTAGAACCAAAGCGGGGTCGGGCTAGTGGAGCCGCACGGGCCCTTCCAGTACTTCATTAGGGAGGGTCCTACAGGCCAGTCGCTTGGCGTTTGGAAGTTCAACGACCGGACCGCGACGATGCTCGGGGTGGCGAACCCTAAGGCTGGCCCGGGAACATACTTTCAGGCACGCGAGGGTGAAGACATTTGGTCGCAAATTCGCCACGCCACGCCGTGGCTGGACCAGGGAAACCCCTTTCATCTCTTGCGTCTACCGCCCGGTGCGTACTTCCCCCGAATGGCGCGGCCTATTGACCAGCACCCTCACGAAGCACCGGGTTGGAGTCCTGGGGCTATGACCGAGCGCGACACAGTGGCGGTATCGCGAAGCCAACTCGACCTTTTGGCCCGCCAGCTAGAACGGCTTTGCCACACAGTGCATCCAGACGTCCGCACATTGGCCACGTTCGGGCATGATATTCGCAACTTTCTCCTCCTGGCTTGCACCGAAGTTGAGACACATTGGAGGGGCGTTCTAAGAGCGAACGGCATAGCGAAGGCGCGCCTTGGTACTTCGGATTACGTGGTCCTCAATGCCGCCATGAGGCTCGACGAATACTCCGTAGACTTCCCAGCTTATCCGTGGCTCGAACCCGTTCGCCCATTTGAAGGGTGGGGCTCCACCGGCCGGCCGACGCAAGAGTTGGCGTGGTATGATGCGTACAATGCCGTGAAGCACAATCGAGAAGAGGAGTTTCGCCGAGCGAGCCTGCTCAATGCCTTCTCTGCGGCCAGTGCATGCGCCATTATGATGGCTGCCCAGTATGGTGTCGCTGAAGGTCTTGGCCGATCCAACGCTGGGGCATTCTTCGCCCTAGCGTCGACCCCAAGATGGAAACTGGGCGAGGTCTACGTCTATCCGTACGAGCGATCGGGGTGGGAACCCCGCCTCTACGGCTTTCAACTCACCGAATAGAGGTCGCGATAATTGAAAGTTATCACGAGCTCGGCTCGCGATTGCAATTAACTGCACTTGCCCAGCGGTATTCACTCTCGCCGTCGGCGCATGGAGAGCCAGCGCACCCAGATGTCCGTTTGGCGCAGCCGGCGGCTAAGGCTGTAGGTAATCGATCCGAGCCCAACCTTCTTCAACGCCGACACCGTTGTCGGCGCTCAGGAGAGCGAAGTCAGGGTGGCCCTGCGAGAAGCCGAGAAGCAGCAGCTTTGATGCCGCATCGAACCGCATGCACTTACCTCCGAGGCCGCGCTTGGTGATCCCTTGGGTGTCGTCCTGATCGAACAGCGCATAAAGCAGAAGAGCGTCCGTTAGGCTCGGGCAAATGGCACCCGTTTGCGCTGCGCGAACGGGACCGGGTTGGAGAGTCGATTGAACCCGTTTAGGCGTTTCCGGTGCGTGATCGGGTACTGCGGAAGCGATCAACGCCACACCTATCGAGAACGCGATCAGCACAGCGATTACTCCCAGGCCGATATTGCGCTGTATTGGGGTCAAAGTCTTCGGAATGGCCACAGCTGGGAATCTCTGGTTTCAGAAAAACCGTAAGTCAGTTGCAGATATTTGCAAGTGGATTACGGTTCTTCTGATTCTGGTAATTGCCGTCCATGCCGCTCCTCTGGCGATCCGCTTAGTGTCCGAGCGGAGGTGGCTTTGGACGATTTGCGGGCGCGGTTCGGGCGGCTATTGGCTGCGCACAGAAAGCGGCAGGGCCTTACTCAGGCCGAACTGGCGGAGCTGGCCCAGATCAGCGTCGACATGGTCACCAAAATCGAGACTGGAAGCTCCGGAGCTCGATTTCCGGTAATAGAGCAGCTGGCGACCGCCTTAGCTGTCGACCCAGCCGAGTTCTTCACTTCGGATATTCCGAGCGGAGCTCTCGCTCGAGCTGAGCTCACTTCGCTAACCACCAAGCTGGCGGGCTTGAGCGATCAAGACCTGATCTGGATATCAAATCTGATAGACAGCGCCCTCGATCGGCGCCGCTAATAGCTACAGCAAGACGCTAGCCGCGTTACCGACCCAGAGCTCTCCATCTCGTATGTACCGTGCGAGCATTGCATCTGAGCTGTGACCGGTCTGCGCCCTAATTTTCCAAGCCGTTACTCCATTCGCAGCGGCACTCGTCGCCAGTCCCGCACGAAGGCTATGTCCAGAGTACGGTGTGGGATCATAGCCCGCCCTACGCAGCCGAGCGCGCAGTACCAGCGATACAGATTCCGACGATAGACGCGTCAGGGGCAGCTTTTCCGACCCGCCGATGGTAGTGAACACGGGCCCCGATGTGCTGCCACTGGCGAGCCTCCAGGCCTCGAAGGCGGTGACCGGGCACAAGCTTGTTCTGCCGAGTGGGACCGCCACCTTTCTCCCCCTCGCATCCTGGTCAGTCTTGCCCCTCCGAACATTAAGGACAAGACCTTGCCGTGCCACCTCGATGTCCTCGAAGTCGAGCGCCACAAGTTCCGATCGCCTAAGCGCCGCCGCAAAGCCGAGGAGGATCAATGATCGATCCCTTAAATCTCTGAGCTGGCTTCCCATTATGGCTGTGATTGCATTAACCATCATGCTTGGCGTGGCGGGTGAGCAGAGCGCGGGCCTGTCCCAGATCGTCGCACTCAATGCCAGCCAGATGGATACGACCCCGGCGGACGCCGGCCTGTCGATGAACGCGGAGATCAAAGGGACAAACCTCAATACCGGGACCCAGCAACTGCATATTACGCTGGATCGTCAGAACGTCGATCTATCCCACTTCACCTTCTCGGGCGAGTTCGGCACGCCGAACGATTCGGGCATCGACCCCGACATGGTCCGCATCTTCGGCAGCGTGGGCGCGGTCGACAACATGATCATCGGCTACAGCATCGCCGACTTGATCGAGGGGGCGACGGCAACGACACGATCCGCGGCGGCCTCGGCAAGGACACGATCGACGGTGGCAATGGCACCGATACAGCCGACTATTCGGACCGGAGCGAGGCCTTATACATCAGCATGCTCTCGGTCGATGGGCTGGGCTACAGTTCCGTGTATGTGGGCGGTACAACCAGCGACAAGATAGAGGACAAGATAAAGGCCATCGAAAACATCATCGGTGGCAGCGGCAAAGATGTTCTGCTCGGCGATGCCTTCGACAACTCCCTGTCGGGCGGCGACAACAATGACGCCCTGCGCGGCAATGGCGGCAGCGACACCCTGCGCGGCGGCCTCGGAAACGACGAACTGCGCTACTCGGACAGCGAAGGCGTTTTGCTCGCCGGTGAAATCTACGATGGCGGCGACGGGACGGACACGCTCTATCTCCACCGCCAGACGCAGGGCTCCAGCTACACGCAGGATCTTCGCGGCGCCATCCTGCTCTCCATCGAGGCCGTGACATGGAGCGGTGTCAGCGACGCCGATCCGGGTGCTGGCGGGACCGCCACCATCCAAATGCTGTCCTCGCAGTTCGCTCCCGGGGCGGTCGTGGCGACGGCGGTCATGCAAGCCGCTGCGGGCAGCGACCGTCATAACGTGGTGGACATCACCATGAATACGGCGACCCTCAGCCTTGCCACCCTGGTCCTGCAGAACTTCACCGACGCGCAGGATCAGTTCGTGATCCATGGCACCGAGGCCAACGAAACCATCGTGGGCAGTCTCTGGCACGACAGCATCGCTGCGGGTGGCGGCGACGACTTCGTCATCGCCACCAACGGCAACGACACGATCGATGGCGGCGCCGGCACAGGCGACTGGATTTCGTTCGTCGGTCGGACATCGGGCGTGAACATCACGCTCCACGGCTCGGCCGCCGCGACTGTCAGCGGCAGCGCGGCGTCACTCACCATCACCAATGTCGAGAACGTCGAAGGCACGGCCGGCCAGGACCTGCTGGAGGGTGACGACAACGACAACATTTTCCGCGGCCGGGGCGCTACCGACACCATACATGGCGGCAACGGCAACGACACCGCGGATTATTCGGAGAACGCACCGGACGCCAATATGAATTTGATGCTGGACGACAACGGCAACGGGACCCTGGGAATCGTCATCACCACCAATGGGGCGAACTTCAGTGAAGACGTGCTCACCAGCATCGAGAACCTGATCGGCGGCGCCGGCGCGGATACGTTCACCGGCGGCACTCCCGACAACCGCTTCTGGGGCAATGACGGCGACGACACCCTCAATGGCGGCGGTGGCAATGACACTCCGATCGGCGGCTTCGGCAATGACAGCCTGACCGGCGGGATCGGCGCCGATCGCTTCCGCTTCGACACCGCGCCCAGCAGCACGCACAATGTCGATCACATCGCCGACTTCGGCGCCGGCGACAAGATCGAGATCGACGATGCGATCTTTGCCGTAGGCCCGACCCTGGCCACCAATGAGTTCATTTCCAAGAAGGGCCACGCCTTCACCACGACCACGCAGCGCCTGATCTACGACACCACTGCCCATGAGCTCTGGTACGACGCCAATGGCAGCGCCACCAGCGGCGCCGGCGCGATCAAAATCGCGGTCTTCGACAATCACCCCGCCAGCCTGGCCTTAGGCGACTTCGTGATCGTGTAGCGGCACCGCCTCACACGAGCTGGAAGCTGGCGTCACTGAGGGTGTGCGTGCCCTCGATCTCGATCAGCAGGTCGTGCGTGGGGTCGGCATCGATGGCGGCGCGCACGAAAGTGTTGCCGCCCGAGCTGTACCAGCCGAGGTGACCGGCGGCCGGATCGTAGGTGTCGGCCGCAGCGCCGTCGGAAACGAAATGCTGCGCACCGCTGGTGACGCTATCCCAGTCGAGGCCGCTGAGACGGATGCGATCGCCGCTGCCCCAGCCGCGGATGTGGTCGGTCTGGGTGGTGCTGGAATCGGAGACAAAGTTGAAGACGTATACATCGGCGCCGCTGCCGCCCGAGAGCGTATCGGTGCCGCTGCTGCCCAAGAGGGTGTCGTTGCCGCCGCCGCCGGACAGCAAATTGTCGAGAGCGTTGCCGATCAGGGTGTTGGCGGTCGAATTGCCGGTGCCGTTGTGGGCGGAGGCGGAGGTGCCGTCGAGGACCAGCGTCTCGATATTGGCGCTCAGCGTGTAGCTCGCCTTGGCGTAGACGACATCGAGCGTGCCGCCCGACTTCGCCTCGACGATCCTGTCATGGCTCGAATTCACCAGATAGCGGTCATTGCCCTTGCCGCCCGTCAGGGTGTCGTTGCCGGCGCCGCCGTCCAGCGTGTTGGCGTGGCTGTCGCCGGTGAGCTGGTCGTTGTGGCTGCTGCCGATGAGGTTCTGGATGTGGAAATAGGTGTCGCCTTTGGCGTCGCCGGTATTCTTGCCGTGGCTGGCGAGATTGGCGTGGACGCCCTTGCTGGCACCGGCATAGCTGGCGGTGTCGATGTCGTAGCTGGCGCTGCCGGGGCCGCCATCGAGCCGGTCGGCGCCGGCGCCGCCGATGAGCACGTCAGTGCCCGCGTGCCCGTAGAGCTTGTCGTTGCCGGCGAGGCCCTTGATGGTGTCGTTCAGGCTCGAGCCGTTGAGCGTGTTGGTATGCGACGTGCCGACCAGCGGCACGAGCGCATCGACAATCTTCTGGGTGTAGGAGAAGGTGCTGCCCAGCACGTCGCCGGCGGCCGGCGTATCGAGCACGATCTTGAAGCTGCCATCGCGCGGGCCGGCGGCATCGGCCTTGAGGACGACGCTGATGATCGCCTCGGTCTCGCCTTCGCCGTCGAACGTCGCCGTCCCCGAGGTGGCGCCGACGAAATCGGCGAGGTCGATGCCCACCGCCGGAACGACGCTCCAGTGCACCGAGCCGGCATCGCCGGAATCGCCCCACATGCTTATCTTGTAGCTCAGCGTCCGGCCGGTCACCGTGTCGTCGATGGCGGCCACGGGCTGCTGGCTGTTCGCCAGATAGCGCTTGTCGAGCTCGTAGAAATGGTGGTCGATGGTGAGGGCGCCGTTGACGGTGCCGCGCACGTCGTTGTCCTCGGTGCCGTCGGCGCCATCGGCCCCATCGCCGCCGGCCCCGCCATCGGTGCCGTCGCTCCCATCGGCGCCGGGGGGAGTGCCGATGCCGGGTCCGCCCTTCTCGCCTTTCTCACCGGCGTCCCCGCCGCCGCCGCCATCGCCACCTTCGCCCGCATGGGCCTCGTTGCCGAAAAAGACCACGGCGCCGACGACCGTGATGGTGCCCAGATTGTAGATGCCGCCGACGGCCGAGCCGGCACTGCCGCCATTGCCGCCGTCACCCCCATTGCCGCCATCGCCGCCATTGCCGGCATGACCGCCAGCGACGTCATTGGGTGGGTTGGAGCCGGTGCCGCCGTTTCCGCCATCGCCGCCATCCCGGGCGTCGCCGCCCCTGCCGCCACCACCGCCATCGCCGCCAAAGGCGAAGGAATCGCTGACGACGCTGTCCTTGAGGATCAGGCTGCCCTTGTTGGTGATGGCGCCGACGGCGGCCCCGCCACTGGTGCCGTTGCCGCCATTGCCACCACTCCCGCCGTCGCCGCCCATGCCGCCGGCGCCGGGCGACGCACCGCTTGCGCCATCGCCGGCATTGCCGCCGACGCCGGCATTGCCGCCGCTGCCGCCGTCCGAGCCGTGGCCGCCGGTAGCTTCGCCGTGCACGGTCACATGGTCGAGGGTCAATGTGCCGTTATTGGTGATGGTGGGACCGGAGGCGCCGCCGGCGTGGGTCGATGTCGCGCCGTTCTCGCCGTCTTCGCCATCGCCGCCATTGTGGCCGGCGGCACCGCCGCCGATGACGCCAGTATCGCCTGGCGCGCCGTCCTCACCGGGATCGCCATCCGCCGCGGCGGCGGCGTTGCCGCCCACTACCCCGTCGCCGACCGCGTCCGACACCGTCAGGTAGGACAGCGTCACCTTGGCGGCGGAGCCGATGACGAGCTGGCCGAAGATCTCGAGCGAGCTGCCGAGGTTGCTGCCGTCGATGGTGACGCTCTTGGAGATCGTCAGCACGCTCGACAGGTAGATGTACTGGATACCAGGCGAGTACTCGAAGGCGATGGTGTCGCCGCTGTGCGCCTTGGCGATCGCCTCGCGCAGCGTCGTGCCGCCCGAACCATTATCGGTCAGACTGGTAACGGTGATGGTGCTCAAGTCGTCCCCCCGAGCCCGAGACTGCCCCCGCAGTGCGGGGATAGTAGCGGCGGAAATTATCGGGCTGCAAGTAAAGCGGACGGGGACGACAGAAACGTGATCGTCAGGTCCGGCCGGGGATCGGCGGGTAACTACCAGATGGTAGCGGATAGTCTTCGGCGGGCTGGACGGCGATCGCGCGGATGCGCGCCTCGGTGGCGGCGATGGCGGCGGCGTCGGGAAGGACGCGGAAGCTCACGTCGTAGCGGCGCTCGTCGCCATGCTCGAGCCAGATCATCTCGTTGCGCTCGCGGGCCTTGAGATTGCCGGTGACGTGGTGGGTGGCGGGTTCGATGCCCAGCGTGTACTGGCCGGCCTGGAAATGCTGCCACTCGTAGAAGCAGGGCAGCTGGTCCTTGCGGGTGGTGAGCTCGAAGCCGAGGCCGAGGCGGTCGTTGACGACGGCGACCGGGACTTCGCCCGCGGCGTCGGCGGCCATCTCGTGCTGCCAGACCTGCTCGTAGAAAGAGTGCTGCGGCGCCGGGATGCGCTGATAGCCGACATGCTGGTCGCGATAGGTCGCCGCATGAGCGGCCATGATCACGTCGCGGATCGGCGCGAGGTAGCGGGCGCCTTCATCGAGCAGCGGGGCGCCGACATTGATGTGGTAGAGCAGCATGTGCGGCGTGCGGTAGAAGCCGTGGTTCACGACGCGGTCGGTGAGGCGGATTTCGCTGGTGCCGATCTCCGCCTCGATACGGCGGATGAGGTGCAGGTCTTCGCCGAACACCGTCGCCTGCTGGACGATGCCTTCGGCCCACAGGAAGCAGCGGTCGCCCTCCCAGCGCTCGCCATAGCCCGAGAGCTTTGCCGGGATGGTGCTGACGCGGCCGTGGATGGTGTGTTTCGCGGTCTGACGCTGGCGGTGGAAGTAGGTGTCGGCCGGGACCTCCTGGCCGCCCAGAGTGTGGTCGAGGCCGCAGGTCACCAGAAGGCCGGAGAAATTCCGCAGCCAGCCCAGCCCGTTCTCGTCCTGCGCTTCGGCGAGGCCCGGATGGCGGAAGCCGGCCGGGGAATGCCAGGCGACGGATTTGCCGTTGTGTTCGCACTCGGCGATGTCGAAGGCGCGGTCGATCAGCACGGTGAAGCGCATGCCCGTGCCGGTGCGGAAGTCGAGCAGGCGAATGCCGCGTTCGACGCCGTCACCGAGTTCCATCAGGCGTACGCCGGCGAACTGGCCGAGGGCGCCTGAGCGCTCCTCCAGCTCGCGCCTGGTCAGCGTGCGGCCGAACAGCTCAACCATGTCGAAAACTCCTCAGTCGAGATGGAAGATCTCGGGGATGGTGCTCCACCATTCGCCAGCGGCAGCCGTCTGGAGCGGCATCTGGCAGGGGTCGGTGAGGGCGAGCCATTGCCTGGTGATGGCCCTGTCGCCGAGCGTCTTCATGTCGGCAGCATAATCGGTACCGATATACTCCCAATAGCCGAAGAGCAGGTTTTCCGGCTCGCGCAGATAGATCGAGTAGTTGCGGATGTTGGCAGCGCTGAGCGCCGCGTTCATCTCGGGCCAGGGCGCGGCGTGGAGTGCCTTGTATTCGGCGAGCTTTTCGGGGCGGACGCCGATCACCATGCCCATGCGCGTAACGGTCATTCCTTCACTCCGCCGGCGGTCATGCCGGTGACGAGGAAACGCTGGGCGAAGAGGAAGACGATCATCACCGGCGCCACGGCGATGAGCGTCGCCAGCGCCAGCGTCGAGAGCGAGATGGTGGTCGAGGCGGCGTTGGTGGGGTTGAACTGCGGGACGTTGGAGAGGAGCTCAGCGAGACCGACCTGGATCGGCGATTTGCGGCCGGGCAGCGTCACATAGGGCAGGAAGTAATTGTTCCAGTTGCCGGTGAAGCTGAAGAAGCCGACCAGCGCGATCACCGGGGTGGCGAGCGGCATCGCCACCCGGGCGAAGACCTGGAACTCGCTGGCGCCGTCGATGCGGGCGGCGTCGAGCAGGTCGCGCGAAATGGCATTCGAGAAGTAGATGTAGGTCAGGTAGACGCCGAAGGGGAAGAAGCTGAAGGGCAGGATGGCGGCGAGCGGCGAGCCCACCAGCTTCAGGGCGCTGAGCTCGAGGAAGATCGGCAGCACGAGCGCGGTGCTCGGCACCAGCATGACGATCAGCGTGGTGGCAAGCAGAGCGCGGCGGCCGCGGAACTCGGTGAAGGCCAGGGCGTAGCCGGCGGGAATGGCGGTCACCAGTGTGAGGACCAGCGCGGCGCCGCAATAGAACGCCGAATTGGTCAGCCAGGTCCAGATCAGGCCGTTCTGGAAGGTGACGAGGCTCTGCCAGTTGGCGGCGAGCGTCGAGACGTCGCCGAACGAAAACGGGTTGTCGAGCAGCAGCTGGCGATCGGTCTTGGTCGGGGCGATCAGCAGCCAGACCAGCGGGGTGAGGAAGAACAGCGCGAAGACCAGCAGCAGCAGGATGGCGACGGCGCGGCCGAGCCAGGCGCCGGGATCGTTCGAACCGACGGCAGTGGATTCAGGCGCGCTCAAACAGGCCTCCCCGGAACACGAAGATGGCGCTCAGCACGAGGGCGACGGCGAGCAGCACCAGCGAGATGGCGGCCGAGCCGTTGAAGTCGGATTGCTTGAACGCATAGAGGAAGGCGAGCTGGTTGAGCGAATAGTCCTGGGTGACGACGCCACGGCTGGCCTGTGAGAGCACGCGCGGCTCGACGAAGAGCTGCGTGCCGCCGGCGAAGCTGAGGATCACCATGTAGGCGATCCATTTGCGCAGCAGCGGGATCTGTACGGACCAGGCGGTGCGGATCGCACCGGCGCCATCGACGCGCGCCGCCTCGATGAGGTCGCGCGAGATGTTGTTGAGGGCGCCGTACATCACGACGATCCAGCCGCCGGCGCCGGTCCAGAAGGCCACGATGGCGAGGACGACGGGCAGGCGGTCGGCCTGGACGACGTTGACGAAAGAGTCGAAGCCCAGCGCGCGCAGCACGAAGGCGACGGGGCTGACGGTGGGGTCGAGCACGAACAGCCAGAGCATGACGCTCGAGGCGCCGGCGAGGGCGCCGGGGATGTAGTAGATGAAGCGCGTGCCGGTCGAGAGCCAGCGGATGCCGATCGAGTGGACGATGATGGCGAGCAGCACCACCAGCACCACGAGGGAGACCAGCCAGACGACGAGGTAGAGCCCGACATGCTCGACCGCGGGCAGGAAGCGGTAGTCCTTGAAGACTTTGACGAAATTGTCGAAGCCCACAAAGGCGCCGCGCTTGGTGAAAGCGAGGAAGATCGCATAGAGCGAGGGCAGCACGCCGAAGGCCAGCAGCAGCAGCGTATAGAGGCTGACAAAGAGCAGGCCGATGCGGCTCTGATTGCGCTCGACGCTCTGGGCCTTGGTGGGGGGCCCACCCCGTTGGGGGTGGGCCGAGGTTTCAGCGAGCGTGGTCAAAGATCAGCCTCCGGTCGCTGCGGCATAGCTCAGTTGACGGTGTAACCGACGACCTGGGCTTCGTTCTTCATCTCGGTTTCCCAATCGGCCTGCAGGTCGGCGACACTCTTGCCGGCGGCGAGGCCGGGGGTGATCACCTTGGCCCAGGCAGTCTCGGGCGAGAAGTTCGGGAAGCCCCAGCCGCTCCACACCGAGCCCGCGGCAGCCGACACGGCGGCGGCGAAGTCACCGGCATAGAAGCCGCTCGCAGCCTGCGCGGCAAGCCACTTGTCGGAGGCCGCCTTGTAGGCCGGCAGGCCACCGGTACCGGCAGTCTTGTCGTCGGAGACGATGAACTGCAGGAAGGTCTTCACCGCTTCGGGGTTCTGCGTGTGGCTCGAAGCGTACCAGACGCCGCCGCCGACATTGCCGGTGACCTTGTCGCCGGCGCTCCAGACGAGCGGCGGGGCCGCGGCCCAGTCACCCGGCTTGGCGTTGACGCCGCCCGGATTCTGGAACAGCGCTCCAGCGTACCAGGCCGGACCCGGGATGGCGACCAGATGGTCGGCCTTGGCGACGAAGGGCGCGCCGAAGACGCTGTCCTGGGTCAGCGAGCCATTGGCCAGCATGTGGTCGAGCATGTCGGTGACCTTCTTGGAATTCGGGTCACTGGTGTTGGAGGTGAAGGCGTCGCCGTTAACCTGGAAGACCGGCGCCTGGCCGCTCCAGTAATAGATGTAGGGGCCTTCGAAGCTGTCGCCGATCGAGCCGAGGAAATAGCCCGGATGGTCCTTGGCGAGCTTGTCGCCCAGCGCCTGATAGTCTTCCCAGGTCTTGGGGGCGTCGTAGCCGAACTGGGCCAGCAGGGTCTTGTTGTACCAGAAGAGCACCGGGGCGAGGTCGTTGCGCAGGCCATAGACCTTGCCATCGACGGTCACCGGGTCGAGGGCACCGGGGGTGAAGCCGTCGAGGAAGCCCTTGTCGAGGAAGCCGTCGCTCAGCACCTGCGCGAAGGCCTGCACGCCGTTGGTGTCCTTGGCGGCCCAGGCGGCGTCGTTCTGCTGGCTCGAGAAGACGACGTCCGGCCAGCCGTCGCCGGCCTGGTCGGCCAGCGAAATCTTGGTCTGGAAGGTGCCCGAGGCGCCCGACGAGCCGTCATCGACGACGAGGTTGACCTTGATCTCCGGGTGCGCGGCCTCGAAGGCCTCGACCGCCGGCTGGCGGGTGGCGTCGGCCCAGACGGTGATCGAACCGTCGGCGGCGATGGCGAGCGCGGGGCTGCCGATCAGCAGCGCAGCGAGGCCGATGGAAAGATGCAGTGACTTCACGAGGATCCTCCTTGTCCTGAGTTTGGTCGGTGCCGCGATCAGTTCGCGGCCTGTTGCGACGCGGGGCTGACCCGCGGGTTGAACGGCGCCGGCCCGAGGGCCGAACGCGGCAGAAGATTGGGGCGGGCCCAGTCGCGCCGCGCCGTTTCCGACAGCACGAGGCCGTGGCCGGGCCGGTCGGGCGCGGTGATCCAGCCACGGGTGATGTCCATCGGCTGCTCGACGAGGTGGTCGAAATTCTGGAAGGAGAATTCGAGCCACTCGACTTCGGGCAGCGCCACGGCGGCGTGGACGCCGATCTCGAGGAAGGTGTTGCCGAGGGTGACGGGGATGCCCATGTCGGCGGCGAGCCAGCCGATGCGCATCACGTCCGAGACCTGGCCGTGGACGTTGAGGATGTCGGTGCCGCCGGCCTGCATCAGCTGGCGCTTGCCGGTGGCGTCGAGATATTCGCCGGAATTGATGAGCGTCCACGAGACGGAATCGCGCATCAGGCGCAGGCCGTCGAAATCATTGCGCAGGATCGGATCTTCGACCCAGAGGAGGTCGTAACCCTCGCGGCGGATGATCTCGAGCTTGTTGATGGCTTCCTTGGCGCCCCAGCCCTCATTGGCGTCGATCATCAGCTGGGCGTTCGGGCCAACGACCTGGCGCAACAGCTTCAGGCGATGGAGGTCGCGGCCGAAATCGGCGTGGCCGACCTTGATCTTGAAGGCTTCGTAGCCGAGCGAGGCGGCGTGGGCGAAGAGCTCGCAATAGGCGTCGTCGCTCAGATGGAAATCGAGGCCGCTGGCATAGGCGCGCACCTTGTTGCGTCGGCTGCCGAGCAGCTGGTGCAGCGGCAGGTTCACTTCCTTGGCCGCCAGGTCCCACAGGGCGACCTGCAGTGCTTCATGGAAGGGCAGGGTGAAGGGGCGCTGCTTGCCGCCGCGCGGGCGGCTCACGGCATGGATGAGGCCGGCCGGCGGGCGGCCCTCGAGGCCGGGCCAGGCTTCCGAGAGGAAGACGCGCTCGATCTCGGCCTGATCGGGCAGCGGGAAAAACAAGGTCTGGATAAAGCCCAGGCCGACGGCGCCCGTATCGGCAATCAGCTCCAGCGCCGCTATGTTGACGTCGTCGGCGCAGACCTGGCTATCGCCGATGACGCGATCGCGGGCGAACTGGAAGCGGGTGATGCGGAATTCGGTGAGGCGCATATCGGCTCTGATAGACTAATTTGTGCATCTGATATATCAGACGGCCAACGTAATAGACCAATTGATTGGGGGTCCGCAAGTGGCGGATGGCACTGAATCTGCGCAACTGGCCGAGATCGGTCACACGGGGCGTCTCAGCGACCTGGCCTATAACCGCATCCTCGAAACGCTGTTCGAGCGGAAAATCCCGGCCGGCGCATTCGTTTCGCAGAGCGACCTGGTGAAGCTGCTGGGCATTCCGGTGGCGCCGCTGCGCGACGCGCTGCGCATCCTCGAAACCGAAGGCGTACTCACCATCCACCCGCGCTCGGGCATTCAGTTCGTCAAGCCGGGCCTCGAACTGACGCGCTCGACCTACCAGTTCCGCAGCATCGTCGAGAAAGCCGCCGTGGCGGTGTTCGCCGAGACCGGCGATGAGGCCCGGATTGCCGAGATCGAGCGCCGGCACGCCGAGGCGCTGCGCATCGTCGAGACGGACGGGTTGACCGACTGGGTGCGGGCCGAGATCGAAGAGCTCGAACTGGTGCTGCACAATTCGATCATCGCCAGCCTCAACAACCGGCTGATCGAGATCAGCTACAAGCGCATGCACAATTATCTGAGGCTGGTGCGGCTCGACCGCCGGCTGACCGTGCCGCTGGCGCTGCGTTCGCTCAGGGAGCACATGGAAATCATCCTCGCCTGCAAGGCGCGCGACGCCGACCGGGCAGTCGCCGCGACGGCCGCGCATTTCAACGCGGCGCTGCAGCGGCACATGGGGATGTTCTGACAGCCAGCGGGCTGGGCCGGCGCGCTGGACCCGCGGGGTGTCATCGGCGCGGCGTCCGGGTATGATGATGCATCGCAGCGTCAGCGAACAGGATCACCCATGAAAACCCGCATACTCATCCTCGGCGCCGGCTTTGGCGGGCTCGAATTGTCGACCTCGCTGTCGGAAGCGCTGGGCGAGAGCGTCGCGATCACCCTGATCGACAAAGCCGACAGCTTTGTCTTCGGCTTCGCCAAGCTCGATGTGCTGTTCGGGCGGCTGAGCACCGAGGCGATCCGCAATCCTTATGCCGACTACGCCAAGCCGGGCGTAAGGCTGCTGCGCGAGACGGTGACGGCGATCGACCCGCAAGCGCGGCGGGTGGTGACCGATGCGGGCACGCACGAGGCCGATATCCTCGTGGTGGCACTCGGGGCCGACTATGACGTGACGGGGACGCCGGGCGTCGAGCTTGGTAGAAATGAGTTCTATTCGGTCGCCGGCGCGGCGCAGCTCGCGACCGTGCTGCCTGGCTTCACCGGCGGCGATGTGGTGGTGGGCGTTTGCGCGGCGCCGTACAAATGTCCGCCGGCGCCGAGCGAATGTGCGCTGATGCTGCACGATTACCTGGTGCGGCGCGGGATGCGGGGCAACAGCACGATCACGCTGGCCAATCCGCTGCCCTCGCCAGTGCCGCCTTCGCCCGAGACGTCGAAAGCGCTGCTCGAGGCCTTTGCCGAGCGCGGCATCGTGTTCTTGCCGGGCACGCGGGTGAGCGCGGTGGACGAGGGAGCCAAACGGGTGATGCTCGACAACGGGTCGTCGCTGCCCTGCGATCTGTTCCTGGGCGTGCCGCGCAACCGGGCTGCCGATGTGGTGGTCGAGGCCGGCATGACCGAGAATGGCTGGGTGCCGGTCGATCCGCGCACGCTCGAGACAAAATATCCCAATGTGTTCGCGGTCGGCGACCTGGCCAGCACCGGCGCGCCGAAGGCGGGTGTGTTCGCGGAAGGCGCCGCACGCACGGTCGCCGCCAATATCGTGTCGCGGCTGCGGCAGGAGGAGGAGACGGCCAAGAACCCGGGCTATGGCTCGTGCTACATCGAGTTCGGCGCCGAGCGTATCGCCAAGGTGGATGTCGATTTCTTCTCCGGCCCCAAGCCGACCGGTACGTTCTACGGGGTGTCGGAAGAGCTGCGCATCGACAAGCAGAAATTCGGTTCGAGCCGGCGGGCCCGCTGGTTCGGCAAACAAGCCTAGCGCTTCGCCGTCAGCTCCTCGGCCAGCAGGTCGAACACCATTCTAACGCGGCGGCTGGTGTTGAGCTCGCGGTGCGAGACCAGCCAGACCGGAAAGACCAGCGGGTCGAGGTCGGGCAGGACGCGGCGAACCTTCGGCTCGGCATCGCCGATGTCGCCATCGAGGATGCCGATGCCGATGCCGTGCTTGACCAGCTCCCACATCACCAGCCAGTTCTCGCTGAGGATGGGGAAATTGGCCTCCGTGAGGCCGAGCCCGATGGCGTTGAGGCCCTTGAGGAAGACGCCGGTCGCATCGATCGAGACGAACTCGGCGCGGCTCAGCTCGGCCGGGGTGCGCGGGGTGCCGATCCGCTCGATGTAAGCAGGCGTGGCGTAGAGGCGAGCCGGCGCGTCGCGCAGCTTGCGGCCGATCAGGTCCGGCTCGGTCGGAGCAAAGTTGCGGATGGCGATGTCGGCTTCACGGCGGCGGAGGTCGCTGGCGCGGGTCGAGGCCACGATCTCGATGTGGATGCCGGGCTGCAGCGCGCGCAGTTTTGCGATGATCGGCGGCAGCAGCAGCGCGGCGTAGATTTCGCTGGCGGCGATCGAGATGGTGCCCTCGATAGCCTGTGACTGGCCGGCGGCGGCGAGCGACACGCGATTGGCGGCGTCGCCCATGGCGCGAACGTGGTCGAGCAGCTCCAGGCCGCTCGGCGTTAGCGTCAGGCCGCGGCCGACGCGCTCGAACAGCACGACGCCCAGCTCCTGTTCCAGCGCATCGACCTGCCGGCCGAGCGTGGGCTGGGCCAGGCCGAGGGCCCGCGCGGCGGCCGAGAGCGAGCCTTCCTCGGCCGTCACCAGGAAGGCGCGGGCCTGGTTCCAGTCGAATTTCACCGAACGCCAATCCATACACAAACGCATATCAAAAGGACGGATTTCGTCAATTTCGTTGAGACGGCGCGTGGACTAGATAATTGGTCCAGACGCCAAGAGCGTCCTCCCATTGTCCATCGATCCCCAGCCGCGCGGAAAATCTCCGGAGCGGCCACAGCCGGGCTTTGCCCGAAGGAGCCTTCATGCGTGCCATGATTTATCGCCAGTACGGTGCCCCGAACGTCGTCCATCTGGCCGAACTGCCCAAGCCGGTGCCGCGCGACAACGAGGTGCTGATCCGCATCCGCGCCACCACCGTCGCCAGCGGCGACTACCGGGCGCGCAGCCTGATCCTGCCGGGCGGCTTTGGGCTGATGGGCCGGCCGGTGTTCGGCCTGTTCGGGCCGCGGCAGCCGGTGCTGGGCACCGAATGCGCCGGCGTGGTCGAGGCGGTCGGCGCCCGGGTCACCCGGTTCAAGCCGGGCGACGAGGTGTTCGCCTTCACCGGCGCCCGCTTCGGCTGCCACGCGGAGTATCGCTGCGCCGCCGAGGACGGCACGATCGCCCGCAAGCCTGCCGGGCTGAGCTTCGAGCAGGCCGCCGCGCTGTCGTTCGGAGGCACGACGGCGCTGCCGCTGCTGCGCGACAAGGCCGGGCTCAAGGCGGGTGACAAGGTGCTGGTGGTCGGCGCGTCGGGCGGGGTGGGCAGTGCCGCGGTGCAGATCGCCAAAGCGCTCGGCGCCAGCGTCACGGGTGTCACCAGTACGGGCAATCTGGAGCTGGTGCGCCGGCTCGGGGCGGTGCGCGCGATCGACTACACGCGCGAGGATTTCGCCGCGGGCGAGGAGAGCTGGGACATCATCATCGACACCAGTGGAACGGCGTCGTACTCGCGCTGTGAACGCGTGCTGCGCCCGGGCGGACGACTGGTGCTGGTGCTCGGCTCGCTCCGCGACGCGCTCGGCTTCGGCCGGCCGCCCAAATCCAGCGGCAAGCGCGTCATTGCGGCAGTGACCCGGGTAACGCCGGCGGATATCCAGCAGCTGGCTGCGCTGGCGGCGGCGGGCGCGTACACGCCGGTGATCGATCGAGTCTATCCGCTCGAGAGTGCTGCCGAGGCGCATGCCTATAACGACACCGGGCACAAGCGCGGCAATGTGGTGCTGACGGTCGCGGCCTAGCGTCGTCAGGCGACGTAGCGCCAGATGAGGAGGCCGAGGGCCCCAATGACGATGCCGATGAGCAGGCCGATCAGCGGGCCCTCCGGCTGGATGGGGTCGCCGGGCTGGTCGGCGACGGCAATTTCTGCCGGGGTGCCGTTGGCGGCGACGAGCTGCACGGTGCCGTTGGCGGGGGCGGCGGGGGCGTCCAGATGGGCCGTGGCGTTGGGCGTGCCGCCGCCAATGTCTCCGGCGGGCGGCGGCACGGCGCTCGACGCGGCCGGCACCGCCGCCGGATCGGGGTCGGTGACGATCTCGGGCAGGGTGCCGTCGCCCTTCACGGTGATGCCCGAGCCCAGCTGGATGCTGGCGACCTGGCCGATGCCGACGGTGGTGTGCTGGCGGGTGCTGCGCGCTTCGACCGCCACCTTGCCGCGCGTCACCGTCACCGAGCCGCCACGGTCGGAGGCGGTGATGATGAAATGCGTGCCTTTGACGACGGCGGCGAGGAAGGGCGTATCCACTTCGAAATGCGGGGCGCTCTCGATATTGGCCTCGACTTCGAGGCTGCCGAAATCCTGCTGTACAGTGGTGAAATGCTTTTCGGTGTCGTCATGGATGGCGATGCGGGTATCGGCGCCGAGCGTCACGATCTCCATGCCGCGCTGGAACTCCGCGCGACCGTCCGACAGGGTGCGGATACGCTGGCCGTCGGGCACGGGATCGCCCAGGTGGACCGGTATCCATTGCTGGTCGGCGAATTGCTGGACGGCGCCGCGCAGCTTGGTCGCCGTCCATTGTGACGGCTCGTCCGCATAGGCCGCCCCGCACAGCACGAGCACTGCCATGAGGACATGGGTAATCAGTCGGACGAACATCCGCGACCGCCGGTTTGACGCTTTTCGGGCGGCAATCTCCACCGAGGGGGTGAAGGAAGGAATAAGAGCGGACCGCGCGGTTAATCGAAATGCCGTTCCGGCTGGGACCTTGGGACCGCCTGACCTGGGCTGGAAATATGATCGGAACCCGAAAGTTTTCCGCCGACTAGATCGGTATTCCGCTCCCCAGAACTTCTTGCTAGCGTCGCCGGATGTTTTTGGGGGTGAGTTTTGAAAGATTCGAAGAACGATCCGGAT
Source organism: Pseudomonadota bacterium (assembly GCA_048498015.1). GTDB lineage: Bacteria > Pseudomonadota > Alphaproteobacteria > Rhizobiales > Devosiaceae > Devosia_A. The sequence continues at coordinate 48,985 of JBEHYU010000017.1, forward strand.
CGTCCGGTTCGGGTTGAAGATGTCGCGCGCGAAGCCGGCGTTTCGCCCATTACCGTCTCACGTGCGTTGCGCACGCCCGATTTGGTCCGGCCCGAGACGCGGCAGCGTGTCGCCGATGCCGTGGCGCGCACCGGCTATGTGGTCAACTCCATCGCCTCGACGCTCCGCTCGGGCCGCTCCTCGATCGTCACGGTGTTCGTGGCGAGCCTGCAGAACCCGCATTTCGCCAATGCGACGCAGGGCGCGATCGATGCCTTCGAGGGTAGCCGCTTCCACCTGATGTTCGCTCAGACCGGCTATTCGGAGACGCTCAAGGTCGAGGCGGTCGAATCGGCACTGCCGTTTCGGCCGGCCGGCGTGATGTTCACCGGCGTGGTGCGCGACGAGGGAATGCGCGAACAGCTTGTCCGGCTCGGCGTGCCGGTGGTCGAGATGTGGGGCGATGGCGTGAACCCCATCGACATGCTGGTCGCCTCCTCGACGATGGAGGGGGGCCGGATCATGGGGCGGCATTTCGCCGAGCGCGGCTTCCGGCGCATCGCCTATTGCGGCCACACCACCGCGCGCGGCGGCGAGCGGCTCATCGGCTTTCGCGAGGAGCTGGCCAAGGTGGGCGCCGAGGTGGCGTTGGTGCTTCCCAGGGAAGGCACCAGCAATTTCGGGGACGGCATGGGGGCGTTCGACGAGATTCTCGCGGCGCTGCCCGATTGCGATGCGATGTTCTTCGGCACCGATCTGCTGGCGGTGGGGGCCATCCTGGCGGCACGGCGCCGTGGCATCCGGATTCCGGAGCAGGTGTCGCTGGCCGGCTATGGGGATCTCGATTTTGCGGCGCATATCGAGCCGACGCTGACCACGGTGCACGTGTCGGACTACCAGATCGGCCGGATCGCCGGCGACATGATGCGGATGCGGCTCGAAAACGAGGCGTTCGACACACCTGTCATACATGTTCCGCTGCGGCTCGAGGCGCGCGAGTCCACCGCGCGCAAATAGCTAAAAGTTGGAGCGCCACAACGCATGATTGGCCTCTCAATCTGCGCGCCGATGCGCTATGGGTCAGCCAGCAGGATTTCAATTCGAGGCTGACGATGACGACCGAACGTAATGGCGTATCTGACAAGAAGCTCAGGTCACGCGCCTGGTTCGACAATCCCGACAATCCGGACATGACGGCGCTCTATCTCGAGCGCTACCTCAATTTCGGGCTGTCGCGCGAAGAGCTGCAATCGGGCAAGCCGATCATCGGCATCGCGCAGACCGGCTCGGACCTCAGCCCCTGCAACCGGCACCACATCGTGCTGGCGCAGCGCGTGCGCGAAGGCATCCGCGAAGCGGGCGGCATCGCCATCGAGTTCCCGGTGCATCCGATCCAGGAGACGGGCAAGCGCCCGACCGCCGGGCTCGACCGGAACCTGGCCTATCTCAGCCTCGTCGAGGTGCTGTACGGCTACCCGCTCGACGGCGTGGTGCTGACCATCGGTTGCGACAAGACCACGCCGGCCATGCTGATGGGCGCCGCGACGGTCAACATTCCGGCGATCGCGCTTAGCGTCGGCCCGATGCTCAACGGCTATTTCCGCGGCGAGCGCACCGGCTCGGGCACCATCGTATGGAAGGCCCGCCAGATGATGGCCGCGGGCGAGATCAACTATCCGCAGTTCGTCGACCTGGTCGCCTCGTCCGCGCCTTCGACCGGCTATTGCAACACCATGGGCACGGCCTCGACGATGAATTCGCTGGCCGAGGCGCTGGGCATGGAATTGCCGGGCGGCGCGGCGATCCCGGCGCCCTATCGCGACCGGCAGGAGAATGCCTACCGGACCGGCATGCGCATCGTCGACATGGTCAAGGAGGACCTCAAGCCCTCCGACATCCTGACCAAGGACAATTTCATCAACGCCATCGTGGTCAATTCGGCGATCGGCGGCTCGACCAACGCGCCCATCCACATCCAGGCCATCGCGCGCCATATCGGCGTCGATCTCGAGCTCAAGGATTTCGAGCGCTACGGCCACAAGGTGCCGCTGCTGGTCAACATGCAGCCGGCCGGCGAGTATCTGGGCGAGGACTACTACCATGCGGGCGGCGTGCCGGCGGTGGTCAACGAGCTGATGACGCAGGGGCTCATTCGCGAGAACGCCCCGACCGTCAACGGCAAGACGATGGGCGAGAACTGCCGCAACACCCCGATCGGCGACGACAAGGTGATCCGCAAGTTCGACAATCCGCTCAAGCAGAATGCCGGCTTCCTCGTGCTGCACGGCAATCTGTTCGACAGCGCCATCATGAAGACCAGCGTGATCTCGCCGGAGTTCTTCGAGCGCTACCTCAACAACCCCGCGCATCCGGGCATGTTCGAGGGCAAGGCGGTGGTGTTCGACGGGCCGGAGGATTACCACCAACGCATCGACGATCCGTCGCTGGCAATCGACGAGCACACGCTGCTGTTCATGCGCGGCGCCGGGCCGGTCGGCTATCCGGGCGCGGCGGAAGTGGTGAACATGCGGCCGCCGGACTACCTGATCAAGAAAGGCATCACGGCGCTGGCCTGCATCGGCGATGGGCGGCAGTCGGGCACCTCGGGGTCGCCCTCGATCCTCAATGCGAGCCCGGAAGCGGCGGCGGGCGGCAATCTGGCGGTGCTGCGGACCGGCGACCGCGTGCGCATCGACCTCAATACGGGCGAGGCCAATATCCTCATCTCGGACGAGGAGCTGAGCAAGCGCCGCGACGACCTGGCCTCGATGGGCGGCTACAAGTATCCGGCGCACCAGACGCCGTGGCAGGAGATCCAGCGCGGCATCGTCGACCAGCTCGGCGACGGCGCAGTGCTGAAGCCGGCGGTGAAGTACCAGCGCATCGCCCAGACATCGGGACTGCCGCGCGACAATCACTGAGCCCTGAACGAGCAGACCAAGCTGACGGCGACCCGGCTCAACGGGTCGCCGTTGGCGTTTCCGGGTCCGCCTTCGGGGTCATTGTCACGATTGTGATCGGCTTCATCTTGCGGCGCGATGGCTGGAAAGCGCGGCAGGACGGGAAACGGCGTCCGGGCGAGTGGCCGGCGACGCATTGCGCCCACTGCGGCATTCTAGTATTTCCCCGGGGCAGTTGAGGCGTGAGGGGCCGATGCCGGATATTCTCGACTATTGCAAAGACCGCAAGGCGCAGAGCTTCAAATCGGGCGCCGTGCTGGTCCAGGAAGGCAGCAACGAGCGCAAGCTGTTCGTGCTGATCGAGGGTCAGCTCGAGGTGCTGCGCGGGGAGACCCAGGTCAGCTACGTCGATGAGCCCGGCTCGATGTTCGGCGAAATGAGCGTGCTGCTCGACATGCCGTATTCGGCGACCGTCAAGGCGCTCTCGGACGTCAAGGCGCACGTGATCGACGATCCGCTGGCCTTCCTCACCAGCAAGTCGGAAATTGCGCTCGAAGTGGCCTCGCTGCTGGCCCGCCGGCTCTATTATACGACCACCTATCTGGTCGACCTGCAGCAGCAGGCGGCCGGACGGCGCGAAGATCTCGACCTGGTCGACAAGATTCTGGCGCAGCTGGTGCAGTCGCCCGAAGAGCCCAAGGCCAAGGGCCGGAAGAAATAGGCCCGCTCAGGCGAGCCCTTCGACCCGCAGCACCGTGAAGATCATCGCCGCGTAGGTCAGCTGGTGCGTCAGCTGGTCGATGCCGTGCAGCGCCCAGAAGCGGCGCGGCTGCGTGTCGACATGGACGCCCATCGAGTAATGGATCTTGGCGTAATCGAGCGCGTAATGGACGACGAACTCGGCGACGAACAGGCTGCCCACCAGCCAGAGCGGCGTGCCGCACAGCACCAGCACGATCGCCGACAGGGCCGCATGGATGCCGGCATGCGCATAGCCGCCCGGTTTGCGGAAATCGCCCTTGCCGCCCAGCATCCAGCCCGGCTGCAGGAAATAGTCGGCGATGTAGTGCTTGATTTCGAGCCCGAGCAACAGGCCAAAGAATATCGCCGTCATCCGCCCTCTCCGGCCCCCCAGCCGAAGCCGGAACGCGTGACCGCGCTCCGGGTGCCACCCTTCGCAATGGCGACCTTGCAGCATCAATTCGTTAGGCGCAAGCGCCGAAGATTTGTCGCAATGGATGCTAGAATGCTATCGTTCAGGGGCGGTTCAGCAGACAGATGCAATCCGGGCGCGTTCAGCGCCGGGCAGAGTGAGGGTCGTTACGATGCGCAAGCTGGTATCGGGCATTGTTGCCGCGCTGCTGATGGCGCTGCCGGCGCCGGTTCTCGCCGATGCGGCCGGCAATGCGCTGGGCGTGGCGCCCTCCGCCAATGCCGAGCTCGACAAGGCGACCCGCACGCTGGTGGTGGGCTCCGATATTTTCCTCGGCGATCTGGTGGAGACCGGCCCCAAGGGGCAGGTGCAGATCCTGTTCGGCGACAAGACGCAGCTGGTGGTCGGCCCGCGTTCCTCGCTCGCCATCCAGGACTATCTGATCCGCAATGATGGCTCGGCCGGCAAGTTCGTGGTCGACATGCTGTCGGGCACCTTCCGCTTCGCCACGGGCGATGCGCCCAAGAACCAATACGAGATCGACACGCCGACCGGCACGATCGGGGTGCGCGGCACCGGGTTCGACGTGTTCGTCGATCTCGACGGGGTGACGCGCATCCTGCACCACAAGGGGCTGGTGATCTTCAAGGCCAAGGCCGAGAAGGGCTACAAGCAGCTCAAGGACAATTGCGAGCTCGGCCAGATCAGCGCCGAGTCCTCGATCATCGGCAACTCCAAGGCCATCAAGGGCACGGGTCGCACGCAGCTGAGGCACGAATTCATCTATTCGGACAACCAGACGCCGCTGCTGCGCCAGTTCTGGATGGCCAACGCGCTCGAGTGCTTCCGCAACCCGCCGGACGTGCCGGTGGTGGTCGAGGTGCCGCACAATCACAAGCCGGCCGATCCGCCGCCGAGCAACAAGCCGCCGGTGAACGATCCGGATCCGGACCCGCCGTCTAACCCGGTCATCTTCGGGACCGGGCCCTGTGTTACGCATGTGTGCCGCTGAGCGGCTCTAGCCCGCCGCTCGCCACCAAGCCGGCCCTGGGCTAGGGTTCCGCATGTTCAACCGAAGGCTGCTGCCGACGCTGCTGGGTCTGGCGCTGGTCCTGGCGCTGGCGCTGCTCCGCCTCGCCGATCCGCTGCCGGTGGCGGCGATCCGCGACATGGGCTTCGATTTCGAGCAGCGGCTGGTGCCCCGGCCGGCCATCGAGAGCCCGGTGCGGGTGGTCGACGTCGATGAGGCCTCGCTGAGCAAGCTGGGGCAATGGCCGTGGCCGCGCAGCCTGCTGGCGACGCTGACGACGCGGCTGGGCGAGCTGGGTGCCGTCGCCATCGGCTTCGACATGCTCTTCCCCGAGCCGGACCGGCTGGGCGGCGACAATGATGCGCGGTTCGCCGAGGCGCTGGGCCATACGCACTCGATCCTTGGCTTCTCGCAATCGCGGACGGCGCCGCCGCTGGCGCTCCCGCCCAAGAGCGGCTTTGCGATCTCGGGCAGCGATCCCAAGCCGCTGCTGCCGCCCCTGCCCGGCGCCGTCGCACCGCTGCCGGCACTGGCCGACGCGGCCGAAGGGCTGGGCGGCCTCAGCCTCGACAGCGAGGACGCGGCGGGGGTGGTGCGGCGGGTGCCGCTGCTGTGGAGCGACGGCACCAACATCTATCCGAGCCTGGCGGTCGAGGCATTGCGGCTCGCGGTCCAGGCGCCAACGCTGGTGGCGCTGGGCGATACGCGGGGCGATCACACGCTCGAAGGGCTGCGTATCGGTCCACTGACGGTGCCGACGACGGCGAACGGCGATCTGGTGCTGTACGACCACAAGGTCGATCCGCGGCAGGTGATCTCGGCGGCGGCAGTGCTGGGCGACGACTACCAGAGCCTCAAGGCCGAGGTGCATGGCCGCATCGTGCTGATCGGCACGTCGGCGAGCGGGCTGCTCGACCTGCATGCGACGCCGCTTTCGGCCAATGTGCCGGGCGTGCTGATCCACGCGGCGGTGATCGACCAGATGGTGGCGCAGTCCTTCCTCAGCCGGGCCGACTGGGTGCAGGGGCTGGAACTGCTGAGCTTCGTGCTCGCCGGGGCGATCCTGGTGTCGGTGGTGCTGCGGCTCGGACCGCTGGCCGGGCTGTTCGTCGCCACCGCGCTGATCGTCGCGATGCTGGGCGGGGCCTGGTGGGCGTTCGCGCAAAAGGGCTGGCTGATCGATGCGACCTTTCCGGTGGTGGCGTCACTGCTGGTTTATGGAACGATGGTCTATTCGCAGTTCGCCCGCACCGACCGTGACAAGCAGCAATTGCGGCGGGCCTTCGGCTATTACGTGTCGCCGCAGCTGCTGGCGCGCATCGAACGCAGCGCCGCGGAGTTGCAACTGGGTGGAGAGGACCGCGAGATCACCGTGATGTTCGCCGACATGCGCGGCTTCACGGCGTTCACCGAGGCGCATGCGCCGGCCGAGACGCTGGGCATGCTTAATACGCTGTTCGGGGCGCTGGGCGCCGAGATCGTGTCGCGCTCGGGCACCATCGACAAGTTCATCGGCGATTCGATCATGGCGTTCTGGAATGCGCCGGTGGACGTCAAGGATCATCCGCGGCGCGCCGTGGAAGCGGCGCTCGCCATGCGGCAGCGCCTCCAGGCGCTCAACGCGCAGGAGGGGCTCGGCGATATCGCGGTGGGCATCGGGCTCAGCACCGGCGCGGCGCTGGTGGGCAATATGGGGCTCACCAGCCGCTTCGACTATTCGGCCATCGGCGACAGCGTCAACGTCGCCTCGCGGGTCGAAGGCGAGAGCAAGATCATCGGCTTCGACATCGTGGCGTCGGAGGCGACGCGGCTGGCGGCGCCTGAATATGCCTGGCTCGAGGCCGGCACGGTGCAGCTCAAGGGCAAGTCGAAGCGCCTGCCGATCCACATCCTCGTGGGCGACGCGGCGCTGGCGAAATCGGCTGCCTTCGTGGCGCTGCAGGCGGCGCATCGCGAGGTTGTGGCGGGGCGCGGCGACCTGGCGGCGTGCGCGGCGCTGGGCGCGCAGCTCGAGCCGCGGCTCGGCCGGTTCTACGCGCTGGTGCCGGCGCGCGCCGAAGATTTCGCGTCGCCCGCATAGGCTTGCCGCATCTCTTCGATCTCGCCCAGCACACGGTGGAAGATGCTCCAGTCGTCGTGCTCGGCGATGGGCGCCCACAGCGCTTCCATCTCGTCGATCAGCATGGTGCGCGGCAGCCTGCGGGCGAAGTAGGGATGATCGAGGTTGACCGACGGGCTGGGCTCGTAGGTGTCGAGCAAAGCGCGCAGCGGTGCGAAGCGTTCACCCGCATAGGCCGGGGCGGCGGGGCTGCGCTGGGCCCGTTCCGCACTCAGGCGTCCGCCGCGCCAGTCGAACCAGAACTGCTCGTAGCCGATCTGGCTCTCGTGGAGGAAGGCGAAGATCGCCATCACGAGGTCCGAGTCGGCGGCATCGCCCTGCGGCGTGAGCCCGAGACGCCGTAGAGCAGCGTTCCACATGGTGTGCTGGAAGGCCGGCCAGAAGCTGTTGAGGGCAGCTTCCAGGCCGGCGTGGTCACCCAAGGGCAGCAGGCATTCGGCGAGGCGGGTCAGGTTCCAGGCCAGCGCGTCGGGCTGGCGGCCGAAGGCATAAAGGCCGGAGCTGTCGAAATAGGCGGCGGTGAAAGCCGGATCGTAGGCGGGCAGGAAGCGCCAGGGGCCGTAGTCGAAGCTCTCGCCGGTGATGTCGATGTTGTCGGTGTTGAGCACGCCATGGACGAACCCGGCGGCGATCCAGTCGGCGCCGGTCGTGGCGACACGGCGGGCGACTTCGGCGAGAAATTTCTCCGCTCGCGCGTTGTCGCCAGGCGGCGCCACGTCCGGCATGTAGGTGGCGAGCGAATAGTCGAGCAGCCGGCCCAGATTGTCGTTGTCCTTGAAGAAGCTCAGGCGCTGGAAGCTGCCGATGCGGATATGGCTGTGGCTCAGCCGGACCAGCACGCCGGCGCGGGTCGGCGACGGCTCGTCGTGGCGCTCGAGCTCCTCGCCGGTCTCGACCAGGCTGAGGGACTTGCTGGTATCGACGCCGAGCGCTTCGAGCATCGAGGTGGCCAGCACTTCGCGCACGCCGCCCTTGAGGGTGAGGCGCCCGTCGCCCAGGCGCGACCAGGGCGTCGTGCCCGAGCCCTTGGTGCCGAGGTCGAGCAGGCGGCCGCGATCGTCTTCGAGTTGCGCGAACAGGAAGCCGCGCCCGTCGCCGAGATCGGGGTTGTAGCTCTGGAACTGGTGGCCGTGATAGCGCAGCGCCAGCGGCTCGCCCAGGCTGCCGGGGATCGGCGTGAAGCGCCCGAAATGCTCGAGCCATTGCGCATCGCTGAGGGTATCGAGGCCGACGGAGGCCGCGGCGCGCTGGTTGCGGTAGCGCAGGGTGAGGGCGGGGAAAGTGGCCGGCCGGACGGGGTCGTAGAAGGCGGCGCCGAGGGCGAGGTGATCGGTGCGGGGGCGGAGTGTCATGCGCGAAGGTTACCGACCGACTGACCCCTCATCCGGCCGCTACGCGGCCACCCTCTCCCCAAAGGGGCGAGGGGACGATAGAGCCGAAGCACCTTATGTGCCGAACCTTCAGTCGGCGTCCCCTCGCCCCTTTGGGGAGAGGGTGCCGAGCGCAGGCGGGTGAGGGGTCAGTTTGATAGCCAGCCCTTCTCCCACTCATCGCCGGAATACCCCAACCACTTCCACGTGCCCGGACCAGGCGAACTGGTCGACCGGGGTGACGCTGTCGAGCCTGTAGCCGCCGGCAATGAGGATGGCGGCGTCGCGGGCGAAGGTCTTGGGCTCGCAGGAAACGGCGACCACGGTCTTGACCTTCGAGCGGGCCAGCTCGCGCGATTGCGCCTCGGCGCCGGCGCGGGGCGGGTCGAATACCACGGCGTCGTAGGGATTGAGCTCGACGGGCACCAGCGGCTCGCGGAACAGGTCGCGGGCGGCGGCCGTCACCGGCTTCAGGCCGCGGGTGTGGCGGACGGCATTTTGCAGCGCCGCGATGGCCGGGCGGTCGGCGTCGGCGGCGTAGACCCGGGCGGTTTCGGCCAGCCGCAGGGCGAAGACGCCAACGCCGCAGAACAGGTCGGCCACCGATTTCGCCGCACCGACGCCCTCGACCACCAGCCGGGCCAGCGTGGTTTCGGCCAGCTCGGTGGCCTGCAGGAAGCTGCCCGCCGGGATCTCGACCATGGCCTTGCCGACCTTTACGGCCGGGGCGCGGGCCTGCAGCACCATCTCGCGATCGACGGTAAGCCGGGCGAGGCCGAGGCGTTGGGCGAGCAGCGTCAGGCGCTCCGGCTTGACCTTGCGCTCGGTCTTGACGGCGACGTCGAGGCCGGTGGCGGTGGCCGTCAGGCTCACATCGCAATCGCCGATAGTGGCGCCGATCTGGCGGGTGATGGCGGGCGCCGCCTTCTGCAGCGAGGGTACGAGAATGGGGCAGGCCTCGATGTCGAGCAGCTCGTGGCTGCGCATCTTCATGTAGCCCGCTTGTTTGCCGCGCGCATGGAGGGTGGCGCGGCGGCGGCCCTCGCCATGCGCTTCGACCAGCGGCGCGACGGCGGCATCGACGCGGTAGTGGCGCAATTGTTCTTCGACGAGGCCGCGCTTGTAGGCCTCGTAGGACACGGGTCCGAAATGCTGCAGCGTGCAGCCCCCGCAGCTGCCGAAATAGGGGCAGAACGGCTCGCGGCGGTCATCCGGTTCAGGCAGCATCCGGCCTTGTAACGTATTCGAGCAGACTTGCCAGTGACACGAAGGGGATGCCGGCGCGCTCGCTGAGACCGGCCGCGCAGGTCGAGACGGTCGAAACGCCGAACTCGCAGTTTGCTGGAATGTCGTTCTTGACGAAGCGCGTCGCCCATTGGTTGAGCTCGGGGGCGAACAGGCCCTTGTCGCCGGCAAAGCCGCAGCAGGAGACCGTTTCGAGCGGCGCGACACGAGTGGCGCAGGCGCGGGCCACGGCCATGATGGCGGTCTGCTCATTCATGCGCTGGGCCGAGCAATTGTGGTGCACGGCCACCGCCGGCACAGCGCGCTGCACGACGAGCCGGGGCAGCACCTCGGCCAGTAGGAATTCCGCGCTGTCGGCGACGGTCACCGCGTCCTGGTGCTCCTTCATGTGCTTGGCGCAGGTGGAGGCATCGGTGAGCACGCGGGCCCCGTAGGGCATCAGCTTCTCATTCAGCCGTCCGCCGACGCGCGCGGCCTCATCCGGAAAGCCCTTGCTGAGGAAGGGCTGGCCGCAGCACTGGCCCTCGAGCCCGTCGGGAACGATCACCTCGAAGCCGGCGCGGGTGAGCAGGGCCACCATGGCGTCCGGTGCCGCGAGCAGGTCGTAGGGCGTCTTGTTGGCGCCGAACATGCGGGTGGGGCAGGCGGGGAAATAGGCGACGCGATTGCCGGGGACCGTGATCGGCACCGGGACACCCGCCTGCTTCGGATCGGCGCGGCCGGCGGAGCGGCGCGCCTTGGGCGCACCCGGTCCCGGCTTCAGGGCACGGCTGACCCGCGGTGTATGCAGCGCCTTGCGGGCCACGCCCGCCAGCGCATCGGTAGCGCCATCGCCGATGATGGTGCGGCTCAGCGTCTGCAGGCCAATGCCGGTCTTCAGCGCCCGTTCGGTCGCCAGCGTATGGCCGGCGACCAGATGGGCAGTGCGCTTCTCGCTCTCGGTCTTGCGGCGGGCGCGCTCGCCCAGCACCATCGTGCCGGTCTCGATGCCGACCGGGCAGCGGCCGGCGCAGACATTGCCGGCGGCGCAGGTGTAGAGGCCGGCATAATCGAAGCTGTCGTTCATCGCCGCGAGGCGACCGGCATCCTCGCCGCTGCGGCCGAGGCGCGCCATCTCCCGCGTCGCGACGATGCGCTGGCGCGGCGAGAGGGTGAGCTGGTGGCTCGGGCAGGCGGGCTCGCAGAAGCCGCATTCGATGCAGCGGTCGATCACCTCATTGGCGACCGGCATCAGCTTCAGGTCGCGGATGTGGCTGTGCGGATCGGGATTGAGCAGCACGCCGGGGCTCAGCAGCGCCTCGGGATCAAAGAGCGGCTTGATCCGCCGCATCAGGGCGTAGGCCTGGCTGCCCCATTCGCGCTCGACGAAGCTCGCGATGGCACGGCCGGTGCCGTGTTCGGCCTTGAGGCTGCCGCCATAGGTAACGGAAACCAGCTCGGTGAGGTCGACCGAGAAGCGGTCGAAGGTCTCGACCTGCTCGGGGTCGGAGAAATCGGCGCCCATCTGGAAGTGCAGATTGCCGGCCAGCGCGTGGCCGTAGAGTACGCCGTCCTGGTAGCCGTAGCTGTCGAGGAGGCGGCGCATGTCGACGACGAAATCGGCCAGTCGCTCGATCGGTACGGCAACATCCTCGGTGAGCATCGTGGTGCCCTTGGGACGCACCGCGCCGAACAGCGGGATGAAGCCCTTGCGCATGTCCCACAGCGCATGGCTGCGCGTCTCGTCGTCGGAGAAGTCGATATCGAGCGCGCCTTCTTCGCGCAGGATGGTGACGGCTTTGGCGGTCTCCTCGGCCAGCTCCTCGGGCGTCGCGGCGACGACGTCGATCAGCATGGCGGGCGAGGTGGCGGTGAAGAACCGCTTGTAGGGGCCCATCACCGGCAGATGCGACACCGCTTCGAGCGCGCGCGCTTCGAGATATTCGGCCGTGGTGACGCCCGAGGTCACCGGAATGCCGCCATTGGCGAGGCGCGAGATGGCGCGGGCGCATGAATAGGGATCGGGGAAGGGGATCAGCCCGGTCATCTTGTAGGGATGCTCGGGGATGGTCCGGTAGGTGACCTCCGAGACGAAACCGAGCGTACCCTCGGAGCCGATGATCAGGTGGACCAGGATGTCGATCGGATCATGGAATTCGGTGAAGGCGTTGAGCGAATAGCCGACGGTGTTCTTGATGCGGTATTTGTGGCGGATCAGCTCGACCAGCTCAGTGTCCGCCATGATCTCGTGATGCAGCGCGTGCAGCGCCTCGAGCAGGCTGGCGTGGCTTTGCCGGAAGGCGGCGACGGAGGCCGGGTCGCCCGAGTCGAGCACCGTTCCATCGACCAGCATGAGGCGCAGGCGCTCGAGCGTGTGGAAGGTGTTGTAGGCGACGCCGCAGCACATGCCGGACGAGTTGTTGTTGACCACGCCGCCGATCTTGCAGGTCGCAGCGCTGGCCGGATCCGGCCCGAGCTTGCGGTTGAACTGCTTCAGCGCGCGGTTGGCCTGGGCGACGATGATCGCCGGGCCGAGCGTCACGCGATCGCCCTGATCGTGGATCTGGAGTTTTTTCCAGCCGTCGCCGAGCACGGCGAGCACGCCGTCGGTTGTGGACTGGCCGCTGAGCGACGTGCCGGCTGCACGAAACGTCAGCGGCAGCTTTTCGGCGCGTGCCGCGGCGATCACGGCGCGGACCTCGTCCTCGGAGTTGATGATCACCACGGCGGCGGGGACCAGCCGGTAGTGGCTGGCGTCGCCCGAATAGGCGTAGGTCATCAGCGGGTCGGTCATGATGCGGGCGGGGTCGATGATGCCGCCCAGCCGCGCGACGATGCCCGCCGCCGCGGCCTGGCGGTCGATGCCGATGGGCGCCATGTCGTTCAAATCAGACTCCTCCGTCGGCCGACATTAGGCCGATTTGGCGGAGCGCGGGAGTCGGCCATTGGTCGCCCGTTGACGCAGGGCAGGTCCGCTCAGAGGCCGGTTTCGTCGCGATAGTCGCGGCGTCGCGAGCGGCGTTCGCCGCCATCGCTGCGGTCGCGCCACTGCCCGGGCGCGACCAATGGATCGCCCGGCATGTCGCGCCGATCCGCGGACGCGACAAATTCCCCCTGAGCGCGAGGCTCAGGGGGCAGGGTGCGCTCGCCGGAGAGACTGGGCTGCGGGGCAGGGAGGTCAGCCGACCACCACATGAGCAATCCTCCGCAAGCGATGCCTAGAGGTCGATGTCCGGACCGTCATGGTCCGGGCGGGCGCCGCGGATATCGTCGGCGGCGCGGCGCAGGATGTCGGCCAGCCGGCGTTGTGCGTCGGGGCTGCGGTCCCGTGCGGCCTGCTTGATGGCGTCCTTGAGGGCGCGGCGGGCGTCGTTCACTTCGGGGGCGACGTCGTCCATGTCGCGGTCGGGACGCGGGCCTTCGTGGAAGCCGCGCTCGGTCTCTTCCCAGCGCTCGCGCACCTTCTGGAACTGCTCGCCGACGCGGGCCAGGTGGCTGAGCGTCGTCTCGACCGCCTCGCGGTTGCTGTTGAGGTGGGTCTTGCCCTCCTCGGTGATGGTGTAGAGCCGCTTGTTGCCCTCGGCCTGCGAGGTCACATAGCTGGCTTCCTCGAGGAAGGTCAGGGCGGGGTAGATGACGCCCGGGCTCGGCGAATAGATGCCGCCGGTCTTTTCCTCGATGGCCTTGATCAGGTCGTAGCCATGGCGCGGCTGCTGCTCGATGAAGTAGAGCGCGATCAGCCGCAGGTCGCCCGAGGCCAGCATGCGGCCGATGCGGAAGCTGTCGCCCCAATCGCCCCAGCCGCCCCGGCCACCACCCATGCCGCCGGGCCCGCCAAAGCCGAAGCCGCCGCGGCCGGGACCACCCCAGCCGCCACGGCGGCTCATCGCCTCGAATTTGTGCCACATGCGGTGCTGCGCCCGCTCCATCCTATCGTCAAAGTTTCGCATTCTCAGTCTCCGATATATCTTACGATAGCCGGAAGATGGAGCGAGGCGAGAAGAGAGTCAAGATAGGACGAAAGATATATCTTGATGAGCTCTCAGTCGACCCTCTCCTACGGCGTAGCCGTGGGGGAGGTGGGCATGAGTAGCGTGGGAAATCGGGGGCTCGCGCTTGCGACCACCCCCTCCGTCTCGGCCTCTGGCCGATCCACCTCCCCCACGCTGCGCTTAGGGGAGGGCAGACTGAAGCTTCAGCGTATCGCCGCGATATATCTTTCGGCTGACCGCTGCACCGCCGCCTTGGCGTCCGACTGCAGCACGCGGTCCCACCAGCCGGCGTAGATACGGTCGTAAGCGAACGGTTTCACCGCCTTGACGATGTGCTCGACGCCCTTGGCGTTCAGCGGGATCAGGTTGGGGTAGGAATACATGAAGCTGACCCAGCGCGTGTCGGGCACCACCATGATGGAATCGCCGGTCATCAGCACGCCGCGGCCTGCGGCGCCCTCGGCCCAATGCAGCACGGTCGAGCCGGGGAAGTGGCCGCCGGTGCGGATCAGGGTGATGCCGGGCGTCACTTCGAACGTCTCGCCGGTCCAGAATTCGATGCAATCGTCCGGCCGCATCACCCAGTCGCGATTGTCTTCGTGGAGGTAGACCGGCACGCCGCCCAGCGCCCGGCTCCAGTCCACCATGGTGGCGTAGAAATGCGGGTGCGAGATCGCGATGGCCCTGACGCCGCCCTTCGCTCGGATCGCCGCGAGCGCCGCGTCGGTGATCAGCGGCGTGCAGTCCCACATCACCCCGCCATCCGGCTTTTCGATCAGCAGCGCCCGCTCGCCGATGGCGATCTGGGGCTTGCTACCGATACCGGTGAGGCCGGGCTCGAGCTCGATCAGCTCGTTGACGTGCTTTTCCCGCAGCTCGTCGAGCGTCGTCCACCCCTGGCCTTTGGCGTTCACGTATTGCCGGTCATCGGCGCAGATCAGGCAGGTTTCCCGCGGCGCCTCGGTCTCGGCATAGCCGACGCCGCAGGTGGTGCAGATGTATGAGGGCATAGCGATCTCCTCGGACTAGCTCAAAAGGCGGCGCAGATATCGATCGCGGTCGAACCGGCTTGTCGTCTCTGACGACTCGTCGGACCTCCAATATTCGACCAGCGCTTCCGTCGTGATGTATCGCATGAGGTACGGAACACCTCGGGTCACTACAAGCTCCGATAGTTCGGCAGCCAGCCCTCTGACATCGGTACCCCAGTCGAGGGTCCACCAATGATCGTCGGGATCATCGGTCAAGTAGCCGATGCGCTCGCTAAGGTGAGTCCATCCTTCGCGCGCGGCGGCCAGCGGAGGATCGTTCGGCCGTCGCAACTTGCCGCAGACGATGCCAAGATTGATCGTGAACTCGATCTCTTCCTCGTCGGCATATTTGCTTTTCTGGAAAGAGATCAGCGCGACGTTGTCCTCGCGCATCAGCCGCATTACCTGACCCCAGCGACCAAAACCGAATGGCACCACGCGGTCTCCGGTGGCCTCGACGATGCTCATGAAACGTGAGTGCAACGTCGCTGCCGGCATCGCCTAACCCTGCTGCTTCTTCTTCCAAAGCTCCAGGGCGGACAGGCTCTGGCCGGCCTTGGCGATGCAGAACTGGTAGATGTCCCAGCTCGATACTCTGACGCCATAGTAATTGTCGCGCTCGCGCGCCTCGGTCTTGAGGCGGAGGATGAGGTCGCGGTCGGCGGCGTTGAGGTCGGTGCGCAGGGAGAAGTCGCGGGCCTGGCGCACGGCGTAGTCGAAGGGGTCCCAGCCCCAGATGTCGACCTGCCAGGGATAGCCGGCGAAATCGCGGAACTCGATACTCCAGCGCAGCCCGCCGCCATCGTGCGAACTTGCATCGACGTAGTCGTTGGTGAAGGTCGCCTTGTGGAGGCCGAGCCCGACGCTTTCGAGCTGGCGGGCCATGTCGCCGCCGAACGCCATCCATTCTTCCCAGCGCTCGGCATCGACCGCCATGTGGATGTCGATATCGCGCCAGACCATGAGGTTGTAGCCGGCGCTGCCGGTGACCTGCGGCTCGCCCCAGCGGTCGGCGAGGAGCGCGAACAGGCCGGTATCGGTCAGCAGCTGCCGCGCTTCCTCGCGCAATTCGCTGGCAATGTTGGCGCGGGTTTCCGGCGTCCCCAAAACTATCCTCCCGGAATCAAAAACCCGGCCCTATCAGGAGCCGGGTTCTTTTAGCACACGCTGGCGCGGTGACTATTCCGCCTTGGGAGCGGCGGCCGCCTCGGCGGCATCCTTTTCGGCGAGTTCCCTGGCCAGCGCCTCGGCGGCGGCGACCTTCTCAGCCTCGCGGGCATTCTTGGCTTCGGTGGCGGCCTCGCGCTCGCCGGCCTCGATCTTCTTGGTGCGGGCGTTGGTCGATTCGAAGATACGCGCCGACTTACCGCGACGATCGCGCAGGTAGTACAGCTTGGCGCGACGCACCTTACCGCGCTTCATCACTTCGATGCGGTCGATATTGGGGGAGATCAGCGGGAAGACGCGCTCGACGCCCTCGCCGTAGGAAATCTTGCGAACCGTGAAGCTCTCGTTGAGGCCGGTGCCGGTGCGGGCGATGACGACGCCCTCATAGGCCTGCAGGCGCTCTTTTTCGCCTTCACGAACCTTCACCCAGACCTTGACGGTGTCGCCATGGGTGAAATCGGGGTGGTTGGCACGCGCGGCGAGCGCGTCGTGCTGCTCTTTTTCGAGCTCGGCAATGATATTGGGCATTGGATGATCCGTTCTGATCTTTTCAATGGAGCGTTTCGCCGAGGAACTGCCCTCGACCGCCCGGTCTTGGTTTTTGCACGGAGTTTTGTGTCTTATTGGCCCCGCCAAGCGGAGCGACGCGGCGTATAGGGTAAAACGTCGCGCGAGTCCAGCACTCAGAGCCGCACGCCGCCTATGCTTTTGGCCCGCGCTTTACACTTCCATGACGCACGTCTAGCGTCGGCGCGATGGTTCCGGGCGGGCTGACGAACGTCCGGATAATAGGGAATGCGGTGCGATGCTACCCCGTAGGGGCGCAAAGCCGCAGCTGCCCCCGCAACTGTAGGCGTCAGGCCTCCCCGAATGCCACTGGGCCGCATCGCCCGGGAAGGCGGGGAAGGCCGCAGGCGCGAGCCAGGAGACCTGCCATCACAGGACGTCGGCGCAAGGCGCAATGGGCGGGGTGCCCGATGTGGCTTTCGACGACATTGCGACGTCACAGGGTTGGTCGATGCATCACGGTTCGTTTTTCCGCACGCTGCTGGGGGATGCCCCCACACGCACGCGGCTCATTCTCATCTATGCGGGGCTGATCGGCTCCAACGTGCTCGCCTGGGCCTGGGCGTGGACGGTGTTCTCCGGCCAGCCGGTGCTGATGGGCACCGCCTTCCTCGCCTATGTGTTCGGGCTGCGCCACGCCTTCGATGCCGACCACATCGCCGCCATCGACAATGTGGTGCGCAAGCTGATGCAGGAGGGCAAGAAGCCGCTCGGCGTCGGGCTGTTCTTCTCGCTCGGCCACTCTTCCATCGTGATCATCGCGTCGGCGATCATTGCGGCGAGCGCGGCGGCGCTGCAGACGCAACTCGAGGATTTCCACCAGCTGGGCGGCGTCATCGGCACGCTGATGTCGGCGTTCTTCCTGCTGGCCATCGGGCTCGCCAACCTCATCGTGCTGCGCGGCATCTGGGGCGCGTTCAACCGGGCCAAGCGCGGCGACAGGATCCTCGACGAGGATCTCGACCAGATGCTGGCTGGGCGCGGCTTCTTCGCCCGCATCTTCCGCCGGGTGTTCGGCGTGGTGCGCTCGTCGTGGCACATGTATCCGGTCGGCTTCCTGTTCGGGCTCGGCTTCGACACGGCGACCGAAATCGGGCTGCTCGGCATTTCCGCCACGCAGGCGGCGAGCGGCATGAATTTCTGGTCAATCATGGTCTTTCCGGCGCTGTTCACCGCCGGCATGGCGCTGGTCGATACCACCGACAGCGTCGCGATGGTGGGGGCCTATGGCTGGGCCTTCGTCAATCCGATCCGCAAGCTCTGGTACAACATGACGATCACGGCGGCCTCGGTGGCGGTGGCGATCTTCATCGGCGGCATCGAGGCGCTGGGGCTGATCTCGGACAAGCTCAGCCTCAGCGGCGGGCTCTGGGACGTGATCGGCAACCTCAACGACAACCTCACCAATTTCGGTTACGCGGTGGTGGGCGTGTTCCTCCTGAGCTGGCTGATCTCGACCCTGATCTACCGCGCCAACCGCTATGACGAGCTGGCGCAGCCCTGAGGGCGCGGCGTTTGGGATGTTGCCGTGCCGTACGCGGAGGCGGTAATCATCGCCGCATGAGGACGCCGTCATCCCAGCGCGAATTGTTGCGCCAGCTGCTGCTGGCGCTGTTCGTGCTGTCGCTCAGCTTCCTCAATTTCGGCCACACCAGCGCGGTGTTCGCCGCCGGTGGCCGCGTCGTGGTCACCGGGACCTCGATCTGCGGCGACCACGATCCGACGCAGGCGGGCGAGCATTTCGCCTGCCATGCCTGCCGGCAGGATGCGGTGGCGCTGCCACCGCCGCCAGCTGTAGCCGCGCCGGTTTGCTTCGATGTCGCCACGGTCGTCTACGCGCCGCTCGCGCTGCCGCCGGCATTCGCCCTCGAGACCTTTCCGGCACAACCGCGCGGCCCGCCCTCGCTGAGCTGATCGCCCCGCGGCCCCGGGGCTGCTCACGACAGTTTCAACGAGGATCATTCCGATGCATCGGACCATTCTGCGCCTGGCTGCGGCCGGCGCGATGCTTGCCACCATGGCGGCGCCCGCCTTCGCCCACATCACGCTCGACACCGCCGAGGCGCCGGTCGGCTCGAGCTACAAAGCGGTGCTCCGCGTGCCGCATGGCTGCGACGGCGCCGCCACCACCTCCATCCGCCTCAAGGTGCCCGAGGGCTTCGTCAGCGCCAAGCCGATGCCCAAAGCCGGCTGGACGCTCGACATCAAGACCGGCACTTACGCCAAAAGCTACACTCTCTATGGCAGCCCGGTCACCGAGGGGGCGGTGGAAATCAGCTGGTCGGGCGGCAATCTGCCGGACAACGAGTATGACGAGTTCGTGGTGCGCGGCACGCTCGCCGACGACCTCAAGCCGGGCGATACGCTCTACTTCCCGGTGATCCAGACCTGCACCAGCGGCGAGGAAGACTGGATCGACGTTTCGGGCAGCGAGGACGGAACGCCGGCGCCCGGGCTCAAGCTGGCGCCGGCCACCGGCGGCGAGTGAGCATGCGGGCGCTCCGGCGGCTGCTGTTCGCATTGGCCGGGCTGGCGCTTGCCGGCCCGGCCTTCGCGCATGCCGGGCTGATCTCGGCCGATCCGCCGGCCGGCAGCATCGTCGCCGACGAGCCGGCGGCGGTGACGCTGAACTTCACCGAGCCGGTGGCGCCCATCGGCTTCTCGCTGATCGGCGTCGGCGGCACGCCGCAGGTGCTGGGCTTCGATCCGCTCGGGCCGCAGGTGGTGGTGACGCTGCCGCCGGGGCTCGCCCGGGGCAGCTATCTGCTGAGCTGGCGTGTCACGTCGGCCGATGGGCATCCGGTCAACGGCACCGTCGACTTTGCCATCGGCGCCGCGACCGGGACGGTCACGGCGGAGGCGGGGCCGGCGTGGCTCGATCCGGCGATCTGGCTGGTTCGGGCGCTGCACTACGTGGCGCTGTTCCTTGGCGTGGGGAGCCTGGCGTTCGGCCTGCTGGCGGATCTGCCGTCCCGATTGCGCCGGACGGCCCGTTTCCTGGCGGTGGGCGGGCTGGTACTGGCGCCGGTGGCGCTGGCGCTGCAAGGGCTCGATCTCACCGGCGGCGGCCTCGACGCGCTGGCGACGGTTGCGCCCTGGCAGGCGGCGCTTGCCACGCCCTATGCGCCGACGCTGGGCGGGCTGGCGGCGGCTTTCCTGCTGACGCTGTTGCCCTGGCGACGTGCGGTGCTGCTAGGGGCGGTGCTCGGCGCTTTGGCGCCGGTGCTGAGCGGCCATGTCGTCACAGCCGCGCCGCAGGGGCTGATGCGGCTGGCGCTCGCTTTGCATCTGCTGAGCCTGATGTTCTGGCTCGGCGCGCTGTTGCCCCTGTTCGTGCTGCTCAGGCAGAACGACGTCGTGGTGCTGTCGCGCTTTTCGCGGCTGATCCCGTGGGGCATTGCGTGCCTGCTCGGCTCGGGGCTGCTGATGGCCGCCGCGCAGCTCGGCCCGCCCGGGGCAGACTGGCTCAGCGGCTATGGCGTGCTGCTCGGGGTGAAGCTGGCTCTGGTGGCGATCGTCCTGCTGCTCGCCCTGTGGAACCGCGTTTCATTGACCGCGAGAGCAGCGAACGGCGATGTGCTACCGCTGCGCCGCTCCATTCTGGCCGAACTGGCGCTGGTGCTTGTCGTGTTCGGCGTCGTGGCCGGCTGGCGCTTCACGCCCCCACCGCGCGTACTGGCCGAGATCGCCGCCGCGCAGGCGCCCATCACCGCCTCGCTCAGTGGCGATGTGGCCGGCACGCTGACGCTGACACCCGGGCGGCCGGGCAGCGTGACGCTCGACCTCGCCTTACCGGTGGCCGCGCAGGCCGTGACGGTGCACATGAGCAATCCGGCGCACCAGGTCGCGGCGATCAGCAAGCCGGCGATGCTCACCGAGAGCGGGGGCTGGCGCATCGGCGGTCTGCTGTTGCCGGTCGGCGGCGCCTGGCAGGTGGCGGTCGATGCCCGCACGGGGGACTTCGACCTCAAGAAGCTCGGCGGCACGATCGTGCTGCCCGAAACCACGGAGACCGACATGCACAAGACCATCGCGGCCGCGGCCATTGCCAGCTCGATGCTGGCGACGCCGGCGCTCGCCGCCACGGACTGCCCTTATGGGCAGAGTTTCACGGCCCATGACGTGACCGTCAGCGGCGCCTATATCCGCGCCACGGTGAAGGGCGCGCAGGTCGGCGGGGCGTATCTGAGCATCGCCAATGCGGGCAGCGATCCCGACACGCTCACCGGCGCCAGCAGTGATGCTGCCAAGGATATCACGCTGCACCAGATGAGCATGAACGGCAATGTGATGGAGATGGCGGCGGTCGAGGGCGGGCTCGCGGTGCCGGCAGGCGGCAGCGTGTCGCTCGATCCGATGGGCTATCACCTGATGCTCACCGGCATGGCGCACCAGTTCCTCGAAGGCCAGTGCGTATCGATGGTGCTGCATTTCGCCCGGGCGGGCGACATCCCGATCGAACTCAATGTCGGCAAGGTCAACCAGGACGGCCCGCCGGGCGCGCCGATGGAGGATATGCCGGGGATGGAGATGAGCGGGATGAGCTCGATGTAGCTCCTTTGCGGCTCTGAACCGAGCAATCCCAAACGGGCTCGCTCGGCCAACCGCTCCAAGATGTAGACCCTCACCCGGTCCTTCGGACCACCCTCTCCCCCTTGAGGAGAGGGGACACGACTACTGAGCTCACCTATCCCCTCACCCGCAGGGGAGAGGGTGGCGCGGAGCGCCGCACTAGCCCTTCAGCAAATCCGGCCGGCGTGTCCGCGTCAGTTTCTCGCTCTGCTCGCGGCGCCATTGGGCGACCCTGGCGTGGTCGCCGCCGGTGAGCACGGCGGGAATCTCGCGGCCTTCGAACAGCGCCGGCCGGGTATAATGCGGATATTCCAGAACGCCGTTCTCGAAGCTCTCGTCGCCAGTCGAGTCGTCGGCACCCAACACGCCGGGGATCAGCCGCACCACGGCTTCGAGCAGCACCATGGCGGCGACCTCGCCACCGGCCAGCACGTAGTCGCCGATGGAAATTTCTTCGAGATTGCGGGCCTCGATCACTCGCTCGTCGACACCCTCGAAGCGGCCGCAGACGATGACGGCACCCGGGCCGGCCGCCAGCGCGCGGACCCGCGACTGGGTCAGCGGCCTGCCGCGCGGGCTCATCAGCAGGCGCGGACGGGGGTCGTTCTGGTGCGAGACGGAATCGATGGCGGCGGCCAGCACGTCGGGTTTGAGCACCATGCCGGCGCCGCCGCCGGAGGGCGTGTCATCGACCGAATGGTGGCGGTCGGTGGCAAAATCGCGCAGCTGCGTGGCCTTGAGCGTCCACAGCCCGGCAGCGGCGCCGCGGCCGATTACCGAGGCACCGAGCGGGCCGGGAAACAGTTCAGGAAAGAGCGTGACGATATCGGCATCAAAGCTCAATCGGGCTCTTCCTCGCCGGGGTCGGCCTCGACCGGTACCTCGATCACCAGATAGCCGTCGGCCAGCCGCACCTCGGGCACGACCTGCTTGGTGAAGGGATAGAGGAAGGTGTCGCCGGAGCGCGCATCGCGCACCTCGAGCAGATCGCCGGCACCGAAATTCGGGATGGCGGTGACCTCGCCCAGCACGGTGCCGTCGCCGAGGCGCGCTTCGAGCCCGATCAGGTCGGCGTGGTAGTAATCGTCGTCCTCGTCGGGCGGCGGCAGCTTGTCGCGATCGACGTAGAGCTCGACGCCGTTGAGCTTTTCGGCCGCGGTGCGGTCGGTGACGCCCTTGAGGCGCGCCACCAGCACGTTGGTGGTGGCGCGCGCCGCCTCGATCTCGACGGTCAGTCCCGGCCGGTTGGTCGAGAGCACGCCATAGTCCTTGAGGGCAAGCGGCTCCTCGGTGAACGAGGTGATGCGCACCTCACCCTTGATGCCGTGAGCCGCACCGATGCGGCCCATCAGGAGACGCTTGCTGTCAGCCATTGCGGGCCCCGGCGGTTGGCCGATCGAGCCATCTTCGGATCGATCGGTCCAGAGCGCAAGAAAACGCAGCGAAGGGCGAGCGGGCTCGCACGACGCGCACGATTACTCGGCGGCAGGCGCCGGCGCGGCTTCGGCGGCGGCCTTGTCGGCAGCAGCCTTGGCGCGGGCTTCGGTGCGCTCGACGGCCTTCTTGCCCGGCTTGGCGCGCTCGGGGTTGTTGCGGGCTTCGCGCTTGGCGAGGCCGGCCGTATCGAGGAAGCGCAGCACGCGGTCGGTCGGCTGGGCGCCCACGCTCAGCCAATGCTGGATGCGGTCGGCGACGAGGTTGACGCGCTTGGCGTCCTCGACCTTGGGATCGTAGGTGCCGACCTTCTCGATGAAGCGGCCGTCACGCGGCGAGCGGGCATCGGCGATCACGACGTGGTAGTAGGGGCGCTTCTTGGTGCCGGCGCGGGCGAGACGGATCTTCAGAGACATTGCTATTCCTTTGGATGAGTGGATCGGTGTTCTGGTCTATTTCTTCTTCGGCACGAAGCCGCCGCCGAGGCCGGGAAGGCCAGGGAAGCGCGACGTGCCGCCAAGACCGGGCAGGCCCGATCCGGATTTGAGCAGCTGGCCGACATCGGTCGGCAGCTTCTGCGAGATGTCTTTGGGTTGAGGGGCGGCAGCCTGCGGGATCGATTTGGGATCGATGCCCATCTGGCGCGCCATCTGCTCGAGCTGGGCCGGGTCCATCTTGGAGGGGTCCATGTTCCCCAGCCCCGGCATCATGCCGCCCATCTGGCCGCCGAACATGCCGGCCAGCGAGCCCATGCCGCCCTTGGACACCTTCTTCATCATGTCCGCCATCTGGCGGTGCTGCTTCATCAGCTTGTTGACGTCTTCGACCTTGGTGCCCGAACCGTTGGCGATGCGGATGCGGCGCTTGGCGTTGAGCAGATCGGGATTGGCGCGCTCGGCCTTGGTCATCGAGTTGATGACGGCGATCTGGCGGTCGAAGATCTTGTCGTCGAGATTGGCGCCGGCCAGCGCCTTCTTCATCTGGCCCATGCCGGGCATCAGGCCCATCAGGGCGCCCATGCCGCCCATCTTCTTCATCTGCTCGAGCTGGCTACGCAGGTCCTCGAGGTCGAATGTGCCCTTCTTGAGCTTCTTGGCCATCTTGGCCGCGTCTTCGGCCTTGATGGTCTGGGCGGCCTTCTCGACGAGGCTGACGATGTCGCCCATGCCCAGCATGCGATCGGCGATCGATTGCGGGCGGAAATCTTCGAGCGCATCGAGCTTTTCGCCGGTGGCGATGAGCTTGATCGGCTTGCCGGTCGCGGCGCGCATCGAGAGCGCCGCACCGCCGCGGCCGTCGCCGTCGATACGGGTCAGCACGATGCCGGTGATGTCGACGCGGCTGTCGAAGGAGCGCGCGAGGTTGACAGCGTCCTGGCCGGTCAGGGCGTCGACGACCAGCAGCACCTCATGCGGGTTGGTGAGGGCCCTGATCTCGGCCGTCTCGGCCATCAGTTCTTCGTCGATATGGGTGCGGCCCGCCGTATCGAGCATCAACACGTCGTAGCCGCCGAGCCGGCCTTCGCTCAGCGCGCGGCGGGCGATCTGGACCGGCGTCTCGCTCGGCACGATGGGCAGCGTATCGACGCCGATCTGGGTGCCGAGCACGCGCAGCTGCTCCATGGCGGCCGGGCGGCGGGTGTCGAGCGAGGCCAGCAGGACCTTCTTGTTCTGCCGCTCCTTCAATCGCTTGGCGATCTTGGCGGTGGTGGTGGTCTTGCCCGAGCCCTGCAGGCCGACCATCAGGATCGGCACCGGCGCGACGGCGGCGAAATCGAGCGGCACGGGCGTTTCGCCCAGCACCTTGACCAGCTCGTCATGGACGATCTTGACGACCTGCTGGCCCGGCGTGACCGAGCGGGTGACCTCGGCGCCGATGGCACGCTCGCGCACCTGCTCGACGAAGGCCTTGACCACTTCGAGCGACACGTCGGCTTCGAGCAGCGCGCGGCGGACTTCGCGCAGCGCCGCATCGACGTCCGCGGCGTTCAGCGCGCCGCGGCCCGTCAGGCCTTCGAAGATCTTGCCAAGCCGGTCGCTCAGACTCTCAAACATTCGCCGTTCCTGTCCTGCGGTTGTCCGCAGGATATGGTTGGCTCAGGCGCAAACGCCAAACACACCCCGGGGCGCGTCGCGCTGCGGGATGCTTGCCTTGGGGAACTCTTTATACCTTTGCGGGTCCCGGTCGGCGGTTCAGGTCAGGCCTGAGCGAAGTGGCGGCGGGATAAGCGGGAATGGCCGGGGAGTCAAGGAGGAGGCGGGGCGCCATGTCGCCTAACTTGATTATGGCGGGTGATTGGCCAACTAGAGGCTGCGAGAGCCACGTTTGTTACGGCTTAGACGGAGGTGAACGACCGTGCCCGACGATCCGATCATTACTATCGCAACGGAAATCGCCAAGCAGTTGCCTGTTAAGGACGCCTATCAGGATGTGGCAGCGCCGGGGATGAAGCAGGCCGGCCAAGCGATTGAGGATATTGTTAAGACGCTTCGCCTCGCCTTTTTACCCCTTCATCTTGCGGGAGCATATTTCGACCGCGCATCTCGCTCGATACACAAATCGATCGAAAAGGTACCCTCAGATGATCGCATTGCGCCGCAGCCACAGATACTCGGCCCGGTCATGGAGGGGATACGCTATGAACCTGAGGATAGTCCGGTAGACGACATGTTCACTGAACTCCTCAGCAAGGCCTTCAGTAAGCAGAATTCGGGTAAGGCCCACCCGTCATTTCCGTCGATGATAAAGCAGCTTAGCAGCGATGAGGCGGTGCTGCTACGGGCCATGTGGGAAGACAAGGATCGCGTCTCATTTGAACATATTCACGAGATGAAGCTTGTTCGAGGTAAGTTTGAGGGATTTCGAACAATAAGAGACACAATTCCTGGCAATCTATGCCAGTATCCGGGTAATATGGAATTCTACATTGCCCACCTCCACTCAATGGGCTTGGCTGGGATATTCAAAGACGACGAGGTCGCTTTGCGGGATGCCTCGGGAACCCAAACAGGTACCCGGGTAACTGAGCGCCTTCGACTAACAAGGCTGGGTAAGCAATTCATGGCTGCCGTGAGCCCTGCACTTAGTGAACGGCCCGTTGCATCTGCCGGCCCTGCGCAGTAGATACCGCGCGGGTCTGCA
>JBEHYU010000018.1:0-71124 GCA_048498015.1 Pseudomonadota bacterium
ATCGGCGAGATCAAACGGATGTACACGCGGCCTCAAGCGCGCGGCCAGCATGTGGGCAGCGCCATCCTGGACCACATCATCATGCTGGCCGAGCTGGAAAGCTTGACGCAGCTGGTGCTGGAGACGGGCAGCGAACACCCCGAGGCTTGGCGGCTCTACGAAAGCCGCGGATTTGAGCGCACCGGGCCGGTGCTCGACTATCCCGACATACCCACCTCGGTATTCTACCAAAAGCGCCTCGGGCCCGCGGCCTAGTTGCCCGCCGGGCGCATAGACGCTACTCAGGCTGAAAATCCCTTTCGAGACCTTCGACTTGACCGATCTCACCAAGCTGACGCTTGCCGCCGCCCGCAAGGGGCTGACCGACAAGAGCTTTTCCTCCGCGGAGCTGACCGACGCCTATCTTGGGGCGATCGAGGCGGCCAATCCCAAGCTCAACGCCTATGTGGCGGTGACGGCCGAGCAGGCGCGCGCCATGGCGAAGGCGTCGGATGCGAAGCTCGCTGTGGGGCAGGGCGGACCGCTCGAGGGTGTGCCGCTCGGCATCAAGGATCTGTTCGCGACCAAGGGCGTCCACACCCAGGCGGCGAGCCACATCCTCGACGGCTTCAAGCCCGAATACGAGTCGAGCGTCACGTCAAACCTTTGGCGCGACGGCGCCGTGATGCTGGGCAAGCTCAACATGGACGAATTCGCCATGGGCTCGTCCAACGAGACTTCCTATTACGGCCCGGTGATCAATCCGTGGCGCTCGAAGGGGTCCAACGCCCAATTGGTGCCCGGCGGGTCGTCGGGCGGCTCGGCCGCCGCGACGGCGGCCTGGCTCTGCGCCGCGGCGACGGCGACCGACACGGGCGGCTCCATCCGGCAGCCGGCGGCGCTGACTGGCACCGTGGGCATCAAGCCGACCTATGGCCGCTGCTCGCGCTGGGGCGTCGTGGCGTTCGCGTCGTCCCTCGACCAGGCCGGGCCGATCGCTCGTACCGTCGAGGATGCGGCGATCATGCTGACCTCGATGTCGGGGTTCGACCCGAAGGACTCGACCAGCGTCGATCTCGCCGTCCCGGATTTCGCGGCAGCGGTTGAGCGCGGGGTGAAGGGGCTCGTCATCGGAATTCCCAAGGAATACCGCATGGACGGCATGCCCGAGGAGATCGAGACGCTCTGGAAGCAGGGCATCGAATGGCTGAAGGCCGAAGGGGCGACGGTGCGCGACATCTCGCTGCCGCACACCAAATATGCCCTGCCGGCCTACTACATCGTGGCGCCGGCCGAAGCGTCGTCCAACCTCGCGCGCTATGACGGCGTGAAGTACGGGCTGCGCGTGACAGGCAAGGACATCACCGACATGTACGAGCTGACGCGCGCGAAAGGGTTCGGCGCGGAAGTGCGGCGCCGGCTGATGATCGGTACCTATGTGCTGAGCGCCGGCTACTACGACGCCTATTACGTGCGGGCGCAGAAGGTTCGCACGCTGATCAAGCGCGACTTCGAGCTCGCGTTCGCCGATGGCGTCGACGCCATCCTGACCCCCGCAACGCCGTCGGCGGCCTTCGGTGTGGGCGACGAGGACATGTCGGCCGACCCGGTGAAGATGTATCTCAACGACGTGTTCACGGTGACGGTGAACATGGCGGGCCTGCCGGGCATCGCCGTGCCGGCCGGCAAGGATGCGTCCGGCCTGCCGCTCGGGCTGCAGCTGATCGGCAAGCCGTTCGACGAGGAGACGCTGTTCGCGGCAGGACGGGTGATCGAGCGGTCCGCGGGCGGCGGCTTCAGCCCCGAGCGGTGGTGGTGATGGCCGACGACATCTTCACCACGGCCGACTGGCGCGACGTGCCCAAGGATATGTCGAAGCCATTGCAGGCGCTCTGGTGGGTCCGCAAGGGCCAGTTCCGCGTGGGCCCGGAGTGGGAAGAGGCGCATGTCATCGTCCAGGCCATGGAAGGCACCATGGAGTTCGACTGGGTGCATGCCCTGCTGCACTGGATCGAAGCCGACATGGGCAATGCCGACTACTGGTACCGCCGCGCCGGCAAGAAGCGGTCTGCCCCCAATGTGAAGGCGGAGTGGGACGTGATTGCGGCGGCGCTGAGTGGCGTGACGAAGCATTAGACCGCGCCAAAAAGGGCACCACAGCCGGCGCTGCCCTCCCCAGGTGTCACATTTCAGCAACAATTGTCTTGAAGGGTCGGCTTGATTGGGCCACCTTAAGGGCTCTTTGCGGCTTTCCGGGAAATCGCCTGTGACATGAGCGACACAGCACTGGCCAATGAGGCCACCCCGGATACGTCCGAACCCGACATCGCCAAACCCCAGCGTTCGCTGTTCACCCAGCGCGGACGGCAGGCGCTGCGCGCCGTCGGCCTGATCGTCGTGGTGCTGTCGGTGCTGGTGGCGTCGGGGTCGTTCCTGATTCTGACGGGCGCCACCGGGATCGAGCCAACACCCGAGGTCTGGACGCTGATCTGGGTGGCCAACGGGCTGCTGGTGCTGCTGGTGATCGCGCTGGTGGTGACCGAAGCGATGCTGCTGGTGCAGTCGCGCTTCCTCGGGCAGGCGGGCTCGGGGCTGCAACTGAGGATGGTGACGATGTTCGCCGTCGCGGCGGCGGTGCCGGCCATCATCGTGGCGGTGGTGGCGACGATTTCGCTCAACCAGGGCCTCGATCAGTGGTTCTCCGAGCGCACCAAGACGATGGTCGAAAGCTCCCGGCTTGTCGCCCGCTCCTACATGCTCGAGCACGCGCAGGTGCTGCGCGACGATATCATCTGGGTGGCGGGCGAGCTGGAGCAGGCCAAGGGCACGTTCGAGACGGACCGGGTGCAGTACCAGCGTATCCTGACGGCGCTGGCCGTGACCCGCTCGCTGCCCTTTGCCACGCTGGTGTCGGCCGACGGCGATACGCTGATGAAGGCGCAGATCAATGCACAGGACGTCTCGCCGCAATTGCCCGACGGGCTCATTCCGCATGTCGTCGAGGGGGTACCGACGCTGATTTCGCCGGGCGACACGCAGCTGGTGGGCGCCATCGTCAAGCTGCGCGGCTATACCAATGTCTATCTGTTCGTGGCGCGCCCGGTGAACCCGGAAGTGCTGGAGTTCATGCGGCTGACGGACGAGAACGTCACCGAATACCGGCAATATGCGTCGAACCGGCTGGTGTTCCAGATCACCTTCACGATCATGTATCTGGGCTTGGCGCTGGTGCTGCTGCTGGCGGCGCTGTGGATCGGCATTGCGCTGGCCAACCGCTTCGTCGACCCCATCCGCAACCTGATGATCGCCTCGAGCCGGGTGTCAGACGGCGATCTCGACGTGCAGGTGCCGGTACAGCCGGGCAGGGGCGATCTGCGCGACCTGTCCAACCGCTTCAACACCATGACGCGACAGCTGCGCACGCAGCGCGTGGCGCTGGTCCAGGCCAACGAAACCAACGAAAAGCGCCGGCAGTTTACCGAGGCGGTGGTGGAGGGCGTGTCGGCCGGCATCATCGGGCTCGACAGTTTCGGAGCCATTACGCTGTTCAATGCGCGCGCCGTCGAGATGCTGGGGCGCGACGAAATCTCGGTGATCGGCCAGCAGGCGAGCGAAGTCGTGCCGGCGCTGGGGCCGGTGGTCGAACGCGCGAAGTCGTCCCGTCGCGGACAGATCCGCGACCAGATCGAGATCGGCTCAGGGCCGGATTTCCGCACCTACCAGGTACAGCTGACGCGCGAGGGGACGATCGCCGAGAGCAAGGGCTTCGTGGTGACGCTGGACGACATCACCGACCTGTTGTCGGCGCAGCGCACTGGCGCCTGGGCCGACGTGGCGCGGCGCATCGCGCACGAGATCAAGAACCCGCTGACGCCGATCCAGCTTTCGGCCGAGCGGCTGCGGCGGCGCTACGGCAAGAAGCTCGAGGACGATTTCGAGGTCTTCGACAAATCGATCAACACCATCCTCAGGCAGGTCGGCGATATCGGCCGCATGGTGGACGAATTCTCGTCCTTCGCGCGGATGCCGGAGGCCAAGCCGGTGAAGGGTGATCTGAGCGAGACGGTGCGCTCGGCGGTATTCCTCGAAAGCGTGCGGCTGCCCGACGTCAGTATCAAGATGGATCTGCCGGAGGAGCCGCTCTCGGCCTTCTTCGACCAGCGGTTGATCGGGCAGGTGCTGACCAATCTCATCAAGAACGCGGTCGAGGCGATCGAGGGCGCCGGCATCGAGGCGATCAAGGAGCCGGTGATCACGGTGCAGCTACGGGCGGAAGGGGAGAAGGCCCGCATCTCGGTTTCCGACAATGGCAAAGGCTGGCCGAAGGAAAACCGGCAGCGGCTGCTCGAGCCCTATATCACCACGCGCGAGAAGGGCACGGGGCTGGGCCTCGCGATCGTCGCGCGCATTATCGAACAGCATGGCGGGACGGTCGATCTGATCGATGCCGAGCCCGACCCGAATGGGCGCGTGGGCGCCTGCTTCACCTTCACCCTGCCGCTTCGTTCGGACGACGAGGCGGCCGAGTCCGCACCCATTGAGGCGCACGCGCCGGCGGTCGAAACGCCGGTCGCCGAAACCCAACAAGAGCCGCCGGTGCTGGCGGTGGAGAAGACGTAGTATGGCGCGTGACATCCTGATCATCGACGACGAGGACGATATCCGCGACCTGATCGCGGGCATCCTCGAGGACGAGGGCTACGAGACCCGGCAGGCGCACGACGCCGATTCTGGGCTCAACGAGATCGCGCGGCGACGGCCGAGCCTGGTCTATCTCGACATCTGGATGCAGGGCTCGCGGCTCGACGGGTTGCAGCTACTCGACGTGTTCCAGACGCAGCATCCCGAAATGCCGGTGGTGATGATCTCGGGGCATGGCAACATCGAGACGGCCGTCTCCGCCATCCGGCGCGGCGCCTACGACTACATCGAGAAGCCGTTCAAGATCGACCGGCTGCTGCTGATCACGCAGCGGGCGATGGAGGCGACGCGGCTCAAATCCGAGGTCGAGGAGCTCAGGGGCAGGGCCTCCAGCCAGTCGGTGGACATGGTGGGCGTATCGCCTGCGCTGCAGGCGGCGCGCGGCGTGATCGAGAAATCGGCGCCGACCAATTCGCGTATCTTCATTTCGGGGCCGTCGGGTTCGGGCAAGGGGCTGGCGGCACGGCTGATCCACCAGCGCAGCCCGCGGGCCGAGGCGCCGTTCGTCGAGATCAACTGCTCGCTCTATTCGCCCGAGGAAGTACAGGTCGTGCTGTTCGGCCGCGAGACGCGCGAAAAGACCGGCACGGTCCGCACCGAGGTGGGCGCGCTTGAGCGGGCACATGGCGGCACGCTCTATCTGAGCGAAGTGGCGGCCCTGCCGCAGGCGGCCCAGGCATCGCTGCTGCGCACGCTGGTCGAGAACAAGTTCAACCGCGTCGGCGGTACGGTAGCGGTACCGATCGACGTGCGCATCATCGCGGCGAGCTCGCAGAATGTGGCGCAACTGATCGAGAGCGGGCAGTTCCGTTCGGATCTGTTCCACCGGCTGTCGATCGTGCCGCTGCAACTGAGCCCGCTGCGCGAGCGGCGCGAGGACGTGCCGCCGCTGGTCAATCTGTTCATCGATCAGATCGCCCGCATGCACAATCTCAAGAGCCTAGTGATCGGCGACGACGCGATTGCGGTGCTGCAGGCGCAGGACTGGCCTGGCAATGCCCGACAGCTGCGCAACTCGATCGAGCGCCTGCTGATCCTGATCAAGGATGCGGCCCCCGAGAACGGCATCATCACCGCGCAATTGCTGCCGTCCGACATCGGCGAAGTGCTGCCGACGGTGGGCGATACGGACGAATCCGCGCACCTGATGAGCCTGCCGTTGCGCGAGGCGCGCGAGGTGTTCGAGCGGCAATATCTGCTGGCGCAAATCGAGCGCTTCGGCGGCAACATTTCCAAGACGGCGGAGTTTGTGGGCATGGAGCGCAGCGCGCTCCACCGCAAGATCAAGTCGCTCGGGTTGTGATCGGGGGGGCCGGGTAGGCAGCCCCCCATCGATATGCCATATTGAAGTCGCGGGATGGCGGACCAGGCGGGACAACCCGGCGAGGCAGAGATGCTTTGCCGTTCCAGATAGTCTTTGGCGGGGCCAACACCGCCGCAAATCGACAAGAGGCCAGAAATGCCCGGCGAAAAGGCACAAAATCTACAGGATTCGTTTCTCAATCACGTCCGCAAGCAGAAGGTCCCGGTGACGATATTCCTCGTCAACGGGGTCAAGCTGCAAGGCGTCATTACGTGGTTCGACAATTTCTGCTTGCTGCTGCGCCGCGATGCGCAGTCGCAGTTGGTCTACAAGCACGCGATCTCGACGATAATGCCGGGCGCGCCGATCCAGCTGTTTGATCCCGAGCATGTCGACGACTAAATAGGTCGCATGACGGACGATTTTGACGACGACCTGGACCGCCCCGGCGGGCCGCAGCCTATAGATCATCGCGTGGCGCCGACCCGCGTCGGACTCATCGTGCCCGACGTGCGCGGTATCGTGACGGCGCACACGCTCGACATACGCAAGGCCGAGTTCGAAGGCCTGGCCGGCGCGATCCGGCTCGACGTGGTGTTCAGCCAGACGGTGCGGGTGCGCGAGATCCGGCCGGCGACTTACATCGGGTCGGGGCACCTCGAGGAGATCAAGCAGCAGGTCAAGGACGGCAAGGTCGAGCTGGTGCTGGTCGATACGGCCCTGGCGCCGGTGCAGCAGCGCAATCTCGAGACCGAGCTCGGCTGCAAGGTGCTGGACCGCACCGGGCTGATCCTCGAAATCTTCGGCGAGCGCGCCGCGACGCGCGAAGGCGTGCTGCAGGTCGAGCTGGCACATCTCAATTATCAGCGAAGCCGGCTGGTGCGGTCGTGGACCCACCTCGAGCGGCAGCGCGGCGGCTTCGGTTTTCTCGGCGGTCCCGGCGAGACGCAGATCGAAAGCGACCGCCGGCTGCTGGAGGAGCGCATCCGGCTGCTCGAAGATCGGCTCGACAAGGTCAAGCGGACTCGCGGCCAGCAGCGCAGCGGCCGCGACGCCGCGCACCTGCCGGTCGTGGCGCTGGTCGGCTACACCAATGCCGGCAAATCAAGCCTGTTCAACCGGCTGACCGGGGCAGGGGTGTTCGCCGAGAATTTGCTGTTCGCGACGCTGGACACGACGTTGCGCAAGATCGAGCTGCCGCATGGCCGCGACGTGATGCTGTCCGACACGGTGGGGTTCGTTGCGGACCTGCCGACGACGCTGGTTGCGGCGTTCCGCGCCACGCTGGAGGAAGCCGCCGACGCCGATGTGATCCTGCATGTGCGCGACATAGCCAACCCGGATAGTGCGGCGCAGGCCAACGACGTGCTGAAGGTCCTGGGTGAACTCGGCGTATCGAGCGAAAAGACGCCGATCATCGAGGTGTGGAACAAGATCGACATGCTGGCCGACCGCGGCATGCTGCAGGCGGTACATCCCACCGGCACGGTGGCAGCGAGCGTTCCCGTCTCGGCGCAGACCGGGGAGGGGATCGACGACCTGCTCGCGGTGGTGGAAACGACGCTCGCCGGCAAGAGCCCGGTCTATCGGGTGCGCATTCCGCACGCCAACGGCGCCGATGTTGGCTGGCTTTACGGCCACGCCGAGATCATCGGCAAGGACGAGCCGGACGACGAGGGGCAGACCTACGAAGTCCGCGTCGATCCGCGCAACAAGGCCGGCTTCACGCAGCGTTTCGCCGGACGGATCGAGGCCAGCTAACGCGTCTTGTCGGCGGCTCTAATTTCGTTCCAGTAGCCGTCGAGGCGTTCGAGGCCAGCTTCCGCGATGGGAACAGCGTCCTTGCGGGCGCGATCTTCGACATAGTGGAAGCGGCGGGTGAACTTGGCGTTGGCGTCGCGTAGCGCCGCCTCGGGATCGACGCCGTAGTGGCGGGCCAGGTTGGCGACAGCGAACAGCAGGTCGCCCATTTCCTCGTGGCGCTCGGCTTCGGTGGTGGCCGCCTGGACCTCGTCCAGCTCCTCGGTGACCTTGGCCATGACGGCCGGAACGTCAGGCCAGTCGAAGCCGACCTTGGCGGCGCGCTTGGTGAGCTTCTCCGCACGGGCGAGCGAGGGCAGGTTCATCGCGACGTCGTCGAGGACCGAGGGGATGGTGTCGCGCCTGGCCGCCTTGGCGGCGCGCTCGTCTTCCTTGACGTCGTCCCAGCGGGCCTTGGCGCCGCCGGCGTCACGCGCTGCCTGCTCGCCGAAGACGTGCGGGTGGCGGCGGATCAGCTTTTCGGTGATCGCGTAGACCACGTCGCCGAAATCGAATTTGCCGTCCTCGGACGCCATCTGCGCATGGAAAACCGGCTGGAGCAGCAGGTCGCCCAGCTCCTCGCGCAAATCGTCGAAGTTCTTGCGCTCGATCGCGTCGGCGACCTCGTAGGCTTCCTCGATGGTGTAGTGCCGGATGGAGTCGAAATCCTGGTCGAGATCCCAGGGGCAGCCGCCATCGGGATCGCGCAGCGCGGCCATGATCTCGAGCAGGCGGGAAATGTCGCGCGACGGCTGCATCGGGGGCTTAGGCAATGTCGAACTCCAGTGACTCGTCGCCGAGCGTCGCGGTGACGTGGCCGGGGCCATCGGTCGGAACGAGGCCGCACATCGAGCCGGTGGTGATGATCATGCCGGCGCGGAGCGGCAGGCCGGGCTGCTGGTGGGCGCTGTAGGCGATGACAGAGGCGAGGACGGTACCGAAGCCGTGCTTCGCCGGCGCCGCGTAGATTTCCTCGCCGTTGAAGGCGATGTGGATCGTCAAGCCGGCGATGGAGTCGTCAGCGCGCGGCGGGCCGATAGCGTAGCCGAGCGACGACATATTGTCGGCCAGCCCGGTGGCCGGCGTGCCGGCCTTGCGGTCGATGTAACGCGTGCCGCAGATTTCGACGCCGAGGAAATAATGATCGATCGCGGCGCGGAGTTCAGCCTCGGTGGCGGCGCCGGGCAGGTCCGTCTTGAGCACGACGCCAACCTCGACCTCGACGCCGACGACATTGATCCGGGGTAGCCGAAATGCCGGCGCGTTGCCGACGCCGCCGGCGTAGATCGGCGCCGCGACGCCGACGCCATCGGCCTGGATGGCTGTCTTCAGCATGCCGACGCGCTGGCCCAGCGCCGCCGCTACACCGGCCTGGATGCGATAGGCGCCGGCGCGGTCGAGGCCCGCATAGGCGTTTGCGTCGACGTCGTGCACGCCGTGACGATGGGAATCGACCAGGCGCTCGATCAGCCTGGCTTCTTCAGAGGAGGACATCGGGGATCAATCACTGGTTCCGGACTCGCCGTCGACACTAGCCAAGTCCGGCGACAGGTGACAGCCGGCAACGGCCTCATTTGCGGATACAAGCGATTCGCATAAGATATATTATGGAACTTCGTGATGGATCGAATTGTCCGGAAATGCGGGCAATCGGAATGATCAGCCTGGCATTGGCGGATGGAACGGACGCACCTCGGTTGGCGCGCGGCATGCCAATGCGGCCTTGCGGCCCCATTCCAGCGCTTCGTCCATGTCGGCGCAATCGAGGATCCAGAAGCCGCCGATATGCTCCTTGGTCTCGAGGTATGGGCCATCGGTGACGAGCAGCTGGTTGTTGGCTTTCACCCGGATGGATTTGGCGGCGCGGACCGGCATCAGGCCGTTGGCGTAGAAGCGGACGCCGGCGGCCTTCATCTCGACGTTGAGCGCGCTGATATCGCGGCGCGTGGCGTCGGATTCCTGCGATGAGTCAAAGTCGTCGGGATGATGGATGGCGACGAGAAATTGCGGCATTGGCGGCTCCTTGGTGCTGCGCGCGTGCCTCTAAACGAACGGGCAGCCCGGCAAATCGACCGGCGGCGAAAATATTGCGGTCAGCCGGGCAATACCGCGGTGGCGGTCATTTCGACGCGCAGGCCCTCGGCCAGCAGCTCCTTGACGACGACGGTGGCGCGCACGGGATAGGGCTTCATGAAAAACTCCGAATAGACGCGATTCATGCCCTTTGAATCGGCCTTTTCGATGAGGAAGACCTGCACGGCGACGATGTCGGCCAGCGTGCCGCCGGCGGCGCGGACGGCGATGTCGAGGTTCTGCAGCGTGCGGCGGGTCTGGTCCTCGATGCCGCCCGCGACGATGTCACCGGTTGCCGGATCCTCGGCGATGGCGACGAGCCAGAGATGGTTGCCGGCGCGATTGGCGTCGCTGACCGGCGAAGCGGACGGGGCGATGCCGGTAGCGATGGTGGTGAACGGCACCGGTCGTCAGCCTTGCATGGCGCCCGGGCCTGGCGTGGCGCCGGGTGGGACCTTGCCGAGGATGATCATGCCGAGCACCTCGTCCTTGGTGACGTCCTGGGTCCGCGCGGTGCCGACCACCTGCCCGTTCTTCATCACCACCAGCCGGTCCGCGAGGTCGAACACGTCATGGATGTCGTGGCTGATGAGGAAGATGCCGATGCCTTCGGCCTTGAGCTCCTTGATCAGATCGCCGACCTGCGCGGTCTCCTGCGGGCCGAGCGCCGCCGTCGGCTCGTCCATGATGAGGATGCGGGCGTTGAACAGGATGGCGCGGGCGATGGCGACGGACTGGCGCTGGCCGCCCGAGAGCGCTTTCACCGGCTCCTTGAAGCGGCGGAAGTTCGGGTTGAGGCGCCCCATCACCTCGCGCGCCTTGGCTTCCATCGCGGCATCGTCGAGCGTGCCGATGGGCGTCACCAGCTCGCGGCCGAGGAACAGGTTCGCGGCGGCGTCGACGTTATCGGCGACGGCGAGCTGCTGGTAGATCGTCTCGATGCCATACTTCTTGGCATCGCGCGGATTGGCGATGGTGGCTTCTTGACCGTCGACCCGGATGGTGCCGCTGTCGCGCGCATATGCACCCGAGAGCACTTTGATCAGCGTCGACTTGCCCGCGCCATTGTGGCCGAGCAGCGCCACGACCTCGCCCGGATACAGATCGATCGAGGCATCGGCCACCGCCTTGATGCCACCGAAGGACACCGAGATGTCCTGCATCTCGACGAGCGGCGTGGTGCTGTTGTTGTTTGGCTTGTCCAACATCTATCCAGTTCCTACTTGGCGCGCCGGCGGTAGAGCGTGTCGAGCCAGACCGCAAACACCAGCACGATGCCCACGACCACCGATTGCAGCGGCGTATCGAGGCCAATGAGCGTCATGCCCGACTGCAGCGACTGCATCACCAGCGCACCGATCAGCGCGCCGACCACGGTGCCGACGCCGCCGGCGAGCGAGGTGCCGCCGATGACGGCGGAGGCAATGACGTAGAGTTCGTCGAGGGTGCCCAGCGCGTTGGTCGCCGCATCGAGGCGGGCCGTCGCGATGGCGGCAGAGACGGAGGCCAGGGCGCCCATCAGCATGAAGATCTTGACGGTGACCCAGCGTGTCTTGATGCCCGCGAGCTCGGCCGCCTCAGGGTTGCCGCCCATGGCGAAGACATAGCGGCCGAAACGGGTGCGGGTGGTGACGAAGGTCATTGCCAGCCCTGCCCCGAGCGCGATCAGCACCGGAATGGCAACGCCGGTGGCGATGAACAGGCCGCCCTCGGGAACGGTGATGTTGTGGTCCTTGGCGTAAGCGTTGGCCACGCCGACCGGCCAGGGATAGGCATTGGCGACCCAGATCGCCGCGATGGTGATGGCGCAACCGCAGGCGGTGAGCACGACTTCGGCCCATACCGGGCGGAGCGGGAAATTGAAGCGCCGGCGCTGCCGGCGTCCGAGCAGGATGCCGCCGGCGATGCATACGCAGATGATGGCAGCGAGCACCCAGCTCCAGGTTGCGCCGATTGAGCCGAACGGACCGCCGCCCATCAGCTTGAAGGTATTATCCATGGGCGCAATGGTCTTGCCGGAAGCGAGCAGATAGGCGCCGCCGCGCCAGACCAGATAGCCGCCCAGCGTGACGATGAACGCCGGCACCTGCAGGTAGGCGACGATCACGCCCTGGATGGCGCCGATGAGGACGCCCACGGCGATGCCGGCAGCGAGCGCGATGATCCAGATGAAGGGATTGGACAGCCCCAGCAGCGGCGGCAGCCAGACGGCCTGCATCAGGCCCATGATCATGCCGACGAAGCCGAGGAGCGAACCGACGCTGAGGTCGATGTTGCGGGTGACGATCACCAGCACCATGCCCGTCGCCATCACGCCCACCTCGGCGGTCTGCACCGACAGGTTCCATAGGTTGCGCGGGGTCAGGAAGATGCCGCCCGAAACGATCTGGAAGCCGATCCAGATCAGCGCCAGCGCGCCGATCATGCCGAGGAGGCGCGTATCGAGCTCGGTGCCGGCGAGGAAGCGCTGGAAGATGTTGCCTGATCCGGCAGCGGTGTCGCGGCGCTGGACCGCAGCGACTGTGTTCTGGTCGGCCATGTGGCCCCCTCCCCGAGGACGCGCGGGCCTGGCGCCCGGCAATTTTGCGAAGGGTGCCGCAGCGTGGTCGCCGCGACACCCTCCCAAGCTACACCAGTTGAGGCTCTAGATCAGCCGCAGACGGCGACGGTGCCGGCTTTGACGCCGTTGCACACTTCGTCCTTGGTGATCCAGCCGGCGTCGATGACGACGTTGAGGTTGTCCTTGGTGATCGGAACCGGGGTCAGGAACACGGAGTGCATCGGCACCTTCTTGGGGCCGCCGTCGAACACGACGGAGTCCTTGACGGCGTCGATCTTGGTGCCCTGAGCGAGCTGTACGGCCACCTCAGCGGCGGCCTTGCCCAGCGCGCGGGCGTCCTTCCAGACCGACACGGTCTGCGTGCCGAGCGCGACGCGGTTCAGAGCGGCATGGTCGCCGTCCTGGCCCGACACCGGCACGGAACCGGCCAGGCCCTGCGCGGTCAGCGCGGCCACGACACCGCCGGCCATGCCGTCGTTCTCGGAGAGAACGGCGTCGACCTTGTTGTCGTTCTTGGTCAGGATCTGTTCCATTTCCTTCTGGGCGTTCGCCGGATCCCAGTTGTCGGTGTAGGTTTCGCCGACGATCTTGATGGCGCCCGACTTCACGGCGTCACCGATGACTTCGTCCATGCCGGAGCGCAGGAAGTCGGCGTTCGGATCGGCCGAGTTGCCCTTGATCACGGCGTAGTTGCCGGTCGGCTTGACCGCGAACACGGCCTGGGCCTGGAGCTTGCCGACACCCTTGTTGTCGAAGGTGATGTAGAAGGCGTTCGGGTTCTCGATGAGACGGTCATAGCCGATCACCGGGATGCCTTCGTCGAGGGCCTTCTGGACGGCCGGCTGAATGGCGTCGCTGTCCTGGGCGAGGACGATCAGGGCATTGGCGCCCTGCGAGATCAGCTGCTCGACGTCGGTCAGCTGCTTGGTGGCCGACGACTGCGCGTCGGTCGAAATGTACTTCACGCCGGCCGCGTCGAGCACGGCCTTGATCGCCGCCTCGTCGGTCTTCCAACGCTCTTCCTGGAAGTTGTTCCACGAGACGCCGACCACGAGATCGGCCGCGTAGGCACCGCCCACGCTCAGAAAAGCGGTCGCACCCAGCAGGACCGCTGCAAACTTCTTCATGATAATCCTCCCACGGCGGAAAACCGCCAGATGAAAGGCAGGCTGCGTGACGCGGCCTGCCCGCGAGCATTTACTTCACTGCTCGAAAAAAGGAATTGGCATGCCGTTCCGGGCTATGTCAATCTTGAAAAGGAGTGCTGCGCCTGTCTGACAGGAAAAATCTCGTGAGCCCGGAATTCGGGCGCGGCGGAGGAGGAAATCTGGTGCGCCCAGTGGCCGACGCGGACTTCGTTCGCCGGCAGAATCGGGGTCTCGTGCTGGCCGCGCTGCGACGCGGCGGGGCCATGTCGCGCACGCAACTGGCGGCGGCGACAGGGCTGTCGAACGCATCGCTGACCGCGATCGGCGGTGAGCTCATCGCGCAGGGCATTCTCGCCGAGGGCGCGGCCATGGCTCCCGTGGGGCTGCGCGGCCGTCCGGCGGTGGAGGTCAATTTCAGCCGCAGCGCGGGCTACGCGATCATCGTCGAGCTCGACGTGAACCGGGCGCGGTTCTCGCTGGTGGACTATGCGGGGACGCTGGTCGACCGGGTCGAGACGCCGGTGACGCCTGAGCTGTTCGCCGGGACCCGGCCGCAGCAGTTCCTGAGCGAGCGCGTGCAGCAGATGCAGCACCGCAATCCGGATGAGGCGAAGGTTCTGCGCACCATCGCCATTTCGGTGCAGGGCATCCTCGACAAGCAAAGCGACGGGCTCGAATGGTCGCCGATCGCGCACATGTCGGGCGAGAGCATCGTGGCGCCGCTGCGCGCCGAGTTCGACGTGCCGGTGCGACTGCAAAAGCGCGGCGGGCTGCTCGCCGAGGGCGCCCGCCTGCTCTACCCGCAGTTCGGCAACGAGCCGATCGCCGCGGTGTTCATCGGCTCGACGGTGGCGATGGGGCTGAGCTCGCCGGGCCGCGTCGACGGGGCGACGGAATTCGGCCACATGAACCACGTGCCGGACGGGCCGCGCTGCCGCTGCGGCCAGCGCGGCTGCATCGAGGCCTACGCGGCCGATTATGGCGTGCTGCGCACCGCCTATGGCGTGCCCGACCAGGTGCCGCCCGCCGCGACGGTACCGCCGGCGGCCTACCAGGAACTCGTGCATCTGGGCCAGACCGGGCGGCGCAACGTTATCCATGCCTTCAACCTCGCCGGGCGGGCGATCGGCTTCGGGCTCAGCCGCCTCATGACGATCGTGGCGCCGGCGCACATCATCATCACCGGCCCGGGCGCCAATGCGTTCGAGCTGATGCGCTCGGAGATCGAGGCGGCGTTCAAGGATTCGCTGATCTGCCGGGTGAACGGGCCACCGCCGATCGTCGTGCATCACGACGAGCGCGAGCCGATCTTTCAGGGTATGCTGCTGGCGACGCTGAGCGCGCTCGACGACATGTTCTCGGCGACGCTCAGCAGCGGCGCCGAGGCCAAGGTGTCGAACGCCCGCTAGCTCGCCGGCGTCCAGCCTGCTGGCGCAGCACCCGGCGAAAGGACGTAGAAGCCGTCGGCCCTCACCGGCGCCGCCTCCGATTTCGTCCCATCGGGCCAGGTGACCTCCACCGTCGCGTCGGTCATATCGGCGAGGCCGAAATGAAACCAGCTCTGCTGGCCGCTGGCATGGCCGCCCCCAACGGTGACTTCGCGGGTCATCACGACGTCGCCGGCCTCTACCGTGATCCAGGCACCGACGGCGTTGCGGTTGGCCCCATCCTCGTTCAGCGCCAGGTCGAGCCAGTGGCCGGCGCCCTGTGTGACGTTGCGGAAGACCTGCGCCTGATGGTTGCGGTTGACCACCACGAGGTCGGGGAGGCCGTCGAGGTTGAAGTCGGGTAGCCCTGCCCCGCGGCCGACATTCATGCTCGCGACGCCGGCCTTGTCGCCGACTTCCACGAACTTGCCGTCGGGCGTGCCGAGCAGCAGGTCGTCAGGGTCCTGCTGGGCAAAGTCGGGCATGTCGGAGACGTTGCCTTTGGCGATGAACAGATCGGGGATGCAGTCATTGTTCACATCTTCGAACTGAGCGTGCCAGGCAGTGCTCGGACGCACGTCGCCGCCCGTGTAGGGGTGCTGAGCGATGGCGCCGAGCGGGAAAGCGACGTCCTTGAAGTCGGCCGTTACCACGCCACCGACGGGCGGACTGGTCAGGGTCTGCAGTTTATTGTCGGCCATGCTGGTGAGGAAATAGTCGGGATAGCCATCACCATTCACGTCGGTCGAGGCGATGCCCATGCCCCAGATCTTGAGGGGCTTCCAGCCTTCAGCGGCAGTGTAGAGCGCTGGCGCCTTGCCCTGATCTACATGCCAGAGCTGCTCGGTGCCGCCGAGATAGTATTCACGGTCGTTGGAGACACGCAGGCTCTGCGTCCCCGAGCGGTTCCAGTCAGTGAACAGCATAGAGAGCGTGCAGAAACTGGGTTTGAGCGGGACCGCCGCGTCGAACCCGTTGCCACCTGCTTTCGGACGCTCGAGCCAGTTGTCGGTGCACGATCCCCAGGGATCGAGCTCCTGCGTGCGGTCGATGTAGCTGCCGAGCGCCAGCGTCGGCCAGGCAGCGCCGTGCTCCCAGGTTGCTGAAAAGGCGGTCCACCAGGCATCGCCACCATTGAAGCCCCAAGCCTCGTTGGCGCGCTGGAACTGGCAGTTGCCGAGGCCCTTCATGGCGACGGCCTCGCCGACGCGGAGGACGACGACGTCCATGATGCCGTCACCGTCAATGTCGATGGGATAGGCGCCGGTGGCAGCGTCGAGTTCGAGGCCGCTCTGCTGTTCCTTGAAGCTCAGCGCCCCGCCCTGCGTGGACTGATTCAGGTAGAATTTCGCCTTGTTCTCACCGCCGGCGAGCAGCATGTCGGGAAAGCCGTCGGCATTGCAGTCGAAGGTCGCGACGCCGCCGCCGACCATATACTGCCACTCGCCCTTGAAGGTGCTGTCGACGCCAGCGGCAGCGGTCTCATCGACGAATTTGGGAATGACGCCGAGGGTGGTGGCACCCGAGGCGAGAGAGGGCGTGGCGATTACCGGCAAAAGCAGCGCGGCGAGGACGAGCTTGTTCATGGCTTACTTCCACGTCTTGAGAGCGATCGTGTAGGCGGCGATGCACTTGCCCTGGGCGAGCCCATTCTCGATCGCGGCCCGGAAGTGAATGCCGCCATAGAGCCGCGAGATACCGGCCTGGTTGGCGGCCTCCCAGAAGCTCTTGAAATTGTGCGGCGCCAGATTGTCCTTGCTGCCGGTATCGTCCTCGAATGCGAAGTTGTCGCCGAGCGCGGCGGTAAGGACTTCGGCTGCGGCAGCCGAGGAAACCGAGTGGCCGCTGTCATACTCCGGGAAGGCCGGCGTGTTGATCAGCGTGTTCCACTTCGGGTCGATCACCTTGCGGATATAGGTGTAGGGTCGGATCGTGTCGTACTGGTACTTGATCTGCCAGCAGCCGATGAATGCATCGGCTTCGGCGACCGCGACACGCATC
Source organism: Pseudomonadota bacterium (assembly GCA_048498015.1). GTDB lineage: Bacteria > Pseudomonadota > Alphaproteobacteria > Rhizobiales > Devosiaceae > Devosia_A. Next base: position 16,993 of record JBEHYU010000018.1, read on the forward strand.
ATGACATCGACCGACTTCTCGATCGGCGTGCTGTCGCGATCGAAGATCTGGAGGACGATGTTGATCCAGTGGCCGGGCGGGGTCCAGGACAGCATCGGGTCATCAGCCCAGAACCGGGCAATAGCCGCCTGCTCGGGCGTCAGGCTGTTGACGGTGTCGTAGACCTCCTTGGCCTGCTTGTAGAAATCGGAGCCGACCTCCTCGCTGTAGCTCACGGGCGCCGGGACCTTGCAGTCGAGGTCCCTGGGCATGGCGAACGGCCGGTTCTTGCCCCAGTCAGGCAGCAGCGGGGTCTGCTGCTGGACGATGGTGCTGGTCGGCACCCAGTGCCCGGGCTCGGTGCTGAGCTTGTAGTCCTGCGGGTAGGGGAAGCCCATGTTGACGATGGTCGCGCCACCGTCGGGCCTGGCCCAATCGAGGATGTGCGCGGCAACGGAGGCGCCATAGGCTTCCGAGCGCATCACCACGTCGGCGGCAACACCTTCCTCGGTGGCGGCACGCAGCTTCTGCTCCTGCGCCTCGAAGGCACGCTGGCCGGTGGGACCGGTGTTGGCGAACATCTCCTTGACCACCGCGGACATGGTGGCCTCGAGGACGATGGCTTCGTCGTATCTGGCGCCCGCGTCACGAGACGGGCCGGGAGTGAGATCGGTGAGTTGCCCGGCGACCGACTGCAGGTCGGTCGAGCCGGACGCTACGGCTTCGTAGGCCGCGATGCTGAGATAGGCGAAGGTGCGGCTGGCGACCGGGGGGGAATAGGTCGGCGTGTGCCGGGTGAGCAGGAGAACCATCTGGGTCCAGGTGTGCTCGACTTCTTCCGGTGACGGGCCGGCGACGGCGGCCGTCGAGCTGACGGCAAATACCGAGACGGCCGCGGCGGCGGCCAGCAAAAGGTGCTTCTTCATGATCCTCCCCCGGGACCGGGCCTATATTTTTCGGGCCCTGAACTAATGGGGAAATATCTGACAGGCCGGGTTGTAAAAGTCTAGCGGGGGCTGATCACGCGACCGTTGCCGACATCCACCACCAGGCCGTCGAAGGCCGGGCGGACATTGGCGGGAGTGATGCGGTCGGTCTCGGCGTAGTCGAGATCAATGTGGAGATTGGTGAGGATGGCTTCCCGCGGCTGGTAGCGGTCGACGTGCTCCAGCGCTTCGGCAAGGCTCAGATGGCTCGGATGCGGCGCGGGGCGGAGGGCGTCGAGCACCCAGATGTCGAGCCCGGAAACGGCGGCGTCGGAGACGGCCGGGATGCCGCTCAGATCGCAGGAATAGGCGAAATTGCCAATGCGGAAGCCGAGCGAGAAGATCTCGCCGTGGTCCTGACGGAAGGGCAGCACCTCGATGTCGCCGCCCGGACCGCTGACGGTGAGCGGCGTACCGGCTTCGATGACGTGCTGGTTGAGGATGGGCGGGTAACCACTGCCGGTCGGCGCGGTGAAGCAGTAGCTGAACGACTGGACGATCCGCTGGCCGGCCTCGTGGCTGAAATAGACGTCGACGCGCTTGCGGTTGTTGAGCGCGAGGACGCGCAGGTCGTCGATGCCGTGCGTATGGTCGGCGTGCTCATGGGTGTAGAGCACGGCGTCGACGCTATCGACCTCGGCGGTCAGCAACTGTTCGCGGAGGTCGCAGCCGGTGTCGACGACGATGCGGGTCGGCGCACTGCCATTGGTGCGGCCCTCGATCAGCAGCGAGCAGCGGCGGCGGCGGTTTTTGGGATTTTGCGGATCGCAGACGCCCCAGCCGCCACCGATGCGCGGCACGCCGCCGGACGAGCCGGAGCCCATGATGGTGGCGGTGATTTCGGTGGCGCGCGCCATCAGAGTTTTGCCTTGCTGAACAGGCGGAAGAAATTAGTGGTGGTGGTGTCGCCGATGGCTTCGAGCGAGACGCCGCGCAAGTCGGCCAGCTTTTGCGCGGTGTGGCGGACGTAGCTCGGCTCGTTGGATTTGCCGCGATAGGGGATCGGCGCGAGATAGGGCGCGTCGGTCTCGACGAGGATGCGGTCGGCCGGGGCCATCTGCGCGACCTCCTGGATCACGGCGGCGTTCTTGAAGGTCAGGATGCCCGAGAACGAGATGTAACCGCCGAGCGCGAGGCCGCGGCGGGCGAGATCGACGCCGGCAGAGAAGCAATGCAGCACGAAGGGGAAAGCGCCCTTCCCTGTCTCGTCCTCGAGGATGGCGGCGGTGTCCTCGTCGGCGTCGCGGGAGTGGATGACGAGCGGCAGACCGGTCTCGCGCGAAGCGGCGATATGACGGCGAAAGCCGGTGGCCTGCGCCGCCGGATCGCCCTCGTAATGATAGTCGAGGCCGACTTCGCCGATGGCGACGCAGCGCGGATGGGCCGAGAGGCGGACGAGGTCGGCGGTCTCGATGTCGAGCTCTTCGTGCGCCTGATGCGGATGGGTGCCGACCGAGCACCAGACCTCAGGGTTCTGCTCGGCGATGGCGCGGATTTCATCGAAGCGCTTCACGCGCGTCGAGATGGTGACCATGCCGCCGATGCCGTTCGCTCTGGCGCGCTCGAGGACGCCGGCGTGATCGGCGGCGAGATCGGGGAAGTCGAGATGGCAGTGGCTGTCGATGAGCATGAGCGGCTACGCCCTAAACCAGCACTGCGTCATTGCCGCGAAGACGGGAATCGAGGCGATGTTTCGGACGTCCGCCAAGCCGGTCTGGATTCCCGCCTTCGCGGGAATGACGTTGTGGCTCATTTCAACCCGCCTTGGCTTGCTCGAACTTCCTGAACACCGGTTCGGGCGGCGGGAGTTGCGTGTCGGCGGCGAGCGTCAGGTCGGGGTCGAGGGCGTGCTGGAGCAGCCGCTGGTCGGCGGGCACGGCGAGCAAATCTAGGATCTTGCCGGCGGCGGTCGGCACGAAGGGCTGGGCGGCGATCGCGGCGCGACGGATCACGTCGGCGGTGGTGGCGAGGATGGCGCCCATGCGGGCGAGGTCATCCTTCTTGCCCCACGGCGCCTGGTCGGCGAAATAGAGGTTGGCGGTGCTCAGCGCAGAGATCAGCTCGGCCGTTGCCTCATGCAACTGCTCGGTTGCCATTGCGGCGGTCATGCGCTCGATCGAGGCGATGGTCTCGGCGACGATCTTGCTGTCTTCGCCGGAGCCCGGCTGCAGCGGCGGCAGCAGGCCGCCGAAATTCTTGGCGATCATCGACAGCGAGCGCTGGGCGAGATTGCCGAAATTGTTGGCGAGCTCGGAGTTGTTGCGGTTCACGAACTTTTCGCGGCCCCAGTCGCCGTCCTGCCCCCACGAAATTTCGCGCAGGCAGTAGAAGCGCACCGGGTCGGCGCCGAATTCCTCGACGACGTCGAATGGATTGACGACGTTGCCGAGCGACTTCGACATCTTCTTGCCTTCCGACGTCAGGAAGCCGTGGGCGAAGACGCGCCTCGGCGGCGCCAGACCGGCGCTCATCAGGAAGGCCGGCCAGTAGACGGTGTGGAAGCGGATGATGTCCTTGCCTATGACGTGGAGGTCGGCCGGCCAGTACTTCTGGAACTGCGCGCCCTTGTCGTCGGGAAAGCCGACGCCGGTGATGTAGTTGGTCAGCGCATCGACCCACACATACATCACGTGGCCCGGCGCGTTGGGCACCGGGATGCCCCAGTCGAACGTCGTTCTGGAGATCGAGACGTCCTGCAGGCCGCGCTTGACGAACGAGATGATCTCATTGCGCCGCTCGGTGGGCGCGATGAAGTCGGGATTGGCCTCGTAGAAGGCGAGCAGGCGGTCCTGGTAGGCCGAGAGGCGGAAGAAATAACTGTCTTCCTCGACCCATTTCACCTCGGCGCCGGAGGGCGCGAATTTCTTGCCGCCCTCGCCCTCGGTGAGTTCGTCCTCGTCGAAATAGGCTTCGTCGCGCACCGAGTACCAGCCCTTGTAGACGGACTGGTAGATGTCGCCATTGCTCTGGGCCATGCGGCGCCAGATTTCCTGGCTGGATTTGAAATGCCGTTCTTCCGTGGTGCGGATGAAGTCGGTGTTGCTGAGCGACAGCCTGCCGGCAAGCTCGCGGAAGCGCGCGGAGTTGCGGTCGGCCAGTTCGCGCGGCGTCAGCCCCAGCGGCGCGGCGGTCTGCACCATCTTGATGCCGTGCTCGTCGGTGCCGGTGAGGAAGAAGACGTCGCGCCCCTCGAGGCGCCGCCAGCGGGCGATGGCGTCGGTCGCGATCATCTCATAGGCGTGGCCGATATGCGGCTCGCCATTGGGATAGGCAATCGCGGTGGTGACGTAATAGGCGTTCCGGGTCATCGGGCTTCAACTGGCGACAAATGGGTCAGGGCGTGCCGCCTGATCGCGTCGAGAAGCGAGATCAGCGTCTGCCGGGCGTCGAGGTTGTATTCATCGGCGTCGGCGAACGAGGCGGTGGCCTTGTCCCATAGGGCGGAAGCCGAGGCAAGCCGGGGTTTTGCCCCCGATTGGGCGCCATCGCGGGCCTCGGCGGCGATCCAGTCGGTGAGCATTTCGCGGCCGAAGGCATAGGCGGCGCCGTCCTTGTCGGCGGCGAGGAGTTCGGCGATGGCGATGTAGACGGCGGAATTGCCGCTGGCGGGCATTTTTAGCCAGGACTGGAGGGCGCCGAGGCCCTTATTGTCGCCGAGCGCCAGGGCCTCGTAGGCGCGCCGCGGCCGGCCGGCGGCGAGCTCGACCGCGGCGTCGGCGCCCGGCTGCTCGCCGATGACGGCGCGGACGTCGGCATCGCTGAGCGGGCGCAGTGCGACCTGCTGGGTCCGGGAGCGGATGGTGGGGAGCAGGCTGCCCGGCCGGTGCGAGACGAGCAGGAACAGCGTCTCCGGCGGCGGCTCCTCGAGAATCTTCAGGAGAGCATTGGCGGAGGATGGATTGCAGTCATCGATGGAGTCGACGATGACGATGCGGAAGCCGGCCCGGCCCCGGGTCATGCGGGACTCGCCGATCAGGTCGCGGACCTCTTCGACACGGATGGCGGTGTAGAAGCCCTTGCCGGTGTCGCGCGGCGCCTTTCGCAGGACGCGGAGATTGGGATAGCCGCCGGCCGCGACCTGAGCGGCGATGTGGCCGGGGTCCTCGTCGCTGGTGCGGTTGAAGACCGTGCGGGCGATGTCGAAGGCGAAGGTGGCCTTGCCGATGCCGCGCGGGCCGTGCAGCAGGATGCCGCCGGGCATGCGGGCGGCGTCGAGCGAGGCCAGCACATTAGCGCGCGCCGCGTCGTGGCCGCTGACGGCGCTGCGGCTCTCGGGCAGCGGCACGCCGTCGAGCTGGTCTGGCTCGCGGATGTCGTCGTCGCTCACGCCGGCTGCTCGACGCTGAGCTCGGGGAAGCGCCGGGCGAGGACGTCCCAGATTTCCTGTTCGAGCGCGTCTTCGCTCTGGCCGGCGGGGATCACCACGCAGCGCTCGGCATTGTTGCGCGCGATGGCGAGGAAGGCTTCGCGCAGGCGGCGATGCCATTCGAGATCTTCCTTCTCGAAGCGGTCGCCGGTGTCGACGAGGGCGGCTTCCATCTCGCGCTCGAGTACGCGGCGGAAGGCGGCTTCGGGGTCCATGTCGAGCACGATGGTCAGATCGGGCTTGTGGCCGTCGAGGGCAAGCTCCTCGAGCGCGTCGATCAGCTTCTCGTCGACGCCGCCGGTCAGCCCCTGATAGGCGCGGGTCGAGTCCGAGAAGCGGTCGCAGATGACCCAATGGCCCTGCTGCAGATTGGGCGCGATCAGTTGCGTGACGTGATCGTAGCGGGCGGCGGCGAACAGCACCGCCTCGGCGCCGGCGCCCCATTGTTCCGAGCGGCCCTGCAGGATGAAGGCACGCACCGCTTCGGCCTTGGGCGTGCCGCCGGGCTCGCGGGTGCGGATGGCCGGGATCGCGCGATTGCCGAGCGCCTCGACGAGCCGGCGGACCTGCGTGGACTTGCCGACGCCCTCGCCGCCCTCGAACGTGATGAAGCGGGCGGTATTGGGATTGCGGTCGAGCATCAGGGCAGCCAGCCGAGCAGCAACTGCTTGGCCGCATCCGCCGAGCGGCGGAGGATGTTGCCCTCGGCCACGTCTTTGGCGGCGTAAAGCGGCGTGGTCTGCACGACCTGGCCGCCGCAGGAAATGCTGAGCTTGCCGATCTCTTGGCCGGCCTTGACCGGCGGGCGCAACGGGCCACGATAGGTGACGGTGGCGGCCGGGCAGTTCTCGGTGCCCTTGGGCAGGAAGAGGTCGATCTTGCCCTTGCCCACCATGCCGACATTGGGCTCGTCGCCGCCATAGACGTTGGCGTAGGCGACCACCCTGCCCTCGGGATAGACCGGCAGCAGCTCGAATCCGCGCATGCCCCAGGTGATAAGCTTTCGCGCCTCTTCGGCGCGCTCGCGCATCGAGGTCAGGCCGTGGAGGACCGCGATCAGCCGGCGACCGTCATTAGGGGCGGAGACGACTTCGCCATAGCCCGATTCCTCGGTGTGGCCGGTCTTGAGGCCATCGACGCCGATGCCAACTTCGAGCAGCGAATTGCGGTTGGGCTGCTTGATCTTGTTCCAGGTGAATTCCGGCATCGAGAAGATGGGATAGAATTCGGGGAAGGTCTGGATGATGTAGCGGCTGAGGATCGCCAGATCGTGCGCCGTCGAATACTGGTCGGGGTCCGGCAGGCCGGTGGCGTTGACGAAATGCGAGTTGTTGAGGCCGATCTGCTTGGCGAGCTGGTTTTCGATGCGGGCGAAGGTCTGCTCGGTGCCGCCAATGCCCTCGGCGAGCGCGATGGCGCCGTCATTGCCGGACTGGACGATAACGCCCTTGATCAGGTCCTCGACGCGGATTTTCGAGTTCAGCACCGCGAACATGGTCGAGCCGCCCGAGGAGGCGCCGCCATCCTTCCACGCATGCTCGGAGATGAAGAACTCGTCGTCGAGCTTGAGCTTGCCCTGCTGGATGTAGGTGAAGACTACCGCCAGCGTCATCAGCTTGGCCATGCTGGCCGGCTCGAGCCGTTCGTCGGCGTTCTTGTTGTAGAGGATTGAGCCGGTCTCGTAGTCCATCAGGACGGCAAACTTGGCCTTGCTGTCGAAATCCTGGGCATGGGCAAGCGAAGCCGTGAGCAGCGCCACGAGCCCGATCAGCATTCCCAAGCCGAAACGAAGCCGCATCATTCCAACCGTTTTTGCGCCGGAGGACGGCGCCAAGTCCGACTATACGAGGTTCCCGACGAGATCGGGACCCTCTTACAGTCTTTTGTTCCGCATGGCCCCGGCCGAAAACCGGCGGCCGCCTTTCGGGGTCATGCTAGTAGAGCCTAATGCCGGTAAGGCCAAGTTGCTGCGCCAGCGACAACACGTCTGCCCGCGCCACGCCCGGCTTAAGGTGAGTGAGTGTCAATCGTGTGGCCGGAACGCCGTCGATTTCGCCCTGATCCTCGTCCACGGCGCCCAGCATGGCGAAGGATTCCTCGATCGAGAGCGCCGCGACCGGGTCCCTGAAGGTGCCCAGTTCGAGCCGGATCTTGCGGGCGTCGTCGTCGACGGCGTTCTTCCAGTCTTCGAGCGCCGGCGGGGTGCGGGTGGCCATGGCGTTGGCGGCGTCGATCGCCCCGTTGATGGTCTTGTCGGTGGGCGCTTCGGCGTAGCCGAACATGCCGATGATGTCGCCGACGAGGCCGCCCGAGAGCGGATCGCGGCTGGTTGGGCGCGAACGCACGGGCGCCGGGGTCTCGGCGAAGGCGACACGGGTGGCGCCCTGATCCTCGATGCGGGTGGTAGTGTCGACCGAGGCCATCAGCATGCGGCTGTCGTCGCCATTGAGCGGCGCTGGACCGACATAGGCGACCTGCACATTGGCGGTGCCGGCATTGCCGAAGCCGAGCACCTGCGCGGTCTCGTAGGAGACGTCGGCGATACGGCCCTGCATATAGGGTCCGCGGTCGTTGATGCGGACCATCACCGAGCGGCCATTGTCGAGATTGGTGATGCGGGCATAGGACGGCACCGGCAGCACGGGGCTGGCGGCCGTGAGGTAATAGGCGCCGAAGATTTCGCCATTGGCGGTGCGGCGGCCGTGGAAGTCCTGCCCGTACCAGGAAGCCTGCCCGGTCTGGACGTAGCCGGGACCATCGACGGGCTGGTAGGTGACGCCGCGCACCTTGTAGGGCGTCGGCGCGAGGACGCGGCCGCCGCCATGGGGCGGATACTTGGCGGTGGTGACGCGGGGCGAAACGGCGACGCCGAATTCGCGCGAGGTGAAGGCTTTGCGCTTGACGCCGGTGCCGTGATTGGTGGCGCAGGCGGCGATCACCGGCGCCAGCAACAACATCAGCCCGAGGAGCCGGAACGCACGCAAACTCGAAATCAACTAAATACCCTCAGGCCCGGTAAGTCGGCATTTTAGCAACACCGCCAACGGTTTCGCGGACCATCGGGGATCGTGGTTGCGACCGGGTTAATTTGAGCAAAAGTTGATCGAGTTCAGGCGGCCGCCCAGTCCTTGAGGGCGGCGATGGTCTGCTCGGGCTGTTCGAGCAGTGCGAGGTGTCCGGCCCGCGGGATGGTCACCAGGCGGCTGCCGGCGATGCCGTCATGCATTTCGCGGGCGGCGTCGGGCGGGGTGATGGTGTCGGCCTCGCCGACGACGATCAGGGTCGGGACCCTGATGGCGCTGAGGCCCGGGCGCGAGTCGGGGCGGGCGATGATGGCACCCTGCTGTCGGGCATAGACCTCCGGTCCGTTGGCGCCGGCCATGGCGCGGTGGATCGACCAGAGGCCGGAATCGGCGGCGTTGTCGGGGTGAACCGAGGCCGGGAAGGACTGCTCCATCACGAGGCTGAACTTGCCGGCCTGCGCGAGGGCGATGCGGCGGCGACGGGTCTCGGTGAGCTCCGGCGTGTCCGGGCGGGCGGAGGTGTCGATCAAAGCGAGTCTCGTCACCCGCTCGGGCGCCTGCCGCAGAATCTCGAAGCCGAGATAGCCGCCGAAGGAGAAACCGCCGAGGGCAAAGGTCGGCGGCGCGGCGGCGAGGATGCTGCGAGCGATCTCGGCGACCGTGGTGCCCCCGGTGTGGTTGGCGATGGTCAGCGGGCCGAACTGCCAGAGGACGGGCGCGACGTGGGCGTAGACGCGGGAGTCGCAGTTGAGGCCGGGGATCAGCAGGAAGGGGGTCATGTGAGCAAGCCGTTTCGCTACCCTGCCCTAGCGCAAAAACGTGTGACTTGTCCGGGGTCTGGCAATCATATAAAGATATCTTTATATCCCTGAGCCGTAGTGTTTCGCCGCGTTGGTCTTTTCGTTGTCGCGCTTTCGAAACGGAAAAACCGCGTTGCACTTTTCCTGAAAGCGCTCCGGCGCGAGAGGATCATTCCATGAAGAAGCTGCCGCCCCATAACGACGCCCGCGCCGCGCTCACCGCGGCCGCCGCCGAACGCATCCTCGTGCTCGACGGGGCGATGGGGACGATGATCCAGCAGCTGAAACTGTCGGAAGCCGACTATCGCGGCGAGCGCTTCAAGGACTGGCACCGCGACGTGCGCGGCAACAACGACATGCTGGTGCTCACCCAGCCCGACGCCATCCGCGCCATTCACCTGCAGTATTTCCTCGCGGGCGCCGATATCTGCGAGACCAATACGTTCTCGTCGACCTCGATCGTCATGGCCGATTACGGCATGGAGGAGTTCGCCTACGAGATGAGCGCCGCCGGGGCGCGGCTGGCGCGCGAGGCGGCGCAGATTGCGCAGGACAAGGACGGCAAGCGGCGGTTCGTGGCCGGTGCGCTCGGCCCGCTCAACAAGACGGCGTCGATGTCGACGGACGTCAACAATCCGGGCCACCGCAACGTCACCTTCGACCAGATCGCGGAATCCTACGCCGAGCAGATCAATGGGCTGATCGATGGCGGCGCGGACCTGCTGCTGTTCGAGACGATCACCGACACGCTCAACACCAAGGCCGGCATCTTCGCGGCGCAGAAGATTTTTGCCGAGCGCGGCTTCGAGCTGCCGATCATGATCTCGGGGACGATCACCGATTTGTCCGGGCGCACGCTGTCGGGCCAGACGCCGTCCGCGTTCTGGTATTCGGTGCGGCACGCGAACCCGTTCACCATCGGGCTCAACTGCGCGCTCGGCGCCAACGCCATGCGGCCCCATATCGCCGAGCTCAGCGACGTCGCCGACACGTTCATCATGGCCTATCCAAACGCCGGGCTGCCCAACGAATTCGGCGGCTATGACGAGAGCCCGGAATTCATGGCGCGGCAGATCGAGACGTTTGCGCGCGAAGGGCTGGTCAACATCGTCGGCGGGTGCTGCGGCACGACGCCGGATCATATCCGGGCCTTCGCCGAGGTGGCGGCGCGGCACAAGCCGCGGGCGATCCCGACCGTGCCCACACAGCTCAGGCTCTCGGGGCTCGAGCCGTTCACGCTGACGCCGGAAATCCCGTTCGTGAACGTGGGCGAGCGGACCAACGTCACGGGCTCGGCGCGCTTCCGCAAGCTGATCACGGCGGGCGACTACACCGCCGCCCTCGAAGTGGCGCGCGACCAGGTGCAGAACGGCGCGCAGGTGATCGACGTCAACATGGACGAGGGCCTGATCGACAGCGAGAAGGTGATGGTCGAGTTCCTCAACCTGCTCGCAGCGGAGCCCGACATCGCGCGCGTGCCGCTGATGATCGATAGCTCCAAGTTCGCGGTGATCGAGGCCGGCCTCAAATGCGTGCAGGGCAAGCCGCTGGTCAACTCGATCTCGATGAAGGAGGGAGTCGAGAAGTTCCTCGAGACGGCCCGGCTGGTGCGCGCTTACGGCGCCGCCGTCGTCGTGATGGCGTTCGACGAGCAGGGCCAGGCCGATACCGAAGCGCGCAAGGTCGAAATCTGCACCAAGGCCTACAAGCTGCTGACCGAGGAAGTCGGCTTCCCGCCCGAGGACATAGTCTTCGACCCCAACATCTTTGCGGTCGCGACGGGCATCGAGGAGCACCGCAATTACGGCGTCGACTTCATCGAGGCGACGCGGCGGATCAAGTCGACGCTGCCGCACGTCCATATTTCGGGCGGCGTATCGAACCTCAGCTTCTCGTTCCGCGGCAACGAGCCGGTGCGCGAGGCGATGCACGCGGTATTCCTCTACCACGCCATCCAGGCGGGGATGGACATGGGCATCGTCAATGCCGGGCAGCTGGCGGTGTACGACACGATCGAGCCGACGCTGCGCGAGGCCTGCGAGGACGTGGTGCTCAACCGTCGCGAGGATGCGACAGAGCGGCTGCTGGAGCTGGCGGAGCGCTACAAGGGCGGCGCGGCCACCGAAGCCAAGGCCAAGGACCTGACCTGGCGGACCAAGCCGGTAGCGGAGCGCATTTCGCACGCGCTGGTCAACGGCATCACCGAGTTCATCGACGAGGACACCGAAGCGGCGCGCCTTGCCGCGAGCAAGCCGCTCGAGGTGATCGAGGGGCCGCTGATGGCGGGCATGAGCGTCGTCGGCGACCTGTTCGGGTCGGGCAAGATGTTCCTGCCGCAGGTGGTGAAATCGGCGCGCGTGATGAAGCAGGCCGTGGCGCATCTGCTGCCCTACATGGAAGCCGACAAGGAGGGCGGCGGCGGCTTCAAGTCGGCCGGCAAGATCCTGATGGCGACCGTCAAGGGCGACGTGCACGACATCGGCAAGAACATCGTGGGCGTCGTGCTCAGCTGCAACAATTACGAGATCATCGACCTGGGCGTGATGGTGCCGACGCAGAAGATCCTCGAGACGGCGCGGCGTGAAAATGTCGACGTGATCGGGCTCAGTGGGCTGATCACGCCGTCGCTCGACGAGATGGTGCACGTCGCTTCCGAGATGGAACGCGAAGGCTTCGACATTCCCCTGCTGATCGGCGGGGCGACGACGTCGCGCGTCCACACGGCGGTGAAGATTCATCCGCAATATCACGGCGGCCCGACGGTGCACGTGCACGATGCGAGCCGCGCCGTCGGCGTGGTTTCGGCACTGCTCAGCAAGGAGCAGCGGCCGGCCTATGTGGCGGACGTGAAGGCCGAATACGAGAAGGTGGCCAAGCGCCACGCGGAGGCGGAGGCCGAAAAGCAGCGGCTGCCGCTGAGCGCGGCGCGCGAGAACGGCTTCAAGACTGACTGGGCGAACTACGTTCCACCCAAGCCGTCCTTCCTCGGCACGAAAGTGTTCGAGAGCTACGACCTTAACGAGCTGGCGAGATACATCGACTGGACGCCGTTCTTCCAGGCCTGGGAGATGAAGGGCCGCTATCCCGGCCTGCTCGACGATCCCAACCAGGGCCCGGCGGCGCGGCAGCTGTGGGACGATGCGCAGAACCTGTTGCGTGAAGTGCTGCAGAAGAACTGGTTCCGGCCCAAGGCGGTGATCGGCTTCTGGCCGGCCAACAGCGTCGGCGACGACATCCGGCTGTTCACCGACGAAAGCCGCAACGAGGAACTGGCGACGCTCTATACGCTGCGCCAGCAGCTGTCGAAGCAGAAGGACAGGCCAAACCTGGCGCTCGCCGATTTCGTCGCGCCGACTGGAACGCCGGATTATGTCGGCGCTTTCGTGGTGACGGCGGGGCTCGAAGAGAACCTCATCGCCGAGCGCTTCGAGCGGCAGAACGACGATTATTCGGCCATTGTCATCAAGGCGCTGGCCGACCGCTTTGCCGAAGCGTTCGCCGAGGCGATGCATGAGCGGGTGCGCAAGGAATTCTGGGGCTACGCGCCGGACGAGGCGATCACGCCCGATGAACTGATCCAGGAGAAGTATCGCGGTATCCGCCCTGCCCCCGGCTATCCGGCGCAACCCGACCATACCGAGAAGACGACGCTGTTCAGGCTGCTCAATGCCCGCCAGCGCATCGGCGTCGAACTGACCGAGAGCTATGCGATGTGGCCGGGCTCGTCGGTGAGCGGCCTCTATTTCAGCCATCCGGACGCCAATTATTTCGGCGTCGCCAAAGTCGAGCGCGACCAGGTCGAGGACTACTCCAGGCGCAAGGGCATGGCGGTCAAGGAGGTCGAGCGCTGGCTCGGACCGATCCTCAACTACACGCCGGTGGCGGAGAAGATTTCGTGAGCGGAACGCCGTTCGACAAGGCATCCTCGTCGATCCCGGTGACGGTGGTAACGAGCGCCGGGGCGGAGAAATATGCCGATCCCGGCGCGGCGGTGCTGCATCTCGAGCCGGCATTGCACGAGCACGAGCCGGGCAGCGAGTGCGTCGCCTGCGCAGCGCGCGGCGATATCCGCGCGCTGCTGTTCGACCTGCTGCAGGCGTCGCGCCAGCCCGGGGCAAACCCGGTGCTGTCGGTCGTCGTCGATGCGTCGGAGCTGGCGGACGCGAAGCCGGTCATCGACCGGCTGGAGCGCGGCGTGGTGCCGGCCTTCGGGCTGCGCGACCACACGGTGGCGCGCAGCTTTCACCTGTCCCGGGTGATCTGAGCCGGCTCAGTAGAGCGGGTCGTCCTCGCAGACGACGCGGTTGCGGCCCTGCCGCTTGGCCTCGTAGAGACAGATGTCGGCGCGGTTGACGAGGCTGACGATGCTGTCGCCCGGCCGGAAGGGCGAGACGCCGATGGAGGCGGTAATGCCGCCGGTGACGCCGCGGCCGAAGATGTTACCGAGGTCGCTTGCCATGATCGCTTCACGGATGCGCTCGGCGAGCGCCGCGGCGGCCAACGCGTCGGTCGCCGGGAAGATCACGACGAATTCGTCGCCCCCGATGCGTCCGACGATGTCGCGCTCACGGGCGTTCGCCAGGATGGCGCGGGCGACGATGCGCAGCACCTCGTCACCGACCTGGTGGCCGTAACTGTCGTTGAGCGATTTGAAATGATCGATGTCGAGCACGGCGCAGGTCAGAGGACCGGTGGCAAGCGCCCGGGTCAATTGCTGGTCGAGGCCTGGCCGGTTGGCGAGACCGGTCAGCGGATCGCGCAGCTGGTTTTCGCGCGAGCGGCCGATCTCTGAGTGCGTGCTGTCGAGCTCGAGGCGGGCCTCGGCCAGTTCGCGAACCAGGGCTTCGTGTGTTTTGGCGAGACGGCCATTGGCGGCCTGCAGGCGGTCCACCCATTCGCGGATGAGCGTGAGGTCGGGTATTTCGGCGCCAAGATGGGCCTCGGCCGCCTTGAGCGATGCCGAATGCTCGGAAGTCGCCTCGGAGTGATCGACGATCAGCAGGTCGAGCGTGGTGAGCCGGGTGACCATGCGGGCGATGGCGCTCGAAAGCTTCTCGGGCCGCCGATAGGGCTCGACGAATTCGGCATAGAGCCGCGCCTCGGCCCCCGCGCCGCCGGCATCGCCTTCGGTGAGGATGTCATGGACACGGCTGCCGGCCAGGCCTTCGACGCCCGCCACATAGTCGTAGAGCAGCTTGTAGAGCGGCGGAATGGGCGAGACCCTGGCGCGCTCCATAAGGCTCAGCACCGCCGCGCCCTGCGTCATGCCCAGATCGATGGGTGCCAGCGATGCCGCCACGTTGAAGTTGCCCCTCGGCCCCGCCACGGGCCTTTGCGGCAAGCATTGCGCCCAAATGCGTTTCGAAAGCGCTTACGGCGTCAGGTCCCTGGGCGGAACGAGGCCGTTGAGCAGGCTGGCGGTGGTCACCGTGTTGGCGAGCAGGCAGGCGATGGTCATGGGCCCGACGCCGCCCGGCACGGGGGTGATCCAGCCGGCGACGGGCAGCGCCGACTGATAGTCGACATCGCCCACGAGGCGGGTCTTGCCCTCGCCCTTGTCGGGGGCCGGGACGCGGTTGATGCCGACATCGATGACGGCAGCGCCCGGCTTGATCCAGTCGCCCTTGATCATCAGCGGCCGACCGACGGCGGCGACCACGATATCGGCCTGGCGCACGATGCCCGGCAGGTCGGCGGTGCGCGAATGGGCGATGGTGACGGTGCAGTTCTCGCGCAGCAGCAACTGCGCCATCGGCTTGCCCACGAGGTTGGAGCGCCCGACGATCACCGCGTGCTTGCCGGCGAGATCGCCGACGAAATCGCGCAGCAGCATCAGGCAACCGAGCGGCGTACAGCTCACCGGCCCCGGCAGGCCGATCTGCAGCTTGCCGATGCTGGCGGGCGTGAAGCAGTCCACGTCCTTGTCGGGCGAGATAGTCAGCAGGATCTTGTTGGGATCGATATGTTTGGGCAGCGGCAGCTGCACGAGGATGCCGTGGATTTTGGGGTCGGCATTGAGCCGTTCCACCAGCGCCAGCACGTCGGCTTCGGGCGCGTCCTCGGCGAGTTCATACTTTTCGGAGAGCATGCCGACTTCGACGGTCTGCTTGGCTTTGCTCGCGACATAGACCTCGCTGGCCGGGTCGTGACCGACGATCACTACCGCCAGCCCGGGCGTGATGCCGTGCTCGGCCTTGAGCCGCGCCACATGGCCGGCGATACGCTCGCGCAGCCCCGCCGCGTAGGTCTTTCCGTCGATGATCTGTGCTGTCATGGCCACACCTCTCGTGGCGGGGCTATTTCACAACGAGGCGCGTATCTCAACCCCCGCGGCTGCAAGGGCGTCCCGCACGGCGCGGGCGATGGCGACGGCGTCGGGCGTATCGCCGTGGATGCAGAGCGAGCGGGCGGTGGTGCGAAGGACGCTGCCGTCGACGGCGACGATCTCGCCCGCCTCGGCGAGCCGGACGGCACGGGCCGCGATGGGGCCCCGATCGTGCAACACGGCGCCGGGCAGCTGGCGGGGGACCAGCAGACCGTCGGGCTGGTAGGCGCGATCGGCATAGGCCTCGCGGACGGTATGGAAGCCCATGGCCTCGGCGACTTCGGACTGCGCGGAATTGTCGATGGCGAGGATGGCGATGTCGGGCACGAGGCCCTCGACGGCCGCAAAGCTCACGGCGGCGATGGCCGGCTCCTCGGCCGCCATGTTGGCGAGGGCGCCGTGCAGTTTGACGTAACGCACCGGCCAGTCCTCCTCCTCGCCGAGTTCGACGAGAGTGCGGACCTGGGTGCGGATGGTCGCGTCAAGGTCCTCGGGCGGCAGCAGAAGGCGCTTGCGGCCGAAATTCTCGCGATCCGGGAAGCCGGGGTGCGAGCCGACGACGACACCCCGGGCCTTCGCCGCGCGCAGGGCAGCGCGCATGGTCCGTTCGTCGCCCGCATGGCCGCCGCAAGCGATATTGGCGGACGAGACGATGTCGAGCATTGCGGCGTCGTCGCCGATGCCTTCACCGAGATCGGCGTTGAGATCGAGGCTGGTCATCTTGCGTGCTCCAGCGTGACCGGGCGGAAGCGCAGCTCGGCGCCGGGCCGAAGCTGGGCGAAACGGTCGAGATCGGCGCTGACGATGGTCGCGATGCGCGGATAGCCGCCGGTCGGCTGGTGGTCGCGCATCAGCACGATCGGTGTGCCGTCGCCGAGGATCTGGATGTCGCCGGGGACGATGGCATCGGAGACGAGGCTGAGCCGGCGCTGGTTGCGGAAGATGGCTGTGGGATCGGCGAGGCGGACGCCCATGCGGTCGAGATCGGGCGAGATGGTGAAGGCGCTGGCGACGAAGGCCTGGCGGGCGGCGGGATCGAACAGCTCCGCGTGTAGGCCCCACAGCACGCGGATGTCGCCTTGCGTAGCCCGATGCGGCGGTGGCGCGACAGGCTGGCCGCCGGCCGCGAGCGTCAGGCGATCGCCGGCGCGGAGCGCCCTGCCCTTGTGGCCGCCGAGACCAACGGTGACGTTGGTGGACCGGCTGCCGAGCAGCAACGGGGCGTCCAGCTCGGCATCGAAGCGGAGATAGCCGTAATTGCCCCAATCGCCAGGGGCGATGTCGAGGCGGTCGCCGGCCGCGAGCGACAGGACGGTGGGCCAGGGTTCGTCGCGGCCGTTCAGGCTGAGGCGGAAATGGCCGCCGGCGGCGGCGACACGGACCGGGCCGTCGGCATTGAGGGCCAGCGACTGGCTGAACTCGATGGCGGTGCTGCCGGATGATGGGAGCATGGCTCCGGCGGCTAGGAAGGCGCCGCGATCCATCGGGCCCGAGGCGCTGATGCCGTCGGCCAAATGGCCGAAGCGGCCGGCATCCTGCAGCGTAGCCAGCGGGCCCGGCTTGACGATGGTGAGCGCGGTCACGGCGCGCTCACGAAACGGACGCTGTCGCCAGCCATAAGGCGGGTCGGCGGATCGCGGGCTGGATCGAAGTTCTGGAACGCGGTCCTGCCGATGACGTGCCAACCGGTCCGGATCGGGGTCGCGGCGATGGCGGTCTGCCCGGCGGCGAACAGTATTGTGCCGGCGGGCACCATCGGCCGCACGCTCTCGCGGCGCGGCAGCACCATGCCGTCGCCGTGGAAGCCGCAATAGACGAAGCCGGGAGCAAAGCCGGTGGCGAGCACGCGCAGCGGCGCGGCATTGTGGCGGGCGACGAATTCGCCGGGCGCGATGCCAAGTTTTGCGGCGATCTCGGGCAGGTCCTCGCCGTCGAAGCTCACCTCGACCGTATGGGAGGCGGCCGGCGTCGCCGTGTCCGCCTGCCCCAGGCGCAGCCGGAGTTCGCCGGACAGGCGGGTGAAATCGGCGCCCGGATTGAGGCGCAGCAGCACCGATACGAGGCCGGGCGCGATTTCGTCGATGCCCTCGGGCAGGTCAGCGGCGAGACGGCGGGCGAAGCCGATGGCGCGCCGGTTGGCGGAGTCCGACAGGCCGTCGCCGAAGCGCACCAGCACGGCTGCGTCGCCGAGCGGCTGGATCAGCGTCTCCCCCTCAAGCATCGGTCCGCCTCGTCATGGGGCCAGTACTAGCGCGGTTCGGCCGCGTTAGCGATGCGCCGCCCCGCTAGAGCAGCGGCTCCACCAGCTTCAGCCAGGCCGGCTCGCAGATGGTCGCGCGGTCATAGCGGGCCTTGATGGTGCGGCGGGCCTGCTTGCGCAGCTTGGCGAACTTGGCCGGCGCCTTGCAGGCGGCGATCATGGCGTCCGACAGCGCCTCGACATCGAAGAAATCGTTGAGGATGCCGTCATGGCCGTTGGTGATGGCGTCGCGCACGGGCGCCGTGTCGGAGGCCAGCACCAGGCATTCGGTGGCCATCGCCTCGAGCAGCGACCAGCTCATGACGAACGGATAGGTGTAGTACACGTGGGCGCTCGACAGCGTCAGCGCCTCGATCATCACCGGGTGCGGCACCCGGCCGACGAAATGAATGCGGCTGCGGTCCACCCTGTCGGCGACTTCGGCAAACAGCTGCTGGCCCCAGGTGAGCTTGCCCTCGGCCGGCTTGCCGTAGCCGCCGCGCTCGTCCGCACCGATCACCACCACGTCCGCATTGGGCACGGCGGCCATGAATTTCGGCAGGGCCCGCATGAAGATGTGAAAGCCGCGCAGCGGCTCGAAGCGCCGGTTGATCAGGGTCACCATGGGCCGGCTGCCATCGATCACCTTGCCGTTGCCCAGCTCGAGCCGGGGCTTGTGATGCGGCTTGATGGTGGCCGTATCGACGCCCTCGTGGATGATGTGGGTGCGCTGGCGGAAAACTTCGGGCAGCACGGAGGCCTGAAACGGCGTGGGCGAGACGATCGCCTCGGCCTCGGCGAAGGCCATCGCCATGCCGGCGTTCTTGGCATAGAGCAGATGCGGATCGACGGCCTGCGCGGGGCTGAATTCGGGATCGAAGCCGACGTCGCCGCCGCTGCTGTGATAATAATATTCGGCATAGGCGATCTGCTTTGCGGCGGAAAAGATCTCGCGCATGTAGGTCGTCTCACCCCAGCCGGGATGGCCGACGATCAGCTTTGGATCGAACCCGGTCGCCTTGAGCTTGAGCGCCGCTTCAGCGGCGGCCGCGCCGCGGATCAGGTCCGCTTCGATGCGGATTGCCGAGGGCAGGATGCCGTTCGTCGTGCCCCGGTTGGCGGCCCACTTGACCAGCTCCATACCCGGCAGGGCCCGGCCAGTCTCCGACGCGATCGCCGCGACGCGATGCCCATCCTTGATCAGCTTGTCGGCAATGAACCCGAACTGGGCGGGGAAATTGTTGTGAACGAACAGGACGTCGGTCAGGGGAGGACTCCGCCTCAGGATCTCGTGTGCAACATCTTGCCCAACCATCGCAGCGGCGCGGTCAACTTCCAAGAGCGCGAGGCGAGAATTTCGTCCAGCCGGGCCTCGGCCCGGGCAGCGCGCTTTTCCGCCTTGCGGCGAGCCCGGATATCCTCCGGCGGTTCGATGAAGCGCTCGATCGGCGCGTCCAGCCGGCGAAGATTGGCGATCTTCGCGAGACGGTCCGCGATGAAGCTCCGCGGCGCGGCGGCAGGACCCCGCCTGAACACAGCATAAAAGTCGCTCCAGTGGCCGCCGGCTTGCGGGACGATGCCGCTTTCGATCAGCGACAGCGGGTGGGTGCCGTGCTGTGTCCACTTCGCCAGCGCGATCCCCGCGTCGGGATAGAAGCGCCAATTGTCGGAGGGATAGGAGTGGTAGACGCCGTTGGACGGCGCGTTGAGGTAGAAATGGCCGCCCGGCCGCAGCACGCGGGCGATCTCGGCAATCGTCTCCCAGAAGGCTGCGTCGTGCTCGAAGCAGGACACGGAGACCGCGAGGTCGAAGTTCTCGTCGGCAAACGGAAAGGGCTCTCCCGGCGCAACGACGACGTCGACGGATTTTCCGGGCTCGAGGTCGATGCCCACATAGGTGGCGTCGGGGGGCGCGTGCCCGCGCAGCGAGCCGTTCACGTCGCGGGAGCCCACATCGAGGATTTGCGCCCCCGCCGTGCCGTAGCACTGGAAGAAGGCTATTCCACCCTGCTTGGCTGTGGGGTGCATGTCAGGGCTCGCGGTGAAAATGGCAGGGGCGAACGTCCATGATGCCGATCAAACCACTGAAGCGCTTCAACGTTACCGAGGACGGTATCGTGGAGGCGTGAGGGCTATTCATAGGCGCGACCGCCGCCTCAGAAGCGCCCAACACCCCCCCGAGCCATCTCATTCGACATCCGGCGTGATGTGCGCGGGCGGGTGGGTTTCATCGATCGCAGGAGTGGCGGTCTGGTGCTGTTGGCGTCCCTTGAGCTCGGCGATCTCAATCACACCCTTCAGTCTTTCTTGGCGCTTGTGCCTTGCGATGTACCAGTCGGCGAACAGCATCTCGATTAGCCCGATGAGGGCCTGGGCCTCGCCAGGATCGACGTCGACTATTACATCGACGTCCTTTTCCATGTGCGCACCTACGTTACCCACCTTCCTGACGGCGTGAATTGCGTCAATGGTTTCGGCATCGACACCTTTGGGCGCTGTGCCCGCTGTCAAAAGCGCTTCGAGCTTCGCTATTTCCCTAAACAGGCTGCTGTCGGTAATTCCGCAGAAATCCCTAATCATGCCCTGAAGGCACCGGCGCGCAAGAGTGGCTGCTGCCTTCGGACTAAGGCTGACGATTCGACAGGCCTCAACGTAGTCTTGAGTGATATTGCCTGGGATATAGCTAGGCAGAGGCATCGCGCGGGATCCTGGCCGCAAGTCCCAATCCTGGATTGAAAGACCGCGTCGCAGCCCGCCCTGTGCCGCAGAAACGGCGCGAGTAAAACTCACAGCAAGCGTGACTTCATTACAGTCCGGATTTAGGCAACGTGTGGCAAGTGTCGAAATGGCGACTTGGCCATATCTCGTTTGTCCTATGTTGAGGGGCTGAAAGTGGACGCTGCTCGCCTTGTCCGACATGAGCTGTGCTACCCCACAATGCGGACAGACCCAGTCGTTCATCTTAGTGCCTCTTTCGATCAGCCGGCTCGCGAGGTTCCAGGGACCGCAGCTTGACCAGAGCTATCAGCAAATGGCGGGCAGGGAGGGATTCGAACCCCCGGAACGCTTGCACGTTCGCCGGTTTTCAAGACCGGAGCAATCAACCGCTCTGCCACCTGCCCGACGGGTCGGATTTAGCTATTGGCGCCGGGCGAGTCCAGTTCAGGGAATGAGCAGCAGCGAGCCGGTGGTCTCGCGCGCCTCGAGCGCGCGGTGCGCGTCGGCGGCCGCGGCGAGCGGCCAGCGGCGGCCGATCTCTGCCTTGACCTTGCCGGTCGTGACGGCATCAAAGACCGCGTTCATGCTGGCGCGCAGCTCGGCGGTGGTGGCGTGGTAGTGCCCCATCGTCGGACGAGTGACGTAGAGCGAGCCCTTGCTGGCGAGAATGCCGAGATTGGGAATGCTGACGGCGCCCGAGGCGCTGCCATAGCTCACCATCATGCCGCGCGGCCTGAGGCAATCGAGCGAGCCCTCGAAGGTGGCCTGGCCGACGCCGTCATAGACGGCATCGACGCCCCTGCCGCCGGTGGCGTCACGGACGGCCTTCACCCAGTCGGCGGCGCGATAGTTGATGGCGACCGCGGCGCCGCAGGCTTTCGCCATCGCCACTTTCTCGTCGGAACCGGCGGTGGCGATGACGCGCACGCCAAGGGCGGTGGCCCATTGCGTCAGGATCGAGCCCACGCCGCCGGCTGCCGCGTGGACGAGGATGGTCTGGCCGGGCTGCACCGGAAACGTCTCGAATAGCAGGTATTGCGCCGTGCCGCCCTTCAGCAGCATGGCCGCCGCGACGTCGTCGCCGATGCCGTCGGGGAGTTTCACGGCGCGTGCTGCCGGAAGGAGGCGTTCGCCGGCATAGGCGCCAACCGGACCGGTGTAGCCGACGCGGTCGCCGACGGCGAAACCCTCGACGCCGTCGCCGATGGCGGTCACCTCCCCTGCCCCTTCATTGCCGGCAACGAAGGGCAGCTCCATCTTGTACATGCCGGTGCGCTGATAGACGTCGACGAAGTTGATGCCGATGGCCCGGTTGCGCACGCAGAGCTGGCCGGGGCCGGGAGGCCGGACGTCGCGTTCCTCGAGCTTGAGGACTTCCGGCCCGCCATGCTCCCGGACGACGATCGCCTCGGTCATGGCTTCTTCCGCGGCGCCGATTTGGGCCGCGCCTGGCTCTGCGGGCGTTTGCGGGCGGTCGCGGGCACCGCCGGGGCAGTCGTGGCGGCGCTCGCATGCGGCGCCGCCGCGGGCTTGGCGGTGGGTGCCGCCGGTCCACCCTGGGCGGCGAGCTTGCGCTGCTTGCTGATGATGTTGATGGCCTCGACCAGCACGGCAAAGCCCATCGCGGCGTAGATATAACCCTTGTCGATGTGGAAGCCGAGGCCATCGGCGACCAGCGACACGCCGATCAGCACCAGGAAGGCGAGCGCCAGCATCTTGGTGGTCGGGTGCTTCGAGACGAACCCGGCGATCGGGCCGGAGGCGAACCACATCAGGATCACCGCGACGATCACCGCCGCGATCATCACCTCGACGTGCTGCGCCATGCCGATGGCGGTGACGATCGAGTCGATCGAGAACACCAGATCGAGCATGATGATCTGGACGATGATGCCCGAGAGCATGGCGCGGGCGCCGGCCTTGAGATCGTCGTGGGCGTGCGGCTCCTCGATCTCGGCGTGCATCTCGGTGACGGCCTTGTAGATCAGGAACAGGCCGCCGGCGAACAGGATGATGTCGCGCCACGAGAAGCCGTGGTCGAACAGGGTGAACACCGGCGTGTTGAGGGCAATGATCCAGCTCAGCACGAGCAGCAGCGCGATGCGGAAGATCAGCGCCAGCCCGAGCCCGATGGTGCGGGCCCGATCGGCCTGCTCCTTGGGCAGCTTGCTGACCAGCACGGAAATGAAGATGACGTTGTCGACGCCGAGCACCACCTCCATGAGCGTCAGCGTGGCGAAGGCGATCCAGGTGCTGGGGTCAAGCAGCAGGTGGGAGATGTCGGGCATCACGGGCTCCGGGGGGATGATCGGGCCAATCTAGGTGGCCGGGCCGCGGGTTGGAAGTCTCGCGCGGAGCTAAATCGGCAGTGAGCGTTTGCGCCGCAGGGCGCGACAGTGGAACAAAAGCCTTTGCCTGTCGCTGGTTAGCGGGATTCGCGGGTGGTAAACTCCAGCCAGTTTCAAGGAGTGTGTCATGGACACCTTTACCCCCATTCCGGCGACGATCGGCGGGTTGCTGATCGGGCTGTCGGCGGCGCTGCTCTGGCTGGGTAACGGCCGCATCGCCGGCATTTCCGGCATCTTCGGGCAGTTGCTGCCGCCGGCCCGCACGGTCGTGTGGCGGCTGGTCTTCCTGGTTTTTCTCGTCGGCGGCACGTTCCTTGCCGCCTATCTGGTGCCGAGCCTGGGCAAACCGCAGAGCTTGGTCGAAGCGCCGAGCTGGTTCACGCCGGGCACGGCGCTGTGGATCGCCATTTCGGGCGTGCTCACGGGTTTTGGCACCAAGATCGGCAACGGCTGCACCTCCGGCCACGGCGTGTGCGGGCTGGCGCGGCTGAGCACGCGCTCCTTCGTGGCGGTCGGGGTGTTCTTCGTCGTCGCCATCCTGACGGTCACCATTACGGGGATCGTGTGATGAACAAGCCGACCAGCGTCCCCTATCTGGCCATTGCGGCCCTGTCGGGCGCGATCTTCGGCATCGGGCTCTACGTGTCGGGCATGGTGAACCCGCTCAAGGTGCTGCGCTTCCTCGATTTCACCGCCATCCCGACCGGCGGCTGGGACCCCAGCCTCGCCTTCGTGATGATCCCGGCTGTCGTGGTGATGTTCGTCGCCGTGCGGATCGGCAAGCGGCAGGGCAAGCCGGCGTTCGACGTGAACTTCCACGAGCCCGAGTTCAACCGGATCGACACGCCGCTGGTGGCGGGTGCGGCGCTGTTCGGCATCGGCTGGGGCATGTCGGGCATCTGCCCGGGCCCGGCGATCTCGCTGATCGCGTTCTGGCCGCAATATCTGCTGATCTACTTGCTTGCGCTGTTCGTCGGGTCGTATGGAGGCTCGATCATCATTCCGAGCGGACGCGACAAACGACTGGCGCTGGCACGATAGAAATTCGCACGACCGACGCGGTCGTGGTCGGCGGCGGCCTTGCCGGGCTCGCCGCCGCGGTGGCGGTCGCGCGGACCGGGCTCCAGACCCTGCATCTGGTGCCGAAAGGGCCGCCGGACCGGCGGACATCGGCGCTGATGCTGCCGGCGGTGGACTATCTGCGCGAGGCCGGCCTGGTGCCCGACCCGGCGGCGGTGGGACATCCGCTGACCCAGATCCGCATCATCGACGCGACGCGCCGGCTGATCCGCGCGCCCGAGACGCTGTTCGACAGCGCCGAGTTCGGGCTCGAAGCATTCGGCTGGAACTTTGCCAATGTGAAGCTGGCGGAAGCGTTCGAGGCGGCGCGGGCCGGGCTGCCCAATCTCAGCACCATCGAGACCGTGCTCGACGATCTCGAGCTGACCGACGATGGCGCCCTGCTCCGCCTCGGCAATGACGAGACGCTGCGGGCAGCGCTAGTCGTTGGCGCCGACGGCAAGAAATCGCGGGTGCGCGAGAGCGCCGGCTTCCGGGCGCGCGAGCATGGGTTCACACAGGCGGCTTTGGTCTGCGACCTGCAGCTGGAGCGGCCGATCGGCGGGGCGTCCATCGAGTTCCACTACGAGCAGGGACCGTTCACGCTGGTGCCGCCGGGCGGCAATCGCGCCAACCTTGTGTGGATCGACGATCGTGAAGTGCTGAAGGAGGCGCAGGAAGGCGGCAAGGAGCATCTGGCGGCGCTGTTCCGCGAGAAATCGCAGCGGCTGTTCGGCAAGATCGAGCTGCTGACGCCGGCGCATGTGTTCCTGCTCTCAACACTGACGGTCGACGTCGCCGGGCGCGACAATGTCGTGCTGGTGGGAGAGGCGGCGCACGCGTTTCCCCCGATCGGGGCGCAGGGGCTGAATTTGGGGTTACGCGACGTGGCGGACCTGGCCGCATCGTTGGCCGCCACCGATACGGGCAAGCCCGGCTTTGCCCGTGCGGTGGCCGCCGACTACGCCCGCCGCCGCGCCGCGGATCTGGCGCGTACCGGCACGATGGTCGATACGCTGTTCCGCTCGCTGCTCGCCGATTTCCTGCCGGCGCAGGCGGCGCGGGCCGGTGGATTGTGGGCGCTCAAGCTGCTGCCGCAGCTGCGCAAATCCGCCTTCGACGTCGGCATGGGCGTGCGCTGAAAACGAAAGGGGCGCCCCGCGGGACGCCCCTTCGATCTTCCAGTTGCGACCCGGCTTATTGCGCCGGAGCCGAGCTCGAGGCATCCGACGCCGGAGCCGACGAGGCGCCGTCGAGCTTCTGGCGGGCCGATTCAGCGCGATCGGCGAGAATCTTCTCGAGGGCGGCTTCGCCCGAGGCGTTCTTGTTGAATTCGTCGAAGGTCAGCGCCGCGTCGCCATCGTAGACGCCGGTGAAGCCGGCGAGGTTGATGGTGATGACGATATCTTCGTTCTTGCGGTTCTTGGCGGTGAGCGTGAGCTTGCCGCCCTTCTTGAGGCTGTTCACGTAGGCTTCGTTGACCACCAGCTGGGTGGCGCAGCTCTGCGGATCGCACAGCATGTAGGGCACGCGAATCGGCTTGTTGCCGTCGATCTGCCAAGTCACGCCGAAGGGCAGCAGCACCCCGAGCGGCACGGCAGCGACGGCGAGCAGGCGGCTCTCCTGGCCCGGATCGTCGCGCAGCAGGAACGAGCCGAGGAACTGCTTGTTCTGGGTGACCACGACCTGGCGCATGATGCAGGCGCGCTGGCCATTGGTGGCGGCCGGGTCGCAGATCTTCAGCCAGTTCTGGCTGGGGGCGGTGGCGGCGCCGGCATCGGCGGCCGCAGGGGCGGAGGACGAGGCGTCGGCGGCCGGAGCGCTGCTCGAGGCGTCCTGGGCGAAAGCGCTCATCGGGAACGTCAGCGCGGCGACGGTCAGGCCGGCGGCAAGAAGCGATTTGAAATTCATCGAGTTTCCTTGGGGTTCCCGAGCGGTCGGCGGTTCTGTTGGCCGCCTTTGAATTGGCTGCCCTTCAAGGGGCGAATTCGGGCAATAACATGGCCGGAGGGGCTTTCCAAATGTTTCTCCGGCCAGCTGTTGCCCGCCTGCATGCCGATCGCTCTGCTGCTGTCGATGCACAAAAGATGCACGGCATTCCCGGCATCAATTTGACCCTCGACGGGCAATTTCTTGCGATCAGGCCGCGACTGCGCCGGCGAGCTTGGCCATGCGGTTGAGGATGGCCGCCGTGCCCTTGAGGCGCGAGCCGGCATTGGGCCAGTCGCGGGCGAAAACCAGCTTCTGGTCGGGCTTGAGCCGCACCGCCATGCCCGGATCGGAGACCATCTGCACGAGGCCGGCCGGGTTGGGAAACTCGTTGTGGCGCAGCGTGATGACGGCGCCTTTGGGGCCGGCTTCGACCTTTTCGACGTTCGCCGCCCGGCAGAGCGCCTTGACCAGAATCACCTTGAGCAGCGCTTCGACCTCGTCCGGCAGCGGACCGAAGCGGTCGATCAGCTCGGCGCCGGCCGAGTCGATCTCCTCGGCATCCTTGAGCTCGCCGAGCTGGCGGTAGAGTTGCATGCGCACCTGCAGGTCCGGCACGTAGTGCTCGGGGATCATCACCGGCATGCCGAGCGAAATCTGCGGGCTCCACTCGTTGGTGTCCTCGTACTCCTCGGCGCCGTCCTTGAGGGCGGCGACGGCTTCTTCCAGCATCGACTGGTAGAGCTCGAAGCCGACCTCCTTGATGTGGCCGGACTGCTCTTCGCCCAACAGGTTCCCTGCCCCGCGGATATCGAGGTCGTGGCTCGCGAGCTGGAAGCCGGCGCCCAGCGTTTCGAGCGATTGCAGCACGTTGAGCCGCCGCTCGGCGGTATCGGTGAGCTTGCGCTGCGCCGGGACGGTGAACAGCGCATAGGCGCGCTGCTTGGACCGGCCGATGCGGCCGCGGATCTGGTAGAGCTGGGCCAGGCCGAAATGGTCGGCGTGGTGCACCACCAGCGTGTTGGCGTTGGGAATATCGAGGCCGGACTCGACGATGGTCGTCGCCAGCAGCACGTCGAACTTGCCGTCGTAGAAATTGTTCATGATGTCGTCGAGCTCGCCCGGCGCCATCTGGCCGTTGGCGACGACGTAGGACACCTCCGGCACCTGCTCGCGCAGGAATTCCGCAATGTCGGGCTGATCCTTGATGCGCGGCACGACATAGAAGGCCTGCCCGCCGCGATATTTCTCGCGCAGCAGCGCCTCGCGGATCGAGATCGGATCGAAGGGCGAGATGAAGGTACGGATGGCGAGGCGGTCGATCGGCGGGGTGGCCAGCAGCGACAGGTCGCGCACGCCGGTCAGCGCCAGCTGCAGGGTGCGTGGGATGGGCGTCGCGGTCAGCGTCAGCACGTGGATGTTGCCGCGCATTTCCTTGAGCCGCTCCTTGTGGGCGACGCCGAAATGCTGCTCCTCGTCGATGATCAGCATGCCGAGGTTCTTGAACTCGATCGACTTGCTGAGCAGCGCGTGCGTGCCGACGACGATGTCGATCTGGCCGGAAGCGATGCCCTCCTTGGTGGCCTTGAGGTCGGCCGAGCCGACAAGGCGCGAGGCCTGCGCCACCTTCACCGGCAGGCCGGCGAAGCGCTCCTTGAAGGTCTTGAAATGCTGGCGGGAGAGCAGCGTGGTCGGCACGACGACCGCCACCTGCTTGCCCGACATGGCGACGGCGAAGGCGGCGCGCAGCGCGACTTCGGTCTTGCCGAAACCGACGTCGCCGCAGACCAGCCGGTCCATGACCTTGCCCTGGCTGAGGTCGTCGAAGACGGCCGAGATGGCGGTGAGCTGGTCTTCCGTCTCCTCATAGGGGAAGCGGGCCGCGAACTCGTCATAGGCGCCGGAGTTGATGTCGATCGGATCGGCCTTCACCAGCAGCCGCTGGGCGGCGATCTTGATCAGCTGCTCCGCCATGTCGCGGATGCGCTTCTTGAGTTTCGCCTTCTTGGCTTGCCACGCCACGCCGCCGAGCTTGTCGAGCTCGATGTCGCTGCCGTCCGAGCCGTAGCGGCTCAGGAGCTCGATGTTCTCGACCGGCAGATAGAGCTTCGTGTCGTTGGCGTACTGGATCTCGACGCAGTCATGCGGCGCGCCCATCGCCTCGATCTGCTTGAGGCCGAGGAAGCGGCCGATGCCGTGGTCGACATGGACCACGAGATCGCCGGCTGCGAGGCTGGTGGCTTCGGTCAGTGCGTCGGACGCCTTCTTGCGGCGCTGCGGGCGCAGCAGGCGTTCGCCGAGGATATCCTGCTCGGACAGCACGACGAGGTCGTCGGTCTCGAAGCCGCTTTCGAGCGGCAGCACCACGATGGCAGTGACCACCGGCGACGTGGTCACGGCGTCCTGCCAGTTCTCGGCCATGCGCGGATGCGCAAGGCCATGATCGGTCAGCAATTGCGCGAGGCGGTCGCGCGAGCCATCCGACCAGCAGGCGATCACGGTGTGCCGCTGCTTCTTGCCGGCTTCGCGCATGCGCGCGACCACGGTCTCGAACAGGTTCGTATCGGCGGCCTGCCGTTCGGCCGCGAAATTGTGGCCGATGCGGCCGTGTGCGTCCTCGGTGCGGGTCTCATCCGGGTGGGCGAAGGAGCTGAGCTGGATCGCGGCGGCTTCGCCGAGGCTGAAGGGATGGCCCTCGATCTCGTAGAGCTGTTCGGGCGGGACCGGCTTGTAGGGCGCGCCAGAATTGGCGACCTGCTTTTGCGTGCGGGCCGTCTCGCGGGCCTCGTAGTAATCCTTGATCTGCGTCTGGCGGTCGGCGAAGGCCTCGCGCGCCTGGTCGTCGAACACGAAGGGCGCGTCGCCCGCATAGTCGGCGAGCCGGTCGAGGTGATCGTAGTAGAAGGCAAGCCAGTGCTCGAGGCCGGGGAAGCGCTGTCCGGCGCTCACGGCGGCGTAGAGCGGATCGTCGACCGTGTTGCCGCCGAAAGTGGCGTTGTAGCGGGCCCGGAAGCGCTTGATCGTCTCGTCGTTGAGCAGGACCTCGCTCATCGGCGCGAGCGCGATGCTGGCGAGGTCGCCGCTCGAGCGCTGCGTGCCCGGATCGAAGGTGCGGATGGATTCGAGCTGCTTGCCGAAGAAGTCGAAGCGCAGCGGCGTTTCCATGCTCGCCGGGAACAGGTCGATGATGCCGCCGCGCACCGCATATTCGCCGGTCTCGCGCACCGTCGGCACGCGCAGATAGCCGTTGAGCGAAGCCCAGTGGATCAGCTTTTCACTGTCGACCACCTGCCCTGCCTTGGCGGCAAAGCTCATGCCGGCGACGACATCGAGCGGCGGCAGCTTCTGGATCAGCGCGTTGACCGCAGTCAACACGATGGCGCCCCTGGTGGCGGGCGAAGCGAGCGCGGCGATGGTGGTCATGCGCGCCGCGATGGTGACGCCATTGGGCGAGACGCGATCATAGGGCAGGCAGTCCCAGGCGGGCAGCGTCAGGATCGTGTGGCCGGGCAGCATGGCGCGCAGCACGTCTTCCATGCGCTGCAGGCGACGGCCGTCGCGCGCCACGAACACCGCGGCGACACGGGCATCCGGCTCGACCTTGAGCCGCTCTTCGACGAGACGAGCAAGCACCACCGGCTGCATGCCGTCGGGGACGTTGACGATGGTTCGCGTCGGGCGGGAAAGTTCGGTCATGCTGTGTTCTGTCGATAGGCGAGGATGGTCTTGAGCAGGTCGGCGTCGGCATCGGCGGGGATCGGCTCCTGGCCCATCACCCATTTGAGGAGGTCGGTATCCTCCTCGTCCATAAGGGCTTCGAGCCGGTCGAGTTCCGGTGTGCCGAAGCCCTCGAGATGGGCGTCGGCGAACGGCCCGAGGACGAGATCCATCTCCTTGGTGCCACGATGCCAGGCGCGGTAGCGCAACCGGCGCCGGCGAATAGATATGTCTTCACCGGCTGCTTTTTGAGGGGCCATGAACGGGGTCGTCGCGGGGAATGTTCCGGTTGTGTTTACGCTGATCCGAACCGCCTGTCAGCCACCGGATACGACAGTCCCCTTGACATCGCATAAGTCACGGCTTATCGATTATCGATAAGTGGAGGCTTATGGATATGCGTGCAGCGACGACACCCGATCTGGGTGGGCTTGCCTCGATCATGCAGACGCTCGGCGATCCGACGCGGCGCGGGCTCTATGAGGAGATCGTGCGGCGAGGCGAGGCGAGCGTCGTCGAGCTGACGCGCGGCGCGGCGGTATCGCAGCCGGCGGTCTCCCAGCATCTCAAGGCGCTGCGCGCCGCCGGCCTCGTGGCCGAGCGGCGGCAGGGCCGCAACGCATTCTACCGCTGCGAGCCGCAGGGGCTCGAACCGCTGGTCGACTGGCTCGATCACTATGCGGTCTTCTGGCGGGATCGGTTTACCGCCCTGAGGGCGCTTTTGAAGGAGATAGACCCGCAATGACCCAGCTTGCCGAGAAGCCGCAGATCCGCGCCATCGTCGTCGAGGACGTGCTGCCGCACGATCCGGAGACGATCTGGCGGGTGCTGACTGTTCCCGAACTGCTGTCGCGCTGGCTGATGAACAACACTTTCGAGCCGAGGCAGGGCCATCGCTTCACCTTCAAGGCCCGGCCGATGGGCGATTGGGATGGCACCGTGCAATGCGAGGTGCTGGAGATCGATCCGCCACGGCGCCTCGTCTATTCCTGGGTAGGCGGCTCGGCCAACAATGCGGTCGTCGGCTCGGTGCTCGACAGCGTCCTCACCTTCACACTGACGCCGGTCGCCGGCGGTACGCGGCTGAAGCTGGAGCATGACGGCTTCCGTTCGCCGCAAAATGATGCTGGATACGAGGCCATGAGCAACGGCTGGGGAAGCATCTTCCAGCGCATCGGTGCTCTCGCCCGCGAGGCCTGACGGGCCCGGCGCGGGCGGGGGCCGGAGAAGGACCAAGCCCTGCCCCGCCCGCCTGCCCTCGATCCGCTGTTTCGTTCCCTGCGCTCGTTCAAGGGCGTGGGGCCGCAGCTGGGCGCGCTGCTCAACCGCTTCCTGTCGGCCGGCGAGGGCCAGGAGGCGATTGCGCTCGACCTGCTGATGCACATGCCCGTCGGTCACATCGACCGGCGGCGGCTCGACGGGATCGAGCGGACCTTCGTGGGCCATCCGGCGACACTGCGCATCCATGTGGACCGGCACGAGCCGGCGCCGCGCAACATGCCGAGCCGGCCGCATCGGGTATTCGCGCACGACGCGACGGGCGAAATCCAGCTGGTCTATTTCCGCGCGCAGGGCGGGTGGGTGGAAAAGCTATTGCCGGTCGGCGAGGAGCGCTATGTCGCCGGCACCATCGGCTGGTTCAACGGCGCCAAGCAGATCACCCACCCCGACTTTGTCGTGCCGGTGGAAGAGTTCAAGAACATGCCGCTGGTCGAGCCGGTCTACCCGCTCACCCATGGGCTGAGCTCGAAGGTGCTGGGCAAGCTGATCCGCGAGGTGGTGGGCTCGGTGCCCGAGCTGCCCGAATGGATCGCGCCGGACCGGATGACGCAGTTCGGCTGGCCGGGGTTTGCCGAGGCGATGACCAAGGTGCATACGCCCGACGAGCCGTCCGACGCGGAGGTCTGGGGCGCCGGCCGGATGCGGCTCGCCTATGACGAATATCTCGCGGGCCAGCTGGCGCTGATGATCGTGCGCTCGACACTGGTGTCGGCGCGCGGCATCGCCCGCACGCTCACGGGCGAAATCACTAAACGCGTCCAGGCCGCTCTGCCCTTCGTGCTGACGCCGGGCCAGGAGATGGCGCTGCTCGATATCCGCGACGACCTCGTGGCGCCCACCCGCATGTCGCGGCTGCTGCAGGGCGATGTCGGCTCCGGCAAGACCGTGGTGGCGCTGATGGCGATGGCGATGCTGGCCGAGAGCGGCGGGCAATCGGCGCTGATGTCGCCGACCGAGCTGCTCGCCGCTCAGCACTACCGGACGCTGCAGCCGCTGGCCGAAAAGGCCGGGCTCAAGGTCGAGCTGCTGACCGGCAAGCAGACCGCGGCCGAACGCCGGGCCATTCTCGAGGGCATCGCGTCAGGCGACACCAACATCGTCGTGGGGACGCATGCGCTGTTCCAGTCTGGAGTCGAGTTCCACAATCTCGGGCTGACGGTGGTCGACGAGCAGCACCGGTTCGGCGTCGAGCAGCGGCTGGCGCTCAGCGACAAGGGCAAGGCGGCCGATCTGCTGGTGATGACGGCGACGCCGATCCCGCGCACGCTGGTGCTGACGCATTTCGGCGACATGGCG
Organism: Pseudomonadota bacterium; assembly: GCA_048498015.1. Classification (GTDB taxonomy): domain Bacteria; phylum Pseudomonadota; class Alphaproteobacteria; order Rhizobiales; family Devosiaceae; genus Devosia_A. The sequence goes on from JBEHYU010000018.1 coordinate 49,059, forward strand.
GTGTCAATCCTGCGCGAGAAGCCGCGCGGAAGGCAGCCGATCGATACGGCGGTGCTGTCGATCGCCGAATACGACCGTGTCATCGCCCGGCTCAAGGCGCGCATCGCCGAGGGCGCGCAGGCGTTCTGGGTGACGCCGCTGGTCGAGGAGAGCGAGGAGCTCGACGTGGTCTCGGCCGAAGCGCGCTATGCGGCGCTGCAGGAGGTGTTCGGCGATCAGGTGGCGCTGGTCCACGGCCGCATGTCCGCCGCCGCCAAGCAGGAGGTGATGGACGCCTTCCAGCGCAACCAGACCAAGATCCTCGTCGCCACCACGGTGATCGAAGTGGGCGTCGACGTGCCCAACGCCACCATCATGATCATCGAGCATGCCGAGCGTTTTGGCCTCGCCCAGTTGCACCAGCTGCGCGGCCGCGTGGGACGTGGCTCGCAGCGCTCGGCCTGCCTGCTGCTCTACAAGGAGCCGCTGAGCGACACCGCCACGCACCGCCTCGACACGATCAAGAACACCGAAGACGGTTTTGTCATCGCCGAGCGCGACCTCGAACTGCGCGGCCAGGGCGACCTGCTCGGCACCCGCCAGTCCGGCATGCCCGGCTATCGACTTGCGGTGGCCGATGTGCACCGGCATTTGCTGGAATATGCCCACGACCAGGCCAAGGACGTCTTCAAGCGCAACCCCGGCCTGACGGGGCCGGAAGGCGAAGCGCTCCGAACACTGCTCTATCTGTTCCGCAAGGATCTTGCCCTGCCGCTGATCCGGGCGGGCTGACACGAAAGGACGACCGATGAGCTTTGACATCTTCCTGATCCCCGCGGACCAGTCGCGCGTTGACGACGTGGACGAGGAGGTGCGTCAGGCGGTTGTCAGTCTCGGCGGACGCTTTGTCGCTGACGAGCGTGTTACCTTCGTTCTTCCCGATGGCTCGCAGTCGGACTGCCATGGCACGATGTTCGCTGGCGGACTCACCCCGGCAATTGCCGACGTGATCTTCAACGCCGCCAAGGCGACCCGCTGCTTCATCGCTCCGATGGGCCTCGATGCCGTCATACGGCCACCCGGCGTCACCGAGGCGTTCCCCGACGAGGACTTAGTGGTTCAGCCGGCCCAGACCGCCGCCGAGCTTCTGGCGATGATCGAAGCCGGTGGCGAGCCCAGCGAAGGCTAGTGAGCCCGCGCCTCGGCGAGGGCCTTGAGGTCGGCGGGCTTGAGCGTGACGCTCTCGCCGCAGCCGCATTCGCCGGTCTGGTTGGGGTTCTTGAAGGTGAAGCCCGATTTGAGGATGTCCTCCTCGAAATCCATCACCGTGCCCAGCAGGAACAAAGTCGCCTTGGGCTCGACATAGACGTCGACGCCCTTGTCGACGACGTGATCGTCACCCTTCACCGGCTCGGACACGTAAGCCAGCGTGTAGGACTGCCCGGCGCAGCCAGCATCCTTGATGCCGACGCGCACGCCCACGACCGGCGTTTCGCTGTCTTCCATGATCTCGCGTACCCGCTCGGCGGCGGCATCGGTGAGGCTCATGATCTGCAGGGGCATCGCAATTTCCTTACATCGTCGAATAACGATATACGCCTAACGCGCGGAGATTACCACCAGTTCAGCGCAACCTGCGCCTCCTCGGACATGCGCGACTGGTCCCACGGCGGATCGTAGACCATGTTCACGGTCACATCCTTGATCCCTTCGACCGACAGCGCGGCGTTCTCGACCCAGCCGGGCATTTCGCCGGCCACCGGGCAACCGGGAGCGGTCAGGGTCATGTCGATGGTCAGATGCCGGTCATCGTCGAGGTCGACCTTGTAGATGAGGCCGAGCTCGTAGATGTCGACCGGAATTTCGGGGTCGTAGACGGTCTTGAGCGCGCCGATCAAATCGCCGGTGATGCGGGCGACTTCCTCGACGGGAATCGTCTCGGCCATGTTGGGCACGATGCGGTTCTGCTCGGTGGTTTCGGCCACGGGCGCGGTTTCGGCTGGCTTTTCAGCGACTTCATCGGTCATGCGAAGAACTTCTGTGCTTTCTCGATGCCCTCAACCAGCGCATCGATGTCGTCCTTGCCCGAATATAGGGCGAGCGAGGCCCGGCAGGTAGAGGTGACGCCGAAACGCTGCAGCAGCGGCTGGGCGCAATGCGTGCCGGCCCGGATGGCGATGCCGTAGCGATCGAGGATGGTCGACACGTCATGGGCGTGGGCGCCCTTGAGCTCGAACGAGAAGATGCCGCCCTTGCCCGGCGCATCGCCGATCAGGCGCAGCGAATTGATGCGCTTGAGTTTTTCGGACGCGTACTCCGCGACCTCATGCTCGTGCGCGGCGATGTTGTCGCGGCCGAGCGTCTCGATGTAGCCGATGGCGGCGCCCAGCCCGATCGCCTGGACGATCGGCGGGGTGCCGGCCTCGAAGCGGTGCGGCGGTTCGTTGTAGGTGACAGTGTCGAGCGTGACCGTGTCGATCATTTCGCCGCCACCCTGATAGGGCTGCATCGCCGCCAGCAGATCGTGTTTGCCGTAGAGCACGCCGATGCCGGTCGGGCCGTAGAGCTTGTGGCCGGTGAAGACGTAGAAATCGACGCCGAGCGCCTGCACGTCGACGGTGTTGTGGACGATGCCCTGCGATCCGTCGACCAGCACCGGCACGCCTTTGGCATGCGCGATCTCGACGATCCGGGCGACGGGGTTGATGGTGCCGAGCACATTCGACATGTGCGTGACCGCGACCATTCTGGTGCGCGGCCCGATGGCGGCCTCGAAGGCATCCATGTCGAGCGCGCCGTCATCCTTGACGCCGACCCATTTGAGCACCGCGCCCTGCCGCTCGCGCAAAAAGTGCCAGGGCACGATGTTGGAATGGTGCTCCATGATCGTGACGACGATCTCGTCGCCCTCGCCCACGCGCGGGCCGGCGAAGGACGACGCCACCAGGTTGATCGACTCCGTCGCCGAGCGCGTGAAGACGATCTCCTCGGGCCGGCTGGCATTGAGCAGCCGCGCCACGGCCTTGCGGCCGTCCTCGTAGGCTTCGGTCGCGCGGTTGGCGAGGGTGTGCAGGCCGCGGTGGACGTTGGCGTAGGCGTGCCGGTGCGCCCAGTCCATCTTGTCGAGCACCGCCAGCGGCTTCTGCGCCGAGGCCCCGGAGTCCAGATAGACCAGCCGGCGGTCGAAGATTTTCTCTTCGAGGATGGGGAAGTCGGCGCGAGCTTTTTGCAGATCAAACATGGTCGGTCCTATCCACAACGTCATTCCCGCGAAGGCGGGAATCCAGACCGGCCTCTCGGACGTCCGAACGCTCCGTCTGGATTCCCGCCTTCGCGGGAATGACGCAGTGAGTGTTCTTCACTTCTGCTCTAGCCACTTCTCAACGATGGCTTCCAGCGCGTCGTGCAATTCTTCGTCCACGATAGGGTCGAGCACTTCCTCGAGGAAGCCGCGCACCAGCATGGACTCGGCGATCTCCCTGGGGATGCCGCGGCTCATCAAATAGAACATCGAGTCCTCGTCGAGCGCGCCGACGGTAGAGCCGTGACCGCAGACGACGTCGTCGGCGAAGATTTCGAGCTCGGGCTTCGACAGGATCTCCGCTTCGTCCGAGAGCATAAGCCCCTGCATCATCAGCTTGGCGTCGGTCTTCTGCGCGTCGCGGGCGACGATGATCTTGCCCTGGAACGCCGCTTTGGAGCGGCCGCGGGCGATCTGCTTGTAGAGCGGCTTCGACGAGCCATGCGGCACCGCGTGCACCAGCTCCAGCGTGATGTCGGAGTGCTGGCCCTCGGTCACGAGGTTGAGCCCGGTGAAGTCGCCGTGCGCCCCCTCGCCTTCGAGCTTGGCGAAGAGGTTCACGCGGCTCAGGGCCGAACCGACATGGATAGTCAGTGTGCGCAGCTTCGAATTCGCGCCGACATGATACTCGACCGACGCGAAATTGGTGGCCGCCGCCGGCGACAGATCGAGCAGGACGTGGGTGAACTCGGCATCCTTGCCCACCGCCACATAGGTCGCGTGGTTGGAGAGGTGCGCCTCCTCGGTGCCCGAGAAGGTCTCGATCACCGTCGCCCGGCTGCCATCGGCGACGAACAGATGCACGCTGTCGTTCATATGCCCGGCCGCGCCTTCGGTGCGGCGGTCGATATGCACCACCTGCGTGGCGCGGCTGTGGATTTCGAGCTTCAGCGTCTGCTTTGCCAGCGCAGAGTTGAGCCGTACCAGCACATCGTCGCGCTCGGTGAGCGCCGATCCTTCGGCCAGCGTCGCCTTCATGCCCGGCGGCATGGCGCCGGCGATATCGGCGACGCCATTGACCATCGGCACGCGATGCGCGCTGGGCAGCCGGAACGCCGGCTCGCTCAGGGCCTTCTCGGCGCCGGCTAGTTCGGGCACGGCGCGCAGCAGCATCTTGAGATCGGTGTAGTGGTAGCTCTCGACCTTGCGGGTGGGCAGGCCGATGGCGCTCAGCCGCTCAGCGGCGGCGTCATTGCCGCTCGCCGAGAGCTGTTCGATCAGCTTGGCCTCTGCGGGGCCGATACGGACGGGAACGTGCATGGTCACGCCGCGGCCTCGTCGAAACCGGCATAGCCCTTGGACTCGAGTTCCAGCGCCAGCTCCTTGCCGCCGCTCTCGACCACGCGGCCGTCCGAGAACACGTGCACGACGTCGGGCACGATGTGGTTGAGCAGCCGCTGATAATGGGTGATCACCAGCATCGAGCGGTAGGGGTCGCGCAGCGCGTTGACGCCATCCGAGACGATCTTGAGCGCATCGATATCGAGGCCGGAATCCGTCTCGTCGAGTACGCACATTTTCGGCTTCAGCAGCGCCATCTGCAAAATCTCGGCGCGCTTCTTCTCGCCGCCCGAGAAGCCGACATTGAGCGCGCGCTTCAGCATGTCCTGATCGATGTGCAGGTCGCGGCCCGCATCCTTGACCTGGCGCATGAAATCGGGCGTCGACAGTTCCGCCTCGCCGCGCGCCTTGCGCTGCGAATTGATGGCGGCCTTGAGGAAGGTCATCGTGGCAACGCCAGGAATCTCGATCGGGTACTGGAAGGCGAGGAACAGCCCGGCCGCGGCGCGCTCGCTCGGATCGAGCCCGAGGATGTCGACGCCGTCGAGCAGCACCGCGCCCTCGGTGACCTCGTAGTCTTCCTTGCCGGCGAGCACGTAGCTCAGCGTCGATTTGCCCGAGCCGTTACGGCCCATGATGGCATGCACCTGCCCGGCCGGAACCGTGAGGTTCACACCCTTGAGGATTTCCCGGTCTTCGATCCGCGCGTGCAAATTGCGGATTTCGAGCATGGGATTGGTCACTTGTTCTCTCCAGTATCCAGGGCCACGAGGCCCTTCTTGTAGTCGGCGTCGGTGTGCCGGCGGTCGCCCTTCACCCAGAAGGCGAGCACCAGATAGATGAGCATGGGCGTAATACCGCCGATGAAGATCGGCAGGCGTTCGGCCACGCTGGTGTGGTAGATCATGCCGGCGCCGGCGAAGCCGAACCAGGCAACCAGCAGGCCGATGAACACCACCACCATCAGCGCCTTGCCGTGCCAGCTGATGGGCACCATGGCGATGGGGTAGCGGCGGTCGGAGGAGCGGGCGAACCAGTAGCGGGTCATTGGCCGCCCTCGATATCTTCGCCGTCCCAGTAGCCGAGCGGCGTCAGCAGCCCGCCCCGCTTGAACGTGCCGTTGAACTCGTGGAGGCCGGTGGCGCCCACGTCGATCCGGACGCGGCCGCTATCGGGATATTCCACGACGTCGGCGTTGTTGTTGTTCGAGAAAGCGATGTAGCGCAGCGTTACGTCGCCGGTGTTGATGATCTGGTGGGCCTCGCCGGCCGCCGGTGCGCCGAGGCAGTCGAGCGGCCCGACCGGCAGGCGCCGTTCGCCATAGCGATACTCGCCGGTGCCCGACAGGATAAGGAACATCTCGTCCGCGGTGTGATGGCGGTGGAACGGCATCGCAGTCTTGCCGGGCGGCACCTCGTAGACGGTCGCGCCCAGCCACTTCAGCCCCAGCGCATCGCCGATCCCGGCGCAGGCCATGGCGAAGCGGCTGCCTTTGCTCTCTGCGTCGAGCTTCAGCGCATCGATGTTGACGACGACCTCGCTCACGCGCCCGGCTCCTTCTCCCAATAATCGACGCCCGGGGCATCGAGATATTGCAGGTGGCGGATGCTGGATTTGTCGTAGGGGTTGCGGGTCGAGCGCGAGAACACGCCGAACTTGCCGCTGTCGGGATACTCGCAGACATCAGCCAGCGACATGGTCGAAATGCCGTAATAGCGCAGCGTCATGGTGCCGGTGTTGATGATCTGGTGCGCCGTCTCCTGGCCGCCCGCCGGCGCGCCCAGGACGTCGCCGGCCTTGATCGGATAGGAGTTCGGGCCGAAGCGGTAGGTCCCCTCGCCTTCGAGGATGATGAACAGCTCGTCCTCGACGTGATGGTTGTGGAACGGGCAGGACGACTTGCCCGGCGGGACTTCGCCGTAAGAGATGCCGAGGTCCTTGACCCCGATCTTCGGCCCGATGCGCACGTCGGAACTCTCGTACAGCTCACCGCGCGTCCAGTGATCGAGCTCGAGATCGGCGATGTTGACCAGCGGCTTGCTCATTTCCTGCGCTCCGCAAGGTAGTCGTAAGCCGACTTCACGGGATCGGCCTTGGTGACGCCGGCCCAGAGGAAGAACGACGCTCCAGCGACCGCGAGGATCACGAAGCAGGCGATGCCGGGGAAGAACTGGTCGCGCAGGCCGAAGAACAGGAACAGCCCCCCACCAGCCACCATCCCCAGCACGAAGGCGGCGATCGCCGCCCTGCCCTTCCAGTTGAGCGGCACCAGCCCGCGGCCGGCGCGCTGGCTGGTCGTGGCCGGCTTGTAGCGGGCGAACCAGTATTCGGTCATTTCGTGCCCTCCGTGTCCTCGCCGTCCCAGTATTCGGTCGGCGTGATCCGGCCGCGGAACTCGAAGAAGGACATCGGCTCGCGGTCATTGCCGTGCGCGATGCCGCCGCTGACCTGGCCGCTGTCGGGATACTCGACGATGTCGGCGCGGCCGTGATTGGCGAAGGCGATGTAGCGCAGTTCGGCATCGGACGAATTGATGATCTGGTGCGCCTCGCCGCCGGCCGGCGCGCCGATCAGGTCGCCGGCCTTGATCGGCTCCAGCCGGTCGCCGACACGGTAGGTCCCGGTACCCGAGACGACGAAGAAGATTTCGTCATTGCCGTGATGGCGGTGGAACGGCCACGCCGTCTTGCCGGTGGGCACGACATGCAGGGTCGCCCCGATCTGCGTCGTCCCCAGCGCGCCGTCGATATCCCCCAATGCAGCCTCGAACCGCGGCCCGGAATGGAACGTCCGGGTCGGGATATCGGCGAGATTGAGGATGTCGCGGCGGGTGGTCATGCGGCCTCTCCCTTGAAGGAGGCGATCACTTCGATCTTGCCGACGATATTCCTGTTGAACTCTCCGAGCTCCTCGGCAGGCACCCAGAGCTCTTCATGCTCGCGACCGCCGACGATCTGCCGCTCGAACCGCGCCGCGTAGGCGGCATCGATGGCAAAGCGCGTGACGAAGCCTTCTCGCGATCCGTGCCGGGTGTTCCAGTCGCGGGCGATCTGCGTCGCGTATGCTTTGTTGGTGACCGGGTAGAAGATCGGCTGTTCTGGCAGGCGCGGCGGAAACGCCGAGTGGCCCGTCGCCGCAATCAGCGCGAGCTCCTCGGGTCCGACCGGCCGGTACAGCGTTACCGTCTCCATCAGCCGACGCTGCCCTCCAGCGACACCGAGATCAGCTTCTGCGCTTCGACCGCGAACTCCATCGGCAGATGCTGCAGCACGTCGCGGACGAAGCCGTTGACGATGAGGGCGACGGCGTCCTCCTCCGACAGGCCGCGCTGCTGGCAGTAGAACATCTGGTCGTCGGAGATTTTCGAGGTCGTCGCTTCATGCTCGAACACGGCCGAGCTGTTGCGGCTCTCGATGTAGGGCACCGTGTGCGCGCCGCATTTGTCGCCGATCAAGAGGCTGTCGCACTGGGTGAAGTTGCGGGCGCCCTTGGCCTTGGCGTGCGCCGACACCTGGCCGCGATAGGTGTTGTCGGAGCGGCCCGCGGCGATGCCTTTGGAGATGATGCGCGAGGTCGTGTTCTTGCCGAGGTGCAGCATCTTGGTGCCGCTGTCGACCTGCTGGTAGCCGTTGGAAATGGCGATCGAGTAGAACTCGCCCGAGGAATTGTCGCCGCGCAGGATGCAGCTCGGATATTTCCAGGTGATGGCCGAGCCGGTCTCGACCTGGGTCCAGCTGATCTTGGAGCGGTCGCCGCGGCAGTCGCCGCGCTTGGTGACGAAATTGTAGATGCCGCCCTTGCCGTCCTTATCGCCGGGATACCAGTTCTGGACGGTCGAATACTTGATCTCGGCGTCCTTGAGGGCGACGAGCTCGACCACCGCTGCGTGCAGCTGGTTTTCCTCGCGCATCGGCGCGGTGCAGCCCTCGAGGTAGCTCACATAAGCGCCCTCGTCGGCGATCAGCAGCGTGCGCTCGAACTGGCCGGTCTTGGCGGCATTGATGCGGAAATAGGTGCTGAGCTCCATCGGGCAGCGCACGCCCTTGGGCACGTAGCAGAACGAGCCGTCGGTGAAGACTGCCGAGTTCAGCGTCGCATAGTAGTTGTCGGACACCGGCACGACCGAGCCTAGATATTGCTGCACCAGCTCGGGGTGCTTCTGGATGGCCTCGGTGATCGAGCAGAAGATGATGCCGAGCTTGCTGAGCTCATCCTGGAACGTCGTCGTAACCGAGACGGAGTCGATCACCGCATCGACCGCCACCTTGGGCCGCTCGACGCCGGCGAGGATCTCGCGCTCCTTGAGAGGCACGCCGAGCTTCTCGTACATTTCGAGCAGCGCCGGATCGACCTCGTCGAGCGATTTCGGCGCGTTCGCCTTTTTGGGCGCCGAGTAGAAGTACATGTCCTGGAAGTCGAGCTTGGGGTAATGGACGCGCGCCCAGGTCGGCTCGTCCATGGTCAGCCAGCGCTGATAGGCCTCGAGCCGCCATTGCAGCATCCAGTCGGGCTCGTTCTTCTTCTTGGAGATGAAGCGGATGGTATCTTCGCTGAGCCCGATCGGCGCGGTCTCGCTCTCGATAGCGGTCTCGAAGCCATATTTGTACTTGTCGACGTCAAGCGCGAGGACGCTCTCGACGGTCGCGTGCTCGATCTCGTCCTTGAGCGTGGGGATGGCTTCTTTGTAGTTCGTCTCTGACATGTCGTCTTCCTAGGCCGCCTTACCGCGGCGTTCGCGGTGCCGTCCCAGCACCTCACTAAACCCTTTGAGGAAGGCCTCGATATCGGCCTCCGTCGAATTCCAGCCCACACTCAAACGCATGGCGCTCTCGCTCAGTTCGGCCGGCACGCCCATGGCTTTGAGCACATGGCTCGGCCCGACCTTGCCCGACGAGCAGGCCGAACCGGAGGAGAGCGAAATCCCCTTCAAATCCAGCCCCATCATCGCCACCGAGTTCTTGAGCCCCGGCACGGCGAAATTGGACGTGTTGCCGATGCGGTCGGCTCGCTCGCCGAAAACCACGAGATCGGGCGCCATGTTGCGCATCCCTTCCTCGGCGGTACGGATCAGTTCGCTGACATTGGCCGCATAGAATCTCGACGGAAACGCCTCGGCTGCCGCACCGAACCCGGCGATCAGCGCCGCCGCTTCCGTGCCGCCACGGCGACCGGTCTCCTGCCCGCCGCCCGGGATCAGGCGAACCTGGTCGGCGTGGCCCTTCAGCAGCAGCGCCCCGATACCGGCGGGGCCTCCGATCTTGTGCGCGCTCACCGCCATCATATCGGGTGCGCGGGACGAAAATTCGAGCTGCATCTTGCCGAAGGCCTGCACCGCATCGACAAGCAGGTAATGCGGCGAGGTTCCGACCAGCATCTCGATACGGTCGACCGGCTGGATCACACCCGTCTCGTTGTTCACGAGATGCACCGCCACCAGCAGTTTCGCACCGAAATCATTGGCCCGGGACAGGGCGGACGCGATCTCATCGACCTGGATATAGCCATCGGCATCGAGGCCGATTGTCGTCACCGGCAGTCCGGTCGCTTCCGCCGCCTTGAGCGTCGCCGTGTGGCAGCCGGCCGATACCACGATGCCGCCGACCTCGAGCGCCTTCGCGCCACCCACGATCGCCTGGGTGATCGCCTCCGTCGCCGAGCCGGTGAACACGACCTGCTCACGCGTTGCCCCCGCCAGTTTCGCGACCTTGGCGCGCGCATCGTCGACCAGCGCCCGCAGCGCCCGGCCATGCGCATGGACGGACGACGGATTGCCGGTCAACTCCAGTGCCCCGACGATCGCCTCCCGCGCTTCGGGCAGCAGCGGCGCCGAGGCGTTGTGGTCGAGATAGACGCTGTTGCCGGTCATGGAGTCCGTAGGATGCGGTTGCCCGCGCCCACCCGCCTAAACTTCTTGAATTTTCGCGGGCGCTTTCTGTAGAAGGAGCGCTCGCCACGCTCGGCAAAGGGGCGAACAGCCCTGTCTGCCGCTCGAAAAATCAGTTTTGAATAATTCTAAGCTGACTTTTCGGGCCTTGTTTTAGGGAGCGGCGGCCCTTTCGTCAAGCCGGACCCCGGCTCCCGAACGGTGCGTCTCACGCTCCGTTCCGGCTTTGGAAGCGACCGATGCCAGAAGTGATTTTCAACGGGCCGGAAGGCCGCCTCGAAGGCCGTTACCAGCCGGGCAACGGGCCGAACGCACCGATCGCCATCGTTCTGCACCCGCACCCCGAGTTCGGCGGCACGATGAACAACCAGATCGTCTACAACCTGTTCTACATGTTCGCCAAACGCGGCTTTTCGGTACTGCGCTTCAATTCGCGCGGCGTCGGCCGTTCGCAGGGCATGTTCGACCACGGGATCGGCGAGCTTTCGGATGCCGCCTCGGCGCTCGACTGGCTGCAGTCGCTCAACCGTGAGTCGCGCGGCTGCTGGATCGCCGGCTTCTCGTTCGGCGCCTGGATCGGCATGCAGCTGCTGATGCGCCGCCCCGAGGTGGAAGGCTTCATCTCGGTGAGCCCGCCGGAGAACCTCTACGATTTCTCCTTCCTCGCCCCCTGTCCGTCCTCGGGCCTGATCATCCACGGCGACAAGGATCGCGTGGCGCCGCCGTCCTCGGTGCAGAAGCTGGTCGACAAGCTCAAGACGCAGAAGGGCATCACCATCGAGCAGCAGATCGTCGATGGCGCCAACCACTTCTACGAGGGCAAGATCGACGAACTGACCGAGCGCTGCGCCGAATATCTCGACCGCCGCCGCGCGGATATCGCGGCGGGCAAGGGGCGCTAGCCACACGCCCCGGACCTCATCCTCGCAAGGCTCGGGATGAGGTTCTCATGCGGGCAGATGCCTGCATGACGAGCCGGTCGAATGAAGGCAAATCCCATGGCTGCCAAGTACAAGTCCGACTTCCTCAACGTCCTCGATCAGCGCGGCCTGATCCATCAGATCTCCGACGCCGAGGGGCTCGACGCGCTCGCGGCGAAGGGCCGGATTACCGGCTATGTCGGCTATGACGCGACCGCGACGAGCATCCATATCGGCAATCTGATCAGCGTCACGATGCTGTACTGGATGCAGGAAACCGGGCACCGGCCGATCAGCCTGATGGGCGGCGGCACCTCGATGGTGGGCGATCCGAGCTTTCGCGACGACCAGCGCAAGCTGCTGACGGTCGAGGAGATCGAGCGGAACATCGCCAGCATCAAGCGCGTCTACGCCAACATCCTGCGTTACGGCGACGGATCGACCGACGCCCTGATGGTCAACAATGCCGACTGGCTGCTCAAGCTCAACTATGTTGAGTTCCTGCGCGATGTGGGCCGCTACTTCTCGGTCAATCGCATGCTCAGCTTCGACAGCGTGAAGCTCCGCCTCGATCGCGAGCAGTCACTGAGCTTCCTCGAATTCAACTACATGATCATGCAGGGCTACGACTTCACGGAGCTCAACCGGCGCTATGATTGCGTGCTGCAGATGGGTGGCTCCGACCAGTGGGGCAACATCATCAACGGCGTCGATCTCAGCCACCGCATGGGCGGCCCGCAGCTTTACGCGCTGACTACGCCGCTGCTGACCACTGCCTCCGGACAGAAGATGGGCAAGACCGCCTCGGGTGCGGTGTGGCTCAATGGCGACCTCTTCAGCCCCTATGATTTCTGGCAGTATTTCCGGAACACCGAAGACGCCGATGTCGGCAAGTTCCTCAAGATCTTCACCCGCCTGCCGCTCGACGAGATCGCCCGGCTGGAGGCGCTGGGCGGCTCGGAGCTGAACGACGCCAAGAAGATCCTCGCCACTGAGATCACGGCGATCGTGCATGGGCGGGAGGCGGCGGAGGCGTCGGCCAAGACCGCGGCCGCGACCTTCGAAGCCGGTGCGCTGGACCTGTCGTTGCCGACGCTCGAGGTGGCCGCCGCCGATCTCAAGACCGGCATGGGCCTGCTTGCCGCGCTCGTTCTTGCCGGCCTTGCCGCCTCCAACGGCGAAGCCCGCCGCGCCATCCAGGGCGGCGCCATCAAGGTCAACGATCAGGCAGTGGCCGATGAGCGGATGACGCTGACCGAGGCGCAGTTGCTGCCCGAAGGCGTCATCAAGCTCAGTTCCGGGAAGAAGAAGCACGCGCTGTTGCGGGCGGTCTGAGCCACCTCATTTTTCAGCGGCGACGGAACTGAGCGCGGAGTTCTCGCTCCCAGTTCTTGCCCCGATAGAAAACACGCATCAGCACGGCGGTGTTATCCTCGGCGAGGATCGCGAGATTGGCGCTGTTCTCGAAAGGTATGATGCGCAGGCCAGGGCAAATGTCGTCACGGCTCGTGCCACGCTCGCTCGCGAGATCAAGCCGCAGGGCAAAATCCTGCAGTCGCGCAACATAAGCCCCGGCGGTTATCTGACCGCTCGCACCCGCAATGTAGGCGCCGATCTTCCGGATGTCTCGGTCCGCTCGGAGGCCGACCACGACCGCTCGCTGTTTCATGCACGCTTGCGCGGCTTTTCAGCAGCTTTCAGATCATTGAGAATCTCGTTGAACACCTCATCTGCGGGTCGAGCCGATGACGGGTCTGCCAGATATTCGTCAATCGCCGGGGCCACTTCCTCGTGCAGCCAACGCTCCATCGCGTTCGCTTCTTCCTGCATCTCCCGCAACCCCTCACGAACAACCTCGCTTCCGGAAGCGTACTCTCCGCGGTCAACGGCCGAGTCGATGAACTTGGCCTGCTCTTCGGTAAGGCTGAACGTGCGCTTCACAACTTTGGACATGGTCGGGCTCCTCGCCGCGACCATATCATCCGGTATGACTAATTCATACCGTCAGTTCGAGCCGTCCACCCGCGGCTGTTCCTTCGCCCGGTACTCGAACAGCGAGCGGAAGGCACCGGGGGCCAGGGCCGACATCGGGTTGATCTTGAAGTTCGGCTGGTCCAGCGGCCCCTTGATCTGGAAGGTGATGCCGAACAGCCCGCCGGTCGGGCCGCCGCCGAGCGGCCCGAACAGCTTGCCGAAAGCGTTGTTGATGCCGAACATCGGGATGAATGTGCCGACGATGTCGTACTGCTTGCTGTCGGTGTAGATGAAGCCCTTGCCGGAGCCGCCGATGCTGTCGCCGGTCACCACCGCGTTGTTGATTTGGACGCGGTCGGAGCGGTGGGTGAAGTCCACCTGCGCCGAGCGGAACACCAGATTGTTGCGCTTGGAGATCAACTGGCGCGAGTCCGGGTGCCCATCGAGGATCGCGGCGACGTTCTTTTCGTCGACGATGGCGAAGTTTCTCAGGTTGATGAGGCCGTCATCGACCTTGGTGGTGGTGTTCTGTGCCAGCGTCACGCTGCCCTCGCCACCCTGCACCTGGCCGTAGACGCCGGCGAACCGCAGTACCGAGCCCAGGTCGTTGAACGCCACCGAGAGGGTGTGTCCGTCCGGCGTCGGATTGGTGACGATGGAGAGCTGAGAATTGCCGCCGAACGAGGCCTGCATGCTGGCCTTCTTGATGTCGCTGCCCTTCAGCGCGAGATCCACGGCGAGGTTGTAGGCGGTGGTCTTGTAGAAGCCCGGGGCGCGCTTCAGTTCGGCATCCACCGCGATGGTCTGGGTGAAGGCCGTCGCCTGCGGGCCCGCAGAGCCCTGGTCGAGGCTGAAGAAGCGCTTCAGCATCGGCTTGAGGTCGAGCTGGTCGCCGCGGATGCGGACCGCATAGCCATCCTTGAGCGGCGTCAGCGAAATCTGCGCCGCATCGCCGGGGCTCAGGGCGAAATTGGTGAACTCGGCCGATTGCAGGCCCTTCTTGGCGTCGGTCTCGAGGCTGCCCTTGAGCTTCACATCGCCGAAACCGAGATCGATATCGTTGAGGTCCGTGAGGTCGCCCTTCTGGCGGATGGTCGCCGTGAGACCGCCCGGCACGCCCGCAGCCTTGGCGATGCCGAGGTCCTTGATGTTGATCGCCGCGCTCTTGAGATCGACGTTCACTGCGATGGCGCCGTCCGGCGTCGGCTTGGCCGTCAGCCCGACCTTGCCGGTAGCGAACTGGCTGGTGTCGATCCCGAGCTTGCCCAAATCGGCGAGGTCGACCTGCGCGTTGACGACCACGTCGGGCTTCTGCGGATCGGTCAAATTGCCGTCGATGGTGGCATTGGCGACCATGCCGTCGATCGACGCGGAGCCCCCGACCTTGAAGCCATCCGGCCGCGCCATGAAGGAGAGTTGGCCGCCGGAGAACATGTGGCCCTGGATCGGTGCACTGCTGCCCAGATCCTCGACATTGCCGTTGACGGTGTAGTCGATCTTCTTGGTGGCGCCGGCGCTGTCGAGCGTGATCTCGGAGACCATGCGGACGTTGAGCTTGCCGTCGATGGTGTTGAGATCGAGCGGCAATTGCTGCGATTTCAGCAGGTCGGGCTGCACCTGGTTGATGACGCTGGTGAGCGCTGGAATGCCGCTCGACAGATCGCCCGATATCTCGACGATCGGCTCGCCGGGCGTGTCGGAAGTCATCATCAACGCGGCGTTGGCGACCGAGATGTCGCCCTTGTCGGTGGGAATGACCCCGCCATCGGCGGCGACCGTCACTTCCGAATCGTGCACCTGGATGCGCGTCTTGCCGTGAATCTCGACGGGGGCCAGCGATGGCATCGCCTTCACCTTGACGTCGCTCGCCACCATTTCGACGAATACGCCGTTCTGCGGGATCGGCTTGCTCTCGCCCTTGAGCGCGATGGTGCCAACCGGGAACGCCACCTTCATGTTGGCGCTGTCCACCGTGCCGCTGGTCACGTTCTTGATGAACCAGTCCCGGCCCTCGGGGGCGGCGAAGTACGGCCACATGCGCTTGAGGTCGTCGAGCGCAATGCCCTGTGCGGCCACAGCCATGTCGACGCCGATGCCCTTGCGCAGAATGTCGAGGCGGCCCTTGCTCTCGATGCGCGCGCCGCTGGCCTTGGTCATCACCGCCTGGTCGATGCCGACGGCGCCATAGAGCGGCGCGGCCCAGCCCTTGAAGCTGATCGAATCGAAGGGTTCGGCCGGCGCGTCCATGTCGTTGGGATGGATCGAGACGTCTCGCGATACCATCGAGATGCCGATGGTCGGCCCGTAGAGATCGTCGAGCCCCAGTACGAACGTGCCCGACACCTTGGCCGCGGTCTGGCCGATGGTCAGCGCCGTCTCGTCCATGCTGAAGCTGCCGGTCGCCGGCTTCCAGTGGATCTCCATGATGTTGCTGGCGATCGGGAAGTAGTCCGTATCGAGCCTGAGGTCGGTGCCGGTCATGTCGATATGGAAATCGCCGTCGTGGATCTTGCCGGTCTGGGGGTCGAAGCCCACGTCGAACGACACCGCGGCGGCGCCGGCGATGCCCACCAGCGAGTCGGCGTCGTTGACGTTGGGCACGAACGAGGCGAGGTCGAAATTGGTCAGCGAGATCTTGAGCCGCGCCTCGCCCTTGTCGTCGATGACGCGTTCGAAGATGCCCTTCATGACCGTGCCGCCGAAATTGGCGGAGAAATTGCCCTCCACCGCCTTGCCGTCGGGCGTCGGTGCGATGTCGAGCGTGATGTCGGTGAAGGTGCGGAAGATGCCGTACAGGGCATCGTTCATGTCGAGCGAGCCCTTCTTGATGATGAGGCGCGAGAAGCGCCCCATGTCGGCCTGCTCGATGACCGAGGCGATACTCTTTTGCGCCGCCTCGAGGTTGTAGACGAGCCAGTCGTTGTCCGAGCGCACATGTGTCGCCTCGGTGGTCTCGCCCCTGACGTCGATGCCGCCCGAATGGATGCCCGCATCGGGAAAGGCGCTGGAGCCTTCGAGCACCCGCACCGTCGCCGGGCCGCCATTCGGATCGGGCACGATCTCGAGATCGGCAAGCCGCGGCCCGAACAGATCCTGGTTCATCTGGATGTGCGGGCCGACCATGGTGACGCTGGCGCCGGGCTGGCCGATCAGCGCCCGGACGGGTGAGAAACCGACCTCGAGCGCGTCCATCTTCACCTTGGCGCCGCTGGTGGTGTCCTTGTAGACCACCGGCGAGAAGCGGATCACCGGCCAGGCGTAGCCTTCCAGCGCCAGCGCCATGTCGCCCAGCTCAAGTTCGGTGCCGGCCGGCATCGAGGCGACGACGACGTTGCGGATTTGCGCAGACAGGAACGGCAGCGGCAGCGGATGGACCAGCAGCACCGCGTAGAGCACGAGCGCCAGAGCGAGCGGCACGCCAAACAGCCAGGCGGCAATTCGGGTCAGTGTTCGTGCAGCGGAACGCTTGCGGACCGTCTGACCTGGTGGCGGCGTTGGCTTCAATTATGTTCCGCAAACGAATTTGGCGGGGATTCTTGAACGGCCCCGAGAATCATCCGCCAGCCACGATTTCTTGTCCGATGATACCGGCTGTAATAAGGCACTAACACCCTGAAATCGCGCGATGTCGCGCTGCGGAGTGACCATGGCGATGCTCGAAGTGGGCGAGGCGGCCCCCGATTTTACCCTGCCCGACGACCGCGGCGGCAGTTTCAAGCTGAGCAAGCAGCGGGGCAAGCCCGTCGTCGTGGAGTTCTACTGCGAGGACGACAGCGGCGGCTGCGTCACGGAAAACCAGGAATTTTCCGCGCTGGTGCCCGAGTTCCACAAGCTGGGCGCCGAGATGGTCGCGATCTCCCCGCAAGATATTGCCAGCCATAAGAAATTCAGCGCCAAGTATGGCTTCGTCCAGCCCCTGCTCGCCGATCCGGAACTGGCGGCCATCAAGGCCTACGGCCTGTGGGAGCAGAAGAAGCTCTGGGGCCACGAATTCATGGGCGTACTGCGCGTCACCTATGTGATCGACGCCAAAGGGAAGGTCGCCGCCGTGATGCCCGCGCGGCGCATCAAGGGGCATGCCCAGAAGGTGCTGGAGGCGGTGCAGGCGCTCACCGCTGCGTCCCGTTAAGGGCCTGTTAGCGCTTCTTTTCCGCCGCATTAACCTTAACCGATCATGATCTTCCGGAGCGTACTAGCGTCCCGGAGTTGCTCGTCGTGCGTACGAAAAGTCCCGCCAAGCCGTTTGCCAAGCCGGCCCCGGCCGCCCCCAAGACTCCCTCCACTCACCTCGCGATCCGCCCCCTGTTCCTTTATGGCGGCTTCGCGCTGCTGCTGGCGACCAATGCGCTGACGCTGGTGGGTTTGCTGATGGCGCCGGATATCGCGAAACTGTTCGGCAGCCAGACGGGGGCGGTCTACACCGCGTACGAAGACCGTATCTCGCAGCTGCGCCTTGAGGTCGACCGGCTGCAGTCGCGCCATTACGCACAGGCCGGCGATATCAACCTGCAGCTGCAGGAACTGGCACAGCAGCAGGAAGTGCTGGTCGAGCAGCACCAATACGTGAAGCAACTGGCCGACAAGGCCGCGGCGCTGGGCATCACGGCCCCTGCCCCCGACGCCGCTACGCCCGACGACGTGCCCGATCTCACCGCGCCCGGCTCCGATAGCGATGCGACCGACGGCGACGCCGAGGCGCAGGTCGCGGCGGCGGCCCAGAACGTCGATCGGATGATGACCGACTCGCGCCAGGCGCTTGCGGCGCTTTCCGACGAGGCCTCGGCCAAGACCGACCAGATCATGGGAACGCTGGCGACCGTCGGCATCAAACCCAAGCTGCCGGACTACGACGACACCGCCGAGGGCGGACCGCTGCTGCCGCCGGTCGATGGCCCCGAAACACCCTCGCTGATCGACGACGCCAACGACGTGGCCGCGGCGCTGCAGCGCTTTGCTGCTGCACGGAGTGCCGCCGCCGTGGCGCCGATCCACAAGCCCGTGGTGACCATGTCGCGCATCAGTTCGACCTTCGGCAACCGCAAGGACCCGTTCACGGGACGCCTCGCCTTTCATTCCGGCATCGACTTCGCTGCCCCGCAGGGGACCACGGTGCTCAGTGCCGGCGCCGGTACGGTCAGCTTCGTCGGCCAGATTTCAGGCTACGGCAACGTGGTGGAGGTCACCCATGCTGGCGGCCTCATCACCCGCTACGGCCATCTCAGCGCGTTCCTCGTCAAGGAGGGCGACAAGGTAGATACCGGCACGGCGATCGCCAAGGTCGGCTCGACCGGCCGTTCGACCGGCCCGCATCTGCATTTCGAGGTCCGGCGCGCCGACAGCGCCGTCGATCCCGCGCCTTACCTCAATGCCGGCAAGGTACTGCAGCGCATCGTCGCCAGCTAAGCAGTTCTCCTGACGCAAATCGTCGGTCTTTAGTCCGTTTGGGTCATGCGGCCCGGCGGCCGATCAGTCATACTTATCGGGCAGTCAGTTATTTGTTCCCGGCCGCGTTGGCCGTCATACTTGGGCGCATATTCGGATACCCCGAATTTAGGGCTGGGCCGGCAGTGCAAAGCTGCCGGCCTATTTTTTTGCCTATTCCGCCGACTTGTCGGCGTAACCCTGGACGCGAGCCGCGAGCGAGGCCTCCATGAAGCCGTCGAGATCGCCGTCGAGCACCGCGCCGGTGTTGGACGTCTCGTGGCTGGTCCTGAGGTCCTTGACCATCTGGTAGGGCTGCAGCACGTAGCTGCGGATCTGGTGACCCCAGCTGTTGTCGGTCTTGGCCGCCGCCTCGGCATTGGCCGCCGCCTCGCGCTTTTCGAGCTCCTGCTCGTAGAGTCGGGCCTTCAGCATGCTCATCGCGGTCGCCCGGTTCTTGTGCTGGCTGCGCTCGGCCTGGCAGGCGACGATGATGCCGGTGGGCACATGTGTGATGCGGATCGCCGAGTCGGTGGTGTTGACGTGCTGGCCGCCGGCGCCCGATGCCCGGTAGGTGTCGAACTTGAGGTCCGACTCGTTGATCTGGATGTCGATCGAGTCGTCGACCACGGGGTAGACCCAGGCCGACGAGAAGCTGGTGTGCCGGCGCGCCGCGCTGTCATAGGGCGAGATGCGCACCAGCCGGTGCACGCCGCTCTCGGTTTTCAGCCAGCCATAGGCGTTGTGGCCCTTGATCTGGATGGTCGCGGACTTGATCCCGGCCTCTTCGCCCGGATGCATCTCCATCGTCTCGACCTTGAACTTCCGCCGTTCGGCCCAGCGCGTGTACATGCGCAGCAGCATCGAGGCCCAGTCCTGGCTCTCGGTGCCGCCCGCTCCCGCATGGATTTCGAGGAAGGCGTCGTTGTGGTCGGCTTCGCCGCTCAGCAGCGTCTCGATCTGGAGGCGCGAGGCGGTCTCGCGCAACTCCGCGATCGCGTTCTCTGCTTCCTTGACGATATCGGCGTCGCCCTCGGCTTCGCCGAGTTCGATCAGTTCGATGTTGTCCTTGACCTGCTGCGAGAAGCTTTTGACCGCCTTGACCTGCACGTCCAGCTCATCGCGGTCGCGCATGATGTCGCGCGCCTTCTCCGGATCATTCCAGAAATCGGGCGCTTCGGTACGGTTGTTCAGGTCTTCGAGCCGGGCTTCCGCTGTATCCCAGTCAAAGATGCCTCCTCAGCAGGTTCAGCACCTGCTCGATTTCGGCGACGGCCTTTTCGGTTTCTGCGCGCATGTCGTTCCGCTCAAATCTGTTGCCGCCCATGTAGTTGAGCGGACCGCAGGGATCAACCCGCGTGTTTCCGCGCCTTCTTGAGCGCCATGTCGCGCTTGAGGCGCGAGACCCGCTGCAGGAAGAAGATGCCCTGCATCTGCTCGATCTCGTGGATGGCAACGCGGGCGAGGAAGCCGGTCAGCCGTTCGCGGTGGGCGGCACCCGCTTCGTCCAGCCATTCGATGTCGGCCCAGACCGGACGCTCGATCGCGACGCGAGCGCCGGGAAGCGACACCGAGCCTTCGTCGCCCGGCGCGGTCTCGTCGGCGACCGCCACGATCCGCGGGTTGAACAGCAGGCGGTAGTCGCGGGGCTCGGTCTGGTCGCTGATGACCACCACCGGCGCGACGTCGCCGATATGGGCGGCGGCGAGCCCGTAGGCCTGCGCCTCTTTCGCGGCGGCGAGCAGCCGATGGCCGATGAAGCGCAATGGCTCGTCGACCGACGGCCGCAGTGCCGCAGCCGCCTCAAGCCGCTTGTCCGGGTACGCGATGAAGCCGGTCAGAACAGACCGCCGCGGCCGAACAGGAAGCCGCCGCCATTGTCCGGCGGCGGCTGGCGCCGCGTCGGCTGCGACGGCGTGCCGAAGGGCGAGCTGTCGCCCGGCTGGCTGTCGTCGGGCTGGTCGCCGTTCTGGATGGCGTTGAAGGCGTTGGAATCGACGCCGATCACGGAGGTCACGAGGTTCGGGCCGGTGCCAGGCTTGAACGCCTCGGCGATGGCGGTCTCGCCCGCATTGGCTTTCACGCCGGTACCGGGATCGATCCAGATCTGCGTCATGCCGGCCGGCATGTTGAACGGGGTCGGGGGCTTGCCCTTGAGGGCGTTCTCCATGAACTCGGTGAACACCGGCACCGCGAGGCCGCCGCCCGTTGCCGTCGCGCCCAGGCTCTTGGGCTTGTCGTAGCCGAGGTAGACGCCGGTCACGAGTTCCGGCGTGAAGCCGATGAACCAGACGTCGCGGCTGTCCGAGGTCGTACCGGTCTTGCCAGCCACCGGGCGGTTCAGCTTGCGCGCATAGGTGCCGGTGCCGCGCTGCACCACGCCTTCCATCATCGAGGTGATCTGGTAGGCGGTCATGGGGTCGAGCACCTGTTCGCGATTGTCGATGATCAGCGGCTCGCTCTGGTGCGCCCAGCTGGTGGCGACGCACCCGTCGCAGACGCGGTCGTCGTGCTTGTAGATGGTCTTGCCGTAGCGGTCCTGGATGCGGTCGATCAGGGTCGGCACGATCTTGCGGCCGCCATTGGCAATGGTGGCGTAGGCCGCCGTCATCTTCATGTCGGTGGTTTCGCCGGCGCCCAGCGCCATGGCCAGCACGGGCGAGAGCTTGTCGTAGATGCCGAACATCTTGGCGTAGTCGATGATCAGCGGCATGCCGATGTCCTGCGCCAGGCGCACGGTCATGACGTTACGGGAAAGCTCGATGCCGCGGCGGAGCGTCTGCGGGCCGCGGAAGTCCTTCTCGTAGTTGTCGGGCTTCCAGACGGTCCCGTCAGTGTTGACGATCTCGATGGGCGCATCGAGCACCACCGAGGCGGGCGTGTAGCCATTGTCAAGCGCCGCGGAGTAGACGATCGGCTTGAAGGCCGAGCCGGGCTGGCGCAGCGCCTGCGTGGCACGGTTGAACTCGGACTCCGAGTAGGAGAAGCCGCCCACCATCGCCAGCACACGCCCGGTGCGCGGATCCATGGCGACGAGCGCGCCTTCGATCTCGGGCACCTGTTGCAGTGCATAGGCGCTGTCCTTGCCGGCGACCGGCGAGACATAGACCACGTCGCCCGGCTTCAGCGTTCCGAGCTTCTTGCCGGCCCATTTGGCGTCAGTCGGGCTCAGTATGCCCGTGACACGGTCGGGCAGCAGCTTGCCTTCGACGTCGGTGCCGGGGCGCAGCCCGATGGTGGCGGTGCTGCCATCCATCGACAGCACGACCGCCAAGGTCCATTCCGGCACGTCGGCCAGCGGCTGGA
>JBEHYU010000019.1:0-69203 GCA_048498015.1 Pseudomonadota bacterium
AACTGTTGTTCACCAAATTCTGTGTGTTCCCCTCCGGCGCGCCTGCGCTGTCGGTCGACAAGGTCGAGGCGGAATTCTCGCTGATCGATTTCCTGCGCGACCAGTACAAGGTCACGGCGCTGCGCCTCGATCATCCGGTGCTGAATTTCGCCATCGGCAAGGACGGCGCGCTGAGTTCGGGCATCGTCATCGCCGCCGGGGCCGGGCAGTCGAACGTGTCGATCGCCAATGCCGACGTGATCGACGGCGCCCTGCGGCTCAGCGATGCGCGCTCGGGTGCGGCTTACGCGGCCGAGGCGGTGAACGGGCAGCTCAGGCTCGAGGCGATCGACGGGCCGTTCAGTTTCCAGGGCAGCGCGACTTTCGGCGGCGCCGGCTATGGGGTGCGGGTCGGCACCGGCAAGCTCGATCCGGACGGCGCCACGACGCTGAGTTTCGGGCTCAAGGCGAGCGACGCCAGCTTCACCCTCGACAGCCAGGGCGCGCTGCAGACCGGCGCCGCGCCGAAATATACCGGCGACCTCAAGTTCCGCATGCCGCCGCCCAAGCCGAAAGAGGGCGAAGTGGCGGACGCGGTGCGCGGCGATTTCACCCTCGAGGGCAAGATGGAGGTGACGGCCGACAAGCTGCTGCTCACCGACTACACCGCGCTGCCCGACGAGAACCGCGCCGCGATCCGGCTCACCGGCGCGGCCGACGTCACGCTGGGCAAGGCGCCGGTGTTCAACGCCGTCGTCTCGGGCGGCGTGGTGGCGCTGCCGCCGCGCGACGCAACCACCGAGCTCACCGATCCGCCCTACGAGCTGGTGCGGTTGCTGGGCGAGACGCCGCTGCCGCCGATCCCACCCATCGCCGGCACCATCGGGCTCGACATCACCGAGCTCAACCTGCGCGCCGTAGCGCTGCGCGATCTCCGGCTCGATGCGGCGACCGATGCGCATAGCTGGTCGATCAAGGATTTCGCCGCGACGCTGCCGGGCGGCGCAAAACTCGGGCTCACCGGCAATCTCAGCGCGGTGGACGGCAAGCCGATCTTCGCCGGCGGCGTCACGCTCGCCACCGATCGGCTCGATACGCTGGCGGCGCTGTGGCGAAAGCCCGCTACGGACAATCCGCTGTTCAACATGCCGGGCTCGCTCAGTTCCGACGTGGCGCTGTCGAGTGATACGCTGACGCTGTCGTCGGGCACGCTGGTGGTGGGCGGCATCAACCAGGGCTTTGACGCCGAGATCGGCTTCGGCCAGCCGCGGCGGCTGAAGCTCGACACGCATTTCACCACGCTCGGTCCGCAGGAGAGCGCGGCGATCGCGGCGCTGCTGCCGGACGTGGCCGGCAATGGCAGTTTCGGCGCGACCTTCCCCAAGGGCGAGGTCAATCTCAGCGCCAGCGCCGCCGTGCTGTTCGGGCTGCAGGGCAGCGATCTCGCGGCGTCGGCGAGCTGGGAGGGCGGCGTGGTGGAATTCTCCAACCTGTCCGCCGGGGACCTCGGCGGCGCGTCGTTCGATGCCAAGCTCACCGCCTTCGGCACGCTCGCCAAGCCGGAGCTGTCGGGCACGGCCAATGTGAAGATCGCCGATGGCGCGCCGATCGTCGGCTCGCTGCTCTCGACCGTGGCGACGCCGCCGGCGGTCACCGAGTTCCTGACGCGATCGCTGCCGGCCGACCTCAAGCTGCAGCTCGATGCGCCCGCCGGCGATGGCGGGCAGACGCTCAACGCATCGGGCATGCTGGGTACCGCCGATGCCTCGCTGACGGCCAAGCTCGCCGCCGGCGTCGCCAATGCGCTGACCGGGCCGGTCAGCGCCAGCCTCGACCTCAAATCGGGCACGCCGCATCTGATGACGGCGCAGCTCGGGCTGGGCAAGATACAGCTGTTCGACGATAGAACGCCGCTCCATCTGGCCGCGTCCGTCGATGGCGTGCCGTCCAACAGCTACGAAACGCATGTGATGCTGGAGGGCGGCACCGACCATATCGGCTTCGACGGCAATGTCGTCCCCGGCGACTTCACCCGCATCACCGGCGACGGGCAGTTCGATGTGGCGCTCGCCGATCCGTCGGCATTGGCGGAGGCGCTCGGGGCAGGGGGAGTGCATGTGCCGCCGGTCACCGGCAAGGCGCTGGTGCATTTCAGCGGCCTCGACAGCGTGGCGCTGAGCAATATCGATGCGGGCGGGGTCAGCGGGGAGCTGGCGCTGGCGCGCCGCGGCGACATCAATTCATTCAGCGGCTCGCTGGTCGTGCCGTCGGTCGACATCCACGCGCTGCCGCCGGCGCTGGCCGGACCGGCGAGCACGAGTGTCACCGATGGTCTGTGGCCGGATGGGCCGCTCGATATCGGTTCGGCGGCGCGCAGCAGCGAAGGCCGCATCGACGTATCGGTCGCGTCGCTGACCAATGGCAGCGCCGAAATCGTGAAGGATGCGCGCTTCGGGCTCGATTGGGATGCGCAGAGCGTCAAGCTGCGCGACCTCACCGGCACCATTGGCGGCGGCACGCTGACCGTGGACGCCGCGGTCTGCTGTTCCAACGGGCTGGCGGGCAAGGAGCTGAGCGGGCGGCTGGCCCTCAACGGCGTATCGCTCGACACGCTGGCGCCGGCGCCGGTGGCCGCCGAGCTCGACGGCACGCTCGATGCCTCCGCCGCCTTCGACGGTACCGGCGACACGCTAGCCCAGGCCATCGCCGCCATGACCGGCAATGGCAGCTACACGATCAACAATTTCTCGGCCGCTTCGTTCGATCCGGCGACGTTCAAGGGCCTCAGCGGCCTCACCGGCGTGCTCGACATGACGCCCGAGGCTTTGACCGACACCGTGACGCAAAAGCTCGCCGCCGCGCCCTTCGCCGCGCCGAGCGTGACCGGCAGCTTCACCATCGCCGGCGGCGTGCTGCGCAGTCCGAACCTTGCGATCGTCGGCACCGACGCGCGCATCTTCGGCGGCGTGAACCTGTCGCTGCGCGATTTGTCGCTCGACGGCCATTACGCCATGACCCCGAGCGTTGTCGCTGACGCGGGCAGCGCCATCGACGCGACCGCCGAGGTTGCGGCCGACATCAAGGGCCCGCTCTGGGCACCCAGCGGCAGCTACGACGTCGCCGCGCTGGTCGATGGCATGAAGATCAAGGCCAGCGAGATCGAGCTCGCCGTGCTCGAGCAGCGCAAGGCCGACGCCGATGCCCGGGCCAAAGAACAGGCCGACATCGCCGCCCGCCTCAAGACGCTCACGCTCGGGCAGGGCGTTGCGGTCGGCGGCGAAGCGCAGGCCACGCTGACCGAGGCCGCAGCGCAGAAGGCTGCCGCCGAGCTCGCGGCAAAGCAGAAGGCCGAGGCTGCCGCCGCCGCGGCGAAGAAAGCCGCCGCCGACGCCGCGGTGAAGAAGGCGGCCGCCGATGCTGCTGCTGCAAAAGCAGCGGCCGATGCAGCGGCCGCGTCAGACCTCGGGATGTGATTGCTGCGCGTCGCGCAACACCGCCACCCGCAACGCCGATGAAAGATTAGGGCTGTCGCGCGAGCTGTCGAGTTCCTCGATCAGCGTCGTCAGCCTTACGCCCCGCCGCGCCGCCATCGCTTCGAGCCCGGCCCAGAACTCCGGCTCGAGCGCGATACTCGTCCGATGCCCCGCGATCGTCAGCGACCGCTTCTGCATTGCGGCGTGTCTCCGCTAGTTGAGAGGTTCGAACAGTACCAGAGGCGTTTCGCGCGGCCCTACGTACAGACGCCTCGCCGTCCGCATGCCGTGGACCGCTATCGCCCCTGCCAATTTGTCGGCGAACGTGAGGATGTCGAAGGAGTCTTCGGAGCTGTCGAGCGCGAGCATGAGGTCGTATTCCTCCATGCCGGCCTCGTCAGTCAGTTGGTAGGTGACCTCAACGCTCTCGATCCAGCCGCGGAGGTATGTCCCACCGAAGTAATTATCGCTGAAGCGCTGCTCGATCCTGGTGGCGCCCAACGTCGCGAGAAGTTGGCGGCCGAAGGGTGCAAACTCGACGCCACCCGACTGGAAAAACAGGTCGACGGTTTCGCGCGTGTTGACGGAGAAAGTCTCCGCCATATTACTTCTTCCGGAAGGCGTCGAGGCTGATGACTTTTTCGCCCGGTGCCTCGCTCGCCGCCGGAGGGGCTGCCGCGGCGTTGGAGGGAACCAGCTTCGTCGGCTCCTTGGCCTCGGCCTTGTCGTCCTCGGTCGGCAGCGGCACGGCGCCGGTCAGTTGCAGTCCGAACTGCACCGAGGGATCGAAGAAGCCCTTGATGGCCGTGAACGGGATCACCAGCGTTTCCGGCTTGTCGTCAAAGCTCAGCCCCACCTCGAACTGCGCCTCCGAGACCTTCAGATCCCAGAACTGGTTCTGGAGCACGATCGTCATGTCGTTGGGATACTGGTCGAGCAGGCGCTGGCTGACGCGCACGCCCGGCGCCTTGGTGATGAACGAGATGAAGAAATGATGCTCGCCGGGCAGTCCGGTCTTGGCGACTTCGGCCAGCACCTTGCGCACCACGCCGCGCAGCGCTTCCTGGGTCAGGATGTCGTATCGGATATGATCTTGAGCCATGTCGCCGCTTGTGAATCCAATTGGTGTCATATCAGCCGCGAGGGGCAGCAATATCAAGGAGAAAGCGGAGAGAAGTGCAGGCTTCTGTTGCCAGGTGCCTGCGAA
This sequence comes from Pseudomonadota bacterium, assembly GCA_048498015.1. Lineage (GTDB taxonomy): Bacteria > Pseudomonadota > Alphaproteobacteria > Rhizobiales > Devosiaceae > Devosia_A. The sequence continues at coordinate 4,660 of JBEHYU010000019.1, forward strand.
CCCCGCCTTTAAGCCGCTACAGCCTAAAGGGCTTTAGTTCAGGTGCCAGCACCGCATTACGCGGCGAGAGCAACCTTAGCATAGTTGTCGTTGGCAACTATTAGGATGGTCCGATGACGGTGGTACCATGCCGAGCGAAAACACACCCTTTACGCCCTCGTCGATCCTATTTCGCCCCCAGTGGCTCCCCCTTGCGAGGGGAGGAGATGGTGGAGGCGCCGGGTACTGCCCCCGGGTCCGATGGGTTTATTACGATAGCCATTTATCGCCATAGCCGTTGCCGGCAGGCTGAATATAGGCATCGCGGGCGGGGGATGCAAATGCCTGCTCAGGCAATGATATCGGCGATCAGGGCTTCGAGCGGCCCGAGGTCGCCGGCGAAGCTGGCGATCATGGCATCGAGGGTGCGGGTGGGATCGAGTGCGGCGTCGTTGTAGGTGTAGCCCGCTCTTGCTGTCAGCAGCTTCAGGAAGATCAACTGCGTTCGCCCATTGCCTTCGCGGAAAGTATGAATCGCGTTCAGCTCGCTGATGAACTGCGCCGCCTCGGCGGCGAACTGCTGGGCGCTCAGCCCGGTAAGATGGTCTCGGGCCACTAGCCAGCCGAAGAGCTTGGCTGCCTCGGTCTTGATGTACTCGGGATAGCAGAACCAGTTACCGCCCTTGGCAATGCGGACTGACCTGAGTTCGCCGGCCCAGTCATACGCATCCTGGAAGAGGTGACGGTGGATCGCCCGGTAGTGCGCGAAATCCATCTCTCCGGCCGGCAGAGGATCGGCGGCTCGGGCGAGGAACATACCGTGTTCGAGCTGGTCGAGTTCCGCTTGGTCGGTGATGTCGAACTTGTTCCGCAGCACGTTGGTGCCGGGATAGCAAAGAGGATCCTGCTCGGCCTCGTAGACCACCTAGGGCTTGCGGGTGAATTCGGCGCGGATTCGGGCGCGAAGCTGCTCCGGCGTTTCCTTCAGCCGGTCGGATTCGCGGATGAGCAGATCAAGGCGCGGCGACCGCGTCAGGCCTTCTACGGCGCTGATCGCTTCGGCGCTCTTACGGCCGACGACAAACGGCCCTGAAGATGCCGGCTTAGTCGTTTTGCTCATGGCGTAAGCCTACCACGTCCCGGCTTCCCCACCAAACCCTGTGAGAATCGCCCGCATTGCAGGAAACTGCCGCCTCCGCCTGCTACAACGCCTCGTCCACGGAGTATTCCCATGTCGGTCCTCGCCCTGCGCAACGACGAGCCGTCGGTTCGGCATCCCGAGCAGCAATATCTCGATCTGCTGCGGCTGATCCTCGACACCGGCATCGACCGGCCGGACCGCACCGGCACCGGCACGCGCTCGATCTTCGGGCACCAGATGCGGTTCGACCTGCGCCAGGGTTTCCCGCTGCTCACCACCAAGAAGCTGCACCTCAAATCGATCATCTACGAGGTGCTGTGGTTCCTGCGCGGCGAGACCAATGTGCGCTGGCTGCAGGAGCACGGCGTCAAGATCTGGGACGAGTGGGCCGACGAAAACGGCGATCTCGGCCCCGTCTACGGCTCGCAATGGCGCAGCTGGCCCGACGGCCGCGGCGGCACGATCGACCAGATCGCCAACGTCGTGAACTCCATCCGCACCAAACCGGATTCGCGCCGCCACATCGTCACCGCCTGGAACCCGGCGGAAGTCGACGACATGGCGCTGCCGCCCTGCCACTGCCTGTTCCAGTTCTACGTCGCCGAGGGCCGGCTCAGCTGCCAGCTCTACCAGCGCTCGGGCGATGTGTTCCTCGGCGTACCGTTCAACATCGCCTCCTATGCGCTGCTCACCCACATGATGGCGCAGGTCACCGGGCTCGAAGTCGGCGAGTTCGTCCACTCCTTCGGTGACGTGCACCTTTATTCAAACCACGTTCAGCAGGCGCATGAACAACTGCGCCGGATGCCGAAGCCGCTGCCGCGGCTGACGCTCAATCCGGACCGGCACTCGATCTTCGAGTTCGATTATGAGGACTTCATGCTGACCGGATACGACCCCCATCCGCACATCAAAGCCGAGGTCGCCATATGAAGCCGCTGATCGCCGCCGCCACGCTGGCGCTGCTGACTGCCCCCGCTCTTGCCAACGACACCATGTCCCAGCTGGGGACGGGCGGGCTGGTGTTCATCACCAGTGAAGACGTCTCGATGGATTCCGAGGACCTTAGGGTCGGCCCGAGCCAGGTGAAGGTCGTCTACGAGTTCACCAATAACGGCACCGAGGACCAGCACGCGCTGGTGGCCTTCCCGCTGCCGGACATCACCGGCGATGGTGACTTCATGGTCTCGATCCCCACGGAAGACCCCGACAATATTTTTGGCTTCTCGACCACCTTCGACGGCGAGCCGGTCGACTCGACGCTGCATCAATATGCCTTCGCGCTCGGCGTCGATCAGACCGAGCTGCTCAAATCCCTGGATATCCCGCTGGCGCCGTTCGGCGAGGCGACGATCAAGGCCCTCAACGCGCTGAGCGACGACGACAAGCAGAAGCTGATGCACCTCGCGATGGTCATCCCGATGACCTACGACGCCGGCAATGGCGAGCAGACCGATTACACGCCGGTGTGGACGCTCAAATCGACATACACCTGGGAAGCCGACTTCAAGGCCGGCGAGACCGCGGAAGTCGTCCACTCCTACGTGCCCAGCGTCGGCGGCACGGTGGCCACGACCTTCCTCCAGCCGCCCTATGACGCGACCGACGAGGACCGCCCGAAAATCTACAAGGACAAGTACTGCGTCGACGACGATTTCATCAAAACCGTCAGGAAATCGCTGAAGGACCCGTCCGACCTCTACAGCGCGCCCTATTTCGAAAACTGGATCGACTACATCTGGTCGACCGGCGCCAATTGGGGCGGGCCGATCAAGAAATTTCACCTCACCATCGACAAGGGCGACGCCAAGGACCTCGTCTCGTTCTGCTGGGACGGCAAGGTCAAGAAGACGGGCCCGACCACCTTCGAGATGGAGGCCGAGGACTGGTATCCGCCCTACAATCATGAGCTGAACATCCTGCTGCTCAAGCACCAGGACCCGCAGAACTGATGGCTGTCGTGGTTCGCGATGCGGTGCGTGCCGACGCACCGCTGATTCTCAAATTCATCGCCGATCTCGCCGAGTACGAGCATCTGAGCCACGAGGCCGCGGCGACGGTGGCCGATATCGAGCGCGAGCTATTCGGTCAAAACCCGAAAGTGTTCTGCCAGATCGCCGAGCGAGACGGGCAGGCGGCCGGCTTTGCGCTCTGGTACTACACCTTCTCGACCTTCCAGGGCCGCCACGGCATCTGGCTCGAGGATCTGTTCGTCGATCCCGCGCTGCGCGGCGGCGGCATCGGCAAGGCATTGCTGGCTGATCTGGCGCAGCGTTGCGTGCGCGAGGGGCTCGGCCGCTTCGAGTGGGCCGTGCTCGACTGGAACCAGCCTTCCATCGATTTTTACATCTCGCAGGGCGCCATCTTCCTCGACGAATGGCGCCGCTGCCGGGTGACCGGCGAGGCGCTCGACAAGCTCGGGGCAAAGTGAGCGTTCCCGTCGCGATGATCGCGGCCGTCGCCGAGAACGGGGTCATCGGCAACGCGAATGCCATTCCATGGCGCCTGCCGTCCGATTTCGGGCATTTCAAGCGCATGACCCTGGGTAAGCCCGTCATCATGGGGCGGCGTACGATGGAGAGCATCGGCAAGCCGCTGCCCGGCCGCACCAACATCGTGGTCACCCATCGCACCGACTACCGGCCGGACGGCGTACTGGTCGTGCCGAGCCTGCAAGCCGGCCTCGAACGCGCGCAGGAGATCGCCGCGCGCGACCACGTAACCGAGATCATCATCGGCGGCGGCGCGCAGATCTATGCCGAAGCCATGCCGCTGGCCGACCGGCTTTACATCTCGCACGTGGCGCTTTCGCCGCCCGGCGACACGTATTTTCCCGCGATCGATCCCGAGGTCTGGGAAGACGCCGGTGGCATCGAGGTGGCGCCCAGCCCGGCCGACTCTGCGTCATATCGCGTCAGAGTGTACGAGAAACGGCCGTTTCCGCGCCGTTGATCGGCCGGGATCGTCCACCTATATAGGTCGGCAACGATCCGAGAACGAAAGGCGTCAGATGCCCTGGGACAACAATACGGGGGGCGGCGGCCGCAACAATAATGGCGGCGGACCGTGGGGGCAGGCGCCGCAAGGCGGTGGCGGCGGCGGCAACGGGCCGCGCCGGGGCGGCACGCCCAGCCTCGAGGACATCCTCAACCGGGGCAGGAACAGCATCCAGGGCGGTATTCCGGGTGGCGGGGGCTGGATTTTCGCCGCCGTCGTCGCGGTCGTCGTGGTCTTCTGGCTGTTCAACTCGATCTACACCATCGATCCGCAGGAAGTCGGCGTCGAAACGACGTTCGGCAAGCCGAGCGACGAGCTGAGCCAGTCGGGCCTGCATTTCCTGTGGTGGCCGGTCCAGAGCGTCGAGCGCGTCAACCTTTCGCAGAACACCACCGAAATCGGCTCGAACACCACGACGCGCAACAGCAGCGCCAATGACGGCGTGATGCTGACTGCCGACCAGAACATCGTCGAAGCCAAATTCTCCGTGTTCTGGACCGTCAGCGATCCCAAGGCGTATCTGTTCAAGGTCCGCGACCCCGACGACATGGTCCGCGCCACCGCCGAGAGCGCCATGCGCGAAGTCGTCGGCCGCAGCCCGGCGACGGAAGTATTCCGCTCCAACCGCTCGGGCATCGAGACCGAAGTGGCCGAGATCATCCAGAACATCCTCGACAGCTACGATTTGGGCGTCCACGTCGATGCCGTGAAGGTCGAGAACGTCGCGCCGCCGACGGAAGTGGCTGAGGCCTTCGCCGAGGTGCAGCGCGCTCAGCAGGACCAGCAGAAGTTCCAGGAAGACGCGCGAACCTACGCCAACAACCTGCTCGGCAATGCCCGCGGCCAGGCCGCGAAGGTCCGGGAAGATGCGGCGGCCTACAAGAGCCGCGTCGTGCAGGAAGCCGAAGGCGAGGCGGCCCGCTTCATCTCGATCTACAACCAGTACGCCAAGGCGCCGCAGGTGACCCGCGACCGTCTCTATCTCGAAACGATGGAGCAGGTGCTGGGCGGGGCGAGCAAGGTGGTCGTCGAGCCGGGCGTGAGCGGGCAGGGCGTCGTGCCCTATCTGCCGTTGCCAGGCCTGCAGGCGAAGCCAACCACCACCACCACCGATACGTCGTCGAGCGCGGCCGCGCCCGCCGGCACGGCCGTTACGACCGGGAGCAACTGAGCCATGAACAGACTCATTGCCGCCGGCGTCGCGCTCGTCGTCATCATCTACCTGCTGTTCTCGTCGCTCTATGTGGTGAACGTGCGCGAGCAGGCCATCATCATGCGCTTCGGCAAGATCACCGACGTCAAGTCGGAGCCGGGGCTCTACTTCAAGCTGCCCACCTCGCTGGTCGACACCGTGCAGATCGTCGAGGACCGGCTGCTGCGCTACGACATCGCCAACATGGACCTGCAGGTCAATGACGGCGCGACCTATGTGGTCGATGCCTTCCTGACCTACCGCATTGCCGATCCGAAACTGTTCCGCGAGCGTGCGCAGGGCAGCCTCGACATCGCCGAGCGGCGTATCGGCACCAGCTTCGACGCCGCGCTGCGCCAGGTCTACGGCAAGCGAGACTTCAACGACGCGCTTTCGGCCAAGCGGGCCGAGATGATGACCGAGGCGCGCGATCTCATTCGCCCGGGTTTGGCCGAACTGGGCATCGAGGTCACCGATGTGCGCATCGTGCGCACCGATCTCGACGCGAAAGTCTCGCAGACCACGTTCGAACGCATGTCGGCCGAGCGTCTCGCCCAGGCGGCGGCCATTCGTGCCGGCGGCCAGCAGGCGGCGCAGTCGCTGCGCGCGATCGCCGACCGCCAGTCGGTGGAGATCGTGGCGGCGGCCAACAAGGACAGCGAGATCCTGCGCGGCGAGGGCGATGCCCAGCGCAGCGCCATCTACGCGCAGGCCTATGGGGCGGACCCGGAATTCTTCGAATTCTACCGCTCGCTGCAGTCGTACCGGACGGCGCTGGGCAGCAACGGCACCACCATGGTGCTGTCGCCGGACAGCCAGTTCTTCCAGTACTTCAAGGCCGACACGCTGAACGGCACCGTGCCGCAGCCGGCGTCCCCGGACGGCATCGCGCCGCTGCCCTCGACGGAATTGTCCGTCCCCGAGCCGACCGACGTGCTGCCGCCCGACAATGCGACTGACGATGGCTCGGTTTCGGTGCCGCCGGTAGCGGACGACACGACCACGGTGCCGCCGGCTTCATCCGAACCGCCGCTGGCCTCGAGCTCGGTTGCCCAATAGCGGCCAAGCTGCCGCCCGAAAGAGGGACTAAACAGGGGGCCGGTGACGTTCAGTCATCGGCCTCAAATTTTCGTGGGGGCGCACTGCTTGCGCCCCGCACCGAGTTGCTTTCAATGTGACGGCCGACAGGCTTGGGGGTTTTCGACATGACGATGCGGATCGCGCGGGCGCTGCTGACGGCGACGATGCTGGCGCTGAGCCTGCCCGCCGCCACGCTGGCGCAAGGCCCTGAATCGGTGGCCAAACTCGCTTCCACCCTGTCGCCGGCCGTCGTCAATATCGGCTCCACCAAGCACATCCCCAACGGCAATGGCGAAGCCTATCCGACCGCGCCGGACGGCTCGCCGCTCGGCCAGCTGTTCGACGATCTCAACCCCAATAACGGGCAGGGTCCCGACGCGATGTCCGAAGCGCGCAGCCTCGGCTCGGGCTTCCTGATCTCGGCCGACGGCACCATCGTCACCAACAACCACGTCATCGACGGCGCCGACGAAATCACCGTGATGATGACCGACGGCACGCGCTTGCCGGCGAAGTTGGTGGGCGCCGACGACAAGGCGGACCTCGCCGTCATCAAGGTCGATGCCGGCCATCCGCTGCCCTTCGTGCAGTTCGGCGACAGCGACAAGGCCGAGGTCGGCGACTGGGTGATGGCGATCGGCAATCCGTTCGGGCTGGGCGGCTCGGTGACGCTGGGCATCGTCTCGGCCCGCGACCGCGACATCCAGTCGGGCCCATACGACGATTTCATCCAGACCGACGCGGCCATCAACCAGGGCAATTCCGGCGGGCCGCTGTTCGACATGGATGGCAAGGTGGTGGGCATCAACACCGCCATCATCGCCCGCGGCGGCGCCTCGCTCGGCATCGGCTTTGCGGTGCCGGTCAACCTGGCGCGCCCGGTAGTCGAGCAACTGGCGCAATATGGCGAGACGCGCCGCGGCTGGCTCGGTGTCGGCATCCAGGAGGTGACGCCCGACATCGCGGCGAGCCTCGGGCGCCCCAACACCAATGGCGCGATGGTCGTCGACGTCACCAGGACTGGCCCGGCCGACGGCATCGTCGAGCAGGGCGACGTGATCCTGCAGTTCAACGGCAAGGACATCGTCAAGCTCAAGGATTTGCCGCGCTACGTCGCCGAGACGGCGGTCGGCCAGAAGGTCAAGGTCATGGTGCTGCGCGGCGGCGCCGAGACGACGCTCGACGTCACCCTCGGCCGGCTTGAGGCGGGCCAACCCACGGTCGCCGCGCTCAAGGAGCCGCTGGCCGCGCCGGCGCCCGATGGCGACGACGACACCGCCGACGCCACGCCGCCGCCACTCAAGGACATGCTGGGCCTCGATGTCGGCGCCATCGATGACGCCGCAAAGACCAGGTTCAAGCTCAAGGGCGAGCCCAAAGGGGTCGTCATCACCGACGTCGCCAAGGGCTCCGACGCCGACCGCCAGGGCCTTGTCACCGGCATGGTGATCAGCGAAGTGAACCAGCAGAAGGTCACCGACATCGCCGACATCACCGACAAGGTCGACGCCGCCCGCACCGCCGGCCGCCCGGCCGTCCTGTTCAAGGTCACCGACCCCACCGGCTCGAGCCGCTTCGTGGCGGTGCGGTTGAACTAGCGGCTAGCGCCTCAGCCGATACAGCACATGCGGCCTCAGCCGATGACCCTCGGGCACTTTCGGGTGGTCGAAATCGTCCGCAGCATCACGGGTCATGCCGAGCTTCTCCATCACGCGGCGGCTGGGCGCGTTGCCCTCGTAGGTGAAGGCGACGATTTCGGGCAGGCCGAGCGTGCCGAAGCCATAATCGAGCCACGCCCGAGCGCCTTCGGGCGCGAGGCCCTGTCCCCACACCGCCTTGTCGAACTGCCAGCCGACTTCCACCGCCGGATGGCCATTCAGCACCGCGCGCGTCGCCTCGGGGATCGTACCAAGGCCGATGACGCCGATAGTTTTACCGGTGGCCTTGAGCTCGGCCGCCTGCAGATGGAACCCGCCCGCGGCCCAGGCGGCGAGCGAGGCGTCCATCGCCGCGTCGGCTGCCTCGGGCGTCATCGTCTCGAGGTAGAAGCGCCGCACATGCGCGTCGCCCAGAATGCGCCGCATCGGCAGCCGGTCGCTGTCGCGCCAGGGACGAAGCAGCAGCCGCTCCGTCTCGAGCGTGATCACCGCACGAACTCGTCGTCGCTGTAGCCCTGCAGATAGAGCAGCGCCGTGAGGTCGCCATGGTCGATCTTGACCTCAGCCTGTGCCGCCACCACTGGCTTGGCGTGCAGCGCCACGCCCATGCCGGCCGCCTTGATCATGTCGAGGTCGTTGGCGCCGTCACCGACCGCCATCGTCGCCGCCATCGGCACGTCGTGGAAGGCGGCGAGCGTCTGGAGGCGGCTGAGCTTGGCTTCCTTGCCGATGATCGGGTCGGCGACGGTGCCGGTCAGCCGGTCGCCATCGAACTCCAGCACATTGGCCATCATCTCGTCGAAGCCGATGCGCTTGCCGATCCAGTCGGCAAAGAAGGTGAAGCCGCCCGACACCAGCGAGGTATAGGCGCCATAGGCCTTCATGGTCTGGATCAGCGCCCGCCCGCCCGGCGTGAAGCTGATGCGCTCGCGGCGGATTTCCTCGATGCGCGCCCGCTCGAGCCCCTTGAGCAGGCCGACCCGGGTCCGCAGCGCCGCGGGGAAATCGAGTTCGCCGTTCATCGCGCGCGCCGTGATGGCCGCGACCTCGGCCTTGATGCCCACCGCGTCGGCCAGCTCGTCGATGCATTCCTGCTCGATCATGGTGGAATCCATGTCGGCGAGCAGCAGCCGCTTGCGCCGGTTGGCGAGCGGCACCTGCGCGACGTCGACCGGCTTGCCGGCGACCAGCTCGCGCGCCGCCTCGGCGGCGTTCGCCAGTTGCGGCTTGACGAACTCGACCGCGATGCGCTGGTTGAGCACGTTGATCTCGCCGCCCACCGCCTTGTGCACGGCATTGGCGAGGGCCATGTCGAGCACCGGCTCGGCGGGGTTGGCGATGAGGACGAGGACCGACATTTGAGTTCCGGGGCGCGGAAAAGAGCGGTTCTGATAGCGGGTCCGACTGCCAGCGGCAAGTCGGCGCTGGCGCTGGAGAAGGCCCGCCAGTTGGGCGGCGTGATCGTCAATGCCGACGCGCTGCAGGTCTATGACGGGCTGCGCCTCGTCACGGCGCGGCCCAGCGAAGCCGACATGGCGCTGGCGCCGCATCTGCTCTACGGCACCGTGCCGCCGTCGCGCCGCTTCTCGACCGGCGACTGGGCCCGCGCGGCAGAGGCGATCATCGCGGCAGCAGACGACCGGCCGCTGATCTTCGCCGGCGGAACGGGACTCTACTTCGCGACGCTCACCGCCGGTTTCGCCGAAGTGCCGGAGGTCCCACCCGAAGCCGTCACCGCCGCCGAGGCGCAAGTGGCGGGCCTCGACCGCGAAGCGCGGGGCCGGCTCATCGCCGCGCGCGATCCGGTCATCGCAGCGCGCCTCAAGGCACCCGACCCGCAGCGCGTCATTCGCGCGCTGGCCGTGCTCGACGCCACCGGCCGCTCGCTCGCCAGCTTCCAGGACGAGACGCACAGGCCGCTGCTCGAGGGCTGGGACCTCGAGAAGCTCGTGCTGAACCCTGATCGCGACATCCTGCGCCAACGCATCGCCCGCCGCTTCGAGACCATGCTCGACTCCGGCGCCATCGACGAGGTGCGCGCCCTGCTCGACCTCGGCCTCGATCCGTCATTGCCCGCGATGAAGGCTATCGGCGTGCCCGAGATCGCCATGCTGCTGCGCGGCGAGATCGACCGCGCCAGCATGCTGGAGCGCGCCGTCATCGCGTCGCGCCAATACGCCAAGCGGCAGCGCACCTGGTTCCGCGCCCGCATGGCGGACTGGGAGTGGCTGGCCTAGACGATCGCCCGGCGCGTCAGCCCGAGCCGTTCGCGCATTGCAAAGCGGATGGTGAGAACGATGGCGACCGATGCCAGCCCCGCGGCAAGGCCGATCCAGACGCCGACGCCCTCCAGGCCGAAGGTGAAGCCGCACAGATACGCGACCGGCGCGCCGACCAGCCAGTAGCCGACCAGCGCCACCACCAGCGGCAAATTGGTGTCGCCGAGGCCGCGCAGCGCCGCGCCCATCGTCGCCTGCGTGCCGTCGAACAGCTGGAACAGCCCGCCCACCATCAGGAAGCTCGCCGCGAGCGCCACCGCATGGGTGTTGGCCGGATTGGCCGGATCGAGGAACAGGCTCGCGAGCTGGGTGGGGATGGTCAGGAAGAGCACCGCCATGGTGCCCATGAAGATGAGCGTCACCGCTTGCGCCGACCAGCCGGCCTTGCCGATGCCGTCATGGTTGCGCTCACCGAAGGCGATGCCGACGCGCACCGTCGCCGCCTGTGCGATGGCGAGCGGCACCATGAACGAGATCGAGCTCAGCTGCAGCGCGATGGCGTGCGCCGCCACCGAATCCTGCCCGATCCAGCCCTGCAGCAGCGAGGCCGAGGTAAACAGCAGCACTTCGGCCAGCGACATCAGGCCGATTGGAATGCCGATCCGCCACACCGCGAAGAAGCGCGGCCAGTCGGGCACGAAGAAACGGTGGAACGGGTGGTAGCGGCGGAATTTTCGATGCAACAGCGCATAGAGCACGATCAGCGCCAGCATGACGAAGTTGACCAGCGTCGTGGCAATGGCGGAGCCGGCGAGCTCGAGGCGCGGAAAGCCCCAATTGCCGAAGATCAGCGCGTAGTCGCACAGCGCATTCACCACCACGCCCGCCAGCGTGATGAACAGGATCACCCGCGTCGCGCCATGCGCGGCGAGGAAGGAGCGGAACACGATGATCTGCAGCGCCGGGAACATCAGCCAGACGCCAAAGTGGACGAAGCGCTCGGCCATCGCCGTCAGTTCGGGGTCCTGGCCCAGCGCGTGGTAGATTGGAGCGATGTTCCAGCAGATCGGCACCAGCACGCCCGCCGTCACGAGGCCGACCCACATGCCCTGCCGGAGGGTGTGCCGCACGAGGCGGAAATCGCGCGCCCCCAGGGCCTGCGCCACCAGCGGCGCGACGGCGCCGGCGACGCCGATGCCGAACAGCTGCATGGCGACGAACAGCGCATTGGCGAGCGCCGCGGCGGCCAGGAATTTCGGCCCGAGCCAGCCCAGCATGATGACGTCGGTGGTAAACAGCGCGTTCTGCGCGAGCTGCGCCAGCACCAGCGGCCAGGCAAGCGACAGCAGCGCCCGGAACTCACCGCCCCAGCTATGCGACGCAACAGGAATATCGGCGCCGGAGACCGGCGCCGCGCTATCGGCAGTCATCTCGAAATCCACTCGCTGCGCCGCGTGTACCGGATGGCGCAAGGGTTGGGAAGGGCAGGACAGTCGGCACGGACATCCTCCCCCCTGGTGGGGGAGGATAGCGGCGCTAGGAGCGAAGCGACGTAGCGCAGCTTGGTGAGGGGGTGTTTGCTATCAGTCATTCAGGGCCGACCGACTGAAGCCAAGAACCCCTCGGCTCTGCCTACAGCTCCCCCACCGACCCCACGAACCTCACCCACCCGCCCCGATTGCTCTCCCGCACGAAATCCCTCAGCGGTCCGGACTTTTCCGTATATGCCGAGATGTCCCCCGCGATCGCCACCCGCAGCCGGTAATTGGTGAATTTCTGCAGCACCGCGCCGGCGAGCCCGCTGGCCAGCCGGAAGAAATCGGGCGACAGCCGCTCCACCGGAATGACCACCAGCTCGACGCCCTCCATGCCGAAGGCCTCGCCGATGATGTCGTTGGCGTCGCTTTCGCGGGCGATGATCGGGCCGTCGGGGCTGAGGGTCAGGGTGCTCATGGCCGCGCTCTAGCCGAGTTGCCCGCGACACCACAAGGGCGCATGCTGCGCCGTCTCCGGGGGGAGGGCGCCATGAAGTTCGGCATCATGGGTTCGGGCGGCACCGGCGCCTATACCGGCGCCCGCCTGCAGGCGGCAGGGCACGACGTCGCCTTCATCGCGCGGCGCGACAATCTGGCGGCAATGCAGAGCACCGGCCTTACCGTGCTCAGTCCGGCCGGCGACACGATACTGCCGGTGGTCCGCGCCACCGATGACCCACGCACCGTCGGGCCGGTCGATATCGTGCTGTTCTCGGTGAAACTCTGGGACACCGTGCCGGCCGCCATCCTGATGCGGCCCATGGTCGGCCCGGACACGCTCGTCGTCACCGTGCAGAACGGCATCGACAGCGCCGACATGATCGGGGAGCGCATTGCGCGCAACCAGGTGGCGCGCGGCGCCTATTACATCTCGGCTCATCTCGAGCAGCCGGGGCTAGTGCGCCACGCCGGCGGACTGCATCGGATCACTGTAGAGAGCCTCGGGGGCGACGAGCGCCTGCAGCGCTTCGCCGAGGCCTGCAACGCCACGCCGGGGCTCGATTGCGAGCTCGTCGATGATGGTGACGCCCTGTTGTGGAGCAAGTTCATCCTGCTCTCGGCATTCTCGGGCGCGACGGCGCTGATGCGTGCGCCGCTGGGGGCGATCCGCGACAATCCGGAAGCCGAGCCCTTCCTGCGCCAGCTGATCGACGAAGCCCAGGCGGTCGCGGTTGCGACCGGCCGGCCCGGCCTTGGCACCCTGGGCGAGGACGCCAGGGCCAGGCTCTACAAGCACGCCGCCAATGCGCGGGCGTCGATGGCCGAAGATCTGCTGCATAACCGCAGGCTGGAGCTGCGTTGGCTGTCGGGCCGCGTGCATTCGCTGGGCCTGGAACTGGGGGTGCCGACGCCCGCCCACACGGCGGTGTTCCGGGCGCTGGTGCTGTACGAACATGGCGTGCTGATGCTCGCGCCCGACCAGCTCAGGGAGCTCAAGGGCGCATAGAATAAAGGCGCCGGGGTTACCGGCGCCTTCGTTTAGCTTTACCACCACCAGGGGTGCGGCCCCATCGGGTAGGGATGCGGATGCATCGGGTAGTACGGCCCCGGCGTACCGAAGCCGAAGCTGAATTGCACGCTCGGACGCGTCGGCGCGCGGTAGTAGCGCGGCGGGCCGTTGTAGCTGGCATTGCTGAGATAGGCGCAGCTCACCCAGCCATCGGCGCCGGTCTTGCTGATCTTGCACCAGCCGCCGGCCTGGCCCGTGATGTTCACGTGCTGGCCCGTATAGAGCGCATCGACGATGCGATAGTTCGTGCCCGGGCCGGAGCGGACATTGACCGCCGTCGTGGCGGTCGCTGCGAAGGCCGCTCCTGCCGAGAGCGCCGCAACCACGATGCCAAGACCTGCAGCCTTGCTGAGGTTGGATTTGAGAGTCATAGCGAGTTCCTTTCTCGCCCCTTACCCGGACAACAGCCCAAGGTGGCCTGCTGTTCCAGTGAAAAAGCGGCAATGTTTCCGTCAGGAAGTTAATGTTCGCGAGCCCCCGGAGTTCCCGCCCCTCCGCGTCCCGTGAACAGGTCAGGCCTCGACCACGACGTAGTCGTTCTCGACCTGGACGCTGACCGTCTCGGCCTTGTACGGGCCCTCGACGATGTCGCTGCCGGCGTCGACGCGCACGGGCAGGGGGCGGGCCTTCTGGCGGATGGCGCGGCAGAACGATTGCCCCGAGCGCACGTCGAACTCCCAGCCATGCCAGGGGCAGCGGATGATCTCGCCCGGTTTGCTGTACGTGTAGTTCCCCGGCTCGCTGGATTGCAGCAGGCCGGTGAGCACGCCCTGCGCCAGGCTGCCGCCATTGTGCGGGCATTTGTCGTAAAGGCCGAAATACTCGCCCTTGATGTTGAACACCACCACGGCGCGCTCGTTGACCGTCAGCGTCCTGCGCGTCCCCGGCGGGAAGTCGGCGGTGGCGGCGACGATATGCCTGGTCATCAGCGCGAGCCGTAGACCGAGCGCGCGTTGCCGGAAAAGAACATCGCCTTCTGCTCATCGCTCGCGGGGAACAGGATCACCCGCGCCGGATCGTCGAAATCCCAGTGCGGATAGTCCGAGGAGAACATGATTCTATCCCAGCCGAGCCAGTTGAAGATGTCGGCGAGATAGCGCCGGTTCTCGGGCTCGTCCATCGGCTGGCTGGTCCACCAGACATTGCGCTTCACGTACTCGCTCGGCGCCATCGTCAGATGCGGCACTTCAGATTTAAGCGTCTTCCAGTGCTTGTCGAGCCGCCACAGCAGCGAGGGCGCCCAGGTGAAGCCGGATTCGATCAGCACCAGCTTCAGCGCCGGCCAGCGCTCGAACACGCCCTCGACGATGAGGCTCACCAGCCCCGACTGGCTGGTCTGCGCGTGGCCGACCATCTCTTCCATATAGTAGCTCGGCCAGCCCACGCTGCTCACCGGCCAGCCGGAATTGCCGAACGCATGCACGCCCACCGGCAGCCCCGCCTCCACCGCCGCCTCGTAGATCGGCCAGTAGCGGCGATTGCCGGGCAGGAACGAGGTGCGCGACAGCAGCAGCACCTGCACGAAGCTGCCGTCGCCGGCCCAGTGCCGGATCTCCGCCGCCGCGGCCACCGGGTCCTCGTAAGGCACCACGATCGAGGCATGCAGCCGCTTCTCGTTGGCGACCCATATCTCGGCCTGCCAGTGATTGATCGCCCGGCACAGCGCGATGGAATGATCGAGATTGCGCACCCCCTGCGACTGCACCAGCGGGTTGAGGATGCCGAAGCCGATATTGTGCGCATCGAGCAGCTGCTTCTGCAAAAAGCTTAGGCTCGAGCCCTGCGGCCCGCCCTCGGGCGGGTAGGCGTCGCGCCGCGAGGCGTTGGGCTGGCTCTTGTGATAGGGCGCGCCGGTCACGTAATGCGTCTGGCGCAGCGCGCCGTACTCGCGGAAATGTTCGACCCAGCGCCGCTCGAGCCACGGCTCGAGATCCGCCATCGAGCGCACCGCCGGATGGATATCGCAATCATAGATGCCACCGGCCTCACTCATGGCGTCGCCCTCAGCCGCTCATACGTCGCCAGCGGCGCATCGGCTGAAATGATGTTCCTGAGCGCCGGATCGAACGCCGCCGGAAACACCTCGCCATCCTCGAACTGCTTGTGCGGATAATCCGTCGAAAACAGCAGCAGCTGGTCCGAGCCCAGATGGTCGAGCACCCGCCGCAGCTGGTCGGCATCGGCCGGCCCATCCACCGGGGTCAGCGAGAAGCGCAGCTGGTCGCGCACCACTTCCTCAGGCGAGCGGTCGGCCCAGGGGATCTCGAAGCGCAACCCGCCCCAGTATTTGGCGATGCGCCAGAGCAGCGCCGGCACCCAGGTCCAGCCACTCTCCAGCATCACCACCTTGAGCGTCGGGAATTTGTTGAACACGCCCTCGCAGAAGAGGCTGGTCAGCTGGTACTGGAACGCCTGCGCGTTGGCCGCGTAATCCTCGAGATAATAGCTCGGCCAGCCTAAAGCCGTCGGTGCGTTGCGGAACTCCTGGCCGGCATGGATGCCGAGCGCCAGCCCGTGCCGCACCGCCGCCTCGTAGATCGGCCAGTACTGCCGCCGCCCGAGCGGCTGCGCCGTGCCGGCTAGAACGAGAATCTGCACGAAGCGCCGGTGCGGCGCGCAGCGCTCGATCTCGGCCACCGCCCGCTCGACATTGTCGAGCGACACCACGATCGAGGCCCGGAAGCGCGGCTCGCGATCGAGAAACTCCGCCCGCACCCAGTCGTTGAGCGCCGACACGTAAGCCTGCGCCAGGTCCTCGCTGAACAGCGTCTGCACGCCATAGAGGCAATTGAGGATGCCCACGTCCGACCCGAACGCATCGAGGCACTGGCTGCCCACGATCGCCGCGCTCGTCGCCGGCCGCCCCCTGGCGGGCCGCCAGTCGGCCCGCACCGTCAGCGGCGTGTTGTCCGGATAATTGATCGAGTGCAGATCCTCGATCCCCCGGACCACGCTCATCTCCCGCCATGGCTCGGGCATGTAGGGAAACAGGGCCGCCGTATTGGGCACGCCGGGGTGGATGTCGACGTCGATTTGCATGGGGCGGAAAGTGAACCGGGGCAGGGCCGCTGGCAAGGGCGGCGCGATCCCGGGCCCGCCGGCTCCAGAAATATTTGCCGATCCGTGTCCGATTGCGGCAAGCTCGCTCGACGTCCCGATGAGAGCCCACAATGGGCAGGCTCATCAGATGGAGACAAAGATGCGAGTTATGGTTCTGGGAAAAGCCAGTGAAGCCAATGCCGGCGCCCCGCCGACCAAGGAAGCGTTCGCGGCCATGGACAAGTTCATCGAGGAACTGGTGGCGGCCGGCGTGCTGGTCGCCGGCGCCGGCCTCAAGGCCGATGCCTCGGCCAAGCGGGTTAGCGTCGACAATGGCAAGGCGACGATCACCGACGGCCCCTTCGCCGAGACCCGCGAGCTGGTCGCCGGCTTCCAGATCTGGGAGGTCAAGGACATGGACGAGGCGCTCGCCTGGGTGAAGCGCTACCCGATGTCCGGCGACATGGAGCTCCGCCCCTTCATGGAAGCCGCCGACCTCGCCGACTACGTGACGCCCGAAGAGCTGGCGACGCCGCGCGAAGGCGATCGCGGCAAGCTCGGCGTGGCGTAAGGCACCTCTCCTCCAACCGCGGTACTTCAACTAACCGCAGTGGAATTCCGTGCTGCCGGTCGCCTTGCCTCGGCCCATGCCGTGTCTCACAACACGGCATGGGCGCAAGCGAGACCCACAAAGCCATCGAGGCGACTTTCCGCATCGAGCGGGCGAGGCTGGTTGCCGGCCTCGCCCGGCTGACGCGCAGTGTCGATCGGGCCGAGGAGCTGGCGCAGGATGCGCTGGTCAGCGCGCTCAGCGACTGGCCGCGCACCGGCATTCCGGCCAATCCCGGCGCCTGGCTCATGGCGGCCGCCAAACGGCGCGGCATCGACGCCATCCGGCACAACAAGATGGCCGACCGCAAGCACGCCGAGATCGGCCGCACGCTCGACGAAGCGGCGGACGAGGCGGTCGAGGCGCTCGACGCGACCCTGGACGACGATCTCGGCGATGAACTGCTCGGCCTCATCTTCACCGCGTGCCACCCGATGCTGACGCCCGTCAGCCGCGCCGCGCTGACCCTCAAGGTGGTGGGCGGCTTCTCGACCGACGAGATCGCGCGGGCGTTCCTGTCCACCGACAGCGCCGTGGCCCGCCGCATCACCCGCGCCAAGGACGAGATCGCCGATGCGGGCCTGCGCTTCGAGGTGCCGCGCGGCGCCGGGCTCGGCGCGCGGCTCGGCTCCGTGCTGGAAGTCATCTACCTCATCTTCAACGAGGGCTACGCCGCGACCGCCGGCGACGATCCGATCCGCCCGGCGCTCTGCCTCGAAGCGCAGCGCCTCGGCCGCATCCTCGCCGGCCTGCTGCCCGCCGATCCCGAAGTGCAGGGCCTCCTCGCGCTGATGGAAATCCAGGCCTCGCGCCTGAGCGCCCGCATCGGCCCCGACGGCGCCGCCATCCCGCTCCCCGAGCAGGACCGCTCCCGCTGGGACCAGCTCTCCATCCGCCGCGGCCTCGAAGCCCTCGCCCGCGCGCAAACCCTGGGCGGGCAGGGCCCCTACGTCCTGCAAGCGGCGCTCGCCGCCTGCCACGCCCGCGCGCGGTCGGCCGCCGAGACGGACTGGCGCAGTATCGCGGGGTTGTATGACCGCCTGCGGGTGGTCTCACCGTCGCCGGTGGTCGATCTCAATCGTGCGGTGGCGCACAGCATGGTGTTTGGCCCGGACGCGGGGCTGCGGCTATTGGACGAGATCGAGCCGGGCCTGCTGACGGACTACGCCCCGCTCCACGCCGCACGAGGCGACTTCCTGTTCCGCGCGAGACGGCGGGAAGAGGCAAAGGCGGCGTTCGAGCGGGCCGCGGGGCTGAGCCGCAATGCGGCGGAGCGGGCGTTCTTGCTCAGAAGAGCGGGGGAGTGTGGCTGAGACAGCGACACGCCCCTCCACCGCGCAGAGGCATCGGACCGTATGGGGAGGCTTGTCGAAGGAAGGTCGCGACTGAGGCATCCGGTGTGAGCGATGGATCGTCAAGTTGGCTCGGTCTCGAACCTTCGAGACCTTCCTCTGAGCTGCCTAGGGCTTCCACGCAGAAGGTGGATCACAGGTCACGTCCATCAAGTGGAGGATCGTGTCACAGCCCTTCGTTCCCCAGATTAGGATCGGCAGTAGACCCCTGCTCTCCAGGCGATGACTGGCTGTGGGTTGCGCGCTCGGCCAGCAATTGTGCGTTTATCTGATCTCTAGCTTCTTTGTGTTTGGGCATATCTATAACCTCTTGAATGCACCATGCCGGGAGAACGCAGGTCATCCCGCTGAAGCCCTTGACAGCCGTGCCTTCGGTAATGAGTGCGATCTCGGCGGCCTCTTGTTGGTTGACCGCGCCGGACAATATCTCCCACCGTTCGGGGAACTGTCCAATATGAATGCCGAGAAGAACAAACAGATTGGGCGTATCGAGCAGGAGTCGGGGCTCCGCTGAGTTTATGATCTGCAGGTCATAACCAGGGGTCCGATACGCGAAAACGGGAGAACCAGAATACCCGCTACGTGAATGCATATCGAGGATGAACGCGGGTGCCTTCGTCCCATTTTCCTGGATGATCGGCGTAGGCAAGGCGCTGATATTGCCGAATCTTACAGTTGGAAGATTTACGCCGCCTCCATCGTGATCGATAAACCGGCCAATCATAAAGACGTCCTCGCCAGGTCCGATGGCCTTTTCATGTGTAAGATAATCGCGACTGACAAAGGCGCTCGTCTTCACTTGCGATCGCTCAAGTTGATCGCCTTCCTCGATCGAAAGCGGCAAAATGGCGATGTCATAACGGGGATCAAATGACCAATCCTCGGGGGCAGCATCAAGCACCTCTACTCCCCCTTGTTTGGTATTTAACCGAAGAACTGAGTTACCTCGACATGCTACGTGCCAGTTCGTCACAGCGACGACAAAATTTCGGTCGGCAACCGCGGAAGGAACTGAGACCAAGAACCCGGTGCCACCAAAATTGCGACCCGCGAGCGCATCCTCCTTCGTCGGATAGAGAAAGAAAGCACAGTTCAAAACCCTAGGATCAATCCTCGGCATTCCAACGGGACCATGGTTATCCGCTATACTCCGGCAAGACTATAGTGACGCATAGGAGGGGGCGCAAACGAGCAGATCTGCGGCACGTGCCAATGTCATCTAGGCATGGTTCTGTCAGCCACGTGAGTGGGCACCGCCTTTGAGTAATACCTTGCGGCGCGGTCGTCGTCCGTCGTCTGCAAGTTGCGCTTCGCCCTTGACACCCATCCCCCTCCACCCCTAACCTCCGCCCACTTCAACCCGGAGCACACCCGTGCACCTCATTCTCGTAGTATCGGAGCGCATCGGTCACGTGGGATAACACCCCGCGGGAAGGCTGGTGCGCGCAAACAGGTCCCTCCCGGGGCCTTTTTTATTGCCCGAAAATCCGCCCCCGCCGATCGCCCCCGCAAACCACCGCCGCCCGGCGGCGAAACCACCCCGCCGCTCGCGGCGCACTCGAACTGGACTGGCCGCCACGCGGCATATGAGGAGAGACCAAATGCCCAAGCAGATGACGGGCGCCGAAATGGTGATCGAGGCCCTGAGCGACCAGGGCGTCACCGATATCTTCGGCTATCCCGGCGGCGCCGTGCTGCCGATGTATGACGCGATCTTCCAGCAGGACAAGGTCCGCCACATCCTCGTGCGGCACGAGCAGGGCGCCACCCACATGGCCGAGGGCTATGCGCGCTCCACCGGCAAGGTCGGCGTGGTGCTGGTCACTTCCGGTCCCGGCGCCACCAACGCCGTCACCGGCCTTACCGATGCGCTGATGGATTCGATCCCGATCGTCTGCATCACCGGCCAGGTCGCGACCCCCCTGATCGGCTCGGACGCGTTCCAGGAATGCGACACGGTGGGCATCACCCGCTCGTGCACCAAGCACAATTACCTGGTCAAGAACGTCGCCGACCTGCCGCGCATCCTGCACGAGGCGTTCTACATCGCGCGCTCCGGCCGGCCCGGCCCGGTGCTGATCGACATCCCCAAGGATGTGCAGTTCGCCATGGGCACCTATTACGGCCCCACCGAGATCGAGACGACGCGCCACAAATCCTATCGCCCGCAGCTCGATGCCGACGCCCGGCTGATCGAGGCCGCCGTCGACATGATGCTGCGCGCCGACCGACCGGTGTTCTACACCGGCGGCGGCGTCATCAATGCCGGCCCCGAGGCCAGCCAGCGTCTGCGCGAGCTGGCGGAGCTGAGCGGCTTCCCGGTCACCTCGACGCTGATGGGGCTCGGCGCCTTCCCGGGTTCGTCGCCGCAATGGCTGGGCATGCTGGGCATGCACGGCTCGTACGAAGCCAACATGGCGATGCACGATTGCGACCTGATGATCAACCTCGGCGCCCGCTTCGACGACCGCATCACCGGCCGCATCGATGCCTTCTCGCCGGGCAGCCGCAAGATCCACGTCGATATCGACCCCTCGTCCATCAACAAGAACATCCGCATCGACCTGCCGATCATCGGCGATGTCGGGCATGTGCTCAAGGAGATGGTCCGCATCTGGCGCTCCAAGACCAACGCGCCGCGCACCGAGGCCATCGCGCCCTGGTGGAAGCAGATCAACGACTGGCGCGGCAAGAACTCGTTCGGCTTTACGAACTCCGCCACGGTGATCAAGCCGCAATACGCCATCCAGCGCCTCTACCAGGCGGTGAAGGATCGCGACGTCTACGTCACCACCGAAGTCGGCCAGCACCAGATGTGGGCGGCGCAGCATTTCCCGTTCGAGATGCCCAATCGCTGGATGACCTCGGGCGGCCTGGGCACCATGGGTTACGGCCTGCCGGCCGCCATCGGCGTGCAGGTGGCGCATCCCGAGGCGCTGGTCATCGACATCGCCGGGGAAGCCAGCGTGCAGATGACCATGCAGGAGATGTCGACTGCGGTGCAGTACGGCCTGCCGGTCAAGATCTTCATCCTCAACAATGAGCGCATGGGCATGGTCCGCCAGTGGCAGGAGCTGCTGCATGGCGGGCGCTACGCCCACTCCTACTCGGAGTCGCTGCCGGACTTCGTCAAGCTGGCGGAAGCCTATGGCGGCCACGGCATCAAATGCGAGAACCCGGCCGATCTCGACGCCGCGATCAAGGAGATGATCGACAGCCCCAGGCCCGTGCTGTTCGACTGCCTCGTCGAGCGCCACGAAAACTGCCTGCCCATGATCCCCTCGGGCAAGCCGCACAACGAAATGATCCTGCCCGATTTCCAGGGCGACGTCGGCAATGTCATCGACGCCAAGGGTAGGGAGCTGGTCTGACCATGCAGCGGGCGCCGCTCCCCTCGCTACTGCGCCCGCTCACGCTGGCGCTGGTGTGCATCGGTCTCGCCACGGGCGCGGCCGAGGCGGACCAGCGCATGGTCATCGGCCATACATCCGCATCGCTGCTGCTGCCCGACGAGAGAGGAGATGCACCATGAGGGCAGTAGTCCCCGTCCTGGCGGCACTCCTGGGACTGTCCCTGGTGAGCTTACCCGCATTCGCCGGTGAGCTCAGGGGTATCGTCGGCACGTCGGTCGCTCTCGAAGTGCCGGATGGCTTCGTCGATGGCTCGGCTTTTCCGGGCTTCATCAACAATGTCATCAATGCCCGCATCGAGGGCGGCAGCGGAGGGCCGAACGAAGCCGCATTGTTCGACGGAGCCGGTGCTCTCGATCGCATGAAAGCGATCATTGTTGCAGGGGGGCGGATGTCGATCGCCTCCGCCGAGCAGATGCCCGTTGCCGGTCAGACGGCCTTCGTGTTCGAGGGCAACTGGGTGGGCAACATGAGCGGGAAGGCCTGGTTTGCGATGCTTGGACCGGAGCACCCCGCCGTGCTGACCTTCAGTCAGGCCGGGTTCCCCGCGGTCGTAGCGAACGGACTCAGCCGCGAGGCGGTTCTGCAGATGCTATCCACGGTGGTAATCGCCCAGCCGCGCGCGACCGACAATACGGTGTACGCCTCCTCGATCGCCGTTCCACTGCAGCCCCCGTTCGAGGGGGCCAAGGTGCGCCCGGACCACAATACCATCGAGATCGATACACCGGCCGCGGGCGGGCCAAGGCTCACGGTGCTGTTCATTGCGCCCTATCAATACCGCCCGCTGGCCCAGGCGGCGCAGGAAGCGCTGCCGCTGGACAGCGCCTCCGAGCAACTGACGCAGACGACCTTCATCGGCATGCCCGCCGTGCGCCGCACCGGGACGCATTCGGTTGGCGGCAAGGTGCTGGCCGATGTCGAATATCTGGCGATCGTCGCCGGCCAGCCGGTGCTGCTCGTCGCCGAGGGCACGCCGGAGCAGATGACCGACGCCGTCGTCGCGAGCGTCGACGCCATCGCCCAATCGATACACCGGCAGAGTGCTGCCGAACTGCAATCCGCGCCCGAAGCGCTGAACGACAAGTAAGAGGACACACACATGAACGCGCATCTGCAACCGACCGGGTCGGTCTATTCGCTGGTCCCCGAGACGCAAACGCCGGAGCGGCACACGCTGTCGGTGCTGGTCGACAACGAGCCGGGCATCCTCGCCCGTATCGTCGGGCTGTTCGCGGCCCGTGGCTTCAACATCGACTCGCTGACGGTCAGCGAGACCGAGCACGAGAAGGGGCTGAGCCGCATCACCGTGGTCACCGTCGCGACGCCGAAAGTGCTGACGCAGATCAAGCTGCAGCTCGAGCGGCTGATCCCCGTGCACAAGGTGCACGACCTCACCGCCGAGGGCAAAGCGCTCGAGCGCGAGCTGGCGCTGGTCAAGGTCGCCGGCACCGGCGAACCCCGGGCCGAGGCGCTGCGCCTCGCCGACGCCTATCGCGCGCAGATCGTCGATGCGACCACCGAGAGCTTCGTGTTCGAGATCACCGGCAAGCCGTCCAAGATCGACTCGTTCATCGCCATCATGGTGCCGCTCGGGCTGGTCGAAGTCGTCCGCACGGGTCTTGCCGCCATCTCGCGCGGCGCGGAGGGGATGTGAGGGCAGCGACGCACTGACCCCTCACCCGCCTCGCTTCGCTCGGCACCTCTCCCCAAAGGGGCGAGGGGACGATGGAACCGAAGCGTCAGTCGGCGTCCCCTCGCCCCTCTGGGGAGAGGGTAGCGGAGCCAGGAGCGCAGCGACTTGGCGGAGCTGGGTGAGGGGGCCGTTCGTCACCGCACCATCGCCCCCATTGCCCCGCCGCCCATCCCCCGCTAGCGTTACGGGCAGGGGGTTCTCATGCTGATTGCCGGCGCGTTGGCGCTTCTCATTGCGGTGGTGGCGGCGATCGGCGCGCTGCTGGCGCTCGATCTGGGGCGGACCGAGCACCGGCACTGGCTCGACGCGCTCAAGACCTGGCAGCAGCTGATCGGCTCGGTGCTGGGCTTTCTCGGCGCCGCCGGCGTGCTGGTGCTGTCGACCGCCATTACGCAGGACAGCGATCAGCGCAAATCGGTGGCCGCGGCACACGCCATCGGGCTAGGGCTGGCGCTAGAGGTCGAGCGAATGGGCACCGGGCTCAAGCTCGGCAAGGCCATCGGCCAGACCATCGATCTCAATTCACAACCGGCGCTGCTGGCGCAGACCTGCACCAATTACGCCGATGCGCTGCAGAGCCACCTGCTCGCGGTGACGCCGGTCTACGACGCCGTTCTACCGCGCATGGTGGATTTCGGCGACGAGAACCTCGCGATCTTCGTGCGCTTCTACGGCTATTTCTTCGATTTCAAGCAGGCGCTCAAGGAAGTCGACAAGACGGCATGCGGCGCCGCGGCCGCCGACGAGATCACGTACATGCAGCACCAGGTCGATGGCGGCCTCGGGCTCTACAAGCTGATTGCCGACAACTATCCCATGGCCACGGCCGATCTGGGCATTCCCGGCGCACCGTCGTCGGTGGAGCCGTCCAGCGCCCCCTAGCGGTTGCGGACCGGGCGCGCCCCCCACTCCCTTGCAACGCTGCTCCACTCGCCAGGACTCCGCCGCTCCCACTGCGTCATTCCCGCGAAGGCGGGAATCCAGACGGAGCTATCGGACGTCCGCGAACGCAGCCTGGATCCCCGCCTGCGCGGGAATGACGTTGTGGACGGGGCTCTGGCCGATCCGCCCCACTCACGACGGACAGGGCAGCCCCGCTACTTCTCCAGCGCCGCGATGAATTTCTCCAGCACCAGCGGGTCGGCATCCACCAGATGCTCCTTCCTGGGATATGCCCCGCTCGCCACATCGGCGGCGAATTCCCCGAACGCCGCGATCCGCTCCTGCTGCAGCCGGTCGTACTCGGCGGCGAAGTTGCGATAGACTTTCGCGTGGCGTGGGATGTGGCCGCGATTGGTGCCCAGCACGTCGGTCGCGAACAGATATTGCGCGTCGCAGCCGGTGCCGGCGCCCATCGAAATCAGGAACAGCGGCGTGCGCCTCGAAATCTCCGCCGCGATCTCGCCGGGCACTACCTCGATCTCGGCGCCGAACGCGCCGCATGCCTCGAGCGTCTTGACATGCTCCATGATCATCAGCGCCTGCTCGAGCGTCTTGCCCACCGCCTTGTAGCCGCCGGTCCAGGTGCGCTTGGAGGGGATCAGCCCGACATGGCCGATCACCGGCATGGCCTCGTCGGCGAGCCGCTTCACCGTCGCAAAACTGCCGCTGCAATAGAGCGCGTCGGCGCCCGCCGCATAAAGCGGGAAGGCCCAGCGCAGGAAATCGTCGCTGCTGCCGACCTCGTAGAAATTGAGCCCCGGCATCGAGAACAGGCTGGGCGCCGCGTCGCGATATTGCGGGTCGAGCAGCAGCTCGCCGGGGATCGACACCATGTCGATGCCGGCGCGCTCGGCGGCCTCCGCCTCCTCCAGCGTCACCACGCGCAGCATGGTCAGCTGCCGCTTGCCCTTCATTGCTCGCATGTCGGCAATCGTGGGTCTGATCCGCGCCATTTTGATTCTCCCCTCGGGCTATGCGGCCAACAACGACTTTAGCTTGAACGACGGCTCCGACAATGCCGTCACGTCGGGATGCGCGCGCTTCGCGATCAGCATCTCGGCCACGCGGATGTCGCGCGCTACCGCATTGCCCACGCCCAGGCCCGACGCCGCGACCAGCCGTCCATCCGCCTTCAGGTGAAACAGGATGGTCCCGCCGTCCCATTGCCGACGCACGGTCTGCTCGCCCTCGTCGCTCAGCCCCGCGATCTGCAGCGTCAGCTCGTACTGGTCCGACCAGAACCACGGTACACTGGAGATCGGCTCGCCGGCGCCCAGCATGTTGCGCGCCGCGAGCGCGCCATGCTCCTGCGCCGAGCGCCAGCTTTCGAGCCGCATCCGCCGGCCGCCATAGATGTCGAGCGGAAACGAGCAGCAATCGCCCGCCGCGAAGATGTCCGCATCCGACGTACGCAGCGTGTGGTCCACCGCGATGCCGTTCTCGATGGCGAGCCCCGCGTCAGCCGCGAGCGCGGTCTCGGGAACCGCGCCGATGCCGACGAGGATCAGGTCCGCCGACAATGTGCCGCCATCCTTGAAGCCGATTGTGTCGCCGGCGATCGCTGCAATCGCCGCGCCGAAGCGAAAGTTCACGCCCGCCGCGATGTGCCGGGCCTGGATCGCCTGCGCGATCTCCTCGGGCACGCCGCGCGTCAGCAGCCGGGGCAAGGCCTCCAGCACGGTGACCTCGGCGCCCGCCTGTCGCGCCGCGGCCGCCAGCTCGAGCCCGATGAAGCCGCCGCCCACGATGGCGATGCGGTCGCGCCGATGGATATGGCCGCGGATCCGCAACGCATCCTCATGCGTGCGCAGATAGGCGATGTGCGGCGAGGCGGCACCGGGCAGTTTTCGCGGCTGCGCCCCGGTCGCCAGCAGCAGCCTGTCATAGGGCAGGGCGCTTCCGTCGCTCAGCCGCAGCGATTTTTCCGCGCGATCGATCGAGTCGACTCGCGTTCCAGCCCGGAAGACAATCTGCGCGTCGGCCAGCCGCTCATGCGACGCGATGGTTTTGGGCGGCAATTCTTCCGCCGAGAGCATCAGTTCCTTGCTCATCGGCGGCCGCTCATACGGCGCGTGCGTCTCGGCGCCGATCAGCGTCACCGGCCCGGCATAGCCGTTTTCGCGCAGCGCCATCGCGGCGCGGACACCGCATTCGCCCGCGCCCACGATGACCATGCCGTGGCTCATGCGTCGATGTAGACCGTACCGTCTTCGACCTTGGTCATATACGTGCGAAGGTTCTCGATGATCGGCGCGCCCTTGCCCTGGCCGGTCTTGTAGTCGAAGCGGCCATTGTGCTTGGGGCATTCGATGATGTCGCCCATCACCAGCCCGTCGGCGAGGCAGGTGCGCTCATGCGTGCACATGCCGTCGGTGGCGTAGAACTGCCCCTCGGGCGAGTGGTAGATGGCAAAAACCTGCGAGCCATGGTCGAAGCGGATCACATCCTCTTCGTCGATATCGCCGGTAGCGCAGGCAGCAATCCAGGACATTGTTCTACTCCGCTTCTGAGCCAGATTGATCTTGGACGGTTGCCCCACCCACAGCGTCATTCCCGCGCAGGCGGGAATCCAGGCCGGGCTTTCGGACGTTCGTGAACTCCGTCTGGATTCCCGCTTTCGCGGGAATGACGCAGCGGTTGGGGTGAGAGCGGTCGACCATCCCCTCACTCGGCCGTCTGCGGCCGGCCGATATCGAGCCGGTGCAGCTCTTCGCGATAGGGCTTTGCCGTCGGCGGCAGCTCGCGCTTGATGAAATAGTCTTCGTAGCGCAGCTGGCGCAGGAAGGCCGGGATCATCTCGCGGAAGCCATCGATGAAGCCGGTGTTGGGCGCCGGCAGATCGTGCTTGATCAGCTCGTGCAGCTGCGGCAGCGCGTAATACGGCACCATCGGGAACATGTGGTGCTCAACGTGGTAGTTCATGTTGAGATAGAGGAAGCGGCTGACCGGGTTCATGTACACCGTGCGCGTATTGAGCCGGTGGTCGGTGACGTTGTCGGCCAGCCCGCCATGCTGCAGCAGGCCGCACAGCACCATGTGCCACGAGCCGTAAAGCTTCGGTGTGCCCACGAGCACGATCGGGATCCACGAGTGCAGCACCAGCGCCAGCACGATCGTCGCCGCATAGACCGCAAGCCAGATGCGCGCCACGAACACCGCCTTGGGCACTTCGCTCGCCGGGATATAGGTCGCCTCGGCGGCGTCGATGCCAACGAAGGCATAACGGAACATGGCGGGTATCGAATACCAGATGTCGACGAGGCCGAACACGTTGAGCACCACCCGCAACAGGTCCGGCGGCCGCATCACGTTGATCTCGGGGTCGCGGCCGACGATGATCGTGTCGGTGTGGTGGCGGGCATGGCTCCAGCGCCACACCGTCGGGTTGCGCATGATCATGAAGCAGGCGATCTGGTAGACCGCCTTGTTCATCCACTGCGTCTTGAACGCCGTTCCATGTCCGCATTCGTGCCAGCGGCTGTCGGTGGCGGACGCGTAGAGCACGCCATAGATGAAGAGGGGGATTACCACCCACCAGCTGCCCCACAGCCAGACCACGGCCGCGACCGAAACGACCATCAGGCCGAGCCAGATGATGGTGTCGCGGATGGCGGGCCCGTCCGAGCGCTGCATCAGCTCCTTCATCTGCTTGCGCGGCACGTCGGTGTGGTACCAGTCGGCGGCGGCGAGACCGCTCTCGATGGCGGCAGCGGTGTCGGCGCCCGTCAGGCTGTAGTCGCGCTTGTGGCGTAGTTCGTCCATCTTCCCCTCCACCGCGATATTCGCGTCCGAAAGGCCATGACTTCGTGTGCGAAAGGCCATGACTCTGCGATTTTTCGCAGTGTAACGACCACGGTTTCGCCCGCAAGGCGGCAGTGATAGATTCTATCATTGACATCATCGCCGCGTCGGCGTTCTGATAGATCAGATCAGGAGAGCACGATGGCACGGCGTCCGACGGTGGCCGATATTGCGCGCGAGGCGGGGGTAGGGGTCGCGACCGTCGACCGCGTCCTCAACGGCCGCGCCACGGTCCGGCCGGAGACGGGCCGCCGGGTGCTCGAGGCGGCGCGGGCCATCGGCTATCACGGCGCGGCGCTGCTCAAGCGGCGGCTCGACGAAGCCGTGCCGCATTACCGGCTCGGCTTCCTGCTGCAGCACCGCGAGCAGCCCTTCTACCAGGAGTTCGAGCGGCACATGGTCGAGGCCTGCGCCGCCGCCACCGAGGCGCGGCTGACGCCCGAAATCGCCTTCCTCAGGACGCAGGAACCGGCCGAGATCGTGCCGGCGTTGCATGCCATGGCGCGCCGGGCGCAGGCCGTGGCCATGGTAGCGATCGACCATCCCTCGGTGTCGGCCGCCGTTGCCGAGATCGAGGCCTCGGGCGTGCCGGTGTTCGCACTGCTCAGCGATTTCGCCGTCGGCGTGCGCCACGGCTATGTCGGGCTCAACAACCGCAAGGTCGGGCGGACCTCGGGATGGCTGATATCGCGCTGCGTCGGCCGGCCGGCCAAGGTCGCGATCTTTGTCGGCAGCCACCGCTTCCATGGCCACGAGGAGCGGGAAAGCGGCTTTCGCTCCTATCTGCGCGAGAGTGCGCCGCAGGTCGAAGTGATCGAAACGCAGGCCTCGCTGGAGGATCGCGCCGTGGCGCACGAGGCGGTGATCGGGTTGCTGCGCCGCCATCCCGATTTGCGCGGCATCTATGTGGCGGGTGGCGGCATGGAGGGCGCCATCGAGGCGGTGCGCGAGGAGACCGCGCCCGGCCAGATCGCCGTGATCTGCTCCGAATTGACGGACGGATCGCGCGCTGCGCTGGCCGACAATGTCGTGGCCGCGGTGATCGCGACGCCGCTCGAAGCGCTCGGCCGGCAGATCAGCGGCGCCATGATCGCCGCGCTTTCGGAGGCGGGCGGGGGCCGGCAGGACCAGGGATTCCTGCCGTTCGACATCTATATTTCCGAGAACATCTGAGCCGGCCTGGCGCGCCGCCGGCGCGTTCACAATGGAATGGGCGCGGCCGATTTGGAATGAATATTCTGCGTTGACAATGAAACGGAACCCGTATTTCATCTGGACCAATCAGACCGCCCATAACTGGACCAAGGGCGGCGGTATCGGGGAGATGGTTTCGTGCCTGAGCAGGCTCTCAGCTTTGCGCTCAATCACATGGTTGCGCCGCAGCTCGCGCTCGCGGATTTCTTCAGCCTGACGCGCAGCCTCGGCTTGAGCCGGGTCGAGATCCGCAACGACATCGCCGGCAAGGCCATCCTGGACGGTACGCCTGCCGAGACCGTCAGGGGGCTCGCCGCCGAGCACGGAATAACCATCATTTCCATCAACGCCCTGCAGAAATTCAATCATTGGTCCGCCGAAAGGGCCAAAGAGGCTGCCGCGCTGGTGGAATACTGTTCCAGCTGCGGTGCCGAAGCCCTGGTCCTCGTCGCCGCCAATGACGGCACCAGGCGCGGCGACAACGAGCGCGTCGCCAACGCCACCGAGGCCCTCAAGGGCTTGAAACCCATGCTGAAATCCGCTGGCATCACCGGCCTCGTCGAGTGCCTCGGCTTCGAGGCCTGCTCGCTGCGCCGGAAGTCCGAGGCTGTTGCGGCCATCGACGCCGCCGACGGCCGCGACGTCTTCCGCCTGACCCACGACACTTTCCACCATCATCTGGCCGGCGAAGCGGCGCTTTTCCCGGAAATGACGGGCCTGATCCATATTTCCGGCGTGGATGATCCGGCCTTGTCCGTCGCCGACATGCGCGACAGCCATCGCGTGCTGGTCGGACCGAAGGACCGGTTGGGGAACATCAGCCAGATCAAGGCTTTGCGCGCCGCCGGTTATGCCGGGCCGCTCAGTTTCGAGCCGTTCGCCGAGGAGCTGCGGACGCTCGCCGATCCCGCCCAGGCGATCGGCGACAGCATGAATTTCATCAAGGCGGAACTTGGCGCGTAAGTACCTGACTGCCTTAGTGAATTGCTCTCGGGAGGAGAGCTTCCGGATAGGAACAGGCGCATCCGGGCGCCGACAGTGGAGGAAGCGACTATGAAGAAACTTGCACTTGCGGCGCTGACTGGCGCGCTGCTGCTCAGCGGCTCGATCGGTGCGGCCTCGGCCGCCAATATCGGTGTCTCGATGGCGCTGTTCGACGACAACTTCCTGACCGTGCTGCGCAACGGTATCCAGAAGCATGCCGACGAGACCGGCAACAAGGTGCAGATCGAAGACGCCAAGAACGACGTCGCCAAGCAGCTGGACCAGATCAACAATTTCATCGCGTCGGGCGTCGATGCGATCGTTGTGAACCCGGTCGATACCTCGGCGACGCAGGCCATGACGGACGCGGCCGCCAAGGCCAACATCCCGCTGGTATACGTCAACCGCCAGCCGATCAACGTCGATACGCTGCCCGCCAACCAGGCGTTCGTGGCCTCGAACGAGGTCGATTCCGGCACGCTCGAGACCAAGGAAATCTGCCGTCTCCTCAAGGAAGCCGGCAAGACCGAAGCCAATGTCTACGTGATGGAAGGCGAGCTCTCCAACCAGGCCGCCGTGCAGCGCACCAAGGACGTCCATGACGTGATCGGCGGCGCCGATTGCGGCGTGAAGGTCAACATCATCGACGAGCAGACCGCCAACTGGTCTCCCCCCCAGGCCCAGACGCTGATGACCAACTGGCTGTCGACCGGCAAGGCCTTCGACGCGGTGATCGCCAACAACGACGAAATGGCCATCGGCGCCATCCAGGCGATGAAGGCGGCCAACATCGACATGAAGTCGGTGATCGTGGGCGGCGTCGACGCGACCCAGGACGCGCTGGCGGCCATGCAGGCCGGCGATCAGGACGTGACCGTGTTCCAGAACGCCGCCGCGCAGGGCTCGGGTGCGTTCGACGCGGCCGTGGCGCTCGCTGCCGGCAAGACTGTCGACCAGAAGATCTACGTGCCGTTCGAGCTGGTTACCCCCGCCAACGTCGCGGACTACCTCAAGAAGAACTAATCGATTGCGTGGGGCAGGGCGCCGCTCTGCCCCACGACTTGCCTAGACCAGTCTGCCGGGCCAAGCTCGCGCAAGGGATCAAGCGGGGGAGCGGCGATGTCCCAGGATAGCCACGGCGTCGGCGGCCTCAAATACGATGCAAGCAAGCGAACGCGCGCCAATGAATGGAACGTGCTGATCGCGCTGATCGTCATCGTCATCATCTTCGAAATCCTGAACCGGCTGCATGGCGGCAGCTTCCTGTTCAACATGCGGGCCAACGTGCCCGGCCTGTTCAACCAGCAGCGCCTCGACATCATCATCCTGCAGGTGGCCATCACCGGCATCATCGCGCTGGGCGTGACGCAGGTGATCATCATCGGCGGCATCGACCTCAGCTCCGGCTCGATCGTGGGCGCCACCGCCATGATCGCGATGAGCTTTGCGCAGACCGCCATCGTCAACGGCAACCCCAATCCCAAGGCCATTTTCGGGCCCGAATGGATGGATCTGCCGGTCATCGTGCCGATCGCGGTCGGGTTAGCGTGCGGCGTGATTGCAGGCCTCATCAATGGGTTATTGATCGCCTACACGCGGATACCGCCGTTCATTGCGACCCTCGGCATGATGGTGTCGGCGCGCGGCGTGGCGCACTGGTGGTCGAACGGCAACCCGATCTCGTTCCCCACCGACGCCTACGGCAAGCTCGCCAATGGCGACATGCTGGGCGGCATGACCTTCGGCCTGCTGCACTGGGTCGGCCAGAACCCGGCGGTGGTGTTCGTGCTGCTCGCCGTGCTGTTCCAGGTGATCATGATGTTCACCGTCTACGGCAAGCGCAGCTATGCCATCGGCTCGAACGAGGCGGCGGCGCGCATGTCAGGCATAAAGGTCAGCCGCCACAAGGTGTTGGTCTACACCATCGCGGGTATCTTCTCGGCCATAGCAGCCATCCTGCTGACGTCCAAAAACCTCACCGCGCAGGCCGGCATGGGCCAGCAATACGAGCTCGACGCCATCGCCATGGCGGTGATCGGCGGCGTGTCGCTGTCGGGCGGCCGCGGCTCGATCGTCGGTACGGTGCTGGGGGCGCTGATCTTTTCGGTGATCATCTCGGGTTTCACCTCGATCCAGCTCGACGCCTACTACCAGGAGATGGTGAAGGGCGCGATCATCGTCGGCGCCGTGGTGCTCGACCAGTGGCGGCAGCGCCGCGCCGCACGCAGCTAGGGGAGAGGACCATGAGCGAATACATCCTCGAGACGCGCGGGCTGACCAAGCATTATGGTGGCGTGCAGGCGCTGAACGCCGCGGACTTCAACCTCAAGCCCGGCGAGCACGTGGCCGTCGTCGGCGACAATGGCGCCGGCAAATCCACCTTCGTGCGCCAGATCACCGGCGTCGAGCAAAAGAGCGGCGGCCAGATCTTCCTCGACGGGCAGGAAGTGCATTTCGCCGACCCGCTGGCCGCGCGCGATGCCGGCATCGAGACCGTCTTCCAGAACCTGGCGCTCGCCGATCAGCTCGACGTGCCGTCCAACCTGTTCCTCGGCCGCGAGATATTCCGCTTCCCACTGGGGCCGTTCTCCTGGCTCGACCACCGCAAGATGCGCGACCGCACGCTCGACGCGCTGAAGACGACGGGCGTCAAGATCCCCAACGTCGACAACCCGATCATGAACATGTCGGGCGGCCAGCGGCAGTGCGTCGCAATTGCGCGGGCCGCCGCCTTCGCCTCAAAGTTGGTGATCATGGACGAACCCACGGCGGCGCTCGGCGTGCAGGAAACGGCGCAGGTCGAGAACATCATCAAGGGCCTCAAGGAGCGCGGCGTGCCGCTGATCTTGATCAGCCACAATCTTCGCCAGGTGTTCGATCTCGTCGATCGCATCTGGGTGTTCCGCCGCGGCCGCATCGCCGGCGTGGTGGACCGCGACAAGACCACGGGCAACGAAGTCGTCTCGATGATCACCGGCGTCAATGCCGGCGCCGACACGGCCTTCGCCTGACATTCAGCTAAGGAAAACAGCAACATGACTATCGGTTTCGCCCTCCTGGGAGCCGGCCGCATCGGCAAGGTGCACGCCAAGGCGGTGACCTCCAATCCCGACGCCAGGCTCGTCGCCGTCGCCGACGCGATGCCGCAGGCGGCCTCGGACATCGCCAAACAGTATGGCTGCGAAGTCCGCACCATCGAGCAGATCCTCGCTTCGGCCGACGTGCAGGCCGTGGTGATCTGCACGCCCACCGACACGCATGCCGATCTCATCGAGAAGTTCAGCAAGGCCGGCAAGGCGATCTTCTGCGAGAAGCCGATCGACCTCAGCGTCAAGCGCGTTCAGGAATGCATGGCAGTCGTCGCCGCCAACAAGTCGATCCTGATGGTCGGCTTCAACCGCCGCTTCGATCCGCATTTCATGGCGGTGCGCGCCGCGATCGATGCCGGCGAGATCGGCACGGTCGAGATGGTGACGATCATTTCGCGCGATCCAGGCCCGCCGCCGATCGACTACATCAAGCGCTCGGGCGGCATTTTCCGCGACATGACCATCCATGATTTCGACATGGCCCGGTTCCTGCTGGGCGAAGAGATCGTCTCGGTCTCGGCGCAGGCCTCGGTGCTGGTCGACAAGGCCATCGGCGAGGCCGGCGATTTCGACTCCGTCTCGGTGATGCTGTCGACCGCCTCGGGCAAGCACGCCACCATCTCCAATTCGCGCCGCGCCTCCTACGGCTATGACCAGCGCATCGAGGCGCATGGCAGCAAGGGTTCGGTGGCGGCCGAGAACCAGCGCGCCGTGTCGATCGAGGTCGCCAACGCCATGGGCTACACCCGCCCGCCGCTGCTCGACTTCTTCATGACCCGCTATACCCAGGCCTACGCCAACGAGATCGCGGCGTTCATCGACGCCATCGGCGGCAAGCGGCCGGCCGCGCCCAACGGCGCCGACGGGCTCGCGGCGCTCGCGCTGGCCGATGCAGCGCTGAAATCGGCGACCGAGCATCGCGTGGTGAAGGTCTCCGAGATCCTCGGATGAGCATCAGTCCGCCGGCCGAGCGGCATCGGCAGACACGCGCCATCGTCACCGGGGGCGGGCAGGGCGTCGGCCTCGCCATCGCCCGCCAGCTGGTGGCTGAGGGCTGCCTATCCGTCGCCCTTGTCGGGCTCGACCGCGACAAGCTCGAGGTCGCGGCAACTGAACTCCGTGCCTCGGGCGCGCAGGTGCTGCCCGTCGCCGCCGACATCTCGAAGGTCGGCGAGTGCGAGCGCGTGGTGCAGGCGGCGGTCGATGGTTTCGGCGGTGTCAACGTGCTGGTCAACGGCGCCGCGACCTCGGCGCGCGGCCGGCTCGACGAAACCGACGAAGCGCTGTTCGACAAGATCTTCTCGACCAACGTCAAGGGCCCGTTCTTCCTGATGCAGGGCGTGGTGCGGCATGCCATCGCCACGCAGCAGCCGGCGTCGATCCTCAACATCCTGTCGATGGTGGTGCACGCCGGTTCGGGCTTCCTGGCGGCCTATTCAGCCAGCAAGGCCGCGGTCGCCAACCTCACGCGCAACACGGCGGTGGAGTATCGCAAGAACCGCATCCGCGTGAACGCCATCCTGCCCGGCTGGATGGACACGCCCGGTGAAGACATGGTGCAGCGCAAATGGCACGGGGCCGAGGATGGCTGGCTGGAAAAAGCCGAAGCCGGCACGCCCTTCGGTCAGCTGGTGAAGCCCGACCAGCTCGCTGTGCTCGCGGCCTACGTGCTCAGCCCCGACGCCGGCGTGATGACCGGCGCGCTGATCGACTACGACCAGACGGTGGTGATGGCGAAGTAGGGGGCCGGTGGGGGATCTGACGGCCCTCACCCGGCGCTTCGCGCCACCCTCTCCCCAATTGGGGAGAGGGGATGCTGAACCGAAGCCTCAGTCGTGTCCCCTCGCCCCGTAGGGGAGAGGGTGGCCGCGCAGCCGCCGGGTGAGGGCCGTCTTGCGCCGAGCCCTACTTCAGCAGCCACTCATGCTCGGCGGCATTGTGGAACTTCCACGTCCGCACCGGACCAGCCATCACATTGAGGTAATACAGATCGTAGCCGTGCACCGCCGCGACGGGGTGATACCCCTTCGGCACCAGCGTCACGTCGCCGTCCTCGATCACCAGTGCTTCGTCGAGCGAGCGATCGTCGGTATAGACGCGCTGCATGGCAAAACCCTGCGGCGGGTTCACGCGGTGGTAGTAGGTCTCCTCGAGCAGCGACTCGTGGGGCAGATTGTCGGTGTCGTGCTTGTGCGGCGGATAGGACGAGGTATTGCCACCCGGCGTGATGACTTCGACCACCAGCAGCGAGTGCGCCGGATCGGTTTCGGGCAGGATGTTGGTGACGTGTCGGGTGTTGCTGCCCTTGCCGCGCACGATCGGCGGGTTGCTGCCGGGGGCGATAATTCGCGGCTCGAACTTGCCGCCGCCGGGAGCCGAGCACACGGCCAGCGTCAGCGGCGTCGTCGCTGCGACGTGCCACTCGGCGCCGGCCGGCACATAGACCGCATAAGGCTCGCCGTCGAAGGGCGACATGCGCCGACCCTGTTCGCCAAGGTCCTTGCCGTCCACCGCGACGCGGCCCTTGCCGGTGACGAACACGAGGCAGACCTCGCGTTCATCCTTGCCACCATGGACGAAATCGGGCGGATCGAGATCCCAGAGGTCGAAGCCGACATAGGTCCAGCCGGCGCTCTCGGGCGTGATGTGATGTCGGCGCTCGTCCTCGCCGCGGGCCGGGCGGACGCGCAGCTCAGCCATTGGGGAAGCCCTGCGTCTCGACGGTGTAGCCGGCGGCATTCATCACCCGCATCAGCTCCTTGTGGCCGACCTGCGCCATCCTGAGCGGCGGGTTCTTCTTGGGGTCCTGTTCGGCCTCGACGACGAACCAGCCTTCATAGCCATAGTCGGCGAAGCGCTTGACGATCGCGCCGAAGTCCAGCGAGCCATCGCCCGGCACCGTGAAAGCGCCCAGCGCCACCGCATCGAGGAACGATTGCTTCGTGCGGTCGAGCCCGTCGATCACCGGCCGGCGGATATCCTTCACATGCACATGCGTGATGCGCTTGTGGTGTTTGTCGATGGCGCGCAGCACGTCGCCGCCGGCAAACGCCAGATGCCCCGCGTCGAGCAGCAGCGGAATCCCCGGACCGGAAGCGGCCATGAAGGCGTCGAGCTCCGGCTCGGTCTCGACCACGGCGGCCATGTGGTGATGGTAGCTCAGCGGCATGCCCTGCGCCGCACACCACTCGCCGAACGCCGTGAGCTTCCTGCCATAGGCCTTCATCTCGTCGTCCGAGAGTTTTGGCTTGGTCGCGAGCGGTTTGCTCCGATCACCCTGGATCGAGCGGCCGACTTCGCCATAGACGATGCAGGGCGCGTTGACCGCCTTGAACAGCTCGATCATGGGCAGGATGCGGTCCTGGTTGGCCGCCATGTCTTCATTGACCAGCGTGCCCGAGAACCAGCCGCCGCATAGCGTCACGTCGGCGGCGCGCAGGATCGGCAGCATCACCGCCGGGTCCTTGGGGAAGCGGCGGCCCATCTCCATGCCGGTGAAGCCGGCTGAGCGCGACTGGCGCAGGCATTCCTCGAGCGACACGTCATCGCTCAGCTCTGCCAGATCATCGTTCCACCAGGCGATGGGCGACATGCCCAGTTTGGCTTTCATTTGTATGCTCCGTGCCCAGACTGGCCCCTCACCCGGCGCTTCGCGCCACCCTCTCCCCAGAGGGGCGAGGGGACCCGACTGCGGAATTCTGCACTATGAACTGCGGACTCGGCTCTATCGTCCCCTCGCCCCTCTGGGGAGAGGGTGGCCGCGTAGCGGCCGGGTGAGGGGCCGACAGATACCTGAACTCACAATACCTGCCCCTTCACCGCTTCCTCATATTCCTTCCGCGCCGCGTTCACCTGCGGCCGCACGCTCACTTCCGGCACGGCGACATCCCACCAGTGCCCCCCGGCATCGGTCGAGATCAGCGGGTCCGTATCGATGACGATCACCGACGTCCGCGTGTCCGCCTCGGCGGCCTTCAGCTGCGCCTCGAGATCGGCGATCGAACTCGCCTTGCGCGCCACGGCGCCCATGGACTCCGCGTGCTTGACGAAATCGATCTCGGGCATCACCTCGTGCAGCGTGTCCTCGAAGCGATTGTTGAAGTTGGCGCTGCCGGTGGCCATCTGCAGCCGGTTGATGCAGCCATAGCCGCGATTGTCGAGCACCACGATGGTGAGCTTCTTGCCCAGCATCACCGAGCTCGAAATCTCGGAATTCATCATCATGTACGAGCCGTCGCCGAGCATCACGATCACATCGTCGTTGGGCTTGGCGATCTTGACGCCGAGGCCGCCCGCGATCTCGTAGCCCATGGTCGAGTAGCCATACTCCATGTGATAGCTGCCCGGCTTGCCGGCCGGCCAGAGCTTGTGCAATTCGCCGGGCAGCCCGCCCGCCGCGCACACCAGCGTTACGTCGGAGCCGCGGGCGCGATGCACCGCGCCGATCACCTGCGCGTCCGAGGGCAAAGCGTTGGTCGGATCTGTGACCGCCTTCGCCTGGCCGAGCCAGCGCTCCTTGCCGGCCCTCGCCGTCGCCTGCCAGGCATCGCTGGTCTTCCACGGCCCAAGCCTGCCATCGAGCAGGTCGAGCCCGACTTTTGCATCGGCAATCAGCGGCAGCGCGCGGTGCTTGTGCGCATCGAACAGCTGCACATTGAGCCCGACGATCTTCACGCCCTCCGCCTTGAACAGCGCCCACGAGCCCGTGGTGAAATCCTGCAGCCGCGAGCCGACCGCCAGCACGAGATCGGCCTGTTCGGCCAGCAGGTTCGAGGCCGACGACCCCGTCACACCCACCGATCCCATGTTCAGCGGATGATCATGCGGCAGGCTCGATTTGCCGGCATTGGTTTCCATCACCGGCACGCCGTGGCGCTCGGCGAAAGCCCGCAGCCCCTCGGCGGCTTCGGAGTAGAGCACGCCGCCGCCGGCGATGATCACCGGCTTCTGCGACGCACGGATTGCGGCCACCGCCGCTTCGAGCTCGGCCACATCCGGCTGCGGCCGGCGCGGCGTCCAGATGCGCTCCTCGAACATGGCGGCCGGATAATCGAACGCCTCGGCCTGCACGTCCTGGCACAGCGCCAGCGTCACCGGTCCGCACTCGGCCGGATCGGTCAGTATCTGCATGGCGCGATTGAGTGCCGAGATGATCTGCTCGGGCCGCGTAATGCGGTCGAAATAGCGGCTCACCGGACGGAACACGTCGTTGGCGCTCACCGTGCCGTCGCCAAAACTTTCGACCTGCTGCAGCACCGGATCGGGGGCGCGGTTGGCGAACACGTCGCCGGGCAGCAGCAGCACGGGCAGGCGGTTCACATGCGCCAGGGCCGCGGCCGTCACGAGATTGGTTGCGCCCGGCCCGATCGAGGTGGTCACCGCCATCATGCGGCGGCGGAAGCTGGCCTTGGCGTAGGCGATGGCGGCGTGCGCCATGCTCTGCTCGTTCTGCCCGCGATAGGTCGGCAGCTCGCCGCGCACCTGGTACAGCGCCTCGCCTACACCGGCGACATTGCCATGCCCGAAGATCGCGAACACGCCGCCGAACAGCGGCACCTTGTTGCCGTCGATCACCGTCATCTGCCGGGTCAGGAATTTCGCCAGCGCCTGCGCCATGGTCAGGCGGATGGTGTTGCCGCTCATTGCGTCCTCCCCAATTGTTGCGATGACCCTATCAGGCCGCTTGTGTCTCGCCGAGACGCTGCCACGTCGCGGTCAGCGACTCGAAGCGGCGGGCCATGTCGGCGATGGCCTGCTCGTCGTTCATGCTGCCCGACAGCCAGACCCGCGCCGCGTCGCCGAAGATCGTGCGGCCGACGGCAAAGCCCTTCACCGTCCGGGCCGAGCGCGCCGCGGCAAAACCCTGCTCCAGCAGCTCCTGCGACGCGTCGAGCCCGAGCAGCACCACGCCGCGGCAGAAGGGGTCCCGCGCCTCGATGACGCGGTCGATCTCTTCCCAGGCGCGGCGGCTGGCCTGCGGCTCGAGCTTCCACCAGTCAGGCTTGAGACCGGCATCGTAGAGCTCGGTCAGCACACGCGACACCGTGGTGTCGCCCAGCGCGCCGTTCTTGCTGGCAATGATCTCGATCAAGAGTTCACGGCCGACCTTGCGCGCCGCGTCATAGGCCTGGCGCAGCCTGTCGACCTGCTCGGCCTTGAGGCTTGCCGCGTCGTCCGGATGGTAGAAGCACAGCACCTTGATGCAGTGGTTCACCGGCCAGTCGATGAGCCGGCTGCCGAGGTCCTGGCTGAACTCGAAGCGCAGCGGCCGGCTGCCGGGCAGCTCTATCGGCCGCGCGATCCACAGCGGCTCGGCGCCCGCGTCGAACAGTGCGTCGCGGCCATATTTGTCGTCGATCAGCATGCCATAGCCGGGCCGGCCAGCCGCGACCCGCGCTGCCGCCTTCACGGCCAGCCGCTTGAACGCGGTAAGCCTGTCCGGCGTCGCGCCGGGAAGCTCCTCGAGCTGCGAGCGGTGGTCGATGGCAAGCGCCATCAGCTGCGGGATCGGCTCGCGCCGCGTCGTCGCCCAGTGGATATGGTTGAGCGCTTCGTCCTTGCGCAGCGCGCGTTCCTTGCTGCCCGTCTTGAGGAAATAGCTGAGTTCTTCCCAGGTCGGATATTCCGGCGCGCAGAGCAGGCGCGACACCGCGAAGGCACCGCAGGCATTGGCCCAGGTCGCCGAGGTCCCATGCGGTTCGCCCTTCAGCCAGCCGCGCAGGAACCCCGACATGAACGCATCGCCCGCGCCCAGCACGTTGTAGATCTCGATCGGAAAACCCTTGCCGACGATGCCCTGTTCGAGATCGTCGGGGATCGGCCCGTCATAGACGATGCAACCCAGGGCGCCGCGCTTGAGGACAATCGTTGCACCCGAGAGTGTGCGGATCGCCTTAAGCGCGGCTGGGAGGACATCGGTGCCGGCGGCAATGGAGATTTCTTCCTCGGTGCCGACGATGAGGTCCACGTCGGCGAGGATGGATTGATATTCAGCGGTGACGCGCTCGGATTTGACGTAGCGCTCGAAGCCGGCGGCATGCCCCGCTAGGCCCCAGAGGTTGGGGCGATAGTCGATGTCGAACACGACCTTGGCGCCATTGGCCTTGGCCAGCCGGATCGCCTTCTTTTGCGCGGCGGCGGCGTTGGGTGTCGAGAAATGCGTTCCCGTCACCACGATGGCGCGGGCCGAGGCGATGAAGCTCTCGTCGATATCGGCTTCGCTGAGCGCCATGTCGGCGCAGTCGGTGCGATAGAAGATCATCGGCGAGACGCCCTCGGCCTCGACCGACAGCAGCACCAGCGCCGTCAGCCGGTCGGCGTCAGTGACGATGCCGCGGGTTTCAACACCCTCGCGCGCCAGCTGCTCCTTGATGAAGCCGCCCATCTGCTCGGCGCCGACGCGGGTGATCAGCGCCGATTTGAGGCCGAGGCGGGCGGTGCCGACGGAGATATTGGTGGGGCAGCCGCCCACGGATTTGGCGAAGCTGCCGATATCCTGCAGGCGCGTGCCGATCTGCTGGCCGTAGAGATCGACGGAGGCGCGACCAATGGTAATGACATCGAGCGGCTTGCTGGCCGCTGCATCGCGCGTCGTGGTCAATCTGGCCTCCTCAGACCTCAAACGAAATACAGGTTCCGTGTGATAGTCAATATGGAATTTTCATTCCATATGCTGTCTCGGGCGCTTGGAGGAGCAGGGTCGGATAGGCCAAGAAATCAGCCGTGGCGGCGCTTTTCGGCGACGCTTACGGTGAGGGCCATGGCAAACGCCATGCTGGCGGAGAGGGAACGAAATCCGGCATGATCGGCCTCGACGACCTCGAACCAGATTTTGGAGCACTCCGCCAGCGGCGAGAACGCCGAGTCGGTGAGCGACACCACCGCTACGCCGCGATCGGCCATGGCGCGGGCCTGGCCGGCGCTCTCGGACGCATAGGGCGAGAAGCTCACGGCGAACGCCGCGTCGCGCGGTCCGGCCAGCGCCAGCACGTCGTCATCGATGCCCGCCGCCGTGCCGACCGCGATGCATTTCACCCGCAGCTTGCCGAAGGCGTACGCCATGTAGGAGCTGATCGGGTAGGAGCGGCGCTTGGCGATCAGGAAGATGGTCTGCGCGCCCGCCAGCAGTTCCGCGGCGCGCTCGAACGCATCGGGGTCGACAGCCTTGCTCAGCGCGTCCAACGAGCGATGGCCGGCATTCACGAAGCCGTTGAGGATCGCCATGCTCTCGGGCATGGCGGGACTGTCCTGCTCGAGGAGACGAAGCCTCTCCTCGTAGGACGAGGTGCGCTCCTTCAGCCGGGCGCGGAACAGCTGCTGCAGGCTGGAAAAGCCCTCGAAGCCGAATTGCTGGGCGAAGCGCACAAGCGTGGAGGGCTGCACATTGGCCGAGCCCGCAATGGATGCCGCGGTGCGGAAGGCGATCTCGTCGGGGTTGTCGAGCGCATAGGCGGCCACCTGCGTCAACCGCTTGGGCAGGCTCGCCTTGCGCTCGAGGATGGCGCTGCGCAGCGCGTCGAAATCTTTGGGCGGGGTCGATGGAATTTCGGTATCGCTCATGCGGGGAAGAGGCGGTGGAACCGACCGGCAAGTCAAGCCGGGACCGCGCTTTGTGCCCCAGCGGCGGCAATGGGAGGATGAGATGGCGAATTTGGGCGTCGGGCTGATCGGCACCGGCTACATGGGCAAGTGCCACGCGCTGGCCTGGACCGGGGTGCATGCCGTATTCGGCGATGGGCCGGCGATCCGGCTGGTGCACCTCAGCGAGGTGACCGACGAGCTTGCCGCGCAGCGCGCCGCCGAATTCGGCTTCGCCAGATCGGGCAAGGACTGGCGCGCACTGGTCAACGACCCGAAGGTCGATGTCGTCTCGATCACCACGCCCAACCAGTTCCATGCCGAGATGGCGATCGCGGCGCTCGAAGCGGGCAAGCATGTCTGGTGCGAAAAGCCGATGGCGACGAGCCTCGCCGATGCCGAGCGCATGGCCGCCGCCGCGAAGGCTTCAGGCAAGGTGACGGTGCTGGGCTACAACTACATCCAGAACCCGATGGTCCGGCAGATCGAAGCGCTGCTGGGCGCCGGCACGATCGGCACCGTGAACCACGTCCGCGTCGAGATGGACGAGGACTTCATGGCCGACCCCGAAACGCCCTTCGTGTTCAAGAACGACAAGGCCTCGGGCTATGGTGCGCTCGACGATTTCGGCGTGCATCCGCTGTCGCTGATCACCACGCTGCTCGGGCCGATGACGCGGCTCGTCTGCCACGAGGCCAAGCCCTATGCGACGCGTCCGATGGTCGGCGGCAGGCCGGCCGAGACGCACGATATCGCCGGCGTGCTGTTCGAGCTCGCGACGGGCGCTTCCGGCGTGCTCGCGCTCAACCGCAGCGCCTGGGGCCGCAAGGGCCGCATCGCGGTGCAACTCTATGGCGACAAGGGCGCCATCCTGTTCGACCAGGAGCGCTTCAACGAGCTGCAGCTCTACACCGCCGACGGCCCCAAGGAGACGCGCGGCTTCCGCACCATCCTCGCGGCGCCCGAGCACGCCCCCTACAACAGGTTCATCCCGGCGCCCGGCCACAGCCTCGGTTTCAACGATCTCAAGATCATCGAGTGCCACGAACTGCTCTCGAAGATCGCCGGCAATGCGCAGGCCCGCATTATCGATTTCGACGCGGGCCTCAGGATCGAGCGCACCGTGGCGGCGATGGCGCGCTCGCACGAGACGCAGGCCTGGGTGACGGTGTGAGCTAAGGTCGGCTGTTGCGGCCGGCGGGCTTCGTGTAAGGAGCCGCGATGGCCAACCTTTCAGTCAATCTCAACGCCGTCGCGCACCTGCGCAATCGCCGCAATCTGCCCTGGCCCAGCGTGGTCGAGATGGCGCGGCTGTCGCTGGGGGCAGGGGCGAGCGGCGTCACCGTGCATCCGCGTCCCGACGAGCGGCATATCCGGCGCGCCGACGTATTCGAACTGCTCGACCTGCTGCGCGACGAATGGGTGGGCAAGGAATACAACGTCGAGGGCTACCCGACCGAGGATTTCCTGAAACTGTGCGAGCTGGTGCGGCCCGACCAGGTGACGCTGGTGCCCGATCATCCCGACCAGGCCACCTCCGATCATGGCTGGGACCTCGCGGCGCACATGCCGATGCTGGGTGAGGTGGTCGAGCGGCTGCAGAACTGTGCCATCCGCGTTTCACTGTTCATCGATGCCGACCCGGAGCTGCCGGCTTTGGCTGCCGAGATCGGTACGGACCGCGTCGAGCTCTACACCGGCCCCTATGGCGATCCGCGGGGCGACCATGA
This sequence comes from Pseudomonadota bacterium, assembly GCA_048498015.1. Classification (GTDB taxonomy): domain Bacteria; phylum Pseudomonadota; class Alphaproteobacteria; order Rhizobiales; family Devosiaceae; genus Devosia_A. Next base: position 48,395 of record JBEHYU010000019.1, read on the forward strand.
GGCCGAGAGGCTGAAGCTGAAGGCCACCGCCGACGCCTGCCGGCACGCCGGGCTGCGCGCGGCACGCGGCGGGGCGGGCATCGGCGTCAATGCCGGGCACGACCTGACGCTCGACAACCTGCCGGCACTGATGCAGGCGATTCCCGATCTCGACGAGTGCTCGATCGGGCACGCCATCACCGCCGACGCGCTGAAATACGGGTTCCCTGAGACGGTCCGCCGGTATGTGCACATTCTGAGCGGTCGCTAATCGCGAACAGTTGCAACGCAATTGTTGACCGATCTTCGGGGGAACGGTTCGGCCCGTCGCGGTTTGTTGCGGCAAGTGCCGGTTCGACCGATACGCACAGAGATGTAACTGAGCCACAAGCGCTTAACGCAGCGACCCCACTGTGGTCGCGTGACCATCTGGTGCCCGCTTGCATGTTCTCGCCGCAGGCACATATTCGCCCTCAGTTACGGTTTGTTACTGGAGAGCACAATGACTACCAAGCCAAAGATCGCCGTCATCATCGGCAGCATTCGTCCCAACCGTCAGGGCGACAAGCCGGCGAAATGGATCGCCGAGCAGGCCAAGGCCTGTGGCGCCTTCGACGTCGAGATCGTCGACCTGAAGGACTACCCGCTGCCGCTGTTCGATGCCCCGGCGTCGGACTTCTGGATGCCGACCCCCAACGAGACCGCCGCCAAGTGGCAGGCCAAGCTCAACGAATTCGACGGCTTCATCATCGTCACCGCCGAGTATAACCGCTCGGTGCCGGGCGCGCTCAAGAACGCCATCGACTGGGCCTACAAGCCGTTCATGAAGAAGGCCGTGGCCTATATGAGCTACGGCTCGGTGGGCGGCGCCCGCGCGGTCGAGCACCTGCGCAACATCATGGTCGAGCTGCAGGCGGTTTCCGTCCGTCACGGCCTCCATATCGGCGGCTCGGAATTCGGCCCCATCATGATGGGCCAGAAGACCTGGGACGACGTGCTGCCGCACCAGGTGCCGTTCACCAAGGACGTCTTCGACAACCTGCTGTGGTGGACCAACGCCACCCGCAATGCCCGCGCGGCCGACGCCGCCGCGGCGGCCACCAAGGCGGCCTGAGCCGGGACTTTACGCTCGGGGTCGCTCCTTCTCCCCCCGGACGCGGGCGGCATCTTCGGATGCCGCCCTTTTGTTTTTTGGCGGAACGCCGACTTATTGGGGGCATTCTCCCCCATACAAATCCTGCTAACCTGACGCAGCGATCGCAGTTGAATGCGAATTGGGCCGGGTGTAGACCCCGCCCGCCTCATCACGGGGCTTCGAAGGCCATATGACTCAGACTACCCAGGCCGCGGCTCCGGCCCCGGCCGCCGCAGAAGCGGTACCCTCGCACAAGGCCCAGCTGGGCGTCCTCGTGCTGGGTGCTCTGGGCGTGGTCTATGGTGACATCGGCACCAGCCCGCTCTACGCGTTCCGCGAGGCGCTGCACGCCGCCGGCGGTACCAAGGCGACGCCGCACGAGGTCATCGGGCTGCTGTCGCTGATCCTGTGGGCGCTGACGGTCATCGTCACCATCAAATATGTGAGTTTCGTGCTCAGGGCCGACAACAAGGGCGAGGGCGGGACCCTCTCGCTGATGTCGCTCGCCTCCAACGCATTCCAGAAGCGTCCGACCTGGATTCTCGCCCTCGGCGTGATCGGCGGTTCGCTGTTCCTCGGCGACGCCATTATCACCCCGGCGATCTCGGTTCTGTCGGCAGTCGAAGGCATCGAGGTCGTCGAGCCGCGCCTGTCGCCCTGGGTCGTGCCGCTGGTGGTCGTCATCCTCATCGGCCTGTTCATGGTGCAGCGCTTCGGCACGGCGCGCGTTTCGACGGTCTTCGGGCCGATCATGGCGGTCTGGTTTCTCATCCTCGGGGTAAGCGGCCTCGTCCATATCTTCGGCACGCCCGAAGTGCTTTGGGCGATCAACCCGATCCTGGCGGTGCAGTTTCTGGTCGAGCACGTACAGATCGCGGTCGTGGTGGCCGGCGCCGTCTTCCTGGCGGTGACGGGCGCTGAAGCCCTCTACGTCGATCTCGGCCATTTCGGCCGCAAGCCGATCATCGCGGCGTGGGTCGGCCTCGTCTTCCCATGCCTGCTGCTCAACTATTTCGGGCAGGGGGCCTACGTCCTCTCCGACGAGCACAACTACGCCAATCCGTTCTTCCAGATGCAGCCCGAATGGGCGCAGTTGCCGATGGTGGCGATGGCGACCGTTGCCACGGTCATTGCCAGCCAGGCGGTGATCACCGGCGCCTACTCACTGGTACGGCAGGCCATGCACTTGAACCTGCTGCCGCGTCTCGAGGTGCGTCACACGTCCGAGGAAGTTGCCGGCCAGATTTTCATGCCGCAGGTCAATTTCCTGCTGCTCATCGCCGTGGTGCTGCTCGTTATCGGTTTCCGTTCATCCGCCGCGCTCAGTGCCGCCTACGGCATTGCGGTCACCGGCGAGATGCTGGTGACCTCGCTGCTGCTGTTCATCGTGATGTGGCGCATCTGGAAGTGGAACCTCTATGTGGCGATGGCGGTGATCATCCCGCTGCTCACCATCGATCTCAGCTTCTTCCTCGCCAATCTCGCCAAGTTCGAGCAGGGTGGCTGGGTGCCGGCGCTGGCCGCGACCTGGGTTGCCTTCCTCATGACCACCTGGATCCTCGGCCGGAAGCGGCTGAGCGAGAAGACGCGCCGCGACGAGGTGCCCCTCGAATTCCTCGTCGAGAACCTCGCCAAGAAGAAGCCGATGATCGTGCCTGGCACGGCGGTGTTCCTCACCTCCGACATTTCGGGCGCGCCGACGGCCCTGCTGCACAGCCTCAAGCACTACAAGGTCCTGCACGAGCACAATGTCATCCTGACGATCGTCACCGCCGAGACGCCGCGCGTCAGCGACGACGAGAAGGTCAAGATCGACGCCTATAACGACCTGTTCTACCGGGTGGTGGTGACCTTCGGGTACATCGAGACGCCCAACATTCCGAAGGCGTTGGCCCTGGCGCGCAAACTCGGCTGGAAGTTCGACATCATGTCGACGTCGTTCTTCCTTAGCCGCCGGTCGCTGAAGCCCTCGGTCAAGGGCGGGCTGCCGGTGTGGCTGGACCGCGTCTTCATCGCGCTGGCCAAGAACGCCACCGACGCCACCGAGTATTTCCACATCCCGACCGGCCGCGTGGTCGAGATCGGCACGCAGGTGCTCCTCTAACCAAGCCGCGAGAGGGCGATGCCGCATTACGACATCGCCATCGCCGGAGCCGGACCCGCGGGCTTAAGCGCAGCGCTGTCGCTGCATCGCGATGGTCACCGCGTCCGCATCTTCGAGCGCTTCGAGACGGCCCGCCCCATCGGCTCCGGCCTGATGCTGCAGCCCACCGGGCAGGCGGTGCTCGCGGATATGGGGCTGCTCCCGGCGATGCGTGCACTGGGCCATCCGCTCGACCGCTTGATGGGCCACGATGCGATAAGCGGCCGGACCGTCCTCGATATGCGCTACGCCGCCTGGCCGGGTCTGGGCCGCGGCCTGGGCGTGCACCGGGCGGCGTTGTTCAATGTACTGCACGACGCAGTCATTGCCGCCGGCATCCCGATCGCGACCGGCCGCACGATCAGCGGCATCGAGAACGGTCATCTGGTATTCGGCGACAAACGCGAAGGGCCGTTCGACCTCGTCGTCGATGCACTTGGCGCGAGCTCACAGCTGCGGCCGTATCTGAACAATGTCGGCAGAGCCCGCCCGCTGCCCTTCGGCGCGGTGTGGGGCACGGTCCCGTGGCTCGATGACGGCTTCGATCGCACGGCGCTGATGCAGCGCTACCGGCAGGCCAACGTGATGATCGGCATGCTGCCCATCGGCAAGCAGACGCTCGATGGTCCGCAGCTCGGCGCCTTCTTCTGGTCGCTGCGCTGGCACGAGCACCAGCAATTGCTCGACGGTGGGTTCGAGCTCTGGCGCGCGCGGGTTCTGTCCCTGTGGCCGCAGATGGCGCCGCACCTCGAGGTGCTGGGCGGCTTCGCGAACCTCAGCCTCGCGCGCTATGTCCACCAGACGGTGCCGCTGCCGGTTGGCGATGGGCTGGTTGCCATCGGCGATGCCGCGCACTCGACGAGCCCACAGCTGGGGCAGGGCGCCAACATGGCGCTGCTCGACGCACGGGCTCTGACCCTGGCGCTGCGCCTTCCCGCTCTGGCCGACGGTCTCGCGCATTATGCGCGGCTCCGCCGCTGGCATGTGCGGCTCTACCAGGCGCTGAGCCTGACGCTCACGCCGATGTACCAGTCCGACAGCCGGTGGCTGCCGGTGCTGCGCGACGTCCTCGTGCCGATCGGCACGACGGTACCGCCGCTGCCGCAGGTCCTTGCGGCGCTGGTGGCTGGCCGGCTGCTCAGCCCGCTCAAGCGTCTCGAGCTGGCGCCGGTTCAGGTCTGAGCCCCGCAAAAGAAAGGCCCCGCCGGAGCGGGGCCAATTGGCTTGGAGGTCTTCTTCTGAAGCTTAGCCGAGCCGGCCGCTGGCATGGGCCAGCATGGTGTAGACCTTGCCCTTGTCGCCGGTGAGGAAGGCGCGGGTTTCGGCGATCGGGTCGGGGCCTTGCGCGGCGCGCTGCAGGAGCGCTTCGAACTCGCTCATGTAGCTCTGCGCGTTCTTGGCGAACTCCGGATCGCGGCCGAGCCGGCGCTTGACCTCGTCGAAGGTGCCCTGACCGCTCAGCGTATAGACGCGGCGCGAGAAGACGTTCTGCTCGCCGGCCTGATAGCGGGCCCAGGCATCACCCAGGGCGGCCGGGTCGATCGAACGGGCGATCTCGTCGGTGAGCGCGGTCAGGTTCTGCTGCGGCGCGGCCGCGGCCGGACCATTGGCGTTGCGGAGCACGTCGCGGAGCCAGCCGCCACCGGCTTCCTCCTTGACGGCCGGGCGCGGAGCCTCGGCGACCGGCGCGGCCACGGGAGCCGGACGCGGTGCTTCGGCGACCGTCACGGTGCGCGGCGCGGGCTGCGCGGCACGCGGAGCCTCGACGACGGGAGCAGGGGCCGGGGCCGGGCGCGGCGCTTCGGCCCGCGGCTCGCTGCGCGGCGCAGGGGCCGGACGGCGCTCGCTCAGATCGTGCGTCGCCGACTGGGCGCGGACGATGGCGTTGAGCTCGCTCAGCGCTTCGATCTGCTCGGCGACGACGCGACGCATCGCGGCGGCGCTGGTCTTGGTCTCCTCGGGCAGTTCCATCACGCCGCGGGCGAGTTCGGAGCGGGTGGCTTCGAGTTCGCTGCCGACTTCCTTGGCGGTCTCGCGCATGGCGGAGGCCGTCTCGGTGAAGCGGCGGGTCGCTTCTTCGAGCGCCTGCTGCATTTCGAGGATCATGGTCGCCTGCGTCTGGCGCAGCACGTCGGAGGCCTTCTCGGTCTCGCTGCCGGCCGCCTCGCGGAAATCGCCGAGGCGGTTGGTGAGCTCGGCCGTGGCACCGTTGAGCGCGGTGTTCACCTGCTCGCCGCTCGACTGCAGGATCTGTTCCATCTGCGCGCGGCTGTCGAGCAGGCGGCGTTCGGTGGAGTTGACGGCATCGGCGATGGTCTGGGCAAAGCCGCGCATACGCTCGTCGATCTCGTCGGCGCGCTGCGTGAAGCTCTGCGACAGCGAGTCCATCGCCGTGCGGCGCTCTTCGAGGGCGTCGATCGAGGTCGAGCCGGCCTGGTTCAGCGCGGCGGCGGACTGGTCGATCGCGGCAACCTCGCTGTTGAGGCTGCCCAGCATGGTGCCGAACTCGTTGATGAGGTTCTGCACCGTAGACTGCAGGGCATCGACCTGGCCGCGCATCGTGACGTCGAGCGCGGCGACCTGCTGGCTGACCAGCAGACCGGCCTGCTCGGTGGTCCCGGCCGCATCGCGGACCGTCGCCGCATAGGCGGCGGTCTGGTTGGCAACCGAGGCTTCGAGCTGGCCGAGCGTGGCGTTCGCCGAGTCGAGCACCGAGGTCAGGATGTCGTTGGACTGGCCGAGGCGGGCCAGCGCCTCATTGGCATCGGACAGGATGCGCTGCGAGATGACGGCGACGATCTGCTCGGCCTGGCTGGCGGTCGTCTGCAGGGCTTCCTGCAGGATGTTGCCCTGCGAGCGCAGCGCGCTCTCGAGGTTGCGGGTGCGTTCATCCACGGTGGCCGCGAAGGTCGAGGTATGACCAGCGACCAGCTGGGTGAGCACGTCGGTGCGATCGCCCACCACGTGGCCGACAGCCTCGGTCTGCTGCGCGACGACCTGCGAGAACGCCGTGGCGTGCTCGGCGACCGTCTGCGAGAGAGCCTGGCTCTGTTCGGCCACCACATGGGTGACGATGCCGCTCTGCTGGTTGACCACGCCCGACAGTGCGTCGACCTGCTGGTTGACCACACCGGACAGCGCATCGACCTGCTGGTTGACGACATTGGCGAGGGCATCGGTCTGCTGGCTGACGACGCTGGAGATGGTCCCCGCCTCCTGGGCGATGACCTGCTGCAGCGAGCCGGTCTGCTGGCTGACGATCTGCGCCAGCGCGTCGGTCTGCTGGGCGACGAGGCCGGTGATGGTACCGCCCTGGCTGGCGATCATGGCCGCGAACGCATCGGTCTGGCTGGCGACCACCGAGTTGATGTTGCCGGCCTGGTTGGCGATGACCTGCGCGAAGGTGTCGGTCTGGGTCGCGACCACCGAGGTGATGGCGTTGGCGTGCTGCGCCACGATCGAGGCGAGGCTGTCGGACTGGCCGGCCACCACGGCGCCGATATGGTCGCCCTGGTTGGCGATGAGCTGGGCCAGGCTGTCGGTCTGCTGCGTGACGGCCGTGCTCAGGGCCTGTGCCCGCTTCTCGATGGCGTCGGTCGCGGTGACCGCCTTGATCGAGATGAGCTCGTCGATGGACGCCGCGGCGTGGGTGATCTGCTCCATGGCCTGGCGGACATGGGTGTCCATCCGGTCCGCGGTTTCGGCGACGTCGAGCGTGATGGTCGCCGTGGCCGAGACGATGCGCTTGGAGATGGTCTCCTCGATCCGGTCGGCGCCGGCCTCGAGATCGGCCATCGACTGCACCAGTGCGGTGTTGATCGCGGTGTTGAGCGAGGCCAGGCGCTCGGCCGTGATGTCGGCGCGCGCGGTGATCGCCTCGGGCAGGGTGCCCAAGCGCTGGTCGACCATGTCGGTGATCGCCTTGCGGGCGGAATTGACGCCGGTCTCGATGATGTCGGCAGCCTTGCGGGCGCTCTCGCCCACGGTCGCGGCGGCGCCGTCGATCCGGGCGGTCACGCCGCTTTCGGCGTCGGCGATGCGCAGGATGGCGCTGTCGATGCCGCGCCCGAGATTGTCGTTCACCTCGCCGACCTTGCTGGCGATGAGCGCCGATACGGCGGTGGCGCGGTCGGCCATGATGTCGGTGACCGAGCGCAGCGACGAGTCGATCTTGTCGCGGGCCTGGGTGCCCTGCGCGTCGATGGTGCGAGCCAGCTCGACCGTGCGGTCGCCGATGGCGCCGGCGATCGCGGCAGTGTGCGTGCCCAGCACTTCGGCGAGCTGCTGGGTGCGGGTGTTGAGCGCTTCGCTCAGTTCCTGCGAGCGGGTGCCCACGGTGGTGGCGAGCAGCTGGGTGCGCTGGTCGAGGGCGGACGAGAGCGCATTGGTGTGCTGCGTCAGCGTGGTGTCGACGCCCGAGAAGCGCGTCTCCATTACCTGGCCGATATTGGCGACGTGCTGGGTCAGGCTGTTGTCGAGCAGCGTGGTGCGGCCCGACAGCAGCTCGTTGATCTCCTGGGCGCGGCCGAGCAGGGTCTGGCTCAATTCGCCGGTGCGGTTGCCCAGCGTATCGGTCAGCGCCTGGGTGCGGCTGTCGAGCGCGTCGGCCAGGATCTGCGAGTGACCTTCGAGCGCGTCGGAGATTTCGCGGCTGCGATTGCCGATGACTTCGGTGATCTGCTTGGAGCGTTGCCCCAGCGTCTCGATCATCTCGCGGGTGCGCTGGTTGACGATGTCGTTGAAGTGGCCCGACTTCTCGTCGAGAGCCATCTCGAGGACGTTGGCGCGCGCGGCGAAGCTGGCATTGTGCTTTTCGAGCGCGGCGATGAGCTTGTCGCCCTTGTCGCCGACGACGCCGTCGAGCGATTGCAGGCGGGTGTCGATGACCACCGCGATCTCGTCGAGGCGGGCGTCGAACTGGGTGAGGTTCTGCGAACCGGCGCCCATCAGCGTGACGCGGGCGCGCTCGGTGGTATCGTCGAGGGCGCCGCTCAGCTCGATCATGGCGGTCTGCAGCTTGCTTTCCATCGAGTTGACCTGGATGGAGATCGACTCGTCGAGCTGCTTGGTCAGATTGCCCATGATCGTTTCGGCTTCCCGGCTGCGCGCCTGGATGTCGGACGAAATGCGCGAGCCGATCATGTCGAGGGCCGAGGAGACCTCGTGACCACGATCGCGGAGCTGGTCGAGCAGGGTGATGCCGCCCTGGCTCAGCAGCTTGGCGAGCGAGGAGGTGCGGTTCTCGATGGCGTCGGCCAGCGTCGTGGCGCGGCCGTCGAGCGCCTCGGTGAGCGAGGCCATGCGGTTGTCGATGACCGAGCTCAACTCCTGCGTGCGGTTCTCGAAGGCGTTCGAGATGGTGCCGGCGCGATCCTCGAGGGTGATGTTGAGGCGTGAGGCGCTGTCGTCGAGGGCGCTCAGCAGGCTGCTGGTGCGCTGGTCGATCAGCGACACGAAGCTTTCGGTGCGCTCGCCGAAGGCGCCGTTCAGCGAGTTGCCGGCGGTTTCGAGAGCCTTGGTAAGGTTGCCGCCCGACTCGACGATGGTGCCGGCGATGCGCTGGCTGATCATGTCGAGGTCGAAGACGAGGCCGGTGTGGCTCTCGGTGATCGCCTCGCGAACACGCTCGGTATTGGTGATGACGGCTTCGCGCTGGCTGGCCAGTTCCTGGATCAGGGCGCGCATGCGCGATTCATTGTCGGAATAGGTGCGCTCGAGCGCGGTGACCTCGTTGTGGATCATCACTTCGAGCTCGCCGGCGCGCGACAGAGCGCGTTCGAGGCCATCACCGAGCGCGTTCACTTCGCGGCGGACGGCCTGGCCGACGGAGGCGACCTTTTCGGAGGCGGTGGTTTCGGGCTCGGCGAGACGGATCGCGGCGTGGGTCACGGCCGTCGCGGCGTTGCGCAAATCCTGGGCGCGGCGGATCAGCGTCGCGATGGCGAAGAAGCCGAGCACCGGAATGACGGCGAGGGCGATCAGGCCGATGAAATCGTTCGAGGCAAAGAAGCCGGGCGTACCGAAATCGCGGCCGTTGCGGATCAGGCCGACAGCGAGGATGGCGACGATCCAGACCACCGCCACGATGACGGCGATGAAGCTGGGGGTCGAGTTGGAGCGCGACTGCAGGCCGTAGAGGATGCGTGAGCCCTGGAAGCGGTCGTCATTGGCGACCGAGCCGGACATGGCGGCCTGCTTGTCGGCGACGCGGGCGCGCTCGGCGCGCGGGCTCTGCGAGGATTGGCGCGGGATCGATACCGGCTCGGGCTGCGGCATGGGATCGGACGGCGAAGGGCCGCCGAAGACCGAGTCCTTGAGGGCATCCTCTACTGCCGAAAAGGCGAGGGTTGCCGGATCGTCCTGGGTGTTCGATTTCTTCGCCATAACTCTTTACAACTCTCGTCGGCTGGTTGCGACAGGGGCGGCATCAGGAGTTGTACGATGGACCGGCCGCCCTTTCGGGTTTCCAGACCATTTGGGTAAAAAGCGATTCAAATTGCCGCCCGTCCCCGCCCCTTTGCCGCCGCGCGCCGGGTATGCCTCAAATCATACATTCAATTTTAGGCAATCCGAGCGCCTTCTTAAGCAAAGGTTAATTTGGGCGGTTTGGAGGCGAGTCGGCCGATGCGTCCACTCCGACCGACCGGCTTAAGAGGCTGTTCACCAGCGCAAGCCTAGGCTTTGCGGGCGTGCCAGAAGGCACGTTGCCAGTCAGGTGCGTGAGGCCGAAATGCGGGGACAAAGTGCAGCAAAGCCGGTCGTGGCGCCGGTCAGCCAGCCGGAGATTCGCCGCCCGATCGATCTGGAGCACCTCAGCAAGCAGACGCTGGGTGATTCTGGGCTCGAGCTCGAAGTGCTGCGGCTGTTCGACGAAATGAGCCACGTCTACTACCACCGCCTCGAAGAGAGCACGACCGTGCCGGAGCTGCTGCGGAACCTGCATACGCTCAAGGGCGCGGCGGCGGGGATCGGGGCGTTCGCGCTGGCCGACCTGGCGCGGGTCGCCGAGACGGAACTGCGGGACGGGGCGCCGGTTAATCCGGAGCGCATCGACGATCTCAATGTCGCCGTCGAGGAAGTGTCGGCCTTCATCGCGCAGCGCCTGAAGGCGGCGGCATAGCAGCTTTCCCAAGGCTTTGCTTGCGGGCGGGATAGGCCGTCGCTATAGGCACGCCATGCCAAAGATCACCTTCATTACCGCCGACGGCCAGTCTTACGAGACCGAGGCGGAACTGGGCTCGACCGTGATGGAAACCGCCATCATGAACGGCGTGCCGGGAATCATCGCGGAGTGCGGCGGAGCCTGCACCTGCGCCACCTGTCACGCCTATGTCGATGAATCCTTTACGGAAATTGTCGGGCCGCCATCGATGATGGAGGAAGACATGCTGGATTTCGCCTTCGAGGTGAAGCCTAATAGCCGGCTGAGCTGCCAGATCAAGGTGAAGCCGGAGCTCGACGGGCTCGTCATGCGAGTGCCGTCCCGGCAGGGTTAGGTTTCCATCGAGCAAGCCTTCCGCGCAACGGCATACCAGCGGGGCGGCGGCGCAGGGGAAAATAAAAGCTATTGGATTTCAATAGCTTGTCCGAAAAGGCCAATGTGGACTATAGGACGCCGCGAAAGGCCAGCAATGGGTGAACTCAACACATTCCCCGTCAGCTACAAAGTCCAGGGTCAGCGCATCGTCATCATCGGCGGTGGAGAAGAAGCCCTCGGTAAAGCGCGGTTGGCCGTAAAGACTACTGCTTCAGTCGCGATTGTTGCCGATGAATTGACGGCCTTGTTCGCCGGCATCGGCTATGAACTTTTGCCCCGTCAGAGCTGGCTGACTGCACTCGATGGCGCGGCGCTGCTGTTCGTGGCCGAAAAGAGCGATGTGGCGGACGCGGCGAAGGCCGAAGCGCGTCGCCGGGGCATCCCGGTGAACGTCGTCGATACCCCCGATGAGTGCGATTTCTACGTCCCGTCGATCGTCGATCGGGCGCCGCTGACGGTCGCGGTGTCGACCGAGGGCGATGCGCCGGTGCTGGCGCGGCTGGTGCGGGCGCGCATCGAGGCGATGCTAGCGCCCGAGCTCGGACGGCTGGCCAGGCTCGCCGGTTCCCTGCGCGAGCGGGTGAGCACGGTTCTGGGCAAGACGCAGCAGCGCCGCTTCTACGAGGAGCTGGTGTCGGGCGATGTGCGCTCGCCCGAAGCGCTGCTCGAGGCGCATCTCAAGGACGAAGCCGGCGTGGTCTGGCTGATCGGGGCGGGGCCGGGGGCGGAAGATCTGCTGACGCTGCGCGCCCAGCGGCTGCTGCAGGCGGCCGACGCGATCGTCCACGACCAACTGGTGCCCGATGTCGTCGTCGAGATGGGCCGGCGCGATGCCGAGCGCATCTCGGTCGGCAAGAAGAAGGGGCACCACTCCTTCACCCAGGCCGAGATCAATGCGCTGCTGGTGCGTCTGGCGCGGCAGGGCAAGCGGGTGGCGCGGCTCAAGAGCGGCGACCCGATGGTGTTCGGCCGGGCCGGCGAGGAACTGGCGGCGCTGCGCAAGGCCGGCATCGCCTACCAGATCGTGCCGGGGATCAGCGCGGCGCTGGCCGCGGCGGCCGATACGGCGACGCCGGTGACGCTGCGCAAGGTGTCGACCGGCGTACTGTTCGCGACGGCGCATGGCGCCGAGAACGAAGAGCTCGAGCACTGGGCCGCGCTGGCGACCGCCGGCGTGACGCTGGCGCTCTACATGGGCAAGTCGATCGCGGGCGGGGTGGCGAGCCAACTGCTGGCGCGCGGCATGAATGCCGCGCTGCCGGTTGGCATCGTGGTGAATGCCGGACGCAGCGACCGTTCATTCCACCTCGGTACATTAGCCGCGATGGCGGCGGGCGAGGTCGAGATGGCCGACGGCCCGGCAATCATCTTCATCGGCGAGGCGGTCAGGCACGGCGACTGGGCCGAGGCGGCGGCAATCGCCGAACAGACATTCAAGGTGGCGTAAGGTGGACATTCTCACCGGCAACGAATTGATGAGTGGAGCGACGGTCTATCTCGACCGCGCCGGCGAGTGGGTCGAAGAGCTGCAGCAGGCCCGCGTCTTCCTCAAGGAAGAGGCCGAGGCGCGCGACGCCGCCATCGCCGCCACCAAAAAGACCATGCGGATCAATTCGCTGGAGATCGAAACGGTGCAGTTGCGCGATGGGGTGATCCATCCCGACCGCATCCGCGAGCGCATCCGGGCCGAAGGGCCGACCGCGCCGCGTTTCGAGCGCCAGCATCTGGGCCAGGACGACCATGTATCGATATGACGAGTTCGACGCCGCGTTCGTGAAGGAACGCACGGCGCAGTTTCGCGACCAGGTGATGCGCCGCGTGCGCGGCGAGATCAACGAGGACCAGTTCCGGCCGCTCAGGCTGATGAACGGGCTCTATCTGCAGCTGCACGCCTACATGTTCCGGATCGCCATTCCATACGGCACGCTCCGCTCGAAGCAGTTGCGCAAGCTGGCGTACATCGCGCGGACCTATGACCGCGGCTACGGCCACTTCACGACGCGGACCAACATCCAGTTCAACTGGCCGCGGCTCGGCGACGTACCCGACATCATCGAGCATCTCAATGAGGTCGAGATGCACTCGATCCAGACCTCGGGCAACTGCATCCGCAACATCTCGACCGACCAGTTCGCCGGCGCCGCGGCAGACGAGCTGCTCGATCCGCGGCCGATGGCGGAAATCCTGCGCCAGTGGTCGAGCCTGCATCCGGAATTCTCGTACCTGCCGCGCAAGTTCAAGTTCGCGATGACGGCGGCGCCGTCGGACCGAGCGGCGATCAAGTTCCACGACATCGGCCTCAAGGCGGTGACCAACGAGGCCGGCGAGATCGGCTGGGAAGTGTGGGTCGGCGGCGGCATGGGCCGGACGCCGATGGTCGCCAAGCTGATCCGGCCGTTTGTCGAGCACGAAAACCTGCTCGCCTATTCCGAGAGCATCGTGCGCGTCTACAACCGCTATGGACGGCGCGACAACAAGTTCAAGGCGCGCATCAAGATCCTGGTGCACGAGATCGGCATCGAGAAGATGCGCGAGGAGGTCGAGGCCGAATACGCGCTGGTCAAGGGTGGTCAGCTGACGCTGCCGCAGGCGGAGCTCGACCGCATCACCGAATATTTCAAGGCGCCGGATTTCGAGCTGGTCAACGTCACCCATCTCGACGTGGCGCGCGAGAAGCAGGCCGATCCCGCCTATGGCGAGTGGCTGGAGCGGAACCTGCACACCCACAAGCAGCCCGGCTATGCGTCGGTGACGATCTCGCTGAAGCCGATCGGCGGCGCGCCGGGCGATGCGACGGACAGGCAGATGGACGTCGTGGCCGATCTGGCCGAGCGCTATTCGTTCGACGAACTGCGCGTGACGCATGAGCAGAACCTCGTTCTGCCGCATGTGCGGATTGTCGATCTGCGCACCGTCTACGACGCGCTGGTCGAGGCCGAGCTGGCGACCGGCAATGCCGGCCTGATCACCGACATGATCACCTGCCCGGGGCTTGATTTCTGCGCGCTCGCCAATGCGCGCTCCATCCCGATCGCGCAGGAAATCTCGCGCAAGTTCGCGGACCAGCAGCGCCAGCGCGAGATCGGCGACCTCAAGATCAAGATTTCGGGTTGCATCAATGCCTGCGGCCACCACCATGCCGGGCACATCGGCATACTGGGCGTCGAGAAGAAGGGCACCGAACTCTACCAGATCAGCGTCGGCGGCGACGGCACCGAGCATGCCGCGATCGGCGACATCCTGGGGCATGGCTTCGTGGCCGAGGACGTGCCGAACGCCATCGAGCGGCTGGTGGAGACGTATCTGGCGAGGCGCGAGAGCGCAGCCGAGCCGTTCATCGCCGCCTATCGCCGGCTGGGCGAAGCGCCGTTCAAGGAGGCGCTGTATGGGACGGCTTGAGCTGACCTGGCCCGGTGCGTGGGGCACGCCATGGGGAGAAGGCCGGCAGACCAATATTGCGGCTCAATTGTCTTCTCCCCGCGGGGGAGAAGGTGCCCAACGGGCGGATGAGGGGGCCTTCCGTCATGCCCTCTAATCTCGCCTTTGCCCAACCCAAGCGGGACAAGCTGCGGGCGCTGGGGATCATGGCGCTCAACGGCATGTATGACGAGATGGATGGCGTCGGCGTGCTGCGGCAGGCAGTGCAGGACGTGCTGCGCGACGACGTGGCGATCGTCTCCTCGTTCGGGGCGGACTCGTCGGTGCTGCTGCACATGGTGTCGCAGGTGGACCCGACGCTGCCGGTGTATTTCCTCGAGACCGGCAAGCATTTCCCCGAGACGCTCGCTTATGTGCGCACGCTGGAGCGGCATCTGGGCCTCACCAATGTGCGCTGGCTCAGGCCCGACCCCAAGGACATCGCGCGCTTCGATCCGCATGGCGATCTGTGGGAGACCGATCCGGATTCGTGCTGCCACATCAGGAAGACCGAGCCGCTCGATGCCGAGATTTCGCAATATGGCGGCTGGATCACCGGCCGCAAGCGCTACCAGACGGCGGAGCGCGGCGTGCTGCCGCATTTCGAGCTGACCTCGGACGACCGCATCAAGGTCAATCCGCTGGCCTACTTCTCCGATGCCGACGTCAATGCCTACAAGACCGAGCACGGCTTGCCCGAGCATCCGCTGTTCGCTAAGGGCTACAAATCGATCGGCTGCGCCCCGTGCACGACGATCGTTGCCGAGGGCGAAGACCCGCGCGCCGGCCGCTGGCGCGGACTCAACAAGAAAGAGTGCGGCATCCATTTCGACTTCAACGGAGCGATCGCAAAGCCGGTGGCCGCGATGGAAAAGAACCTGTTCAAGGACGGCGCCTTCATCGCCGACCCGTTCCGGGCGTGGGCCGAGGGCGATGACCCCGCCAGCGTTCGCTACACCCACATCCCGGCAAAGGTGTTCCTCGAGAACCGGCAGGCGGTGCTCGACAATCCGCATCCCAACGGGCTGCTGATCGCGCCGGCGGACCATGTGGAAGATCTGGTGGCCGATGTCGGCCGCTTTGCCTCGATCGCCATTGCGTTCCCGGGCTTCACCGACGGGCGCGGCTATACGAGCGCGCGGCTGCTGTCGGAGCGCTACAAATACCAGGGCGAGCTCAGGGCCGTGGGCGATGTGCTGGCGGACCAGTTCACGCTGATGCAGCGCTGCGGCATCAACGCCTTCGTCGTCACCAATGCGGGTGCCCGCAAGGCGCTCGAGACCGGCGACTTCTCGACCGTAAAGCTGTTCTACCAGCCGATCGGCACGACCGAGGTGCCGGTGGGGACGCGGCCGTTCCTGCGCCGGCCGGTCGAGACCGAGACGGCATAGGACGCAGGTTTGCATAAGAAGAAAGATGGATTCCCGCCTTGGCGGGAATGACGCATGGAACAATAGTGGCGCCGGTGGGTGTCGCGCGAAGCGAGAGATAGATGACCGATCCGATCGAAACAGATGTGGTGATTGTTGGCGCGGGGCCGGTGGGCCTGTTCGCGGTGTTCGAGCTGGGGCTGCTCGACCTCAAATGCCACGTCATCGACATTCTCGACCGGCCGGGCGGGCAGTGCGCGGAACTCTATCCGGAAAAGCCGATCTACGACATTCCGGGCTTCCCGGTGGTGACCGGGCAGGAGCTGGTCGACAATCTGATGAAGCAGATTGCGCCGTTCGGGCCGCAGTTCCATTTCAGCCAGATCGTCAACACGCTGCAGAAGCAGGCCGATGGCCGCTTCCTGATCACGACGGACGCCGACACCACTTTCCTCGCCAGGGTGGTGGTGATCGCGGCGGGCGGTGGCTCGTTCCAGGCCAAACGCCCGCCGGTCGACGGCATCGAGGCCTATGAAGGTAAATCGGTGTTCTACGCCGTGCGCCGCATCGAAGATTTCCGCGACCAGGACGTGGTGATCGTCGGCGGCGGCGACAGCGCGCTCGACTGGACGATCAACCTGCAGCCGATCGCGCGCTCGCTGACCCTGGTGCACCGGCGCGATGCGTTCAAGGCGGCGCCGGCCTCGGTCAACCGCATGAAGGAGCTGGTGATGGAGGGCAAGATCAACTTCCTGCTCGGCCAGATCAGCAAGCTCGAGGGCGACAATGGCCAGCTCAGCGCCGTGCACTTCGCCATGGATTCGGGCGAGGCGATGGTGCATGCCACCCGCATGCTGCCGTTCTTCGGGCTGACCATCAAGCTCGGGCCGGTGGCCGATTGGGGCCTGCAGCTCGAAGAGAGCGTGGTCAAGGTCGATACCGAGAAGTTCCAGACCTCGGAGCCGGGCATCTTCGCCATCGGCGACATCAACTCCTACGCCGGCAAGCTGAAGCTGATCCTCTCGGGCTTCCACGAAGCGGCGCTGATGGCGCAGGCCGCCAAGCACCATATCGATCCGACGGGTAGGATCGTGTTCCAGTACACGACGTCGAGCACCAAGCTGCAAAAGAAGCTGGGGGTTGCGTAAGTGACGCCTCGCCGAACCGTCGAGGCTTGGGCCTGAGGATGAAGATCGTCGTCACCGACCAGGCGGGTGAGGTCCACGAGCTCGAGGGGCTCGAGGGCTGGCGCGCCATGGAGGTGATCCGCGACTACGGCCTCGACATCAAGGCCGAGTGCGGCGGCTCGTGCACCTGCGCCACCTGCCATGTGTGGGTGGACGAGGCCTGGTACGGCAAGCTGCCGGCGATGGAGGATTGCGAGGAGGATCTGATCTTCTCGACGCTCGACCAGCGCAAGACCTCGCGGCTGAGCTGTCAGATCATCCTCAATGACGGGCTCGACGGGCTGGCGATGACGCTGGCGCCGAGCGCGGCCAAGCTCGGCAGCTAGTTTTCCGTCATTCAGTTTTGGTTCAGGCGGCGCAGACTATCTGCGCCCCACCTCGCGGGGGGCAATTCGCGAGTGACCGATGGACTTCTATACGCTCTTCAAATTCCTGCACGTGCTGTGCGCCATCGCCTGGGTCGGCGGCGGGCTGACATTGCTGGCCGCCAGCATCATGGCAACGCGCGCCAACGATAATGATGGCCTGTTCGCCGGGCTCAACGTGATGAACCGGCTGGGCAAGGCCTGGTTCGTGCCGGCCTCCTTCCTGACCGTCGTGTTCGGCGCCGTCACGGCGACCTTCGGCGGCATGTGGGACCAGCTCTGGGTGATCCTGGGGCTCGTCGGCTTCGCGTCGACGTTCCTCACCGGGCTGCTGCTGCTCGAGCCGACCGGCCGGCAGATCGGCGAGATGCTCGCCGCCGGCCGCACCGACGATGCGGTGGCGATGGGCAAGCGGCTGCTGAACATCTCGAAGTTCGACTACACCGTCGTGCTGATGGTCATCGTCGACATGGTGCTCAAGCCCGGCTTTGGCAACTTCGCTGACTTCGTGGTGCTCGCCGTGATGGCGGTGGCGATCGTCGCCGGCGCCGTGTTCTTCCTCGGGCCGCTGTTCGGGCGGACTCCAGCCGCCGAAGCGTCGGCCTGAGGTTACCCCCCGCCTGCGCGTTACGGTGCAGCGAGCCGATGTGGGGTCGTGCTCGCCGCTCATGCCGTGACCTGCGCGGGCGGGGGACTATTTCCTTCTTGCTCCGGCGGAACGATCCCCAACGGGCTCGCTCGGCCAACCGCTAATTCTTGGCGTCCGACTTGAGGACGTTGGCGAGTTCGGGGATGAAATCCTTGACCATCGGCTGCGGCTCGGTGGTGAACGGCAAGGGCCGGACGACGCGCATGGCGGCGATACCGACGCGCACCGTCATCAGGCCGTTGACGACGCCTTCGCCGAGCCGCTGGCTGAGTTTTGCGGCGAGGCCCTGGCCGACGAGCTGCTCGACGAGGCCGTCGGTCAGCACGAGGCCACCGGTGACCGCAAGATGGCCGAGGATGGCGCCAAGCAGCCGCCACGTGCCGAAGAAGCCGGGGCGGGCGCCGTAGAGGCGGGCGATCGCGCCGCCCAGCCGGACCGATTCCCAGACGACGAAGGCGATATCGACGAGGGCGCGCGGCGACACCGCGGTGACCAGCGCAACGCGGCGGGCGCTGGCGGCGGTCAGCGCCCGGGCGCGGGCGTCGAGCGGGGCCATCAGCGTCCGCTCGCCGAATTTCAGCAGCTCGCCGCCATCGAAGAATTGCGACTGGTCCGTCCTCAGGCGCTCGGTCGAGCGGGCGAGGTCGGGGCGCGGGGCGTAGATGCTGCCAAGCTCGGCGAGGATGGAGCTGGCCTGCTTGAGATTGTCGGTGCCGAGCGCCTCGGCCGCTTGCGCCTTGAGGTGATCGAGGGTGCGCAGGCGCCAGAGCGAGGCGGCTTCCCGGACGATCAGCACCAGCAGTGCGAGAAGGAAGAGGCCGAGAATGGTGAGGCCGACCCAGCCCAGCGCCGGGTTGGTCTCGAACAGATTGCGGATCAGGGCATCGAGGGCCAGGCCGAGCCCGAGCGAGACGAGCAGGCTGGCGGTGCTCCACAGCAGCCGGGCCGGCCAGCCCATCTTGCGCAGCGGGACGGGGATGGTCTCGGGGTCGGGCTCGGGATCGGACCAGGAATCGACGATTGCCGGCGCGTTCGCCACTTCGTCCGGAGCGAAGGCGCGCGGGCCGCGCAGTTCGGCGGGGCGGTCGGTCTCGGCGGCGCCGAGCGGCATGGCGACGGGGCGCTTCATGCGAGGCGGTCCCCGATGAGGAAATCGAGGGCGCGGTCGAAGCGGATATGCGGCAGCACCGGCGCGCCCTCGGCATTGCGCTCGAGCTTTTGCGGCGGCAGGAAGCGCAGGAACTTCAGGTCCACCTCAGCGCCAGCCTCAAACACTGAATCCGGAGTTTCGGGCAAGTCGCCGGGAAACAAGGCGATTTCGGTCTTGCCGTCATAGGTGGTGCCGTCGAGCGTTTCGCCCGGCTCGGGCGTGCCAATGATGACGTCGAGGTCGCGCACATTGCCTTCGCGCGTGGCGCGGACGGCGGCCAGGGCCACCGAGCCGGTGTCGGCGCCGGCGAATTTGGCACGGCGAGAGGCGCGGGCCACGAGACGGTTGAGGATCGCTTCCAGCCGGTCGTGGCTGGTGTGATGCAGATGGTCCGCCTTGGTGGCCGCGAACAGGATGCGGTCGATGCGGCGGGCGAAGAGATTGAGCAGCGGATTGGTCTCGCCCTGCCGGAAGCAGGCGAGGATATCGGTCAGCGCGGTTTCGAGATCGGCGACAGCGGCGGGTCCGGCGTTGAGGGCGCGCAATGCATCGACGAGCACGATCTGGCGATCGAGCCGGGCAAAGTGATCGCGGAAGAAGGGGCGGACGACGATGTCCTTGTAGGCCTCGTAGCGGCGTTCGAGCATGGCATGGAGGCTGTTGCCGCGCGGCGTGCCGGCCGGCGGGGGCAGCGGCGCGAAGGTGAGCGCCGGCGTGCCTTCGAGATCGCCGGGCATCAGGAAGCGGCCGGGGGGCAGGGTAGAGAGGGCATGCTCGTCGGCGCGGCTGGCCCGCAGATAGGCGGCGAAGGCCCCGGCGAGGGCTTCGGCATCGCGATCGGTGGCGCCCTTGCCGGTATCCAGCGCGGCCAGGAACGCGAGGAAGGCTTTGGCTTCGGCCGGAGCGCCCTCGCGCCCGGCACGCTCGAGCGCCTGGGCCGACCATTCGGCGAAACTCAGCGACAGCAGCGGCAGGTCGAGCAGCCATTCGCCGGGGTAATCGACGATGTCGAGGTTGAGCGTGGACGGGCCGCGCCAGCCGCTGAGCCAGCTTTGCGACTGGTATTTCAGCACGATGCGCAGCTGGCTAATGCGGCGGGTGCTTTCCGGCCAGTGCGGCGTCTTGCCGGTCAGCGCGTCGAGATGCTGCTCATAGGCGGAGCGCTGGATGGCGGCGTCGGGATATTCTGCGAGCTTTGCGCCGATGAAGCGGCCTTCGGCCAGCGGCGCGAAGCCGGGCAGGCGGCCGCCCGTGAGCAGGTTGTGGACCAGCGCGGTAATGAAGATGGTCTTGCCGGCACGGCTGAGGCCGGTGACGCCGAGGCGCAGCGTCGGGGTGAAATTCTGGGTCGCGGCGTCGGCCAGGTTGGCGAGCGCAATACCGATCTCGTCGGTGATGGTAGTCGGCGGCTGCGGCATCGACGGTCCTGTTTCCGCGCAAAGGTAGGGGGCGCCGCGCGCGTTGCAAGGCGTCATCCGGGAACGTCATCACATTTGCTGTCCCATGGCACCGGCTTCTGGCGACCGGCGGTGCTCATGCAGCCTACGCTGTGCAGTTCGACGGGTCGCCGGAAACTACAGGGATTTTGCCGTGATCTGAGCGCACCCGGCGGGTCGATAGAGACATTCGCCAGCGAGTGCTTTGGGCTTTGTTTACGCCCACAGTCACTTACTGGCCGGATGGCCCATGCTGTCCGCCGCAATGCCGAAGCCGATGATACGCCGCTGCTCGGGGTGCCGCGCGAGCGGACAATGGGCGACCGGCTGCACCTCGATGTGGCAAAACTCCTGCTCGAGCGGAAGCTGCTGACGCTGACCGGGCTGGCGGTGGCGATGAACAATGCCGCCGACCGGGGCAGCAACCTGGCGCAGGCGCTG
>JBEHYU010000020.1:0-67503 GCA_048498015.1 Pseudomonadota bacterium
AGCGAGCGACAGGGCCGAAACAGACCGGGTTTTCGGACGTCCGCGAGCGCGGTCTGGATTCCCGCCTTCGCGGGAATGACGCAGTGGGTGGGACAAATCTCGGTGGAGCCTGCTGATGGCCTCCGGTCCCGAGATCGAACAGCTGATCCAGCTGCTGGCGCGGTTGCCGGGGCTGGGGCCGCGTTCGGCGCGGCGCGCCGTGCTGCAGCTGATCAAGAAGAAGGACCAGCTGATGATCCCGCTCGCCGCCGCGCTCGACCGCGCGGTGGAGACCGTCAAGGTCTGCGAGGTATGCGGCAATGTCGACACGCGCTCGCCGTGCTCGATCTGTGCCGATCCGCGCCGCAACAGCGGCCTGCTGATCGTCGTCGAGGACGTCGCCGATCTGTGGGCGCTGGAGCGCGCCGGGGTGGGGGCGGCGAAATACCATGTGCTGGGCGGCGTGCTGTCGCCGCTCGACGGCATCGGGCCCGACGATCTGTCGATCGAGCCGCTGCTGCGGCGGGCGCCGGATTTCTCCGAGATCGTGCTGGCGGTGAACGCCACGGTGGAGGGCCAGACGACGGCGCATTACATCACCGACCGGCTGGCCTCGAGCGGCGTGAAGGTGACGCGGCTGGCGCATGGCGTGCCGGTGGGCGGCGAGCTCGACTATCTCGACGAGGGCACGCTGAGCCAGGCCCTTAAAGCACGGACCGATATGTGACGACCGGCTTAGCGGTGGCTTAACGCTACCCGGCCAGACTTCGCCGCAATTCCTCGTCAGCGTCGCCACAGTCCACTCGAAGCCCGCGGAGCTCCGATGTCCAACCTCACGGCCAACGAACAATATATGCTCGAGCTGATCAACCGGGCCCGCCTCGATCCGGCGGCCGAGGCGGCGCGCCAGCACATCAGCCTCAATGAGGGCCTGAAGAAGGGGACGATCAGCACAACCGGTAAGCAGGCGCTGGCCGGCAGCGACATCCTCGACGGCACGGCCGACCATCATTCGCAGTGGATGCTGGACCACGACAAGTTCCAGCATGACGAGGGCACGACGAAGGAGCCGATCAATCCCTTCGCCCGCATGACCACGGCGGGGTACGATTTCTCCCGCGCCGGCGAGAACATCTCCTGGACCGGCGTCAGCCCCGGTCCGATCGATGCCGCCGCGGCGATCAAGAGCCAGTTCAACAGCCTGTTCGTCGACAAGGGCATTTCGGGCCGCGGCCACCGGCTCAACATCCTGGAGAGCCATTTCCGCGAAGCCGGCGTGGGCCAGAAGGTTGGCGACTTCGTCAGCAGCAAGCACCACTACAACAGTTCGATGGTGACGCAGGATTTCGGCACCGACAAGAGCGGCCACGCCTTCATCACCGGCGTCGTCTACAGCGACACCGTCAAGAACGACAATTTCTTCAGCATCGGCGAGCAGCAGACGGGCGTGGCGGTGAGCGCCGGCCAGGGCGGCACGGCGGTCAGCGACACGACCGGCGGAGGCGGGGGCTACGAGCTGGCCGTCGCTGCCTCGTCGGGGCACTGGACGCTCACTTTCGACGACAGCGTGAGCGTCGACGTCAAGCTGGGCAGCAACAATGCCAAGGTCGACTTCGTCAATGGCCACGAGATCTGGACGACCAGCAGCACGGCGTCGCTCTCGGACACGATCACCGCGCTCTACGCCATCGGCCTCAGCGGCATCACGCTGACCGGCGGTGATGTGGACGAGCACATCACCGGCAACAAGGGCAGCAACCGGCTGCTCGGCAATGGCGGCGGCGACACGCTCGCAGGCGGCGCGGGTCACGACACGCTGACCGGCGGGCTGGGTGACGACCATTTTGTCTACAAGGCAGCGAGCGAGAGCGGTGTGGGCTCCAGCCACCGCGACACGATCAGCGATTTCGATGCGCTGGGGATGGGCGACGATGTGATCGACCTGTCGGCGCTGAGCGGCAGCTACCATTATCGGGGCACGGCCGCGTTCAACGGCTCGCACCAGGTGCGCGTGAGCAGCACCAGCGGCGGCGTGCTGGTGCATGTGAGCACCGACAGCGATCATACCGACGAGATGACGATTTTTCTCGCGGGCGCGCATACCGGCGACATGAGCAAACTCGACTTCATCTTGTAGGTGTCCGGCCCACTGCGTCATTCCCGCGCGGGCGGGAATCCAGGCGGTGTTCACGGACGTCCGAAAGCGCAGTCTGGATTCCCGCCTGCGCGGGAATGACCTTGTGGGTGACGCGATACCGCGGCGCGCCTATCTAACGCCGCGATCCGCGTCGAAGCCGTCGCCGTCGTCCCATTCCTCGGGGTCGAGGACGTCGTCGTCGAGCGGCTCGCTGCCGTCGCTGAGCGAGGCCTCGTCGTCCGCCTCTATGGCGTCGAGCTCGTCGGAATCGGGGCTGAGGGTCTCGCGGTGGTTGAGCGGGTCGTCGTCAAGCGCCGCCTCGTGCAGGTCCGGCTCCGCTTCGGCATCGAGGCCGCCGCTGAGCCGGGCGATGGCTTGGTCGATCTCGCCGAGCAGGGCGCGGGGGTCTTCATCGCCGAAATCGGCCGGCTCCTTGTCGCGCAGCTGCGCCGCCAGCTCCTGCAGGCGCTCGATGCGCTCGCCGGCCGGGCGGTCGTCGCCATAGAGCAGTTCCTCGACCTCCGCCTGGCTGACCGGCAACGCCGTCAGCATGTCGCCGCCGCCATCCTGCGGCACCACGTCCTGCGGCACGATCCGTCCCGGATGCAGATTGCTCAATCCCGCCTCCCTGAAGCTTTCGAGACGGGCAACGCGTGAGCGCGACGCCGGTTTCGTCGCCGGCGCATTAATGCGCGATTTACCAGCCGCCGAACTTGGCGCGGCAAAGCCCGCATCGGCTGCGTATTTGCACCGAATGATTCATCGGCGCCGTGGGAGGACGTCAGCCGGGAATGTCGGTTCGCCCCGGGGGTTGCCTTGTCTACTGTCGTCACTACGCTGCTGTTCCACCACGATTTGCGGCTGGTGCTGCTCGCCGCCCTCGTATGCGCCCTCTCCGCTTTCGCCGGCGTGACGCTGCTCAACCATGCGCGGCGCACCGACGGGCCGATGCAGCTCGCCTGGGTGGCGATCGCGGCGGTCTCGGTCGGCTTCGGTATCTGGGCGACGCATTTCGTCGCCATGCTGTCGTTCAATGCCGGCATGCCGCTGGGCTACAATCTACCGCTGACGCTGGTGTCGATGCTGGCGGCGATGAGCATCGTGGGCGGCGCCTTCTGGTATGCGACGCTGGCGCATCGCCGCTCCGATGCGCTGCTGGCGGGAGCCGTCACGGGGCTCGGCATCGCGCTGATGCACTATATCGGCATGGCGTCGCTGCGCGTCGGCGGCGAGGTCAACTGGGACCCGGTGCTGATTGCGGCCTCGGTGTTCCTGGGCATGAGCCTGGGCGCGGCGGCGCTCTATGTCGGCACGCAGTCGAACGCCCGTGGCTGGCGCCTCGCGGGCGCCGGGCTGCTGACGCTGGCGATCGTCTCGATGCATTTCACCGGCATGGGCGCGGCCGATCTGAGCAATTGCTTCGCCGTCGTCGATGCCGCCGACCAGACGCCGGTCTGGCTGTCGATCGTGGTGGCGCTCGTCTCGATCCTGATCCTGCTGTTCGCCTTCGGCGGCATCGCGCTCGACCTGCGCGACCGCCGCCGTGCCGAGACCGAGACCGAGCGCATGCGCGGCCTCGCCGACGCGGCGGTCGAGGGCCTGCTGGTGTGCAAGGACGGCAACATCGTCACCGCCAATGCGAGCTTCGTGCAGCTCGTCGGGGTGCACGAAGGGGGGGTGTCCGTCCGCCACCTCGCCGATTTCATCGGTCCCGCAATGGTCACCGCGCTGAGCGAGCGGCCCAACAGCGCGGTCGAGACCGAGCTCACCACCGCCGGCGGCCAGACGCTGCCGATCGAAGTGATCCTGCGCGAGGTCGATTTCGGCGGCGCGCCGCACCAGGCCATCGCCATCCGCGACCTCAGCGCCCGCAAGCAGGCCGAGAGCGACATCCGCTTCCTCGCCCATCACGACGTGCTGACCGGCCTGCCCAATCGCGCCAGCTTCAGCCGCACGCTCGAGGCCGAGATCGCTCATGCGCGCCGGCACGAGCAGACGTTCGCCGTGCTCGGGCTCGACCTCGACCGCTTCAAGGAGGTCAACGATCTGTTCGGCCACCCGGCGGGCGACCTGCTGCTGCAGCGCGTCGGCAAGGCCCTGACCGCGGCGGTCGACGGTCGCGGCATGGCGGCGCGGCTGGGCGGCGACGAGTTCGCCATCCTGCTCACCGATATCGGCTCGCCGAACCGGGCGGGCGAAGTGGCCGAGCAGATTTTCGAGGCCTTCGCCAATGCCAATGGCAGCGACATCAGCGGCCCGGTGATCTCGGCGTCCGTTGGAATCGCGCTCTACCCCGACGACGGCATCGATGCCGAGCAGCTGATCTCGCATGCCGACACGGCGCTCTACCGCGCCAAGCAGGACGGCCGCGGCGTCTACCGCTTCTACGAGAGCGCCATGGGCGCGGCGGTGCGCGACCGGCGCATGCTCGAGCACGATCTGCGCCACGCCGTGGCGCGCAAGCAGCTGCGCCTGGTCTACCAGCCGCAGGTCGACATCCAGACCGGCGAGGTCACCGGCTTCGAGGCGCTGGTGCGCTGGACGCATCCGGAGCGCGGCGAGGTATCGCCGGGCGAGTTCGTGCCGATTGCCGAGGAGAGCGGCCTGATCCTGCAGATCGGCGAGTGGGTGATGCGGACCGCCTGTGCGGAAGCCGCCACCTGGCCCGGCCACCTGACGGTGGCGGTCAATGTGTCGGCGGTGCAGATCCACACCGCGACCTTCGCCCATGCGCTGCACGAGATCCTGTTCGAGACGGGCCTCAAGCCCGCGCGCCTCGAGGTGGAGATCACCGAGACGGCGCTGATCCGCGACATGACGCGCGCCGTGGCGACGCTGCGCCAGATCAAGGCGCTGGGCGTCGAGATCGCCATGGACGATTTCGGCACCGGCTACTCCTCGCTCGCCAATCTGCGCGCTTTCCCGTTCTCCAAGATCAAGGTCGACCAGAGCTTCATCCGCTCGGTGGACAGCAACGAACAGTCGGCGACGATCGTGCGCGCCGTGCTGGGGCTGGGCAACGGGCTCAACGTGCCGGTGGTGGCCGAAGGCGTCGAGCGGGTCGAGGAACTCGATTTCCTGCGCAAGGAAATCTGCCGCTCGGCGCAGGGTTACTTCCTGTCGCGGCCCTACGACATCTCGGCCTTCGCCGATATCGTCGAGGGGCGCGCCACCCGGCTGCCCTCCTCGGAGATGGAAGAGCTCCAGCGCGCCGGCTGACCGGCGGCTATTCCCCCGCCAGCCGCTGCTCGCTCAGCAGCTGCGGCTGGTCGTCGTCGAGCTCGAGCTCGTCGATCTTCTGCCCGCGCCGCACGATCTTGGAGGTCGAGGTCAGGATGTCGCCGATATCGGTGTTGGCCTGGCCGAAATGCTTCTGCAGCGCCACCACGCGATCCTTGAGGCGGCCGACATCGGTGACGAGTTCGCGCACCTCCACCTGGATGCGGCGGGCCTCTTCGCGCACGCGGACATCGCGCAGCAGCGCCTGCACGACCTGGATCGACAGCATCAGCAGCGAGGGCGAGACGATGACGACGCGGGCCCGGGTGGCGCGCGCCACCACATCCTCGAAGCGCTCGTGGATATCGGCGAAGATCGATTCCGACGGCACGAACAGGAAGGCCGTGTCCTGCGTCTCGCCGGGGATGAGGTATTTCTCCGAGATGGCGCGGATATGGACCTGCATGTCCTGGCGGAAGCCGAGCCCGGCAATGCGCTGCTCCTCCTCGGTCTGCGCATTGGTGAGCCGCTGCCAGCTCTCGAGCGGAAACTTCGCATCGATCACCAGCGGCGGCGCGCCATTGGGCATGAAGATCACGCAGTCGGGGCGCGTGTTGTTGGAGAGCGGATGCTGGAAGGCATAGCCGTTCGACGGCAGGCCATCGCCGATGATCGCTTCCATGCGGCCCTGGCCGAAGGCACCGCGCGTCTGCTTGTTGGAGAGGATCGACTGCAGGCCGACCACATCCTTGCTGAGCGAGGTGATGTTGGCCTGCGCCCGGTCGATGACGGCAAGGCGCTCGCTGAGCTTGCCCAGCGATTCTTCCTGCCGCTTGTTGGTGGCCTCGATCGACTGGCTCACCCGCTGGCCCTGCGCGTCGAGCCGCTCATTGACCAGCCGGGCGAGGTCGGAGGTGCGCGAGCCGAAGATCTCCGCCATGGTCTGCATGCGGCCCGTCATCTCGTTCTGCACCTGCAGCAGGTGCGCGAGGGTCCTTTCGGCCTCGGCGGTCTTTTTGGTGGCCGCTTCCGCCTCGGCGGCGCGCTGCGCGACTTCCTCCTGCCGGGCGCGATTGGCCCGCACCGAGATCACCAGAAGCGCCACCAACGGGGCGGCGATCAGCACCGCCGCGCCAGCTGCAAGGGCAAGTCCGAGCGTCACCGGTAAATCGCCGAGCGAAAAGAGCAGTTTGTCCATCGCGTGAGGCTACACGATTCGGGTAAAAAGTTCTTGTATTGTTCCGGTCGTGCCCACAGCCGGTTGACCCCCGGGCCGGACATACCATATTGAGCCCAAAACCCCTTTCAGGCTCAGGCTAAATGGCGAAACGCGAAATTCTTGTGCTGCCCGATCAGCGCCTCCGGCAGGTCGCCGACGAGATTCCCGAGGTTACCCCGGAGATCAAGCAGCTGGCCGCCGACATGCTCGAGACGATGTATGCGGCCCCCGGCATCGGGCTGGCGGCGCCGCAGATCGGCGAGATGAAGCGCATCGTGGTGATGGACCTCGCCAAGGACGGCGAGCCGGCCGACCCGATTGTGATGATCAACCCGGAGATCAAGAAGTACTCCGAGGAGACCGTCACCACCGAGGAAGGCTGCCTGTCGATCCCGGAGATCTATTACGACGTCGACCGCCCGGCCGAGGTCACGGTGGAATACACCGATCTCGACGGCAAGCGCATCACGCGCGACGCCAAGGAGAAGCTGGCGATCTGCATCCAGCACGAGCTCGATCACCTCGATGGCGTACTCTACATCGACTATCTGTCGCGGCTTAAGCGCGACCGGGTGCTCAAGAAGTTCCAGAAGGCCGAGAAGCTTTCGAGGAAGGCTGGGTAAAGAGGCCACTGATGTCGCGTCTACCTTCTCCCCTTGAGGGAGAAGGTGCCCGAAGGGCGGATGAGGGGTTGCCTCCAAGTCCACGACGTCCGAGAGAACCCCTCATCCGTCTCGGGCTTCGCCCGATCCACCTTCTCCCTCAAGGGGAGAAGGGGAAAGAACCGCAAGCGCAGGTGGCCGGTTGAAAATCATCTTCATGGGCACGCCGGATTTCGCCGTGCCGACCCTTACCGAGATCGTCAGCGCCGGCCATGAGGTGGTGGCGGTCTATACGCGCGCGCCAAAACCGGCAGGGCGCGGGCAGGCGGAGCGGAAATCGCCGGTGCATCTGGCGGCCGAAGGTTTCGGCATTCCGGTGTTCACGCCCAAGACGCTGCGCAACGAGGCCGAGCAGATCGCGTTTGCGGCGCTCGGGGCCGATGTCGGCGTGGTGGTGGCCTATGGGCTGATCCTGCCCGCTCCCATCCTCGAGGCGCCGGCGCTGGGTTGCCTCAACCTGCATGGCTCGCTGCTGCCGCGCTGGCGCGGCGCGGCGCCCATCCAGCGCGCGGTGCTGGCCGGCGACGCGCGCACTGGCGCGATGGTGATGCGCATGGACGAGGGGCTCGATACGGGCCCCGTGGCGCTGGTCGACGAGATGCCGATCGGCCCCGACATGACCACCGGCGAGCTGCATGACAGGATGATGCTGATCGGCGCCGACCTGATGGTCCGGGCGCTGGCCGCACTGGAACGCGGTTCTTTGACCTTCACGCCGCAGACCGAAGAGGGCGTCACCTACGCCAAGAAGATCGAGAAGGCGGAGGCGCGGATCGACTGGAGCAAGCCGGCGGCCGAGGTGCACAACCTCATCCGCGGCATGAGCCCGTTCCCCGGCGCCTGGTTCGAGCTCGATCTCGGCGGCACGCCGACGCGCGTCAAGGCGCTGCGCTCGACTGTGGTCGCCGGCTCGGGTGCCCCGGGCACCATCCTGCCGGAGCTGACGATTGCCTGCGGGCAGGGCGCGGTGAAGCTGCTGACAGTGCAGCGCGAGGGCAAAGGGGCGCTGGATGCCGCGACGTTCCTGCGCGGGGCAGGGGTCTTGCCGGAGCGGGTCAACTGAAAGTGCAAATTTCCACGACGTCATTCCCGCGAAGGCGGGAATCCAGACTGCGTTCACGGACATCCGTGTGCGTGGCCCTGGATTCCCGCCTTCGCGGGAATGACGCTGTGGTTGGGTTGGGCACCTGAGCCATGCCGCGCTACAAGCTCATCGTCGAATATGATGGAACGCCGTTCGCCGGCTGGCAGCAGCAGGCCGATATGCTGAGCGTGCAGCAGGTCATCGAGGACGCGCTGCTGAAGATGTCGGGCGAGACGGTTGTCATCCAGGCGGCCGGCCGCACGGACTCTGGCGTGCATGCGCTGGGGCAGGTGGTGAGCTTCGATCTCAGCCGCGAATGGGACCCGTTCCGCATTCGCGAGGCGCTGAACTTTCACACCAAGCCGCATCCGGTGGCGATTGTCGCGGCACAGGCTGTCTCCGACGGTTTCGAGGCGCGCTTCTCGGCCATGGCGCGGCACTACGAATACCGCATCCTCAACCGGCGCGGCCGGCCGGCGCTCGACGATTTCCGCGTCTGGCATTGCCCGATGGCGCTCGACGCGGGCGCGATGCACGAGGCGGCGCAGCTCATCCTGGGCAAGCACGATTTCACCACCTTCCGCGCCGCCGAGTGCCAGGCCAAATCGCCGGTCAAGACGCTCGACCGGCTCGACGTGTCGCGCGAGGGCGAGACGATCGCGGTGCGCGCCAGCGCGCGGTCTTTCCTCCACTCGCAGGTGCGCTCGATGGTCGGCTCGCTCAAGCTGGTGGGCGAGGGCAAATGGAGCCCGCGCGATTTCCGCGCCGCGCTCGACGCGATGGACCGCTCGCGCTGCGGCCCGCTGGCGCCGCCCGAGGGGCTATATCTGGTGCGCGTCGATTACGACGCGGCGAGCTGAGCGGCTGCGTCGGGCGGAACCGGCAGGATCAGCGTAAGCAGCAGGGCCGCGATTCCGACGCCGATCAGCTGCGCGATGAGCAGCATGGCGATCTGCAGCGGCGGCAGCGCCACCACGAGGCGGCAGATATTGACCTCGATCACGATCGCCACGATGACCATCACCAGCAGCACCGCGCCGGCATCGATGCCCGCCGCCAGCAGCGCCGCGAGGATCAGGCTGGCGAAGAAGTTGAGCCAGTTGTAGCTCACGATATAGGGCACGAGGCCATCGAGGCGGTTGATCTGGCGCAGCACGATGGCAACGAACCCCACCGCGAAGCCATAGATCACGACAAGCTGGATCACCGACCCGGCCATGCCGCTGTGATCGTTGGCGATCAGCACCGGCAGGACGGCGCCCAGGGCCACGATGACCAGGACGGCGATGAAGCTGCCGGCGAGGCCGCGGCGCGAGAAGTCGAAATAGCTCGCCGCCTGGCGGTTGCCCACCAACAGGCCCGCCACGCCGCGGCCGGCGGCCATCAGTTCTTCGATGAACGACGATTGCTGCGCCAAACGAGTTACTCGCGCCGGGGCGGGGACAACAGCATTTAGTGGGCGGCGCGGCCGTTCACAAGGCTAGGCGAGATAGCGGCGGAGAAACGCGGCGTAGAGGGCGGTGAGATCGCTGAGATCGCCGAGCCGTACATTCTCGTCGGCCTTGTGCATGGTCGGGCCGGGCAGGCCGCATTCGACCACCGGGCAGTATTGCGCGATGAAGCGCGCATCCGAGGTGCCGCCGCCGGTCGAATATTCCGGGCGACTGCCTGTCTCGGTCTCGATGACGGAAGCCAGCGTTTCGACGGCGCCCGACAGCGGCGACAGGAAGGAGCGCGAATGCGACCTCACCTCGAGCACGATTTTGGTGCCCTCGTCGTCCTGGCTCTCGATGCCCTCGCGTATGGCCTCTTCGAGCTTTTCGGGCGTCCACATGTCGTTGAAGCGGACATTGAAGGCGAGGCGGACTTCGGCCGGGATGACGTTGGTCACGGTGTTGCCGACGTCGATCGAGGTGAATTCGAGATTGGAGGCCGGGAAGTGCTCGTTGCCGTCGTCGAGCGTGCCCGACAGCGCGCCGACCAGCGCCGCGGCGACCGGTAGCGGGTTCAGCGCCTTGTGTGGGTAGGCGACATGGCCCTGCACGCCCGTCACCGTGATGCGGCCGTTGAACGAGCCGCGCCGGCCGATCTTGATCGAGTCGCCGACCCGCGCCGTGGCGCTCGGCTCGCCCACGATGGCGAAATCGAATCTGTGGCCCTGCTGGGCCGCCCACTCCATGATCCGCGCCGTGCCGTTGATGCCGTCGGCTTCCTCGTCATTGGTGATGGCCAGCGAGATGCGGCCGTCTTCGGGAGCCAGCGCCAGCGCTGCGACGAACGCCGCGATGCCGGATTTCATGTCGACCGCACCCCGCCCATAGAGCAGCCCGTCGGCAATCTCGGCGCCGAACGGCTCGTGCGTCCACAGCGCGCGATCGCCCGGCGGCACCACGTCGGTATGGCCGTTGAACAGCAAATGCGGGCCCCTGTCGCCGCGCGTCGCGAAAAGATTGTCGACCGGGTAGGACCCGCCGCCCTCGAAGCGCAGCCGCGTCACCACGAAGCCGAGCGCCGTCAGGGCGCGATCGAGCACGTCGAGGGCGCCGGCCTCGGCAGGCGTCACCGAGGCGCAGCGGATGAGATCGGAGAGCAGGGTGACGGGGTCGATGGAAGTAACCATGCCCCGTCTCTAGCGCATGCGCGCCCGGGCGTCAGCCCTGCAGGGGATCGGCGCCGTATTTGTTGGGGCCGGTAGTTCCTTTGAGGAAGCCCGTCTCCACCAGTGCCCAGATCCAGCCGATGATGGGGATGATCGCGATCAGGATCCACCAGGCGGACTTGCCGCGGTCGTGCCAGCGCTTACCGGACAGGCAGATGCTGGGATATATTTCGATGAGCGTGACGATGATGCCGATCACGCCGACGCCATTGCTCACGTTCGAGCCGATCACCTTATCCAGGATGCTGGCAACGACGCCGATCACCGCCAGCACGATCACACCCATCCAGAATTTCTGCCGGTTGATGCGCCCCTCGAGGCTGGTGAAAAGATATCTCCAGTCCATGACAGTCCCCTCAAACAATGTCGGCGATGCGACTTGCTTCGTGCAGGATTTGCCCGGTTGGCACTCCATCGCCCGAAGCAAAGATTAGTTGAGGGCGCAATGATCCGGAAGAAAGCGGCGCCGGCTTTGCAACGGAATCTACCTAGGCGCGGTAGCCATACTCGTTGGTGCCCGGCTCGCCGCCGAGGAAGCCGAGCTCGATGAACATCCACAGCCCGCCGATCAGCGGCACGAAGCCGATCAGCGACCACCAGCCGGATTTGTTGCGGTCGTGCCAGCGCTTGGTGGCGATGGCGTAGGTCGGCCAGAGGAAGAGCGCGAAGACGATGCAGACCGGCCAGATGATGTGACGCAGCACTTCGTCGCCGAGCGCGGCCGGCAGTTCGTGGTAGCCGGAGCCGAGTTCGGCGAGCTTGGCGATGGTGTCGCGGGCCAGCCAGAGCAGCAGGACGATGACGCCGATCTGGATCAGGCCGAGCAGCAGATAGGCCAGCCAATAGGACAGCCGGCCGATCCGGCCCGAATAGCCCAGGAACATGAAATCGAGATAGCCCAGCATGGTGCGCCCCCAGTCTCAGCGGGCGGAGTGAACCATGCGCGCGTTGAGGAAGCGGGAACGCCGCGGGCGGAATCGCGGGGAATGCGGTGAGGGGTTGGTAAGGATGGGTGGCGCGCGGCGCATGACTGGCCCCTCACCCGGCCGCTTCGCGGCCACCCTCTCCCCAAAGGGGCGAGGGGACGATAGAGCCGAGGTGCCAGGGAAAGCAGAGCGATCAGTCGGCGTCCCCTCGCCCCTTTGGGGAGAGGGTGCCGAGCGGTAGCGAGGCGGGTGAGGGGCCGCCAGACAGCCGGCCCCTCCGCTTCCTGCACCTACGCGATCGGCCGGGCCAGGACGACCTGGCCGCCTTCGCTGTAGCCGTCGGTCTCGAGGCTGTGGGCCTGGACGTTGATCAGCCAGGCGGATTTGCCGTGAGCGTTCTCTTCCGGCACTTCGACCATGCCCGAGGTCTCCCAGAAATCCTGGTCGTCGCGGGCTTCCGATTCCTTGCCGTCGGCGATCAGCTGGTTGAGCCGGCTCCAGGCGAGATCGGGATCGAGCGTTTCCTGCGTGGTGAAGAAGGCGGCGGCCATCGTGCCGGCTTCGGTGTCGTACTCGTAGAGGCCGGCCGGGCGCTGTTCCTTCTTGAGGATTTCCCAGACCACGTCGGCTTCATCCGAGCCCTGGTCCCAGTCCTCGGCGACCAGCACCTTGCCGTGCGTACCGGTGGCGATGTTGTCGTAGGAGACGCCGGTGCCCGGGCCGCCTTCCATGGCAAAGAAGATCGTCGTTTCCCAGGTCGAGGGATCGGCGGCGTTCTTGATGCCGAGGTCGAGCCGGTAGAGGCGGCTCAGCGGGTTCTCGTAACGGGCCTCGTCGTCGTCGTAGACTTCCGAGCCGGCGCCGCCATCGGCAGCGATCCACAGGCGGCCGGAGACCGTCATGTCCTCGTTGATGTCCTCGAGCGCGAGGAAGCTGGTGGCGTTGCGGGCGCCCGCTTCATTGACCGTGCTGCAGAACTCATCGAGCGAGTCGATGGTCTTGGTGGCGTCCTTGGGGACCGCGACCCAGCTGCACTTCTTGCTGTCGCCGACTTTGCCGACGACGGAAGCACCATCTTCCGGCACCGACTTGTCGCCGGCCGGCTTGCCGTCCCAGGCGCCCGGACCGGATTCGCGGGCGGCGCCTTCGATCTTCATGGCGTAGAGCTGGCCGGTGACGAAGCCGTTCGGATCCTCGGCGGTCGGGGTGCCGACCCACAGGTAGACTTCGCTGTCGTCATCGTCCTCGGTGCCCACGAGGATGGTCATGCCGTGCGTCTTCGGGCGGTAGTCGCGCAGCGCCAGCGTCGTTTCCTTCTCGTAGAGGCCAAGGCCTTCGAGCGGGTAGGCGACGCCATCGGGGAAGCAGGCCCACGCAACACCGGAGTAGCCCGCGTTTTCTTCATTGGCGAACCAGACCGGCTCTTCGACGCCGGTCTTGGGATTGACGAAGCCGGTCTCGGCCAGCGTGCCGCCGCAGAAATCGGACGGCACGTGGCCCTCATGCGTGTAGGTGGCCGCCGCTTCGTCGATGGTGATCTTGCTGCCCGGCGCGACGCGCGGCGTGGTGCCGTCATCGTTCATCAGCCAGGTGGTCGGACGGTATTCGCGCACCAGCTGCGTGCCGCCGATGACGTTCCAGTTCTTGTCGAGCTTGACGAGGCTGATACGAGCGCCCGGCACCTTGCCCGAGATGGTCTCGGAGAATTTCGTCTCGACGAAATCCTCGTCTTCGGCATCGCCGACCAGTTCGTGGTGCAGCCACATGTAATAGTGGTCGCCCATATCGAGCACCTGCATGCCGTCGGGCGCGCCGGTGACGCCATAGGTCAGCGTCGCGTGCGGCTCGAGGTTCGGCCAGCTGCCGGTGAGCAGCGGGATGTTGTCGGAGGACGAGAGCAGCGGGATGATCTCGTAATCGGTGCGGCCCGGGGCCGCCATCAGCATCGGCTTCACCTTGGTGCGACCGGCGCCGAGGGTAACGGCACTGGTGGTTTCCGCGGCGGCGCCGCCGACGAAGTGAGGCAGAAGCAGCGACGAGCTGACAGCCGCACCCGCGAGTTGAAGAAGCTTACGACGACGCAATCCGGATGCCATGGCAACCCCCGATAGTTTGGAATGAAACCAAACTAGGCCGGGGTCGTGACGGATCGTCTGCGGATCGGTGACGGTGCGATGTCAGCGAGAGCGTGCAGTCGGATCCTCCCCTGCGACAAAGTCGCGGGGGAGGTGGCGCGAAGCGACGGAGGGGGCGGCCACACGCACCAGCCGTGCAAGCGGCCACCCCCTCCGTCACGCTGGCGCGTGCCACCTCCCCCATCGCTGCGCGATAGGGGAGGACCCGACTGCTAGTGCTGGCGCGGGTCGGGACCGTAGCGGTTGGGGCCGCGGGTGCCGGGCAGCAGGCAGAGCACGATGAAGAAATAGAGGCCGCCGACATAGAGCGCGTAGTCGATGTAGCGGCTGTACTCGAAGGGCGGGCCGAGATTCTGCAGCACGACCATGCCCAGCACGAGCTCGAGGAACACGATGAAGCTCAGGCTCGATGCACCGCGATCGTGCCGCCGGCGAATGGCGAGCTCGCCCGCAAAGATCATCATGAAGACGGTGAACGCGACGCGTACCGCGCCATTGGGGATGAAGATCTCCGGCCCGCGCGGCGACGGTTTGATCATGTCGGTGAGGGCCGGCAGCTTGGTGATCAGCAGCACAACGGCGACGAGCACGACGAACACCAGATAGCCCAGCGAATTGCCGATGAAGCGGGCGCGCCCGATACGCGGCGCATTGGCGCGCTGGCGCAATGTCGGCTCGGGCTTGGGCGTTCCAACCAGTGCGTCGGTCATGGCGTCCTCAGTCGCGCAGCAGCTCGTTGATCGAGGTCTTGGAGCGCGTCTGCTCGTCGACGCGCTTGACGATCACCGCGCAATAGAGGCTCGGGCCGGGCTGGCCGTTGGGCAGGTTCTTGCCGGGCAGCGAGCCCGAGACCACGACGGAGTAGGGCGGCACCTTGCCCATGTGGATCTCGCCGGTGGCGCGATCGACGATCTTGGTCGAGGCGCCGATGAACACGCCCATCGAGATCACCGAACCCTCGCCGACGACGACGCCCTCGACGACTTCCGAGCGGGCCCCGACGAAGCAATTGTCCTCGATGATGGTGGGGCCGGCCTGCATCGGCTCGAGCACGCCGCCAATGCCGACGCCGCCGCTCAGATGCACGTTCCTGCCGATCTGCGCGCACGAGCCGACGGTGACCCAGGTGTCGACCATCGTGGCTTCGTCCACATAGGCGCCGACATTGACGAAGCTCGGCATCAGGATCGCGTTTTTGGCGATGAAGGCGGAGCGGCGGACGATCGAGCCGGGCACGGCGCGATAGCCGGCGGCGCGATATTCCTCGCCGGTCCAGCCCTTCGACTTGAGCGGCACCTTGTCCCAGAAATTGCTGCCGGCGGGCCCGTTGAGCAGCTCGTTGTCGTTGAGGCGGAAGCTCAGCAGCACTGCCTTCTTCAGCCACTGGTTGACCGTCCATTCGGTCGGCGCCTGCCGCTCGGCGACGCGCGCCTTGCCGCTGTCGAGCAGCTCGAGCGCCGTGTCCACCGCCTCGCGCACGGCGCCTTTGGTGCCGGCATTGACCTCGGTCCGCGCCTCCCAGGCGTCGTTGATGGTCTTTTCCAGCGCTGCGTCGGCCATGTTCGTCCCCGGTTTGGTCCAAGCGTCTTGCCAAGCGCCGCCGATCAAGTCAACGCGAGGCGCGCTGGCGGCGCGCTGCATCGATCCTTAACCGGGGGCGTCTAGGCTTTTTGCCTTACCGGAGTTTCTCATGGCTTCCCGCCGCCGCGGCGCCCACACGCCGCTCAGAACGTCCAAGCAGGACATCGCCGCCCTCAAACGCGCCCCGCAGACGCCGCAGACGGCCTCGGCGGCCTACCGGCTGGCCTACACGGACGAAGAGTTCCTGACCTCCGACGATACCCGCGGCATCCGCTTCCAGCTCGAATACCTCAAGCCGGAATTCCGGCTGCGCGAGCGCGGCATCAATTCGACCGTGGTGCTGTTCGGCGGCGCCCGCATCCCCGAACCCGGCAAGCCCGCCTGGGCCGCCCGCAACGAGACGCAGAAGAAGAATCTCGAGCTCGCCAGCAAATACTACGAGGAGGCGCGGCGTTTCGCCCAGTATGCCTCGCTGACCTCCGAGGCGCTTGGCTACAAGGATTATGTCGTGGTGACCGGCGGCGGCCCGGGCGTGATGGAAGCCGGCAATCGCGGCGCCGCCGATGTCGGCGCGCCGAGCGTCGGGTTCAACATCGTGCTGCCGCACGAGCAGGCGCCCAACGTCTACATCACGCCGGAACTCTGTTTCAATTTCCACTATTTCGCGACGCGCAAGATCCACTTCCTGCTGCGGGCGCGAGCCGTGGCGATCTTCCCGGGCGGCTTCGGCACGCTCGACGAATTCTTTGAGACGCTGACCCTGATCCAGACCGGCCGCATGGACCGCGTGCCGCTGCTGCTGTTTGGAATGGAGTTCTGGAACCGCGTCATCAACTTCGAGGCGCTCGCCGAGGCAGGGACGATCTCGCCGGATGACCCGGACCTGTTCACCGTGGTGGACAGCGCCGAAGAAGGCTGGGCCGTGGTGCAGAAGGCATACAACCTGCCGGACGTGCAGCTGCGGTAGCGACCATCCGGCGACGGACTGCCCCCTCACCCGGCCGCTATGCGGCCACCCTCTCCCCAAAGGGGCGAGGGGACGATGGAGCCGAGGCTTCCGGATACGCGGATCTCGCGGTCGGTGTCCCCTCGCCCCTTTGGGGAGAGGGTGCCTTGCGGAGCAAGGCGGGTGAGGGGTCTGTCGGATCGCCGAAGATTCAGGCTGGCATACCAGTGCATTCGTATGCTGTTCTCTCGCAAACGCATCGAAGAACAAGGGAGAACACGATGCCCAATCCTGAGCTGCACTGGGGCCGGCCCAAGGGCATGCTGCCCAATAGCCGCTATCCGTTGCTGGTGCATCGCGGCGGTATTCCGGGCGGCGGGGCCGATGCCGTGGTGGCGAGATTTCGGCAGAACGGCTGGTACAACAACTGGCGCTATCCGGGCGTCTACACCTACCGCCATTTCCATTCGACCAGCCATGAGGCGCTGGGCTGCGCCGTCGGCTGGATGGAGCTCGAAATCTTCGGCGAGGGCGGTAGCAAGGTGCGCATCGATGCCGGCGACGCCATCGTCATGCCGGCCGGCGTGTCGCACATGATGATCGGCTTCTCGGACGACCTGATGATGTGCGGCGGCTATCCGGACGGCCGCGACTGGGACAATTGCCAGCAGGAGTTCTTCACCGAGGACCTGCGCCGCGCCGCCGGCAAGCGCATCATGAGCCTGCCCATCCCCGGCAAGGACCCCGTCACCGGCCAGCCGATGCACGAGTGGATCGACGCTCCCTCGACCGTCGACGGCAATTTCAACGATTATCGCGATGGGCTCGACCCGGGTCCGGGCGGCGCCCACTAGGTCGCGATGCCGTTGACCGGCTGCAGTGGCGGCGGGATCTCGGTCTCGCCGAGCGCTGTCCGCAGCTCGATTTCGATGTCGCGGCAGATCTGCGAGATCGGCACGTCGTTGGCGCTGCCCTCGAACGGGTTGGCGGTGTTCTCGCCGACCTGGTCGATCGACATGTAGACCCAGCCCAACAGCGTGCTGAACGGCACGGTGAGCCAGATCGCGAGCGGTCCCCAGACGCCGCCGAGGCTCGCCATGCCGGCAAACAACGGCACCGCACCGAACGGCAGCAGCGTGCAGAAGATCGCGATGGCGATGGAGCTGACCGCCGCATATTGGCGAGGGTAGGGCGTGTTCTTGATGCGGTCGCAGCGCGCCTGCTGGTCCTCGAGATCGCGCATCGCCTTCATGAACTCGCCATAGACCGGCGCCGGCA
This sequence comes from Pseudomonadota bacterium, assembly GCA_048498015.1. GTDB lineage: Bacteria > Pseudomonadota > Alphaproteobacteria > Rhizobiales > Devosiaceae > Devosia_A. The sequence goes on from JBEHYU010000020.1 coordinate 17,826, forward strand.
GCGCGCCGGCCTTGAACAGGGCGTTGACGCGGCTGAGTTGCAGGTCGAGCAGCGCCAGCGCGGGGGCGGCGGTGCCAAGCACCCGATCCGCTTCCTGTGGTATCAGCCGCCGCAGCTCGTCGGCGAGCTTGCCGGGGTCCTCCTCGACGGCGAAGCGGCGCCGGTACTCGACGTTGACCGACTGGCCGGCCAGTTCCCACGGCATCGGCCGGCGCAGCGCAAAGCGCAACGCCGTCAGCCAGGCGAGGTGGCGGTAGATCAACTCCCTCGCCGTCGCCGCATCCGTGAAGTCGCGGCAGATCGCCGTCCATATCCGGCTGGTCGCGGTGATCTGCGCGAAGGCCTGCAGCGCCTCGGTGCTGCGCGCCAGGACCTGCGAATTCTTGAAGCCCGCGATCAGCGACACGGTCGTGCCGAGCACCAGCACCACCGCCCACGGCACCGAGAAGCCGGCGATCCCGGGCGCCAGATAGGCGCCGATCGCCACGAGGCTTACCACCACCATGTAGGTCGCCCCGCGGCGCGACCAGAGCGCAAAATCGATGAGTCGGTATGACCGGCCTATGTGCATCGGATCCCTCCAATGCCGCCGTCTTACACTACCTCGCGCAAAAAGCCCGCGAGGTCGTCGGTGACATGGTGGACGTGCGGACCGGTGGTGCGGCCGAGTTCCCAGCTATCGACCTGGTCGTGCTCGAAATCCTCGGCGGCCACGACGTGGACGGTGGTCATGCCGACATCGTGCGGCACGAGCAGGTTCTTCTCGAGATCGTCGAACATGGCGGCGCGTGTCGCATCGATGCCGTGCGCGGCAAAGAACGCCTCATAGGCCTCGGGCAGCGGCTTGGGCCGGTAGCCCATCGAGCGGATATCGAAGATATCGGTGAAGAGCCCGCTGGCGCCGACCTTGTCGAGCACGGCGGCGGCATGGCCGACATCGCCATTGGTGAGGATGAAGCGGCGGCCGGGCAGGGCGCGCAACCCGGCGACGAGATCGGGATGCGCCGGTACGTTGGAATAGTCGATGGCGTGCACGGTCTTGAGGAAATGGTCGGGGTCGACGCCATGGTGCAGCATCAGACCGTGCAGGGTGGTGCCATGATCATGGTAGTAGCGCTTCTGCAGCGCCCGCGCTTGGGCATAGGGCAGGCCGGTGGCGGTGACCATGTAGTCGGAGATCAGCAGGTCGATCTGCGCGAACAGATTGCATTCGCGCGGGTAGAGCGTGTTGTCGAGATCGAACACCCAGTCGGTGACATGGGCGAAGGCGGGGCGGACGGGGGCAAGGCTGTTCATGGCGCTATAGTGCCAGAACACGCGGTCGAATTCATCGGTTCGTTTGAGCAGCATTTTCGCTCGGCCTCGTTGGAGGCCGGGCGTTTAGGGCGATCGCCGTGAATGGCGGCTGAAGCGGCGCGTCAGTTTTGCGCTGGGCCAGTCGACCGAGCTAGTTTTGGGGCTCGCGTCCGAAGGCCTTGCGCAGCTCGTCCTTCGCGTCTTCGAGCACCTGCTTCTGCTTTGCCGGCAGGTTGTGGCCGGCACGGTTGATGTAGAAGTTCAGCATCGACATCGCCGACTGGAACGGCTCGGCCTTGCGCCGATGCGACTGCTCCGCCGAGCGCTTCAGCGACAGGGCGATCTTGTGCGGATCGGATTGCTCGAACACACCGTCCTCGAGGTCCATCGCGTCGGAATGCTCGGTGACCTCCTGCGACCATTTCTGCGACGCGTGGTGCGGTTGCGCGGTCATTGCTTGCGCTCCTTTTCTTCCGCCGACCTGTCGGTCAGGTCCTGGCCGCTTTTCTGGTTGAAGCCGCCGCTGACATCGCCCTCCGGCGCCCCCTTGTCGCGCGTCGAGGGGCGGGTATTGGCGATCTTGCGGCTGATCTCGGCGGCCTTTTCTTTTTCCGGCGGTAGCGTGGTGGTGGGCATGGCGCTGCTCCCTCACAATGTGGCGCAGGGGTAACGGCCGGCCGCGCGCTTGGTTTCAGGCAGTGGCGTCTGCGGCGGCGCCGGGAGCGGTCCGGACCTTGGTGCGACGGCCTATTGAACGCCGGCGCTCCCCTGAGCCTGCGCCGGGGAAGAGGAGAATTTTCGCTCCCTCACTGCGCGTCGCAGGGTTTCGATAGGTCGATCGATGAAGAACGCCACCGTCGCGGCGATGACCAACGCGATGCAAAGGGTGGCAGCGCCAAACTGCGCATATTGGCCATTGGGCAAGAAAGCCGTCGTGATCATCGCAGCAGCATAGTGGCCCAGATACATCGGGTAGCTGAGGCGCCCGATTGCGTCGTCCCACGATCGAAGCGCTGACTTGACTATCGGCGCCAGCCGATACAGGCCCAGGATGAGGATCGCGGTCACGGCCAGGAACGAGAATTGCAGGGTCCAATACGAAACGCGATGATTGGCCCCGAGCACCATGCACACTACGCTCAGCGCGCCGCCGATCGAGACGCATGCCCATGGCTTCGTCACCAAACCGCGGAACTGATACACCACGGCGCCCAGGAAAAAGGGTGTCGCGGCGCTCATGATTGAGAACCGGGTGTACTCGTAGCCGAGGCCCAGGCGCAGTGCTGTCGCCATGTATGCGCCCGCTATCAGGAGGCAGATGACCGCCCGCACTCGCGTTGCAGCGACGCCCAGTGCGACCAACGCGTACAGGCCCAACTCGTTGGTTACCGACCACGCGATCGGCAACAGATCGTGTTTCTGTCCCTGCAGGTGGAAATAGACAATCTCGGCGATCCATTGACGGACACCGAAAGGCACGCCCATTGCGCTTCGCACGAATTGAAATCCAATGGCGTGCAGGATCAGCGTCAGCGCTAGAATGGTCCAGTAGGCCGGATAAAGCCTCAGGAAGCGGTTGATGGCGAAGCCCCGAACGTTTCCCTTGTAAGGGCCATCGATCAGCATCGTCATCAGAAACCCGCTGAGGCAGAAAAAGGCCACTACGGCGAGATTCCCGACATTGGATAGTCCGGCAAAATGTTGGAGCACGACCAGTGCTGCCAAAATGGTCCGATAAAGGCCGAACATCGAAGTCCTCAAAAAGACCTAAAGCATCACTGCATTTGATCCTACATCCGGTGCTGCGGCAACGGTCCCTTGTGACTGCTCTCGCGACTCGCCAAGAAAGCGAGGCCTGCACGACGCGCCGGCGGCTGTTCGGACGTCGCGGCCCCCTGAACGCGCCGCCCAAGCAAAAAAGCGCCCATCCTCAGGAGAAGGACGGGCGCCAAGGGACAGGGAACAACGTTGGGAGAACGCTGTGGCGCGCTACCTAGTGGTGGTCGCCGACAGCTTTGTGACAACTTCGGCCGCGAGCCATGCGCTTTTCGCAACCCTGCTCCTTCTCAATCAAATGATTGATTGAGTCCTCCGGCGGGGGTATAGCCACCCGCCATGATCGAAAGTTCCACACTGCCCCGCCGCTTTCATACCGACGATCGCCGCGTCGCCATCGCGGCGGCGGCGCGGGCGATCATCGTCGAAAAGGGGGTGGAGGGCCTAAGGACGCGCGACATCGCCGATCGCGTCGGCATCAATGTCGCGACCCTCCACTACCACGTGCCCACCAAGGAGGCGCTGATCGAGCTCGTCGCCGAGTCGCTGCGCGATGCCTTCATCCAGCAGTCCATCGACCGGCCGCGTGCTCACCTCAGCGCCCGCGAGCGCATGGATCTCGAATTCGTCGACTTCCGCGAGATCGCGCTCGAAAAGCCGGAAATCCTGCTGGTGTTCTCGGAATTGATGGAGCGGGCACGGCGCGACGAGCGCATCGCCGAAGCCATCCTGCCCATGAAGCGCCGCTGGCGCTCGATCCTCGCCGGACTGCTGACAGAAGGTGTCAGCGACGGCGCCTACCGTGCGGACATGGATGCCGAGGCCGTCGCCTCGATCTTCATGTCGTCTTTCATCGGCTTCTGCCGCAACCCGCAAAAGAGTGCCGAAACCTTCGAACGGCTCGTTGCCGAACTGCAGCGATCCATCCGCAACCCCGCCCTCGATGCGGATGCCGGTTTGTCGAAACCGGCGTCGCCCCCGCGTCATCAGGGCACCAATACGACCGCAAAGGAGTAATCCAATGTCCTCGCAATTCCATCCGCCCGCCAGCAAGGCGGAAGCCGATCCGCGCCGCTGGGTGGCGCTCGCCGTGCTGCTCATCGCGAGCTTCATGAATCTGATCGACGTGACCATCGTCAACGTCGCCATCCCGTCGATGCAGGCCAATCTCGGCGCCGACGCCAGCCAGATCGAATGGGTGATCGCCGCCTATGTGCTGGCCTTCGCCCTCGGCCTGCTGCCCTTCGGCCGGCTCGGCGACATCGTCGGCCGCACCCACATGTTCCTCATCGGCGTGTCGCTGTTCACCGTTGCTTCGGCGGCGTGCGGCCTCGCGCCCTCGATCGAGTGGCTGATTGCGGCGCGCGTGCTGCAGGGCCTCGCCGGCGCCGTGATGACGCCGCAGGTGCTGGCCATCGCCACCGTCACCTTCCCGCCCGAAGAGCGCGGCCAGTCCTTCTCGCTGTTCGGCCTCAGCGCCGGCCTCGCGGCCGTGGCCGGCCCGATCGTGGGTGGCCTCCTGATCGGCGCCAATCTCGGCGGTCTCGACTGGCGGCCGATCTTCCTCGTCAACGTGCCGGTGGGCATCCTCGCCGTCGTGCTCGGCTGGTTCATCATTCCGCGCCCGCCGGGCCATCCCGATCTCAAGAACGATTTCGTCGGCATCGGGCTGTTCGCGGCCTCCATGGTGGCGCTGGTCTATCCGCTGATCGAAGGCCGCTCCTATGGCTGGCCCGCCTGGGCCTGGGGCCTGATGGCGCTGTCGGTCGTGCTCTGGTGCTGTTCGTGCTGTGGGAGCGCCGCCGCGCCTCGCTCGACAAGCCGCAGCTGCTCAACTTCTCGCTGATGAGCAACGGCAACTTCCTGCTCGGCGCGCTGGTGACCACGATCTTCGCGTCCGGCATCCCGGCCTTCTTCATGGTCATCTCGATCTTCCTGCAGGTGGGCTTCAACCTCACCCCGATCGAGTCGGGCCTGACCAACACGCCGTTCTCGGTTGGCGTGCTGCTGATCTCGCTGATCGCCGGCCGCTTCGGCTCGCACTATCTGCGGACCCGCGTGGCTCTCAGTGCGGCGATGCTGGTGACGGGCATTCTCTGGGTGCACTTCATCGTCGCCAATGTGGGTGACAGCATCGACCATTGGGCCTTCCTGCCGCCGCTGCTGATCGCCGGGCTCGGTCTCGGCCTCGGCTTCTCGGCGCTTTTCCAGACCGTGCTCGCCGGCGTGCCGCCGCGCGATGCCGGTGCGGGCGCCGGGGCGCTGCAGGCCTTCCAGCAGGTGGGTGGCGCGGTCGGCGTGGCGCTGACGGGGGAGATCTTCTTCTCCAACCTCGGCAGCATCGAAGACCTGTTCAAGGCCGGCCCGGCCGCGGTCCATGCCGCCTTCGCCAGCTCGACTTCGACGGCGATCTGGTTCCAGGTCGCGACCTTCGCGGCGGTGATCGTACTGGTCTTCTTCCTCAAGGGACGAAGCCCGGTGCAGGGGCAGGGCGGCGCGCCCGCCCACGTCGCGCCGCCGGTTCCAGCGGAAGTCTAGCGGACTAGAAAGGCGCCCTAGTTCCTCTGGCCGAACGATCCCAGTCGGGCTCGTTCGGCCAATCGCCTTCAGGCGCCCCTGGCGCTATTGCACGGGCTGCGCCAGCGGATGCCGGTCGGCGCGGTAGCCGAAGATGCGCTCCTGCGCCTTGACCGCCATCGGCATGACCAGCGGCAGGATGAAGTCGCGAATCCTGAGCTCGAGCCAGCTCTGCGCGTGCTTCTGCGAGCCGGCGGCGCGGCCGATCTTGATCACCGTCTGCGTCCGCTCCTGCCGCAGTGCAAAGAACCGCGCAAAAGCATCTTGTACCGGCGCAGCATCGAGGCAGGCCGCCAGCACCAGGGCATCCTCGATCGCCATTGACGCCCCCTGGCCCGAATGCGGGGCCACCGCGTGGGCCGCATCACCCATCAGCAGCACATGGCCCTTCGACCAATGGTCGAGTTCGGGCATATCGTAGATTGGGTAATTGCGATCAATCGCCGGCACGGCCCGCATGATCTTTGCATTCTCGAGCGGATCATCGGCATGAAGGCTCTCGATGAAGCGCGCATAGGCGGCCGGATCGGTGATCGGCCCGACATCGCTCTCGGGCGCCGGGTAGGTGTTGAACCACATGACGGGCGCGCCGGGCTCTGCCAGATAGCCGAAAAACGCGCGCTTGCCGAAGGTCATCAGCATCGGCCCTTGGGTCCGCCGGACGGCCGGCACGTCGATGACGCCACCGGTGCCGATCAGCCCCGAATAGCGCGGCGCCGGCAGCTCGGGAAAGATACTGCGCCGCACCGTCGAGCGCAGCCCGTCGCAGGCGATCAGCGCGTCGTAGGTGCCGACGTCGCCGGTCGAGGTGACGCGCACCCCATCCTGGCCGTCGGCGATGTCGTCGATGCCTCGCGAAAGACGCATATCGATGCCCGCCCGCTCCGCCGCGTCGAGCAGCAGGGCGCCCAGCGCGCCGCGCCGGATGGTGACCGATGGTGCACCGAACCGCGTTCCATGCGAGCCGTAGTCCATCAGTCCGAGCTGCTTGCCGCGCTCGTTGAACATGGTCAGGCCCTTGGTCACGAGGCCAGCCGCGATGGTCTGGTCGGCCAGCCCGAGCGCGCGCAGCGCGTTGACGCCGTTGGGCGCCAGCGTGAGGAACACGCCCTCGGTGCGGATCTGCCCGGCGGTCTTTTTCTCGAACACCACCGGCGCGAAGCCGCGGGCATGGAGCGCGAGGGCCAGGGCAAGCCCGCCAATCCCCGCCCCGGCGATCGCGATCTGTGGGCGGTTGGTTTTTCCCCTTGCGGGGGCGATGTTGATGTTGGACATTTGTGAGACCATCTGATTGTTAGATGATCGAATAATTAGGTGATCGAACAAATATGTCAAGGGAAAGCAAGTCTGCTCTCATCGAGCAACTCGGCAACGTCGTCGTCCGCTGGCAGGACGCGACGCAAAAACATGACGAGGCTGTAGGCGAGATTTTTGGGCTGAGCGCCGCCGAGCGGCTCTGCCTCAGCTTCCTCTGGCCCACCCCGCAAACCGCGAGCGCCATTGCCCGGCACGTCCGGCTCACCCCGGCGGCGGTGACCTCCTTGATCGACCGGCTGGAGACGCGGGGCTTCGTGCGCCGCAAACCTGATCCCAACGATCGGCGCAAGGTGATGGTCGAGGCGGCGGAGGAAACGAAGAGGGTGACCGCGGAGGCTTATCTGCCGCTGCGCGACCAGGGCGCTGCGGCATTGGCCAAATACACCGACGCGGAGCTGCGTACCGTGGCTCGTGTCCTCGATGACTCGCTCAAGATCCAGGAGGAAGCGACAAGGCAGTTGCTGGCGAAGCACTCGAAGCGCTAGCGGCCGCCCGTGCCCGTTTACCACTGGCTAACCAGTGGTTTCCAATTCAGTTAGAATGCCACAGATGCGCCGGGCCGGGACCACAATCCCGCCCCGCCCGGTGGCGACATCGTGGGGCCAGACCAACGGAGCCTTCGATGAACAGCCTGACGACCTTCGCCGCCACCGCCCTCGCCCTCTTCACGCTCGGGACGGCCATCGTCCAGAGCCGGGGCGCCGAAACGGCGCCGGCCAACTTCCTCTATATGGGCTCGGGCGATCTCGCCGAAAACGGCAAGCTGCTGGCGCGACCCGATATCTCGGGCGTGCAGGTGGTCTACAACTGGAAGGCCCTGGAGCCATCGCAGGGCCAGTACGATTTCTCCGCCATCGATGCCGATCTCGCCGCGGCCCAGGCCGCCGGCAAGCAGCTGGTGATCCAGGTGCAGGACCGCTTCTTCGATGTGAAGGCGCGCAACCTGCCCGACTACCTCCTCACCGATCCGCAATATGGCGGCGGACTGGTGCCGCAGCTCGACAACCCGGGCGAGAACAAGGCCAAGGCCTATGGCTGGGCGCCCATGCAGTGGAACGCGGCTCTACGCGCCCGCTACCAGGCCCTGCTCGCCGCGCTCGCTGCGAAATACGACGGCAAGGTGTTCGCGCTCAACCTGCCTGAAACCTCGATCGATATCGACATGAAGCACGACAAGACCGGCTTCAGCTGCGACGCCTATTTCGACGCCGAGATGGAGAATTTCGCCGCGGCCAGGGCCGACTTCAAGACCACCAAGGTCATCCAGTATGCGAATTTCTGGCCCTGCGAGTGGGACGACGACCACAAATATATGAGCCGCCTGTTTGCCTGGGCGGCCGAGAATAGCGCCGGGGTCGGCGGGCCGGACATCGTGCCCTACCGCAAGGCGCAGATGCACAATTCCTATCCGCTGTTCAACCAGTACAAGGGCAAGCTTGGCTTTGTCGGCCTCGCCGTGCAGGAGCCGACGCTGACCTACAAGAACCCCAAGACCGGCAAGCCCTTCACCAAGGCCGAATTCGTCGACTTCGCCGAGAACTATCTCGGCGCCGACGCCATCTTCTGGTCGGTCAAGACGCCCTGGCTACAGAAGTAGGGCAAGCGAGGGCGCGGGGACAACCCGCGCCCCTCCGGTTCAGCGCACGATCAGCGTGCCGGCGCCGTGTTCGGTGAACAGCTCGACCAGCACCACGTGCGGGGTCTTGCCGTTGAGGATGACGACACCCTCCACGCCGTTCTCGAGCGCCTCGAGGCAGGTCTCGACCTTGGGGATCATGCCGCCCGAGATCGTACCGTCCGCGATCAGCGTACGGGCATCGCGCATCGTGAGCTCTGGAATGAGCTTCTTGTTGGCGTCGAGCACGCCGTCGACATCGGTCAGGAACAGCAGGCGCTTGGCGCCGAGCGAGCCCGCGATGGCGCCGGCGAAGGTATCGGCGTTGATGTTGTAGGTCGCGCCGTCGCGGCCGGGGGCCACCGGGGCGATCACCGGGATCATCTCGGAGCGGGCCAACTGGTCGAGCAGCGTGCGGTCGACTTCCACCGGCTCGCCGACAAAGCCCAGATCGAGCACGCGTTCGATATTGCTGCCCGGATCCTTGATGGTCTTTTCCGCCTTGCGGGCGAACACCATGTTGCCGTCCTTGCCGCACAAGCCGATGGCCCATTCGCCCTCGGCATTGATCAGCGCGACGATCTCCTTGTTGATCGAGCCGGCCAGCACCATCTCGACCACTTCCATGGTCCGCGCATCGGTGACGCGCAACCCGCCCTCGAACTTGCTCTCGATGCCGAGGTTCTTGAGCATGTTGGCGATCTGCGGCCCGCCGCCATGCACGACGATTGGGTTGACGCGCGACTGCTTGAGCAGGGCGATGTCGCGGGCAAAGTTCTTGCCCAGCGTCACGTCGCCCATGGCGTGCCCACCATACTTCACCACGACGGTCTTGCCTTCGTAGCGCTGCATGTAGGGCAGCGCCTGCGAAAGGACGGCGGCGTCGCGGGAGAAGGATTCGATATCGGGCATCTTGCGCTTCGTGCTCATCGTGGCGCGAAGCGTATAAAGCAATTGGCGGGGCGGAAAAGCGGATTTTCTGTGATCAAACCGTAACGATGCAGGGATAGGCAGAAATTACGGTTCAGGTTAGGCTTCCGCCATGGGGAGCACCACAGCCGACATCGCCGATCTGATCGCCCGCTGCGCCCTGCGCGACAGGGCGGCCTTTCGCGATCTCTACGCCCGGACCAGTGCGAAACTGTTCGGCGTGACCCTGCGTATATTGAGAGACCGCTCCGAAGCCGAAGAGGCCCTGCAGGAGGTTTACGTCAAGATCTGGCAGCGCGCCGACCGCTATGTCCCCGGCGCCTATAGCCCGATCTCGTGGCTGGTCGCGGTCGCCCGCAACCACTCGCTCGACGTCCTCCGGGCCCGGAAGCCGCAAGGCGACGATCTCGACCTGGCCCTCGAAGTGGCCGATGCCAGCCCCGACCCCGAACAGGCGGAAGCCAATCGCGGCGAGCGATCGCGCATCGACCATTGCCTCGACCAGCTCGATCCCGACAAGGCCGACGCCGTGCGCGGCGCCTACCTCGACGGGTACAGCTACGAAGAGTTGTCGTCACGCCACAACGTGCCGCTCAACACCATGCGAACCTGGCTCCGGCGGAGCCTGCTGCGATTGAGGGATTGCCTGTCGGCATGAGCGAGACGAGCGATAGCGGCGGCAAGGACGAGGACGGCTTCCTCGCGGCGGAATACGCGCTGGGCGTGCTGACGCCGGCCGAGCATGCGACCGTCGGCGCCCGGCTGCGCGCCGAACCGGCCCTGCGCGCCGATGTCCGCTTCTGGCGGCAGCGGCTATCGGGTCTCGATGTACAATTCGCCGAAACCACGGCGCCCGCCGGTGTGTGGCCGGCGCTCGAGCGGCGGCTGTTCGCGGAAGCGCGGCAGGGCGGTTTCTGGAGCTCGCTGGCGCTCTGGCGCGGCCTCACGGCCGGCGCGTTCGCGGTCGCGGCGATCGCCATCGGCATCAACTTGACGACGCCGCGTGGGGTGGACCCGAAACTGTTCGCCAGCCAGCTGGTGGCCGCGATCCAGGCCAGCGGCGGTACCGATGTGAGCTTCGTGGCGATCTACAATCCGGCGACCGGCAGCGTGCGGCTGGCCTCGCTCAGCGGCTCGCCGGTGCCCGACAAGGACTATGAGCTCTGGGCCATCGAGGGCGACAAGCCGCCGGTCTCGATGGGCGTCATCAAGATCGACGCCCGATCCGACGTGAAGATCCCCGAAAAGGCCATGGCCGGCTGGGGCGAAGGCACGACCCTGGCGATCACGCTCGAAGCCGCCGGCGGCTCCCCGACCGGCGCCCCGCAAGGCCCCGTGGTGGCGGCAGGCAAGGCGACGCAGATTTAGTTTGGATGACTGAAGCCAAGCACCCCCCTCAGTCAGCCTCTTCGTTCCCACAAAAATCCTCGCTCCTCCCCCAAGCCTGCGCCCTCCACACCCGTCTCACCTTTGTGTCCGAACGACACTCCGCCAGGGGGATCGGCGGGGAGTGGGGCTTGGCGATCGCGCCCGATCGCCTCCCTGCCGGTCCCCAAAACTATCGCGCGAACGGCCCAGGGCGATCACGAGTTTCAGACTGGAGCGCTGTTCCGGCGATATTTTTGCATCGTCGCTTTTGCTGAAACCGACCCGCAGAACCCTCCGTAACTCTGGCTGTCTCAACCGGAACATACCGGTCTGTCAGAGGAAGGAAGTCACCCAAATGAAGATCGCTCTCCGCGGCCTCGCGCTCGCCGCCATGCTCTCCGTTTCGTCCATCGCCGGCGTCGCCTACGCGGCCAATCCCGATGTCGGCGGTGCGCCGATGCTCGAGACCCAGAACATCATCCAGAACGCCGTGAACTCGGCCGACCACACCACGCTGGTCGCCGCGGTCAAGGCCGCCGGCCTCGTCGAGACGCTCGAGGGCCCGGGCCCGTTCACCGTCTTCGCTCCGACCAACGAAGCCTTCGCGGCGCTGCCGGCCGGCACCGTCGACAACCTGCTCAAGCCCGAGAACAAGGACATGCTGGTGAAGGTTCTCACCTGCCACGTCATCGCGGCCAAAGCCATGGCGGCGGACGTGATGTCGATGGTCAAGGCCGATGGCGGCAAGCACGTCGTCGACACCGTCGGCGGCTGCAAGCTGACCCTCCAGACCACCGCTGACGGCAAGGGCGTCACCGTGACCGACGAAAACGGCAATGTCGCCAACGTCACCATCGCCGACGTCGTCCAGTCGAACGGCGTCATCCACGTCGTCGACAAGGTCCTGCTGCCGAAGATGTGATCCGGCGTGTGCCGGCCTCGCGGCGGGCACACATGCAATTGAGGGGCGCGTGTCCTATCTTGTGCTAGGACACGCGCACTCATTTCGAGGGGAACCCAAAATGGCCATCCTGAACCGACGTAACGTCCTGTTGAGCGGCACCGCGATCGCGGGGCTGGCCGCCTTGCCGTACATCACCACCTTCATGGGCAACGCCATCGCCGGCGAGGGCGAAGTGGTGCCCGGGACCTTCGAGGTCACCCATACCGACGACGAGTGGCGCAAAATCCTCGGCGACGACGCCTTCAACATCATGCGCCGCCAGGGCACCGAATATCCGGGCTCGTCGCCGCTGCTCAACGAACACCGCGCCGGGATCTTCGCCTGTGCGGGCTGCGACCTGCCGTTGTTCGACGCCTCGACCAAGTTCGACAGCGGCACCGGCTGGCCGAGCTTCTGGCAGCCGCTGGACAATGCCGTCGCCACCATGGACGACACCTCGCTGGGCATGGACCGCAACGAAGTGCATTGCCGGCGCTGCGGCGGCCACCTCGGCCACCTCTTCGACGACGGCCCGCAGCCGACCGGCCTGCGCTACTGCATGGACGGGCTGGCGCTCAAATTCGAACCCAAGGCGGCCTGAACCCCCGCTTTTTGCAGTGCTGATCGTGTGGAAACCGGCTTGCGCGTCACAATTGCGCAAGCCATTTCTTTGCGCATGAAACTCACTCTCATCCAGCCAACCGACGTGCCCGGCCCGCTGCGCGACCGGTTCGGCGCCTACCATTTGATGTTCGAGCGGCTGTTCGGCGATCAGGGCATGGGCTTTGAAACCATCAAGCTCAGCGACGGCCAGCCGCTGCCCGACCCGGCGACGCTCGATGCGACGCTGATCATGGGGTCGGCCGCCGGCGTGTACGACACGCACTATCCCTGGATGGAACCGCTGCGCCAGTACATCCGCGGCGCCTACGCGGCCCGCACCCCGATGGTGGGCATCTGCTTCGGCCACCAGATCATTGCTGATGCCCTCGGGGGCGACGTGCGCAAATCCGAGAAGGGCTGGGGCCTCGGCCGCCATGTCTACGGCGTCACCACGCGCCCGCCGATGATCGGCGGCGACCTGCCCGAATTCGCCATCGCCTGTTCGCATCAGGACCAGGTGATCGCCCCGCCGGCCGAGGCGGAGGTTTTCCTCAGCTCCGAGTTCACCCCGAACGCCGGGCTGGTCTATCGCAATGGCGCCACGATGAGCCTGCAGCCCCATCCCGAATTCGAGGACGACTACACCATCGCCCTCGCCGAGATGCGCCGCGGCAAGGCCCCCGATGCGCTGATCGAGGACGCCATCGCGTCGGTGTCGCGCCAGAGCGACAGCCGCGAGATGGCGGGCTATCTGGGCGCCTTTATCCGCCAGGCCTAGGCGCCGGCGTCAGCCGCCGAGCGCCCGCTGCAACTCGCCCTTGCTCATGCGCGAGCGGCCCGCGATGTTGCGCTTGCGCGCCTGCGCCATCAGTTGATCCTTGGTCGGACCCGTGCTGCGGCCGGAACCGCCGGTGGCCCGGCGGCGGCTGGTGCCGGCAGCGCCCTTGGCGAGCGTCCGGCGCTGCGCCGACCGGCCTTCCTTCTCTGCCTCGGCCGTCCGCCCTGAGCGTTCCTTGGCCTTGGTGTGGCTCAGCGTCTTGCGGTTCTGCTTGGGCGATTTGCGGTTGGTCGACCCCGACTCGCTTAGCGCGATGGCGATCGCCTGCTTGCGGCTCTTCACCTTGCCGCCGGTGCTGCTCTCGAGTTCGCCCGTCTTGTACTCGTGCATCACCCGCTCGGTGGTGGCCTTCTGACCTTTCGACTGCGGCATCTGTTCCTCCATGGATGCGATGCGGTGTGTAACGCCGCTCGACTGGAGTGGTTCAGTTTTGGGAACGCGCAGGCCGTGCAGTCGGGTCCCTTCTCCCGCTTGCGGGGGAAGGTGGATCGGCCGTCGGGCCGAGACGGATGGGGGGAGCACCTTGCGCAGTTTCGAGCGTGGGGCACCCCCCTCCACCAGCTTCGGCTGGTCCCCCTCCCCCGTAAACGGGAGAGGATTCCCGACTGCTAGCTCCTGACGATGTACTCGATCTCGGCGCGCAGCACGTCGATGCCGAACTTGGTCTCCGACGAGGTGACGATCAGGTCGGGGTGCGCGGCGGGGCGCTTGGCGATGGCGGCCTTTACGTCGGCGACGACGTTGTCGAGCTCGGTGACCGAGGGCTTGTCGGCCTTGGTGAGGACGACCTGGTAGCTGACGGCGGATTTGTCGAGCTGGTTCATCACCGTCAGGTCGTTGGCCTTCACGCCGTGGCGGCTATCGACCAGCACATAGACGCGCCGGAGGTTCGGGCGGCCGGTGAGGTACCGGTTGATCAGCTTCGTCCAGGCCTCGACCTTGGGCTTTGGCGCCTGCGCGAAGCCGTAGCCGGGCATGTCGACGATGCGCAGCGGCGCGTCGGCCGCCTCGAAGATGTTGAGTTCCTGCGTGCGGCCGGGGGTGTTGGAGGTGCGCGCCAGGTTGCTGGTACCCGTCAGCGCGTTGATCAGCGACGACTTGCCGACGTTCGAGCGGCCCGCGAAGGCGATCTCGACGCGGTCCGCCGGCGGCAGGTCGGCGATCCGCACGCAGCCTTTGACGAAGACATAGGGCCGCGCGAACAGCAGGCGTCCGGCCTCGAGGTTGAGCTCATCGTTCATGCGGCTTCCTTAGTGGTCCGCGGGGCCGGGGTCTAGAGCGGGTAGGCGAAGGCGCGCTTCTCGATGCCCAGCTCCGCCATGGCGCGCGAGAATTCCGGCCAGTTCCTGATCTTGAAGGCCGCCGCCTTCTCGCGATCCTGCTTTTTGAGCCCGTCGAACGGGAAGGCCGGCGGCACGCGCAGCGTGATGCCCACCTGCGCGGCAGTCGCGGCGAAGCGCCGGAGCACGGATTCGACCGGCACGCTCAGATGCGTCTCGTAGCGGATGATCGGGACGGGGAGGGCGCGCTTTTCGAGCCAGCTTTTCCAGTGCGCGTACCAGGCTTCCTGCTCGTCCAGCCAGCCGGCGAAGCGGCGGGCATCGAGCTTCACCTTGACCGGCGTCAGGTCCATGTCGCGCCACGCATCGAGGGCCGTGGCCTTGGCGAGCGACACATAGGCGTCGATCTGGCGGCGGACCACGAAGATGGCGCGCATGCCGGGCCGGCTGAGCACGTCGCGTTCGAGCACCTCGCGCGGTACCGCCGAAGTCGCCTTCAGCACCAGCAGCGACTTGCCGGCGCCGCGCGCTTCGAGCTCGGCGAGGTCGAGACGGCCCGCCAGCTCGCTCAGGCTGCCGGCAAAAAGGCCGTCGCTGGGAGCGGCGGCCTCGAAATTGCGGAGCAGGGCGAACAGGTGCCCCGCGCCCGTGCGTGGTCCGGTGATGACGGTGATGCCGTCCACGGCCCGATCAGGTCGTGGGCTTGGGTGCCTTCCGCAGGCCCAGCGAGGTCAGGATGTTGCCAAACAGATCGACCTTGGCGCCGTGGCGGCTCATGATGAAGTATTGCTGGCAGATGGACAGGAAGTTGTTCCAGCTCCAGTAGATCACCAGACCTGCCGGGAACGTGCCGAGCATGAAGGTGAAGATCACCGGCATCCAGTTGAAGATGATTGCCTGGCTCGGGTCGGTCGGCGGCGGGTTGAGCCGCATCTGCACCCACATGGTGGTGCCCATCACCAGCGGCCAGATACCCAGATGCAGCAGCCCGCCGACAAAGGGCACCGCCGCGAGGGTTTCGTTGCTGAAGGGCAGCAGGCCGAACAGCGTGAACACATTGGTCGGGTCCTGCGCCGCGAGGTCCTGGATCCAGCCGAAGAACGGCGCGTGACGCATGTCGAGGCTGATGAAGATCACGGTGTAGAGCGAGAAGAACACCGGGATCTGCACGAGCACCGGCCAGCAGCCGGCCAGCGGGTTGATCTTCTCGCGCTTGTAGAGCTCCATCATGCCCTGCTGCTGGGCGGCGCGATCGTCCTTGAAGCGCTCCTGCAGCGCCTTCACCTCGGGCTGCACGCGGCGCATGGCGGCCATCGAGGCGTAGGAGCGGTTGGCGAGCGGCAGGAACAGCAGCTTGACGATGACGGTCAGCGTCAGCATGGCGAGGCCGAAATTCCCCATGAAGCCGTAGAGGAACCGCAGCAGGTAGAACATCGGTTTGGTGAGGAAGAAGAACCAGCCCCAGTCGATCAGCAGCTCGAGCCGATCGAAGTGGTAGGTGGTCTCGTAGGAGGCGATCACCGCCTCTTCCTTGGCGCCGGCGAAGACGTAGCTCTTGTCCTCGGCAGTGGCGCCGTCGGCGATGGTGACCGGCGCCGAATTGAGGAAGCTCGTCTGGTACTGGTCGAGATTGTTGGCCAGCTTCGAATGGATGAAATGCGCAACGATCTGCGTGGTCGGCTGCGCGATCACCGCGGTCGCCCAGTACTTGTCCACAAAGCCCAGCCAGCCGGTGGTGTTCTGGATGTCGAGCGGCTTATCGGCCTCTAGGTCGGTGTACTTCTTGCTCACCTGGTTGTTGGAGCCGAGCACGCCGACCGGGCCTTCGTGCTGCACGAAGAAGTTCTGCACCTTGGGCGTCCCCTCGCGCACCGACCGTGAGTAGGGGTACAGCGCAACGTCGGCGCCCGACTTGTTGTCGACGCTCTGGGTGACGGTGAAGAGGTAGTTGGCGTCCACCGCGAAGGTGCGGTGGAATACGAGGCCTGCGCCGTTGTCCCAGCTCAGCGTGACCGGGGTGGCTTCGGTAAGTTTGGCGTCGCCGTCGGCAGTCCATACGGTCGTGGCCGTCGGCACAGCGACGGTCGAGTCCTTCACCGGGGTCCAGCCCTGCTCGACATAATACGCGTCGGGGGCGCCCGCCGGCGTCAGCAGCGTGATGATCGGCGAGGTGGGGTCGAGCGTCTCGCGATACTTCTTGAGCTCGAGATCGTCGAGCCGGCCGCCCGTCAGGTTGATCGAGCCCTTGAGGGCGGCGGTATCGATATCGATGCGCGCCGGGCTGGCGGCAAGGGCAGCCGCCCGATCGGCGAAGGTGGCGCCGGCATTGACGGCCGGGGCGGCGGCCGGGCTGCTGGCGGCGGATGTCGTTGTCGCACCCGGCGCCGTAGACGCGCCCGCGGCCGGATTGGCCGCCGCCTGCTGCTGCGCCGCGATCTCCGCCTGCTGCTGCGCCTTCTGCATCTGCGGGCCGGCGACGAAGAACTGCCACCCGAACAGGACGACCACGCTCAGCACGATGGCAATGATCATGTTGCGGTTGGTTTCGTTCATGGCGCTATCGGTCCTGCGAGTCCCGCCGCGGGGCGTGGACTTTTGAAATGGCGGAAGAAAGGTCGGCAACGACTTTGCCGAAAGGCAGGCTCAGCGCCTCGCGGCGACCGACCAGCACATAGTCATGTTGGGGGCGGAACTGTTGGCCGCAAGCCCTGGCGGCTGCGCGCAAACGCCGCTTGATGCGGTTGCGCTCGGGCGAATTGCCGGTCTTCTTGGTGACCGTGAAGCCGAGGCCCGGGGCGTCGTCGGCCGCCGCGATGGCCTGCAGCGAGAAACCGGTGCGGCCGGCCCGTGCTCCCTTGGCGGCATTGAGAAACTGCGCCCGCTTGCGCAGGCGCCTCAAACTCGCGTTCGGTTGCGGCTCGGCCGTCATGCGGCCCGACCCTTAGGCCGAGAGCTTCTTGCGGCCGAGAGCGCGGCGCAGGTTGAGGATCTTGCGGCCGTCCTTGGTCGCCATGCGGGCACGGAAACCGTGACGGCGGGTGCGGACGATCTTGCTCGGCTGGTAGGTACGCTTCATAGTTTCACACCACGCCGGGCGCGGTCCTCTAAAAGTCTCGACTTGCGCTAGATCGCTGCGCTGCGCGTGAGCCAGCAAAAGCCGATCCGTCGCGCGGGCAGATTTTGTTGCGCGGGCTATAAAGAATGAGGCCGGCTAAGTCAACGCATCCGGCCGGTTCCCCCGCGAACTGGTGTCGCAGCCGATTCCGGCGCATTTTCGGGGCGTTGCGGGCATTTTGCGGGCGCCGCCCCTTCCGTTTTGCCCGCGATGCTCTAGAACGGCCCACACCTTCCCTGTTGCGGCGGCAAAGGTCCGGTTTGGCCAGTCTTTCGACCCCCGATCTCTGCGTCATCGGCGCGGGCGCGTCAGGCCTTGCCGTCGCCAAGGCGGCCAGGCGCCTGGGCGCCAATGTGGTGATCGTCGAAAAAGCCGAGCCGGGCGGCCCGAATGTCCCCTCCGGCGCACTGGCGCTGCGCGCCCTCGCCGCCGCCGCCGAACGCGCCGTCCTGCCGGCCCGCGGCCAGGCCTTCGGGGTCTTTGCCCAGGCCCCCGAGATCGGCTTCCGCAAGCTGCACGACCACATCGCCCAGGTGGTCGCCGAAACTCGCCGCGATGGCGGCGCCGCGCAGATCGAGGCGCTCGGCATCGAGCTGGTGCGCGGCATTGGCAGCTTCTTCGATGCGCGCACGCTGATCGCCGGCGACACCGAAATCCGGGCCCGCCGCTTCGTCATCGCCACCGGCGCCCAGCCGGTGCTGCCCGAGATTCCGGGCCTGCACGCCGTCCCGTATTTCACCACCGAGACCATCTTCGACAATTCCCGCAGGCTCGGCCATCTGGTGGTGATCGGCGCCGGCCCGCTCGGGCTCGAACTGGCGCTGGCCTATCGCCGGCTGGGCGCCGAGGTGACGGTGCTCGAGGCCGGCAAGGTTCTTGCCCACGCCGACCCCGAGCTCGCCGAGATCGCCCTGCGGCGCCTGCGCGAGGAGGGCGTGACCCTTCGCGAAGACGCCGCCGTCGTGGCGCTGCAGCCCCAGACGCAGGGTGTCCACGTCATGCTGCGCGGCGCCGGCGAGCCGCAGACCATCGAGGCGACCCACATCCTCGTCGCCCCGGAGCGGGCCCCCCGGCTCGACGAGCTGGCGCTCGATGCGGGCAAGATCCGCCGCACCAAATCCAATCCGGGCACCCTCGCGCTCAACGCCGCGCTGCGCACCAGCAATGCCCGCGTCTATGCCGTCGGCGCCGCCGCCGGCCACGCCCATCCGGCGGCCGCCATCGAGGCCGGGCTCGTCGTCCGCGCTGCCCTCCTGGGCGAAGCCGCCCGCTACGAGCCGGCCGCGATGCCGCGCCTTACCCTGACCGATCCCGAAATCGCCGAGATCGGCCTAAACGAGCCGATGGCGCGGGCCCGCTTCAAGACCGCCTTCTCGGTGCTGCGCGCCACCTATGCGGAGAACGACCGGGCCCGCGCCGGCCGCGACGGCATGGGGCTGGTCAAGCTGATCGTCGGCCGGACCGGCAAGATCCTCGGCGCCGGGATCGTCGGCGCGGGGGCAGGGGAACTGGCCGCCCTGTTCGGCCTCGCCATCGCCGAGCAGATGGAGGCGAGCCGCCTCGCCCAGCTCGCCACGCCTTATCCCAGCCATGCCGACCTCGCCCGCGCGCTCGGCGAGCAGGCTGCCGCCGCACGGCCGCCCAGCCCCTGGCAAAGGCGGCTGTTCGCCCTCAACCGCCTGTTGCCATAGCGCAATTGGCCGAATAGAGGTCTGAGGATGACAAGCGAGCCCCGCGCCATGCCCGGGCCGTTTTCCGGGCTCTCGGTCAAACTCATCGCCACGATCACGCTGGTGATTCTTGCGGTCGAAGTGGTGATCTACCTCCCCTCGGCCGGCAATTTCCGCGAGTCCTGGCTCAGCGACCGGCTGCGCGTCGGCATCGTGGCGGCGCGCGTGCTCGATGCCGTGCCCGACGTGATGAACCTGCCGGCCATGCTCACCAACAATCTGCTGCATTCGGCCGGCGCCATCGCCATCGTCTATCGCCGCAACGGCCAGAGCCAGCTGATCGAGCTCGACAGCCAGCCCATGCCGCGCGAAGCCGTGACCGTGGACATGCGCCAGACCGGCTATCCGACGCTGATCATGGGCGTGCTCGACACGCTCTCGCATGGCGGCGAGCGGACGCTGCGCATCGTCGGCAATTCCGATGGCGGCGATGCGCAGTCGGAAGTCGAAGTGATCATGGACGAAGCGCCGCTCCACGCCGATCTCGTCGCCTATTCGTGGAACATCGCTCTGATCTCGCTGCTGCTCGCGGTGCTGATCGCCGGCGTGCTCTATCTGCTGGTGAGCCGGCTGCTGATCGCGCCGATCCGCCGGCTCACCGCCAACATGGTGTCCTACCGCATGGCGCCCGAGAACGCCGCGCTGATCATCTCGCCGACGCCGCGCAAGGACGAGATCGGCATCGTCGAGAACGAACTGGCTGCCATGGAGACCGACATCTTCTCGATGCTGCGCCAGCGCCGCCACCTCGCCGATCTGGGCCTCGCCGTCGCCAAGATCAACCACGATCTGCGCAACACGCTGACCTCGGCGCAGATGCTGAGCGATCAGGTGGTGGCGCTCGACGATCCGCAGATCCAGCGCCTCGCGCCGCGTCTCGTGCAATCGATCGACAAGGCCGTCGGCTTTGCCCAGTCGGTGCTCGATTACGGCCGCCAGTCCGGCACGCCGCCAAAACCCGTGCCGGTCGATCTGCGCGCGCTGGTCGACGAATCGGCGATCGATGCCGATGCGCTGCGCCACCCCGGCATCGCCTTCGCCAACCACGTGCCCGACGGCATCACCATCAAGGCCGACCCCGAGCAGCTGGCGCGCGTGCTGGTCAACCTGCTCAAGAACGCCCGCGAGGCGCTCGAGGCGGCCCATGACCGGCCGGCCCCGCCGGCGATCACCGTCGGCTTTTCGGAGGGCGCCAACGGCCTCGGCATCTCCATCGCCGACAACGGCCCCGGCCTGCCGCCGCGGGCCCGCGACAATCTGTTCGTCGCTTTCGAGGGTTCCGCCAAGGCCGGCGGCACCGGCCTCGGCCTCGCCATCGCCCGCGAACTGATCGCCGCGCATGGCGGCACGCTCGCCTACACCGACCTCAATCCCGGCACCCGCTTCGACATCACGCTGCCCGCCAGCGTCCGCCTCGCCTGACCGGGTTGACCGCGCCAGACGCCTTGTATATGGCTGGCCCCCGCTTCCGGCCGCTGGCCGTTTCAGAAGCCTGCGCGCCCGTAGCTCAGCTGGATAGAGCACCAGACTACGAATCTGGGGGTCAGGAGTTCGAATCTCTTCGGGCGCGCC
This sequence comes from Pseudomonadota bacterium, assembly GCA_048498015.1. GTDB lineage: Bacteria > Pseudomonadota > Alphaproteobacteria > Rhizobiales > Devosiaceae > Devosia_A. The sequence goes on from JBEHYU010000020.1 coordinate 38,786, forward strand.
AAAAACTAAGCAATATCAATGCGTTCCGTATGGCTTTGCGCGGCGGCTCGGAACATGAGACCCATTTTCCGGTCTCACCGTCCGATTGACTTCATGGACTCGCCAGCCCGCCATCGATCCCACACCTCCCCGCGCTGAGCTGCGGAATAACAGATGCGACGTCGTTGCTTCATGGCACACACTCCATCTTCGCCCGAAGATTAGTGTGTTGCGTTCCCCGGTTGAGCCCCACCGCGCAAAAGCGGACAGGTTGCTTTGTGGCCGTCCTGGCGCACGGGGCTCTATGACTACTCGAAGCGCTGAATCTTGATGCACATGGGCTGGGCGACTTTCATCCGGTGGCTGGTCTCGATCAATGCGCCCGATCCGGGGCTGACAGAGAAGACCACGAGTTCGTCGGTCTTTTGGTTGGCCACGACTGCGAAGCGCCCGGACGGATCGAACGCGAAACTGCGCGGCCAGCTCCCGCCCACGGGCGTGCGGTCAAGCGCTGTCAGCCCGCCGTCCGCCGGGTCCACGGCGAAGCCGGCGATGCTGTCATGCCCACGGTTGGAAACGTAGAGACGCGTCCCGTCCGTCGTTGTCTGAATGTCGGCAGAGATGTTGTAGCCGCTGAAGCCCGCAGGCAGCGTCGAGATTGTCTGCACGACGGCATGCGACCGGACGTCGACGACGGCCACGGCCCCCGCCAGCTCCAGGACGACGTAGAGGAACGCGCCGTCTCGCGAGAATATTGCGTGGCGCGGGCCAGATCCTGAAGGCATCGCGATGGATGAAGGTTCCGCGGAGGTGATCGTCTGCTGGCCGGGATCGACATCGAAGCAAAATAGCCGGTCGGCTCCGAGGTCGGGGATGACCAGCAGCCGTTGATCCGGGCTCAGCAGGGTGCTGTGCGGATGCGTGGAGTCCTGCCGGCCCTTGACCGGTCCGCTGCCGGTGAACGTCGCACGCCAGAACGGCGGTTCGATCTTGCCGTCAACGCCGATGCCGTAAGCCAATACCCCGGTATCGCCGGCCTCGCCCCTCGCGGAATAGTTCGCGATGAAGGCCGTCCGCCCATCGGCATTTATCGCGACATGCGCCGCGTCGCTTCCAAGCGTTGGCTGGGTGTCAATGTGCTCGAACCTGCCGTCCAGCGGGTCAAATCCGTAGGACGAGATCGTGGGGTGCTGCGTCTCGCCCGCGACGAAGATCCGGCGCCTCGCGGCATCGATTGCAAGAAAGGTCGGGTTGTTCGTGTGCGCGACCGCGCTGAGCGGCGAGAGAGTTCCCGTGGTCTCGTCGAAATCGAAGGCCGCGATCCGGCAGTCGCGCGGCAATCCCGCCGGACTTGCGCAGACGAACGCCACGGTGCGTTGAGGCATGGCCGATCCCCTTTTCCTGATCCCGCCGGTCGATGCCCGTTGCCGACAGCGTCGGCATCATCATCTCGTCCGGTCCAATGGCATTATGGTATTATATAAAAGCTGCCGTAAGCTGATTGACTCATATAATTCGCCAATGTAACCATATTTTGTATGAGAATAAGGCCGAATGGCCACGCCAACAGGTGGCAGCATGCCGGCCCGTCAACGAGGGCTGATGGACACGCGCTTTCTGCCCCCTGACGTCGTTAGTCGAAGCCCTCTGGAGGAGACCATGAAGGCATTACGCATTGCATCGGCGGCACTTGCCGGCCTGATGATCAGCACCAGTCTGAGTTTCGCCGATCCGCAGATCGTTTCGGGCCCGGGCTACGATCCAGCGTGCTTTGCCCCCTGGGCCAAGGACACGAAATACTTCCAGTGGCCGGCCAAGAAGGGGCCGTACAAGATCGCCGTGGTGAACGGCTTCGTCGGCAACACCTGGCGCATCCAGATGATCCAGACGGCCAAGGCCTTTGCGGCGCTGCCCGACGTCGCCGCCAAGATCGGTGAGTTCAAGGTCGTTTCGACCGGCAACGACGCCCCGGCGCAGCTCGGCGCCATCGAGGACTTCATCAACCAGGGCTTTGATGCGATCGTCGTCGACGCCGTCACCACCGACGGGTTCGACCGCGTCATCAAGCTGGCCAATCGTGCGAACGTCGTTCTCGTCGCTTTCGACAACACGCTCGACACCGACCAGATCATGCAGGTCAACGAGGACCAGCTCGCGCAGGGCAAGGCCTATGCGAGCTTCGTCGTCGCCGAATTGGCCAAGCAGGGAAAGACGTCTGGCAAGATCCTCGAAGTGCGCGGCGTCGCCGGCAATTCGGTAGACCGCGATCGCGCCCAGGGCGTCCATGATGTGTTCGACGCCACTGGCGGCAAGTGGGACATCGTCACCGTCAACGGCCAGTGGGACGACGGTGCGGCGCAGAAGGTCGTTGCAGACACCCTCGCCGTGCACGGCAACACCTTCGACGGCATCACCGTCCAGGGTGGCACCACCGGTGTCGTGCAGGCGCTCATCGACGCCGGCCACCCGTTCGTGCCGATCGCCGGCGAATCCGAGAATGGCTATCGCAAGCTGATCGCCAAGCACTCCGCCGAAGGCCTCAAGGGCCTCTCTGTCGGCAATTCGCCGGGCATGGTTGCGATCGGCATCAAGGCGGCGATCGCGGCGCTCGAGGGCAATGTGATGCCGCAGTTCACCTCGATCCCGCTGCCGATGGCCGATTACAGCCAGCTCGTCGACGGCAAGAACTACTGGAGCGAACTGCCGGACAACTTCTTCACGGTCAACGAGTTTCCGCCGTGCGATGTAAACATCACCGGACCGGCGATCATGGCCCAGAACCAGAGCGACGTTAAGTAGGTCGATCCCGGGGTGGCGTCGAGCTTTTCGACGCCACCTCTGGTTGCCGTCACAGGGGATACCCGGCCGCTCCTGCCGGGAAGCAAGACATGGCAGACGATCAGGGTCCGGCCGCTCTCGTAGAGCTGCGAGGTGTATCGAAGTTCTACTCGGGCGTCCGCGCGCTCGAGGGGGTGGATTTCTCCTGCCGCCCGGGCTCGATCCACGCCGTGCTGGGGGAGAACGGCGCCGGAAAATCGACTCTCATCAAGATCATTTCGGGCGTTGTGCGGCCCGACGAGGGGACGCTCGCCGTCAGCGGTTCCCAGCACCAGTTCAACGGACCGTCCGACGCCGCAGCCACGGGCATCATCTCGGTATTCCAGGAACTGTCGTTGATGCCGGACCTGACGGTCGCCGAGAATATCTCCATCTCGGATCCGCCGCGTCGTTTCGGGCTGATTTCCCGCAAGGCGCAGAACCGTCGCGCCGAGGCGCTGCTGGCGCGGATCAACTGCGAGGACGTCGACCCGCGCGCCCTGGTGCGCGAGCTGTCGCTGTCACGGCGGCAGATGGTCGAAATCGCCAAGGCGCTGGGCAAGAACCCCAGGCTGCTGATCCTCGACGAGGCGACCTCGGCGCTGACCAGCCGCGACGTCGAAACCGTCTATCAGATACTCGGCGAGCTCCGGAAGGAGGGTGTCGGCATGCTGTTCATCTCGCATCGGATGCATGAGATCGACGCGCTCTGCGATACGCTCTCCGTGTTTCGCAATGGCCGGCACATCGAGACATTCGCGACAGGTGCCCGCGGCCGGGACGACATCGTCAAGCTGATGATCGGTCGCGACATCGTCCACCAGTTTCCGCCCAAACGCCCGGCCCAGTCTCGTGCACCGCATCTTGCCGTCGAACGGCTGAACTGGGAGGACGGCCTGTACGATCTGTCGCTCACCGTTGGCAAAGGCGAGATCGTGGGGCTGGGCGGACTCGATGGGCAGGGGCAGAAGGAATTCCTGCTGGCGCTGTTCGGCGTGCTGCGAGACGTCAAGGGCAAGGTGACGCTCGCCGGCCGTCCCGCCATGCCGAAGGGGCCTGCGGATGCCAAGAGCCGCAGAAATCGCATGGCGCTGGTTCCCGAGGATCGCAAGACCGAGGGCTTGATGCTGCCGATGTCGGTGGCCGACAATCTGCTTGCCGCGAGCTACCAGCAGGTGACGAGCGGCCCATTCATCGACCCGGTCAAGGCCCGCGAGGCCGTGGCGGGTGCCATCGCCAAGCTGCGGATCAAGGCCAGCCGCCCGGAGGACGCCGTCGCGACCCTGTCCGGCGGCAACCAGCAGAAGGTCGTCATTGCCAAATGGCTGATGACCGACCCCGAACTTGTTCTGCTCAACGATCCGACCCGGGGTATCGACGTGGGCACCAAGCAGGAACTCTACCAGCTGATGCGCGACCTCGCCGACCACGACACTGCAATCCTGCTCTACTCCACCGACTATGCCGAGCTGATCGGCCTCTGCGACAGGGTTGTCGTGATGTACGACGGGCGGATCGTCACGGAACTGTCCGGCGATGACATCACCGAGCAGCGATTGGTGAGCGCCGCCCTCAACATCGCGCCTGCCGAAGGGATGGTGGCGCCATGACCGCCACCGTCGATCCGCGCAGCAAAGTGCCGCCCGCTGGCCGCGCTCCAGGGTATGTGATCTCGATCCGCCAGAACCGCGGCTTCTATGGTGCGCTGCTGCTGCTCGCGGCGCTCTACCTCGTCTACAATCTGGTGCATCCGCGCGGCTTTACGGCGAACGTGCTGATTGCCAACAGCAATGAATCGGTTGCGCTTGCCTTTGTCGCAATGGCGCAGGCCATGGCGGTGCTGAGCGGCGGTCTCGATCTTTCCGTCGGCGCAGTGATGACGCTGACCAATACGATCGCCAGCGAGCTGGTGCGAGGCGAGCCGTGGCAGATCATCTTCGGCTGTGTCGCAACGGTGGCGTCGGGCGCCGCCTTCGGGTTCGGCAACGGGATCATCATCGTCTATGGGCGGTTGCAGCCGATCATCGCGACCCTTGCAACCGGCGCCGTGGCCATCGGGCTGGCGTTGCTCATCCGCCCGACACCGGGCGGCAAGATCGACGACGATCTGAGCTGGGCCGCGACCAATTCGCTCGGCGACCTCGCGGAGACTTATCATCTGTTCTCCGACGGCGCGGACGCGTGGTTCCAGCCCATCGCCTGGCTGCCGATGCCCCTCATCATTCTCGTCGTCGTGATTGCGGCGGTGTGGATCCCGTTCCGCCGCACCGTGACCGGACGAACGGTCTACGCGATTGGCTCGGCCGAGGGCGCCGCCTATATGTCCGGCCTGCCGGTCAACCGCGCGCGATTGCTGGCCTTTACCCTGGCCGGCTTGCTCGCGGGTTGTGGCGGGCTTTACCTGGCGATCCAGACCGGATCAGGCAATGCCGACATCGCGCAGGCCGGCTCCTACACGCTCAACTCGATCGCCGCCGTCGTGCTGGGCGGCGTCTCGCTGCTCGGCGGCATCGGCAGCGCGGTAGGTGCGGTGTTCGGCGCCATGATCCTGCGGACGATCTCGTTCTACTTCCGCATCCTGTCGATCGATCCGCTGCTGCAGTCGCTGGTCGAGGGCGTCGTGCTCCTCGTCGCGGTCAGCCTTGGCACGCTGCACACCCTGCGGGTCAAGAACCGCCTCGAACTCTTCCGCTAGGAGCTCCCATGGCCACTCCGTTTTTCCCGCGCCGCCTGAAGCCGGACGACCTGCCCGTTGCCATCGCAGGCGGCTTCGTCGTGGTCATTCTGGCTCTCGGTTCGATCTACACGCTGGTGACGCTCGGCTCGGCGCCGCTGCTGATGCCGCATTATCTGCTCACGCAACTGCAGACGGGATCGTTCCTGGGGATCGTTGCCTGCGGCATGATGATGGTCATCCTGCTCGGCCACATCGACCTGTCCGTCCCGTGGACCATGACGGCGGCCGCCATGCTGGCCACGTCCGTTGGCGGTCCGGCAGCGATCCCCACCGGCCTCGCCGTGGGACTGGCCGTCGGCCTGTTCAACGGCCTGGGCGTCGCCTATCTGCGCATCCCCTCGATGATCTTCACACTGGGTGTGGATACCGTCGTGCGCGGGTTGATGGTCGCCCTCACCGGCGGATTCTCGCCGCGGACGGAGTCGACGCCGCTTATGCGGGTTCTTGCCGCCGGCGAGATCCTCGGCATCCCGGTCGCAATCTTCGTGTGGGGTGGCATTGCGCTCGTGATCGGCACAATCCTTGCGCGCACCGCGTTCGGCAAGGCGATCTACGCGACCGGCAATCGAGAGGCCGCCAGCTATCTGTCGGGTATCCGCACGCGCTGGGTCATCGTCGGCGCCTTTGCAGTTTCGGGTCTGTGTGCCGGCGCTGCCGGGATGCTCCTCGCCGGCTATTCGAACAAGGCCTTCCAGGGCATGGGCACGCCCTATCTGCTGCCCGCCATCGCGGCGGTCGTGTTGGGCGGCACGCATATTTTGGGTGGGCGTGGGCGGCTGATCGGCACGCTGGTCGGCGTCATCCTGATCGTGCTGCTCAATTCGGTGCTGTCGATCATGCAGATGCCCGAGGCCGGGCGGCAGATCCTCTATGGTGTCGTCATCGTGGCGATGCTGCTGGTCTATGGACGGACCGCGCGCGTCACCAGCTAGCGCGCGGCGAACAGTGCCGCCACCTTGTCGGCGATGGCCGACGGGGTCAGCGTTGCGGCGACATCGAGCACGTTCTCGCCCACGTCCGGCACCTCGAGAATTGCGAACTGGCTGGCAAGCAGCGATGCCGGCATGAATTCATGCCTGCGTGCCGCGATGCGGCTGGCGAACAGCTCCGGCGTTCCCTTGAGATAGACGAAAAGGATGGGCTCGCCGGCCTCCGCCAGGAGGTAGTCGCGAAAGCTGCGCTTCAACGCCGAGCATGCCCCGACCACCAGCTCCTCCGTCGTCGCTCTGCCGCGCAGCGCGTGCGCCAGGGCGCTGAGCCATGGCCACCGGTCCGCATCGTCGAGCGGCGTTCCGGCGCGCATCTTGTCCTTGTTCGCCTGCGGGTGAAAGTCGTCGCCGTCGAGGAACGGGGCGCCAAGCCGCCGGGCGATTGTCGCGCCGGTTTCGGTCTTGCCGCTCGAGGCGACGCCCATGACGACGACGATACGTGCCGGCAGCGGGCTATCGGTCATGTGCGCTCCTCCACGGGCCGGCTCAATCGGGATTGAGCCGGGAGTTCAGCATGATCGCCAGCACGATGATGACGCCTCCCACCGCGTCCTGCAGATGGGGCGAGACAAGCAGAATGTTCATGAGGTTGGAGAGCCCCGCGAGCAGCAAGGTACCGACCACCGCATTGAGGATCGACCCTTTGCCACCATAAAGACTGACGCCGCCGACGACGACCGACGCGATGGTCGACAGCAGCAGCCCGCCGCCCGACGTCGGCGCCACGGAGCCGGTGCGGGCGAGAAACAGGAAGCCGGCGACCCCCCCGAGCAGGCCGCACAGCGTATAGGCGACGATGGTCACGCGGCCGACCGGGATACCCGACAGCCGGGCTGCGCGGGGATTGCCGCCGACGGCATAGATCTGCGTGCCGACGCCCGAGCGGGACAGGAAGATCCCGAAGCCGATGGCGAGCAGCACGAACACGTAGATCGGCAGAGGCAACCCCAGAAAGCGAGCGCCGCCAAAAGCCGCATAGAACGGGTCGGGGTAGTGGACCGGCGAGCCACCCGTTGCCAGCATCGCCACCCCGCCCAGGGCCAGCGACATCGCCAGCGTTGCGATGAAGGCAGGGACGCGGAAGGCCACCACCGCGATGCCGTTGACCAGTCCGACCAGCGCCGCGCCGACGATCGCGACAGCGATCGACTGCCAGAAGCCGAGGAAGGGCAGGATGCCCGACATGCTCATCATCTGCTGGCGCTCGGAGCCCCCCGCGCCCATCACCACCGCGGCGAGAATGGCGACGGTGACGATCGACAGGTCGATGCCGGCAACCAGCATCACCAGCGTCTGGCCCAGCACCAGCACGCCAATCACCGAACTCTGGAACAGGATCACGGCGAGATTGGCCGGCGCCAGGAACCGGCCCCCCGACGCGATGCCGGCGATCACCACGAACAGGATGAAGACCGGGATGATGGCGTTTTGCGCGACGGCCCGCCGCCACTCCACGCCGCTGCGCTGGCCCACGAGGTCGGTCATTTCGCTCGCCCTTGGATGATGCGCCTGCCGGCGCTGCGCTGCCTCAGGATCGATAGCCCCACCGCCACGATGATCACCAACGCCCGCACGATGTCCTGGTAGAACGGATCGATGCCGCTCAGATTCATGACATTGCCGATCATCTGGTAGATCAGCACCCCCGCCATGGCGCGCAGCAGGCGACCCTCGCCGCCGAACAGGTTGACGCCGCCGATGACGATGGCTGCGATGGTGTCGAGCTCCCATCCCATGCCGCCGAGCGGCACTCCGGACGAGGAGCGGACGACCTGCACCACGCCGGTGAGCCCGCCAAGCAGGCCCGATGCGGTGTAGACGCCGATCTTGACGCGGTCCACGGCGACACCCGCAAGCCGCGAGGTGACTTCGTTTCCGCCCAACGCCCTGACGTGGAGGGCGGAGCGGCTTTGCGCGTACCAGATCGCGGCGATGATTACGACCACGAACCAGACGATGGTCGGCATCGACAGCGGGCCGTCGAGCCCGCGCAGCGCGGCCACGGTCCCGTCATTGACGAGGATGCTCTTTTCCGAGATCGACAGCGCCAGCCCGCGGGCAACGCCCATCATCGCCAGCGTCGCGATCAGTGGTTGCACCCGGCCTTTGGTGATGGCGAGGCCGTTGAACAGGCCGCAAGCGCCGCCCGCGAGGATGGCGATCAGCGCCGCGGGCAGTGGTCCCATCCAGATCAGCTTGGCAAACACCAGCGAGGCGAATGCCATTACAGCGGCGACCGAAAGATCGAAGCCGCCGCTGACGACGACGAGGAATTGCGCCACGGCGAGCAGGCCGAGCAGGGCCGACTGGCTCAGCAAATTGCCCAGATTGCCGGCGGTGAAGAAATCCCGGCTGACCAGCGCCGCAATGCCGGCAAAGACGACGAGGATCAAATAGGTGTCGTAGTCGGCGAGCCGAAAGCGACGGATACCCGCAACCTCGGTCTGGGCGGTACGCTCCATTGCGGCGCTCATGCGGCGCCCCGCACGGTCTGGCGGGCCACCGCGTGGCGCATGATCTCCACCTGATCGGTCGTAGCGGCGTCAAGTTCGGCCACCAGCGTCCCCTCCGACATGACGAGGATGCGATCGCTGAGCGCCAGCAGTTCGGGCATCTCCGAGGACGCCATGATCACCGACATCCCCTTAGCGGCGAGCTCGCGCACGAGACGATAGAGTTCGAACTTGGCGTTGACGTCGACGCCGCGTGTCGGCTCGTCGAGCAGCAGGATGCGCGTTCCGGCCGCGAGCCACTTGCCCACCACCACTTTCTGCTGGTTGCCGCCCGAGAGCGTACGGACCAGTTGCCGGAGCGACGGCGTCTTGATGGCGAGGCGGGCCACCAGGTCCGCTGCGAGTGCGGTCAGGCGGCCGCGCATCGTGAAAGTGAAGCGCGACAGGCGCTCGAGCACCGGGAAGGTCAGGTTCTCCGCGACCGGCCTGCCCAGCACGAGACCGCTCTCGCGGCGTTCCTCGGGCACGAGACCGAAGCCCAGGCGGATGGCCTCGATCGGCGAGCCGATGTGAACGGTTTTGCCGTCGACGGCGATGCTGCCCGCGTTGGGCCTGGTGACGCCGAACAGGCATTCCAGCACCTCGCTGCGGCCGGCGCCGACGAGTCCGGCGAGACCGATGATCTCGCCGCGGCGCAGATCGAAGCTGATGCCGGTGAATTGTCCCCGGACAGACAGGTCTCGAACCGACAGCACGATGCCATCGCCGAGCGAGGATGCGCCGCGGGCGTCGGCATCGATCTGCCGCCCAACCATGGCGGCGATCAGCCCATCCTTGGTGACGTCGGCCGATGCAATGGTCGCGACCTGGCCGCCGTCACGCAATACCGTGACGCGATCGGCGATCTCGATGACCTCGTTGAGCCGGTGCGAGACATAGACCATCCCGATGCCGCGCGCCTTCAAGGTCTTGAGCAGGCTGAACAAATAGCCGATCTCGTTGTCGGTGAGCGCGGCGGTCGGCTCGTCGAGGACCAGGATGCGGATGTTCCGGCTCAGCGCCTTGGCGATCTGGACCAGCTGTCGCTGCGCCGGCGCGAGGTCGCGAACCATCGTATCGGGTGAGAATTTGAGATTGAGCAGCTCGAACAGCGTGCCCAGTTCCTGGCGCATCTTGCGCCGGTCCAGCAGGCCGCCGCGGACCGCCTCGTGGCCAAGGAAGATATTGTCGGCAGCCGAGAGGGCCGGCGCCAGGTCCGCCTCCTGGTAGATCATGCCGATGCCGAGCTGGTGGCCCAGCGCCGGCGAGAGCGCGGCGTAGCTCTCTCCGTCGATTGCGATGCTGCCGGCGTCGGGGATTTGCGCGCCGGTGAGGACGCGCATCAAGGTGGACTTACCCGCGCCGTTCTCGCCGATGAGGCAGTGAATCTCTCCCGCCAGCAGGTCGAAGTCCACGCCGCGCAGCGCGTTGACGCCCGGGAACGTCTTGACGATCCCTGTCATTTTGAGAAGCGCCGGAGAAGGGCCGGTATCTTGCCCTTCTCCGCCCGGATGTGCCGTCGGCGGCCGCATGTGTTCCCCCCGGGAGGAAGTAGAGATGCGGCTTCCGCCGGATCGTCAAGCGGGCTCAGCAGCAGCCGACGCCCAGTGCCTTCAGTTCCTGGATGCGTGCTTCGACCCGGGCCTTGTGATCGGGCGTGTGCGCGTCGAAGGTTTCCTTGGGCACGAAGACTAGCGGTTCGACCGGCTTGCCGGCCTTGAAGTCCTCGAACGCCTGCACGGAACTCTTGCCGAAGAAGGGCGGTGTCTGGACGCTCATCACCAGATCGCCGTCCAGGATCGCCTGCAGGCCATCCACCGTGCCGTCCTTGCCCCACACCCAGCCCAGCAGCTCGTTGCGGTTTGCCGCCTTGAGGGCCGCAATGGCGCCGAGGGCGGCGTCGTCGTTGTCGGCGATGATCGCATCGACGCTGCCGGCCGCAAAGGCCTGCAGCATGTCTTCCATGCACTTGCGTCCGCCTTCGCGCGAATTGCCGCTGTCGCAGGATGAGGCGATCTTGATGTCCGGCGTCTTGGCGAAGACCTCGTCGATGCCCTTGCCCTCGTCGATCACCGGGGAGGCGCCGACGTTTCCGGTGATGTGGAGCACCGTTCCCTTGGCGGCGCCGTTCTTCTTGGTCAGCTGGTCCACGACGTCATTGGCGACGCGGATGCCCGACTCCTTGAAGTCGGTCGTGATCACCGAAATCCATCCATCCTTGCCGGCCTGCCCGGGCAGATTGCGGTCGACCACCAGCAGCGGCACGCCGGCCTTCTGGGCAAGACCCGGTACCGGCGCCAGCGCCTCGTATTCGATCGGCGCAACGATCAGCACGGAAGGCTTGCGCGCCAGCAGATCCTCGACATCGGCGAGCTGCTTGGCGGGATCGGATTCGGCGTTGGTCCACACATAGTCATAGCCGGCGGCCTTCCAGGAGGCCTCCATGTCCTTGGAATCCATCACGCGCCACTCGTTGGTCATCTCGGCCTGCGAGAAAGCGACAAGCCCCTTGCTCTGCGCAAAGGCCGGCGCGGCTGCGAGCGCCGTGGCGGCCACGCCGATCGCCAAAGCGGTCTTCAAACTGCGAATAATCATCTTGTTCCCTCCTGTGACCGCTCCGGCTCAGACATCCGGTGCGGTGTTCACCCTCCTGGCGAACCGACCGGCCCGCCATCGCCAGCGTCTCTGCGCCGGTCAATTTCTCATACCATATACGCAAAACGTGTCAACGCAGCTATTGGCTGCCGCGGCCCCGGTCACCCCCTCCGCCAAGCGCGCACGCCAGCGCCGCCGGCGAAACCGGAGCGCTGAAGGCCTCGACTTCCGTCAGATATGGCGGGAGAAATCCGTGCGCCGGATCGTGTCCACATCGTGCGTGGCGTTGCCGAGCAGCGTCGTGGCCGCGGCACGCGCCAGGTCGGGCTTGCGGTCAAGGATGGCGCGCAGCAGGTCGCCGTGCTCGATGATGGCGCGCGGCCGGTGCGAGCCCTGGGCCAGGATAGCGAACATCTGCCGCAGGCCGAAGCTGAACAGCTGCCCGATCGGCCAGAAGAACTCATTGTGCGTGGCGAGGTAGATGGACTTGTGGAAGCGCAGATCCGCTTCCACCCATTTCTCGTTGTCTTCGCCCGCATCGACCATTGCCTGGAAGTCTGCGGACATTCGCGCCTGATCCTCGTCATTGGCCGCAACCGCAGCCAGCGCCGACGCCTCCGGCTCAGTCGCCCGGCGAAGCTGGAACATTTTCTTGAGGTAGACCTCGGTATCGGTGACCTCGACGCGCCAGCGCAGCACATCGGGATCGAGATGGTTCCAGTGCTCGGCGCTGCGCACCTGGGTGCCGCGCTTGGGCCGCGAGTCGATCAGCCCCTTGGCGGACAATCCCCGCACCGCCTCACGCATCGCCGTACGCGACACGCCGAGCATTTCGCATAGCTGCATTTCCGGCGGCAGTGTCTGTCCTGGCGCGAAGTCTCCGCGCACGATGGCAAGGCCCAGTTGATCGGCCACCCGTGCATGAAGCTTTAGCGTGCCCATCTTGAGAAACAGCGGAGGCGATTGGGTAATTTCGTTCGGTCTCCCACAGGGACACAGGCACCAGGCGCCAGCGACGCCCCGCTGATTCATAGCATCAAAATAACGCAATTGCGGCGTCCGCCGCGCGAACCGGGCCGCCGCATCGTCAGCTTGACTCTTCAGCATATTGTATGAGTTAAAAGCCACCGTTAGCAAGCAAAGAGATGCGGCTCCGCCGTATCCAAGGTGTCAGGAAGAGGCAATGTATCAAGTCGCCGGCAAAGTCGCGGTCATCACCGGGGGAACGCGGGGCATCGGCCTTGGCATCGCACAGCATATTCTGGCTGGCGGGGGCAAAGTGGCCATCAATGGACGCTCTGCGACCGACGGGGCCGCCGCGCTGCTCAAGCAATATGGGGCCGACCGTGTCGCCATCCATCTTGGCGACGTGTCGCAGCCCGATCAGGCGACAGGCCTTGTCGAGGATGCCGCGGCGCGGTTTGCCACCGTCGATATGCTCGTACACTCGGCCGGCGGGCCGGCGCCCGGCACGATCATGGATTTGACGACCGAGCGCTGGATGGATGCTTTCGCCATCCATGTGCATCCGGTCTTCCACCTCTTCCGTGCCGCTCACCCCTATCTCAGCCGGCAGGGCGGGGCGGTGCTGCTCGTCTCGTCGGTTGCCGGGCTGCGCGGCTGCCCCGGAACCGTGGTCTATCAGACGGTAAAGGGCGCATTGATCCCGCTCGCCAAAGCGCTGGCCTTCGACAACGCCGCGTTGAACATCCGCGTCAATGTCATTGCGCCGGGCATCATCCGGACTCGCTTCCATGATGCGATGTCGGAAACGGCGCGCGTTCACAACATCACCAACCGCATCCCCCTGCGGCGCGAAGGAAGTGTCGAGGACGTGGCCGAGGCGGCGATGGCGCTGCTGCAGAACGAGTTCATCACCGGCGAGGTGATGACGGTCGACGGCGGAATGTCGATGCGCGTGACTGCGTAGCGCCGCGTTCGTCTGGAACTGGAATTCCACCTCTTGCATCTGGTCGTAATGTATGACTAGATTTGCTGGTCGGACGGACGGATACAAGCGGCGCCAAGCCTCGATCCCGCACTGTCCGATCGGCTCGCCTCGTGCCGCGTGTCGGAAATGTCGAGGACCAAGGGGAGGATTCCATGACCACACTTTCACGCCGTCATTTTCTCGCGGGCACCGCTGGCGCCGCGGCTCTCGCCACCGGCTGGGTCTCGTCGGCCCGTGCCGACGACCCGATCGCGCTGCGCGTCTCGTCGTCCATGCCGGCCGATCAGAACGCCGCGCACTATGCCTGGTTCGAGGAGTTCCAGGCGCGTCTCAAGGACAGCCTCGGCGACAAGGTGCGCCTCGACTACTTCCCCAACAGCCAACTCGGCAGCGAGGCCGACGTGGCCCAGCAGGTGAAAGTCGGCTCGGTCGATCTGATGGTTTCGGGCTCGTCCATCTGGGCAACCCTGGTGCCCGAGATCGGCATGCTCGATCTGGGCTATATGTTCGACAGCTTCGACCACGCCGAAAAGGCACTCGACACGGGCGCCGGCGATGCCCTCGCCAAGATCGTCAGCGACAAGACCGGCGTTTCAATTCTTGGCTGGGGCTTCAGCTTCGGCGCCCGCAATGTCTACACCAAGAACCCGGTCGCCAGCCTGGCCGATCTCAAGGACGTGAAGCTGCGCGTACTGCCGGCGCCAGCCTTTATCCAGACCTTCAAGATGATGGGCGCCATCCCCACTCCGATCGCCGTCAATGAACTCTACACGGCGTTGCAGACCGGCGTCGTCGATGGCTTCGAGCACGATGCCGGCACGGTACTGGCGCAGAAGTTCTATGAGGTCACCAAGCACTCGCTGCTGACCGAGCACCTGTTCGGGCCGATTGTCGCTGCCCTCGGCAAAGCCGGCGCGGCCAAGATCACTGACGACATCCGGCCGGCCTTCCTCAGGGCCGCTGCCGATGCCACCGCGCACCAGCGCAGTGTCGCGGTCAGCGCCGCGGCTGCTGCGATTGAAAAGCTGAAGGGGCTCGGCGTCACCTATACGCCCATGCCGGCCGCAGATCGCAAGTCGATCCAGCAGCAGATGGCCGACGCCCTGTATGCGCCGTTCTATACGCAGTATCCGGCCACCAAGGCCGTGTTCGACACTATCGTCGCCGCTCGCGGCTGACGGTCGGGGCCGCGCCATCTTCCCTGGCGCGGCCCACTCCCACTTCCATCCTCGGCAAGGGCAGGGCGATGTCGGCATCGGAACTCGACTCAAGCGCAATCCCGTTCAGCGACAATCTGAGGGCTGGCGGTGTTCTGCGCGGCCTGCTCCTCGGCATTGAATACCTTGCCGCACTCGTCCTCGCGGCCGACGTCGGCGTCGTTTTCCTCTCGGTGATCTTCCGCTATTTCCTGCACCAGCCCTTCGACTGGGCCGAGGAAGTCGCCCGCTCGCTGATGGTGTGCCTGGTCTTTCTCGGCGCCGCTTCCGTGCTGGCGCGCCGCGGCCACTCCAGCCTCGAAGTGCTGCGCGGTTTGTTTCCACCCATTTGGCGGCAGCATCTCGATCAACTCGCCCGCTGGATCGTCTTTGCCGTGTCGGCCGGCCTCTGCTGGTCGGCTCTGGGCCTGATGCTCGATTCTGCCGGGCAGACGACGCCGCTCGGTCTGCCGCGCGAGATCTTTACCTACCCCCTCGTCGCCGGCAGTGGCCTGATGACGCTGTTTGGTCTCGTGGCCGCCCTCAGCGGCCCGCGCCGGTCCATTGTCACCAGCCTCGCCGGCTTCATCGCCGCGCTGGCCGTGGTCGCCATCTGGAACAGCGTCATAAAGGGTCACCACGTCCCGTCATGGCTGCTGCTCTCGGCAGGTTTTTTCGGCAGCCTGCTTGTCGGCGTACCCATTGCCTTCGCGCTCGCCTTCACCTCGCTGCTCTATTTCGTCTTCAATCCCGCGATGCCGATCCTGGTCTATTCGCAGCAGGTGATGGCGGGCACCGACAATTTCGTCCTCCTCGCCATCCCGTTCTTCGTGCTCGCCGGCCTCGCCATGGAAGCCAACGGCATGTCGTCGCGATTGATCGAACTCCTCGTGCGCATGTTCGGCCGCATGCGCGGCGGTCTCAACGTCATCATGATCGTTGCGACGGCCTTCTTCTCGGGGCTCTCGGGCAGCAAGCTCGCCGACATCGCCGCCGTCGGCTCCATCCTGATGCCCGCTGTCCGTCGTACCCGGCAGGATCCCGACGACGCGGCGGGCCTGCTCGCCGCCACCGCGGTAATGTCCGAAACCATCCCGCCCTGCATCAACGTCATCATCTTCGGCTTCGTCGCCAACGTGTCGATCGGCGGCCTGTTCCTCGCCGGCCTTGTGCCCGCCTGTGTACTCGCCGCGTCGCTGATCGTCGTCGCCATCGTCTTCGGCACCCGCGTCAATCCCGACGAGGCCTTCGAGGTTCGCCGCACCATGCCCCGGCTGATCGGGGGCGCGCTCGTCGCCCTGCTGATGGTGTTCATGATCGGCCGCGGCATCACCTCCGGCGTCGCCACCTCCGCCGAGATTTCGGCCTTCGCCGTGGTGTATGCCCTTGTCGTCGGCGGCCTGGCCTTCCGTGAGCTGACGCTGCGCAAGATCGTCGATCTGTTCGTGCGCGCGGCGTCGATGACCGGCGGCATCCTGTTCATCGTCGCGGCGGCCACCAGCCTGTCCTACACGCTGACCATCGAGCAGATCCCGCAATGGGTCGCCGGCCAGCTGGTCGAGTTCGGCCAGCTCTACGGCAGCCAGATCTTCCTCATCCTGTCGGTACTGATCATGATCATCTTCGGTGCCGTCCTGGAGGGCGCTCCGGCGCTCATCATCTTCGGCCCGCTGCTTACTCCCATCGCGGTGCAGCTCGGCATCAACCCGCTGCATTTCGGCACGCTGGTGGTGGTCGCCATGGGCTTCGGCCTCTTCGCTCCACCGTTCGGGCTTGGCCTGTTTGCTACCAACACCATCACCGGCACGCAGATGCAGCATGTCGTCCGCCCGATGGCCAAATATTTCGCGGTGCTGTTCGCCGCCATCGTTCTCCTGGCGCTGGTCCCGGAATTCTCGCTCTGGCTGCCTCTCTCATTCGGCTTCAAGTGAGGATAGAGTTCGATGATCGACCCCTCCTGCCCCTATTGCTCCGGCCCCGGTGGCCGCGTCGTCTGGTCCGATGCGCGTGCCCGCGTGGTCCTCGTCGAGGACAGCTCGTTCGCCGGCCTCTGCCGGGTTGTGTGGAACGGCCATATCAAGGAGCTGACCGACCTTGGGGACGCTGACCGCGCGCATCTCTTCACCGTTCTCGCGGCCGCGGAGCAGGGCCTGCGCGACCTGCTGCAGCCCGCCAAGATGAACCTTGCCGCTCTCGGCACCGCCATGCCGCACCTCCACTGGCACGTCATTCCGCGCCAGGCCGACGACAGCCATTTCCCCGATCCGATCTGGGCGGCGCCGAGGCGCGCCGTCCCCGCGCGCAAACTGCCGCAAGACTTTCCGGCGGTTTTGGGTAAAGTGCTCGCGGAAAGGCTGGGGCCGGTCGCGGCCGTTGCCTGATGCGAACAGGATCCTCGCGTGAAATTCGACGACGTGGCGCATGACGCGCCGGCATTTCGTAACCCGGACACGCTCATCCGCAGCATCCACGCCCAGATCACCGAGCGGATTGGTCTGGGTATCGTGCGTGGCGATTTTCCGCCGGGCGAGCCGCTGCCGTCGGAAGTGCGTATCTGCGAGATGATGGGTGTTAGCCGCACCGTGGTGCGTGAGGCCATTCGTTCGCTCACCGGCAAGGGGCTGCTCGAGTCTCGGCCCAAGAGCGGCACCCGGGTCCGTGTTCCCGAACTCTGGAACCATCTCGATCCGGATGTGCTGCGCTGGCGCCTCGAGGTCACCGACACGGACGTCTATCTGGCGAAGATCTTCCAGCTGCGCGAATCCCTCGATCCCACCGCCTCCGCCGTCGCAGCAGTGGCAGCCAACGATGCCGACCGGAGCGCCATTCGGCTCGCCTTCAACGGGATGGTCGCGGCCCGCGACAATGAAGCGTTCGTCACCGCCGACATCGCCTTCCACAAGGCCATCTACCTCGCGACGCACAACGAGTTCTTCTGGCCCATCGCCCAGATGTTCGACTTTACGCTCCGCCAGAGCTTTGCCATCGCCGCCACCGGCGACCATCGGGCCCGCGCCCTTCGCGAGCATCGCGACGTGATGGAGGCGATTGTCGCCGGAGACGCGCTCCGCGCCCGCGCTGCCACGGATATTCTCGTCGGTCACTCGGCCGGCGATCTCGTGGTGATCATGGGCCGAAATCCGTTCTAGTCGACGATCTCGATTGCCGTCTGAATCGGCCCGTTAGCTGGCGCGGTTTGGGTCATAGGCGACGACGCGCTGGCGTTGTTCGCCGAGACCGGCGATCCCCAGATGCTCCAGCGCGTCAGCCGCGTCTGAGCAGGCGGCCATAGTCGCGGTCGTCGGACTTGTCCTTGCGGCTGGTGCGCTCGCCGCCCAGCGTGAGCGTATCGACCCATTCGTTGATGACGAGGATATGGTAGCGCAGCAGAGCGGCGGCCTTGTCGATGTCGCCGGCGCGCAGGTCGTCGGCGATCTTCACGTGTTCGTTGAACGAGCGGACGCGGAAATTGCCTTCGCCGCGCTGCAGGCGCACGCGCAATGCTTCGAGCGCGGTCGAGGTCAGCAGGTACGCCTTCTCGATGAAGCGGTTTTCCGATTCTTCGAGGAAGGCGAAGTGGAAGGCGCTGTCGTGGCGGCGATAGGCCTCCCAGTCGGTCACCGCAATCGCCTTGCGCATCGCCGCGATCGCCTCGCGCAGCCGTCGCTGCACATTGTCCGGGTTGCGCCGCACGGCCTCGCGCATGGCGTCGTCCTCGAGCAGAGCGCGGAAGTGGCTCATGGTGCGCACGTCGTCGGCGGTGGGTGAAAACACATAGGTGCCCGATTGCGGCACGACAGTCACCAACCCCTTGTCGCGTAGTTCGATGAAGGCTGCGCGCACCGGTGCCTTGCTCATCCCCAGCGCCGTCGCGATCTGGGTCTCCGACAGGGGTTCGCCGAACTCGAGCGCCCCCGAAACGATGGCATCGCGGATGCGCTCATACGCTTCCGTGGTCATCGACATCGTCTGGTTCTCCTTGTTCGGCCGTCGCGAACCCATAGCAACCGAAACAGCACTTGACAACAATCTGGAAGTCTAGAATTCTAGAATTGCAAAACGGCCCAAGCGGCCGTGCCCGAATGGGCAAGGGAGGGATTAACAATGCAACTGAAACACATCGCGCCGCTGGTGCTTGGCGCCCTGGGGCTGGTCTCGGCGACGGCAACCTACGCTGCGCCGTTCAAGATCGCGGTCTCGAACTCGTATATCGGCAACGAGTGGCGCGTGGAGATGATCAACTTCATGCAGGCCTATGCCGGCAAGCTCGGAGCCGACAAGGTCACGCTCACCGTCGACAATTCCGGCACCGACGCGCCCAAGCAGATCCAGGCCATCTCGGACATGATCGCTTCGGGCGTCAACGCCATCATGATCAACCCGGCGTCGGACACCGCGCTCGACGCGATCATCGAGGAGGCCTGCAAGCAAAACATCCTCGTCGTCTCGTTCGACCAGGGCGTCACTGCTCCCTGCGCCTACAATATCGGCGTCGACTATGTGAAGCTTGGCGAAATCCACGCGCAGTGGATGGCCGACACGCTCAAGGGCAAGGGCAACGTCATCGTCAACCGCGGCGTGTCGGGCTTCCCGGCCGACAAGAATCTCTATCAGGGCACGCGCAACATTCTGGACAAATATCCCGACATCAAGATCGTGTCGGAAGTCTACGGCAAGTGGGACAACGCCGTCAGCCAGCAGGAGCTGACCAAGGTGCTCACCGCCAATCCGAACGTCGATGGCATCCTCAATCAGTACGGCACGTTCGGTGCGCTGCAGGCGCTGATCAATCTCAATCATCCGCTGCTGCCGATGACGGGCCAGGGTGAAAACGGCTGGCGTATCGCCATGCTGCAGGACAAGGACAAGGGTCTGCTTGGCGTCTCCGCCGGCGATCCGTCGGTGATCGGCGCCTATGCGCTGAAGGTGACCTACGAGATCCTCACCGGCAACGCGCCCAAGGACAAGAACATCTCGGTGCCGGCGCCGATCGTGACCACTGCGGACCTCAAGGAAGGCGTCAACGTGTTCCCCGATCTGCCCCCGACGCTCGATGCCGACGCCGACATTCCGGGCGCCGATCTCGGCCTCACCATCAAGGACGGCATGAGCAAATAGGACCTCGCGCGTTTCGCAAGGCCGGGTGAGTTCTTTCACCCGGCCCTATCCATTTGTCGGCGCCACCGCTAACACTGGTGTGCATCGACGGGCAGGGCGCATGTTTCGTCTGGGCGACATCGACAAATCTTTCGGCGCCACGCGCGCCCTGAGCGGGATCAGCATCGAGGCCGCCTCCGGTACGGTTTTGGGCTTGGTCGGTGAGAACGGCGCCGGCAAGTCGACGCTGATGAAGGTCGCCGGCGGCGCCGTTGCTGCCGATCGCGGCGAGATCAGCCTCGACGGCAAGGTCATCGCGCCACGGACCCCTCACGATGCGCAGGCGCACGGCATTGTCAGCGTCTTTCAGGAACTGACGCTGCTGCGTGACCTCAGCGTCGAGCAGAATCTCTTTCTAACCGACGCGCCGCTGACTCCCTGGGGCAGCGTCGACCGCCGGGCGCTCCGTCGGCGCGCACGCGAACTGCTCGCGGCAAACCATTTGCCTGTTGCGCCTGAGGCACGTGTCATCGATCTGCCGCTCGGCCAGCAGCAGATGCTGGAGATCGTCCGCGCCGCCGCCCAGCAGCCGCGCGTGCTGCTGCTCGACGAGGCAACTTCGGCGCTCGGTGCTTCAGAGGTGCAGTGGCTGCATCAGCTCGTGGGGCGGCTCAAGCAGCAGGGCACGATCACGCTCTTCATCTCGCATCGCTGGGATGAGATCGCCGGCTTTTGCGACAATGTCGCCGTGCTGCGCAATGGCGAACTGGTCGGCACGGCCAGGACCAGCGAGCTCAGCGAGTCCGACGCCGTGCGCCTGATGACGGGCCGGGCCGGCGGCGATGAAGCGTTCCCGGCCAGGACTTCGCCCGGCGCCCAAACTGCGCTCAGCGGCAGCGCGCTCAGCAGCCCGGCGCTTGCCGGTGTGAGCTTCGAGCTCAAAGCGGGCGAGATTCTCGGCCTCGGCGGGCTTGTCGGGCAGGGGCAGGGCCATCTGCTTGAAGCCTTGTTCGGCGCCCACAGGCTCGACGATGGACGCATCGAATTGCGTGGCGAGTTGCTCCACCGCCTGACCCCGCGCCGCGCCATGCGGAGGGGCATTGCCTACGTGCCCCAGGAGCGCAAGACACAGGGGCTGCTGCTGCTCAAGAGTGTCGGTCAGAACCTGACCCTCGCCACCATCGATCGGCTGAAGACCCTTGCCGGCCTCGTCGACGCGGGCGCCGAGCGCGCCGTGGCGGATGCTGCGATTGCGCGCGAGAAAATCCGTACCCGCGGCGCAGGCGAGCCGATCCGCAACCTCAGTGGCGGCAATCAGCAGAAGGTGTTGCTCGAGCGCTGGCTGCTGACCAGGCCTGCCATCCTGCTGCTCAACGACGTGACGCGCGGCGTCGACATCGGCACGAAGCGCCACATCTACGATGTCATCGCGGGGGTCGCCCGCGAGGGGGTCGGCGTCATCTGGTATTCGACCGATGCACGCGAACTCGTCGGCGTGGCCCATCGAGTGCTGGTCATGCTGGGTGGCCGCATCGCTGCCGAGCTCACCGGCGACGACATGACCGCCGATCGCATCGTCGAAGCGGCAGTGTTGGGGGGCGCGCGATGAGCGTCACGCAGCGCCTCGGTCGCCTCGCCAGCGGCAACTGGCCGGCACTGGTGTTCATCGCGTTGCTGGTCACGCTGATCCTGCTGAAGGGGCGGTTCAACGGCTTCGACGCCCGCTCGCTCAGCGTCAACGCGCTGCCATTGATCCTGATCGCCCTGGCGCAGTTCCTGGTCATCCTGACGCGCGGCATCGATTTGTCGCTCGGGCCGGTCGCCAGCGTATCGGGAGCGTTGATGTCCCTCTACGTGACCGACAATCCGGTGCTCGGGATCGCGCTGCCGCTGGCGGCGGGGCTGGCCGCCGGCCTGCTCAACGGTGGCCTCATCGTCGGGCTGCGGCTGCCGCCGATCATCGTCACGCTGGCCACCATGTCGATCTGGCAGGGCGTCGCGCTGGTCGTGCTGCCAAACCCGGGCGGTGCGGTACCCCCGGGGTATCAGGACGTCCTGATGGGCAGCTTCTCTTCGCCCGTTACCGGTCTGGCGACGCTGGTCGTGTGGGGGCTGCTGCTCACCTGGCTGCTCAGCTCACGCTTCGGGCTGAGCCTGCGCGCCATCGGCAGCGATGAAGCGGCGGCCGGGATGAGCGGCGTGCGGGTGAAGTCCACCAAACTCGCCGCCTATGCGCTCGCCGGCGTGCTCGCCGCCATCAGCGGCATGTACATGGCCGTGTCGATGTCCTCGGGCTCGCCCGTCGTCGGCGACGGGTTCATCCTGACCTCCATTACCGCCGTCGTCATCGGCGGTGTCCCGCTCACCGGCGGACGCGGCTCGCCGGTGGCGGTGGTGATGGGTGGGCTGATCCTCACCATCACGGCGAGCCTGCTTTATTTCGCGCAGGTCTCGTCATTCTACCAGAGCCTCATCAACGGGCTGATCCTGCTGGCGGTCGTCGGCAGCCCGGGCGCGCGCGATTACCTCGCCGGGCTGGTGCGGCGATGAGCGCCCTCGATCGCGACGAGCCGGCGCCACCGCCGCCGGCGAGGATATCGTTCCGCCCGGCTGTGGCTGTGGCCGTGCCGTTGTTCCTCATCGTGCTCACGCTGGGGCTGCTGCTGCTGGGCGAGCATCTGGCCCCGGGCTTTGCCACCGCGCCCAATGTGCTGCAACTGCTGAAGATCGCGTCGTTCCTCGGCCTCGTCGCGCTGGGCCAGACCCTGGTGATGCTGGTGGGCGGCATCGACCTGTCAGTCCCCTGGGTGCTCACCGGCTCGGCAGTCGTCTTCACCGCCATGTGCGCCGGGCAGGACGGCAACACCATTGTCGCCGCGGCCGCCGCCATTGCGGTCGGTCTCATCAGTGGCCTCGTCAACGGCTTCGGGATCGTCAAGCTCAAGATCTCGCCCATCGTCATGACGCTCGCCATGAACAACATCATGCTGGGCACGACGCTGGTCTACACCGGCGGCACGCCGAGCGGCGCGGTCAGCCCGGTGCTGCGCGGCCTCGCCACCGGCGCCGTCGGAGGTGTGCCCTATATGGTCATCATCTGGGCTGTGGTCGGCACGCTTGCCATCGTGGCGGTGCGCTATTCGCGCTGGGGCCGGCGCCTTCTCGCGGTGGGCGAGAACGCCCAGGTGAGCTACCTCAACGGCATCGCCAACGATCGCATCGTCATGGGCGCTTATGTCATCTGCGGCCTCACGGCCTCGGTCACAGGCGTCCTCTTCGCCGCGTTCTCGGGCTCCAGCTTTCTCGGCATGGGCGACCAGTTCGTGCTTCCCGCCATTGCGGCCGTGGTGCTCGGCGGCACCTCGATGTTCGGCGGCCGCGGCGGCTATGGCGGCACCTTCGCGGCGGTGGTCTTCACCACGATCCTGTCGACCGTGCTGGTCATCGGCAACATTTCGGCGGGCGTGCGCCTTATCATCTTCGGCGCAGCGATTCTTGCGGCGCTGATCGCCCAGCGCCTGCTGACGCGCGGCGAGGATCGGGAGTTCTGAGGACCACATGGCCAGGCGAAAGATCATCGACGCGCATCATCATCTGTGGGATCTCGATCACGGCTACGCCTATCCGTGGCTGCAGGACAAGCCCGCTGGCGAAGGCATGCTGGGCGACCTCTCCAGCGTGGCGAGGACGTATCTTCCTGCGGACTATCTGGCCGACAGCGCCAGCTATGAGGTGGTGAAGTCCGTCCACATCGAAGCGGTCCCCCTTGATCCGCTGGCCGAGACGCGCTGGTTGACTGGGCTGGGCACGGCGATCCCCACCGGCATCGTGGGTCACGTCGATCTCAACGCGGGTGACGCCGAGGCGATCATCGCCGGGCATGCGGTGTTCCCGGCGATGCGGGGCGTGCGCCAGATCGTCAACTGGCATGCCAATCCAGCCGTTACCTTCACGCCGCGCGATCTGCTTGCCGATAGCGGCTGGCAGCGCGGCTACGGGCTGCTGCGCAAGTACGGCCTGAGCTTCGACATGCAGCTCTACGCCGGGCAGATGCGCGAGGCGTACGAGCTTGCGCGCCGCCATCCGGACACGCTGATCGTCGTCAATCACGCCGGCATGCCGATCGACCGCGATCCCGATGGCATTGCGGCATGGCGCGATGGCATGCGCATGCTGGCCCAGGCCGACAACGTCGTTGCCAAGATCTCGGGTCTCGGCATGGTCGAGCACAACTGGACCATCGATAGCATCCGCCCGTTCGTGCTCGGCACGATCGATGCCTTCGGCACGGAGAGGACGATGTTCGGCTCGAACTTCCCGGTCGATCGGCTCTACAGCTCGTTCGATCGGGTCTACAGCGCCTTTGAAACGATCGTCACCGGCTTCACCGAGGCCGAGCAGGACCGGCTGTTCCGCGGCAACGCGGAACGCTGGTATCGCCTCTAGAACACCATATCAAGGAGCCATCGATGGCCCGCTTTCGCCTTCTCACTCCCGACGCGCAATATGCCGACGATGCGCTGATCGAGCGCCGCACCGCCGGGGCCGATGTCGACTGGGACATCTTTCGCGAACGCAGCCCCGAGAAGGTCTCGCCTGAAGCGCTGGCGGCCTGCGACGCGATGGTCGTCTGGCACGAGATGAAAGTCGATGGCGCCTTGCTGGCAACGCTCAAGCGTTGCCGCATCATCGTGCGCGCCGGCGTCGGTTTCGATCATATCGACCTCGATGCGGCTGCCGAGCTCGGCATTCCGGTCTGCAACACGCCCGACTATGGCACGAGCGAAGTCGCCGACCACGCGATGGCGCTGATGCTCGCCCTGCGGCGCGGTGTCGTGAGCTATCATCAGCACATGGTCGCGAGCCCGCAGCGGGGATTTGACTACACGCTGGCGCCGCTGGTCACCCGCCTGCGCGGCCGCAATTTCGGCGTCGTCGGACTGGGTCGCATCGGGATCGCCACGGCGCTGCGCGCCAAGGCCTTCGGCATGAACGTGATTGCCTACGACCCGCTGGTGTCGCGCGGTACCGAGATTGCCGTCGGCGTCGAACGCAAGGAGAGTCTCGCGGAACTGCTTGCGGCGTGCGACGTCGTCAGCCTCCACTGCCCACTGACGCCCGAGACGCGCCAGATGATCAATCGCGAGACGCTGCGCCACATGCGCCGCGATGCCATTCTCATCAACACGGCGCGTGGGGCGATCGTCGATACGGGTGCGGTGCTGGAGGCATTGCGCGACGGTAGCCTCGCGGGCGCTGGACTCGACGTGCTGCCGGTCGAACCGCCCAAAGTCGATGACCCGCTGGCGCTCGCCTATGCCGGCCGTCTCGACGGCCTCGCCGGCGACCGGCTGATCCTGACGCCGCACGCCGCCTGGTCGAGCCCCGAAAGCGTCGCCGATGCGCGTCGTCTCGCGGTCGAGACGGCAATGCTCTACCTGCGTGATGGCAAGCTCCGCAATCTCGTCAACGCCCCGCGTTTGCGCGCCGCCTGAGCATGAACGAGGCGCAATACGATTTCATCGTGGTCGGCGCCGGCAGCGCCGGCTGCGTATTGGCCAATCGGCTGACCGCGTCGGGCCGCTATTCGGTGCTGCTGCTCGAGGCCGGCGGCAAGGACAACTGGCTCTGGTTCCACGTCCCGGTGGGCTATCTCTACGCCATGGGCAATCCGCGCGCCGACTGGTGCTACCGCACCGAGCCGGTCCCCGGCCTCAACGGCCGGTCGCTCAGCTATCCACGCGGCCGCGTCATTGGCGGCTCGTCCGCCATCAACGGCATGATCTACATGCGCGGGCAGGCCGCCGACTATGATCACTGGCGGCAGCTGGGCAACCCCGGCTGGTCGTGGGACGACGTTCTACCGTACTTCAAGCACAGCGAGCGGCACGATGGCGCGGCAAGTCCCTATCACGGCCAGACCGGCGAGTGGCGGGTCGAGAAGATGCGTCACAGCTGGAAGGTGCTGGATTTGTTCTGCGATGCCGCGGTAGAGCACGGCATTCCGGCGATCAGTGATTTCAATACCGGCGACAATGAGGGCGTCGGCTATTTCGAGGTCAACCAGCGCCGCGGCGTGCGCTGGTCGACCGCCTCGGCGTTTCTGAAGCCCATTCTCAACCGACCGAATCTGACGCTGTGGACCGACGCGCAGGCGATGCGCCTCATCATCGATGGCGGTCGCATCGCCGGCGTCGAGGTCCGCCATGCGGGCCGGGTCGAGCGGGTTCGCGCCGGGTGCGAGGTGGTGCTCTCGGCCGGCGCAGTAAGCTCGCCGCAATTGCTGCAGCTCTCGGGGATCGGTGATCCGACCCGGCTGGCAGAACTGGGCATTCCGGTCGCAGCGGCGGCGCCCGAGGTGGGCGAGAACTTGCAGGATCATCTGCAGCTGCGGATGATCTACAAGGTCACGGGGCTACCCACTCTCAATATCAGTGCCAACAGCCTCGCAGGCCGGGCCGGGATGGCGCTCACCTACGCGCTGACCCGACGCGGCCCGTTGACCATGGCGCCTTCGCAGATGGGCGGCTTCACGCGTTCGTCGCCCGCGTTCGCGACGCCCAATCTGCAGTTTCACGTCCAGCCACTCAGTCTCGAGCGCTTCGGCGAGCCGCTGCACGGCTTCCCGGCCTTCACGGCGACGGTGTGCAATCTTCGTCCCGAAAGCCGCGGCCATATCCGCATAGCGAGTGCCGATCCGTTCGCTGCACCAGTGATCCAGCCGAACTACCTCGCCACTCAGGTCGATCGTGAGGTGGCGGTCGATGCGATGCGGCTGGTTCGCCGCGTCGTGCTCGAGAGCAAAGCTTTCGCGCCGCATCGGCCGGAGGAGTTCAAGCCTGGATTGTCAGTCAGCACCGACACGGGGCTTGAGCAAGCCGCAGGGAATATCGGGACCACGATTTTCCACCCGGTCGGCACCTGCCGGATGGGCACCGATGATCGCGCCGTCGTCGATCCAAGGCTGCGGCTGCGTACGATGCCGGGCCTGCGCATCGCCGATGCCTCGATCATGCCGTCGATCACCTCCGGCAACACCAATTCGCCAACCATCATGATCGCCGAAAAAGCCGCGGCGATGATCCTCGCGGACACCGCGAACTAGCGTGCCGGCACAGCATTGCGAGTCGCGCACGCGGCAGCCGTCGTCGGTTGAGGAAGACCGCCCGCAGCGACATCGGCAATTGGGCGCTGCAGGCTCGGTTCGCAGACCTGTTCGGCAACAGCCAGGCCCTTGAACCGTCGCCGGCGGCGCTACGCGGACGATTCGCTTGCACGCACCCGTGCTACGAAGCGTCGGCCAGTGCCGGCAGGGCGGTGATCGTTGGGTCGTAGTCGCCTGAGAGCAGGCCGTCGAGGCGGGCGTCCATCCGTTCGGCCAATGTGCCGGTGAAGCGGCTGCGGCGGAAGCCGTCGACGATGTAGACGATCTCGTCACGGCGCCGCGCATATTCGGCGTCGGGCTCCTGATAGAAGCGCTTCACGCGGATTTTCGGCCAGCTGTCGGACATCGTTCGTCTCCTCTGGGGAAGAACGATAAGCCGCTGATATTTGAAGGGGTTGAGAGCCCGGTTAGAATTTGGAGAGAAGCGCGTCAGCGGCTCTCGGCGGCCATCATGTAACCGACGCCGCGGACCGTCTCGATCAGCGACGGCCGGTCGGGCGCGTCGATCTTGGCGCGCAGGTAGCGGACATAGACGTCGACGATCTTGGTGCCCGGATCATAGCCCAGCCGCCACACCCCGTTGAGCAGGCGCTCGCGGCTGACCACGCGCCCCGCATTGCTGAGCAGATAGCGCAGCAGGTCGAACTCGCGGGCGGTGAGCTGCACCGGCTGCCCATCGCGGGTGACGCGGCGGGAGGTCGGATCGAGCACGATGGGGCCCAGCCGCAGCGGTGCCTCGGTGGCTTCGCCATGCGAGCGCCGGCGGTTGAGCGCGATGATGCGGGCGAGCAGCTCGTCGAAATCGAAGGGCTTGGTGAGATAATCGTCGGCGCCGCCCTTGAGGCCCTCGATCTTGTCCTGGATCGAACCGCGCGCCGTCAGCATCAGGATCATCGCGGGGTGGTGCTCGGCGCGCAGCGTGCGGCAGACGTCGAGGCCGTTGATGTAGGGCAGGGACACATCGAGGATGATGAGCTCGAAGGGCTGCTGGCGGGCCCGCTCAAGCCCGTCGCGGCCATCGTGCTGGACATCGACGCTGTAGCCTTCGGCGACCAGCCCGCGCTGCAGGAAGTCGGCGATCCGCCGGTCGTCCTCGATGATGAGAATATCCATGCTCAATGCCCCTCGAGCGGCAGGATCATCTCGAACACGGCGCCGCCGCCCTCGCGATTGCTCAGCGATGCGCTGCCGCCATGGCGCTCGACGATGTCGCGCGCGATCGACAGCCCGATGCCGAAGCCGGGATTGAGCAGGTCCTTTTCGAGCTTGCCGCGATAGAAGCGCTCGAACACGTGCGGTTGGTCCTCGGGCGCGATGCCCGGACCGCGGTCGCCGACGCGGACGGCCAGCCGGGTCGGGCCCGCCGGCAGGGCGGCGATGTCGATCGCCGAGCCGGGCGGCGAGTGCTTGACCGCATTGTCGATGGCGATCATCAGCACCTGCTTGAGCCGCCGGAAATCGGCGGCGACCGCCAGCGTGTCATCGGCGATCTCGGGCACCAGCTCGATCTCGCGCGGCTCGGCCAGCGCGCTGCCCTCCTCGATGGCGAGGGCGACGACGTCGGCGATGCGGATGCGGCTCAGCTGCAGCGGCGCCGCATCGGCATCCTGGCGCGCCGCGTCGATGAGATCGTCGAGCAGCAGCCCCAGTTCCACCGCCTGCGCCCGCAGCCGCTGCATGCCGGCGCGGAGCGTGCCGGC
>JBEHYU010000021.1:0-65113 GCA_048498015.1 Pseudomonadota bacterium
CCTTTCGCCACGATCACAGCATCGTCCAGCGCCCCGGGACTCGCGCCGCGCGGCGCCAGCTGTATGGTGCCGGCCTTGAGCAGCGCCTGGAACAGCGGATGGTGGGCCAGCGAATCCGGTCGCTGCGGCGCGCTCACCACCACCGGCTTGCCGCTCAGCGCCGCCGCCAGCACGCTGGCGCGCCGCGAGGTCAGCCCCTCGCTCAGCGGGTAGAGGAACACGTCGATCTCGGCGAACAGCCCGTACAGCTCTTCCGCGCTCGCCACATAACCCGTCACCAGCACGCGGTCCTGGAGTCCCAGCGCCTCGACCCGCTGCCGGAAATCCGCCTCGACTGTCGCGCCCACGAACGAGCCGACATAGACCAGTCGCACATCGATCTTGCGGCGCACCAGCTCGTCGGCAACATCGAGCAGCGCCAGCGGGTCCTTCCTGGGATAGATCGAGCCGAATTGCGCCAGCACCAGCCTCCCCGCCGCGCGCTCGGCGCCAAGTTGCTCCGACAGCGCCGAAGCCTTGGTCCACTCGGGCACCGCAAAGTTCGGCGGGATCGGCAGCACGGCGCGATGGCGCGTCGCCATCACCGCTGCCGGCGTCATGTTGAACTGCGCCATCACCTCCGGCGCCGAGAACAGGAGGCGCGTCGCGAGCGGCAACAGCGGCAGATAGGAGATGCGGCGGGCCACCGCGAGGTCCTCCCACTCGTGCAGGATGACCGTCACCTCCTTGCCGGCACGCCGCGCCCGCGCCGCCGCGAGGATCGGCGCGACGAGCCGCCGCTTCCAGGCGACCACCGGCAGATTGAGCACCACGTCATCGGCGTCGCGAAGCGCCTCGCCGAAGTTCCGGGCGCCGAGCGGCACGGCCTTCGCCGTCCCGCCAAGATGCAATGCCGTCTGCCGCGCGAACTCCTCCACGCCGCAGGTCTTGGCCGCGTCCGAAACCAGGATCAGGTGCCGGCGCACCTATTTGGCCGCCTTGTACTGGCTCGTCTCGACGCCGCCGATGGCGAGCAGCCGGCCCAGCGCGATGACCACCGGGTGGCTGGCCCGAAGCAGGCTGCGCGAGCGCACCAGCTCGCGCACGAAGCGAACCGGCGAGACCACGAGGATCGCCGCATCCTTGAGCAACACCGGCAATGCGCCGCGCGCCTTGCGGTCGATCCGCCGGTTGATCGCGCCGATCCTGAGCCCGCGCTTGAACACCCAGCCGGTCTGCGTCCGCGCCGGCGGCACGCGCTCGGTGATCAGCGCATCGGCCTGCCAGTAGAACGCCACTCCGGCATCGCGGGCCCGCGTGAAGAAATCGGTATCGCCGCCGCCGAGGAAATTGAACGCAACGTCGAAGGCCGGCAGGCCCAGCCGCCCGAACACGCTGCGGCGCACCAGGCAATTGCCGCTGCCATAGATCATCGGCAGCGGACCGCTCGGCGCCGCGATCGGCCAGAACACCGGATGGCTCCGCATGCCCTCCCCGACATCCGCGTCGAAGGTCGGGTTGACCGGCCCGCCGACAATGCCGGCTCCAGACGTCTCGCCCGCTCGCACCATCAGGTCGAGCCAGCGCGGCGAGGCGATCTCGTCATCGTCGATCATCAGGAAGTGCTCGGCCGACGGAAAGCGCTCGAGCGCTGCGGCAAAGCCCGCATTGATCGCCTGCACATTGCCTTGCCGGGGCTCGACGATGGCGATGCCATTGAGATGCAACCGCGCAAAACTGTCGAACGCCGCATCCTGCCCCGCGAGGCCCGTCGCATCGTTCTCGACCACCAGCACGGCAAACGGCACGTCGGTCTGCTGCGCCGCGAGCGACGCCAGCGTGTCCCTCAGCATCTGCGGCCGCCGGAAAGTCGGCACCACCACCACGGCGCGGATATCGCTCATGCCGCCGCCCTGCCCCCAAGCGCGAAATCGCGGATGATCCGCGACGGCGTCTCGGTGAACGACTGGATGACGATGGCGCTCTGCTCGGGGCCGAGCCCCGCCGTGAACGCCGCGAGACCGGCCGCGTCGAGCGGCGGGCCGTCCCAGTAGGTGAGGCACGGCACGTCGGGCACCAGCACATGCCGCGCCGCCAGCGCCGGATCGCTCGCCACCATCAGGCCATAGAGGATGTATTCGGAGAAATCGCGCGTTGCCGCGATACGCGCGGCCCAGTTGCCGCCGATCCGCGCCGCCATCGCGGCTACCGCATCACGCTCCCACACGATCATCGGTCCGACATAGTCGTCGCCGGGCAGCCGCGCAACCGGCAGCCCCAGCACTTTGTGCGCGTTGTCCCACCACTTGACGTGCTGGGGCAATCGCTCATCGATCGCCCCTGGCGCGCATTTGAGCGGCACGCGATTGCCCGCATAGCGCTGCACGTCGAACGGCCGCACGAAGCAGATATCGGAGTCCAGATGCAACGCCCGCTCCTCGCGCTGTGCCAGCGTCATCGCGATCTTGCGCAGCTGCTGCAGGTGCCAGCCATAGATCGGCGCGCTGAGCCCGGCGCCCCAGAAATAGCGCCGGCCCTTCCAGCGGATCGGCAGTTCGGCGAGCGGCAGGTCGAGCACGCTGGCGGCATCGACGATCTGCCGTCTCGGCCCGGCCAACACCGAAAAGCGCGCCAGGTCGCGGGCCTCCACCACGATGTAGTGCCGCTCATAACCCGTCACGAACGCATCGATCGAGTCGCAGAGCAGCCGGCATGCCTCGAAGTCGCGCTCATAGCTGGTGGTGATCAGCGAGATGCTCATTGCGGTGCTCCCGCCCGGTCGAGAGCCGCATCGACGGTGAGGATTTCGGCGCCGGCCTCGATCGCGTGGCGCACCATCCTGTCGAGCAGCCGCGGCTGCGCCCCGAAATCGGTCGGCTTGTCCTGCACGTCGTGCGTGAGGAAGATCAGCCAGCCCTTGGCCATCACGGCCGCATCGATCCAGGCCAGCATTTCCTTGTCCGTCGAGTCGCCGCGAATGTCGACGGCGCGCAGATAATCGAGATCGGCCGCGCCATTGTTAATGCCCACCTGCGCCGAGCGGGCGCTGCGGAAGCGGCGCACCTCGCGTTGCGCATGCGGCGCGCTGAGCCCGAAGGGGAAGGCGAAGTTGCGCACCCGCCGGCTGACGCCCGCGAGGAATGCGTCGTTCGTCTCGAGGTCGCGGGCATAGGCCGAACCGAGGTCGCCCGGCCGGCGATGGCTGAAGGTGTGGTGGCCGATCTCGTGGCCGCGCCGCGCCAGCTGGCGATAATGCTCGGCTCCCATGATCATCTGGCCGTCCTGCCTCTGTCCGGCAAGCCCGCCGGCAGCATAGAAGGTGCCGCGCGCCCCATGCGCCTCTAGGATCGCCGCACCGGCCAGCGCCGTTTCGGGCACGTCGTCGAACGAGAAGCTGACGATCGGCCGCTCCAGCGAAATGTCGATGGTGCGCTGCGGACGGGCCCGGGCCACGCCATTGGCCAGCCGCTCGGCGAGGCTGAAGCTAGGCATGCGCCACCTCCGCCTCGACCTCAGCCGCCGGCTCGCTCGCCCGCACCAGCGCGTTGCGTCCCTGGAACTGCAGGCCGAACACACCGATCAGAATGGTGATCCACACCGGCCCGGAATTGGCAAAAAAGAAGCTCTCGAGGCTCGACGAGAACACGCCATACAGCCAGATCCGCAAGAACAGCCGCGTCAGCGCGCTGTCATTGTCGCTTGCCTGCGCCCGGGCGAAATCGCCGATCGGTCGGATCACCAGCCACAGCACCACGAGGATCAGGCCCGGCACGCCGGCATTGATCGCCGCATCGATATAGGCGTTGTGGCCGTTGGCGGCGTTCACCGCCCAGGTCTCGACGCTGCCGCCGCCATAGACCAGCGAGCCGGTCTGCCAGTACGACTGGAAGCCGAACCCGGTCAGCGGATGCTGCGCCACCGCCGACATGCCCAATTGCCAGATATCGACACGATCGGTGAAGCTCGCATCGATGCCGAGGCCGCTGACGAACGCATTGACCTGCGGCCAGACGGCGGAACCGACGGCGACGAGGTTGAACACGGCGAGTCCGCCCACCACGAGCGGATAGCGCAGCGCCCGCGCTTTCTCGAACACCCAGGCGATGACCAGCATGGTCGGCACCATGGCCAGCGAGGTCTTGCCGCCGGTGTTGAACAGGAAATACAGCGCCCCCACGATCAGGATGGCGCCCACCGGCTTGGACCAGCGCGCCCACACGAACATGCCGCCGAACACGGTGAAAGCCATGGCCGGCGCCGCGATGTTCTTGTGCGAATAGAAGCCGCGCCAATTGCCAGCCAGCAGCGGCTCCAGCACGTCGGTCGACAGATGGATCGAGCGATCCGGCAGGAACACGATGCCCCAGTAGGCCAGCGCCAGCATGAACAGCAGCGCGCCGCCCAGCAGCTTGGCGAAATGCTTCTCGTCGCGCGGCAGCAGCAGGAAGATGCTGGCGGTGGTGCACAGCATCGCCGCCATCACCAGCCGGCGCAGCGCGCTCGTCGGATCGGCCGCCATCAGCGAGGTGATGGCAAACCAGGCGAAAATCGCGATCAGCAGCCCGCGCGGCTGCGCGATGGCGCCACGCAGCGGATGGCGCAGGGCGAACACCGCCAGTGCCGCGAACAGCGCAATCGCCACCACCTGGTTGACGAGGTTGGAGTTACCGGCCCACGGGTCGGCAAGGCTCGCCAGGCTCAGGTCCGGAAACGGCTGGAGCGAAATCCAGTAATAGCCGAGCACCAGCAGCAGCAGCAGGCCGCGGCCCACCCCGCTCTCCTTCGCTTCCGAACCGCTCTGTGCCATCCCCACGGCCATCGCGGTTTACGCCTCTTTGCGCAATCGGCGGAACTCGCCGAGCCAGCCGAGGCCGAGCGCGAGCGCCAGGCCCAGCGCCAGCCCGCCGAAGCCGCCGATGCCGGCTACAACGAAGCCGCGCGGCGGCCAGCTCCGTGCCGAGGGCGGCGTCGCCGGCGAGATGATGCGCACGTTGGTGGTGTCGAGCTGCTGGCGTTCCGTCACCTCGCGGGCGCGGGTCAGGAACGCCTCGTAGACGTCCGACTTGGCCTTGGCTTCGCGCACCAGATTGTTGAGCGTCACCTGCGCCGCGTCGTCGGTCGAAACGGTGCTGCGGGCATCGGCGCTCTGCTGGTTGAGCTGCGCCACGGTCCGCGTCGCCGTGTCGAGGTCGAGCTTGGCGGCCTGCACCGCGCGATTGGCTTCGGCGGTGATCTGCGCCTGCAGGCCCGCGAGCTGGCGCTCGGCCGAAGCGCGCGTCGGATGCAGCGGGCCATAGAGCGTCGCGGCGGCGTCTGCTTCCTGCTTGAGCTTGGAGTATTCAGTGCGCAGCGCCACCATGGTGGGCGTCTGCACCGCATCGGCATTAGCCTTGCCCGTCAGCGGATCGGTGAGCTCGCTGTAATGCGACTGTGCCGCGATCAGCCCCGCCTGCGCATCGACCGCGCTCTTGGTGAGCTGCGTCACCGATTGGCTGTTGAGCAGCTCGCCATTGGTCTCCTGCAGCCCGTGCGCGCTCTTGAATGCCTCGACCGCGGTCTCGGCATCGGCCACGCCGCGCTGCAGCTCGCTGACACGCGCCGTCAGCGCCGTCGCCGTGCGCGTTGCGCCATCGGCGGCCTGCTGGGCCAGCTCGGCCTGGAAGGCAACGACGATCGCATTGGCGATCTTCACCGACTTGTCAGCCTTTTCCGACGACACACCGACGGTCACCACATAGGAACGCTCTTCGCGCCAGGCCGACACCTTCTTGTCGAGGATGCCGACGGCGGTGTCGACCGGATCGCCCGCCAGCGGATCGGCTCCGCCGCCCACGAACGGCAGCGACGAAGCGCCGTTCTCGGCGAATTCCGGGTCGGCAGTCAGGTTGAGCTCGGTGACGACGCGGCGCAGTACATTGCCCGAGGTCAGCACGCGCAGCTTGGACTCGACGTCGAGCAACTGGGCGTTCTGGTCGTTAGCGCTCTTGTAGAGATCGTCATTGACGACCTGCAGGTCGGACGGATCGATGATCAGATCGGTGTACGCGGTGTATTTCGGCGGTGCGATCATCGCATAGCCGAGGCCGGCGCCCGCTCCCAGCATGGCTAGAATCGCGATCCATTTGATGCCGCCGCGCAACCACACCAGCCCGTTGCCGATGCTGAGCTCAGGCCACGCGATGGGGAGCAAGGGCGCCTTCGCGGTCGCGGCCTGCGCTGCCTTGCGCGCCGGAACGCGCGGAGTGGTGGGCAGGTCGCGCCGCGCCAGCCGCTTCAGGCCGGACGCCGCACGGTTTTCGCCGCTTTCAAGAGTACTGTACATGCCGCAATTCCCAAGAACTATGCGTGGTCCAATTCAGGTCCGCTTATAGTCCGGGGGATCGCGCCTGACGCTTCAGTTCCTAAGAAGTGGTTAACCTCGGCGCGCACGTTAACCGCATTGAAACGATCCCCACGCGCGCCGCAAAACCGGGTGTAAGAGACCGGGCGAATGCGGCCCGAGAGGGGAGCCGGCATTCGTGTCGGAGCCTCGCGGTGGAAGCCGGTACAATTTTCAAGAAATTGATTCCAATGGCGCTGAGCTACATGGGCTCCGGCGGC
Source organism: Pseudomonadota bacterium (assembly GCA_048498015.1). GTDB lineage: Bacteria > Pseudomonadota > Alphaproteobacteria > Rhizobiales > Devosiaceae > Devosia_A. The sequence continues at coordinate 6,580 of JBEHYU010000021.1, forward strand.
AGTCTCATCACCTCGTCGATCGCGCAGCTGGCGACCTTCGCCATCCTCGCGCGCTCGCTCGGCACCGAGCAGTTCGCGCTCTATGTCACCATCACCGCCTTCACCAACGTCGCCGTGCAGATCTGCGGCTTCGGCGTGCAGGAATGCATCGTGCGCCGCGTCGCCCGCGATCCCTCCGACCAGCCCCGCATGATGGGTCACGCGCTGATCCTCACCACCGGCAGCTTCCTCGTCCTCTTCATCATCGGCCTCGCCGCCCTGCCCTTCATCGTGCCCACCACCGGCAACGAGTGGGAAACGCTCGGCTCGCTGGCGCTACTGCTGATCAGCAACGTCTTCATCCTGCGCTTCGTCTCGCTGGCGACCTCGAGCTACCTGGCGCGGTCGAACTTCGTCGTCGCCAACACGCTCGAAATCTCGTTCGGCCTCATCCGGCTCGTAGCGGCGCTGCTCGGCTGCCTGGTCTTCAAGGTCGACTCCGTCGCCGCCTGGTCGATGTGGTACTTCGCGGCGCACGCCATCGTCGCGCTCGCTGCGGTGCCGCTGATCTGGCGGCTCGGCGCCCCGCATTACACCATCGTGCGCGAAGAGCTGAAGATCGGCGCGCTGTTCTCGACCCAGTTCATCTTCAAGGCCATCCGCCAGAACACCGATCTGCTCGTGCTGGGCATGTTCACCAGCGCCGAAATCGTCGGCTCCTACGGCGTCGCCCGCCGCGTGCTCGACAGCTCCTACCTCTCGGTCGAAGCGCTGAACCGCCTGATCTACCCGGGTTCCGCCGTGGCGCTGATGAACGGCTTCCACCACGCCTATGGCCGCGTGGTGAAGGTCGCGACGGCCGCCGTGGTCATCTCGGGCGCCGCCGCAGTCGCCGTTTTCGTCCTCTCGCCACTGATGCCGGTGCTGTTCGGCGACGAATATCCCTCGATGGTCGCCTTCACCCGCATCCTCTGCTGGGTCGTGGTGCCCATGGCCATCGGCTCGGTGGCCCTTGAGGCCTTCGGCGCCGCCGGCCGCCAGGACATCCGGGCGATCATCTACAACAGCGCCAATATCGGCGCGGCCCTGCTGGTCGCGGGCGCCATCTATTTGCTGGGCATCGACGGGGCCTTCGCTTCGTCCTACGGGGCAGAAATCTTGACGGCCATCGCCGCCTGGATGGTATTGATGCGCTTCGTCCAGGCCGACCGGAGTCGGGCGTTCACGCCCGTGGCGGCCGAGTAAGCCAGTAAATATTTATTGCCCGACGCCGCAATTTTTGCCTAATCGGACCTATCAGAGAGGTTGGCGCCGTTGGGAAGCGGCGTCACCGGGGTGCCCATGGTCACGCTCAAGGAAATCGCCAAGACCGTCGGCGTGTCGACCGCGACCGTCTCGCGCGTCCTCAATTTCGACCAGACACTGTCGGTGACCGCCAAGAAGCGCCAGGCGATCATCGAGACCGCCGAGGCCATGAACTACGCCACCCCGCGCGCCCGCAACCGCGCCAACAGCGCCGGCCTCAACAAGCTCGCGCTCGTCCACTTCCTGCGGCCCGAGCAGGAGCTGATCGACCCCTATTACGTCAGCCTGAGGCTTGGCATCGAGAGCCGTTGCCAGGCCCTCAAGATCGAGACCGTCAAGGTCTACCACACCGACCGCGTCCCCGAGGCCTCGCTGCTGCAGGGTGCCTCCGGCGTCATCGCCATCGGCGGGCACTCGGACGAGGAGATCGCCTGGATCAGGCGGCACAATCGCAACGTCGTCTTCGCCGATTTCTCCCCGCCCGGCGACGAGGAGGACGCGGCCGACGCCGATCTGCCGCTGGCCGTGCGCAAACTCCTGACTTCCCTCAGCTCCATGGGCTACAGCCGGATCGGCTTCGCCGGCTGGGCCGAGGTCGGCTGCCCCGATCCCTTCGCCGAGATCCGCTGCCGTACCTATATCGAGTGGATGAAGGAGCATGCCGCCTTCGATCCGGCCATCTGCGTCACCGAGCTGCCGATTGAGCGCAACACCGAGCAGACCGGCTACCAGCTGGCCATGCGGCTGATGCGGCAGAAGAACCCGCCGGACGCCATCGTCACCTGCAACGACAACATCGCCGTCGGCGTCTACCGCGCCGTCCACGAGCTGGGCCTGTCGATCCCCGACGATGTCGCCATCGCCAGCTTCAACGACATCTCGGTGGCGCAGTTCCTGAACCCGCCGCTGACCACCGTGCACCTCCCCGCCGAGGAGATCGGCGAAACCGCGGTGGAGCTGCTGCTCGAGCGCATCGCCGGGCGCGAGCTGGCCAAACGCATCCGCCTGGCGACCCGCATCATCTGGCGCGGCAGCACCAGGCAGCCGGACCCGGCCTGAACCGGGGAAAATATTTACTGAAAATATTGCCCTCCCGATTTTACCCCGCTAACGTGATTTCACGAGGCGGGGAGGAACCAAGCCTCGACACTCTGGGAGGATACCTATGACACGCTCCGCCACCTGGCGCCGTGCGCTCGGCCTTGCCGTAGCCGGCCTCAGCATGATGACCGCTTCGGCGGCCCTGGCTGCCACCACCGTCACCGTCTGGTGCTGGGATACCAATTTCAACGGCGCCGCCATGCGTGAAGCTGCGGCCCGCTACACCGCCGCGCATCCCGATGTGACCATCAACATCGACGACTCGATGGCCCAGAACGACATTCGCGCCAAGCTGCAGACCCAGCTCCTGGCCAACGACACCACCGGCCTGCCCGACATCGCCCTCATCGAGGACGATGTGGCGCAGAAGTACCTGCAGTCGTTCCCCAATGCCTTCGTGCCGCTCAGCGACAGCATCGATATGAGCCAGTTCGCGCAGTACAAGGTCACGCCGGCCACGTCCAACGGCAAGTCCTACTCGCTGCCCTTCGATTCCGGCGTCACCGGCCTGTTCTACCGCTCGGACTACCTCGAAGCCGCCGGCTACAAGGCCGCCGACCTGCAGGACATCACCTGGGATCAGTTCATCGATATCGGCAAGGCCGTGAAGGCCAAGACCGGCCACAATCTGATCGGCCTCGACCAGAGCGGCGACGGCCTGATCCGCATCATGATGCAGTCGGCCGGCCGCTGGTTCTTCAAGGATGACGGCACGCTCGACATTCTCGACAACGCCCCGCTCAAGGCCGCGCTCGAGACCTACGCCAAGATCTGGCAGGCCGATATCGTCAAGCCCGTTGCCGCCGGCAGCTGGGCCGATTTCACCGGCTCGTTCACCTCGGGCGACACCGCCGTCGCCATCGACGGCGTGTGGATGACCGGCACCGTCAAGTCGCAGCCCGACCAGTCGGGCAAGTGGGCCATTGCCCCCATTCCGAAGCTTGCCGGCGTCGATGGCGCCACGCATTATTCGAGCGAAGGCGGTTCCAGCTGGTACGTGCTGAGCTCGGCGCCCGCCAAGGATGCGGCGATCGACTTCCTCAAGACCATCTGGGCCGGTGACAAGGACTTCTACCAGAAGATTCTGGTCGGCCAGGGTGCGTACAGCGCCTGGATGCCGGCGGTCGACGGCGATGCCTACAAGTCGTCCGACGCCTTCTTCGGCGGCCAGCCGGTGTGGGCCAACTTCTCGGAGTGGCAGGGCAAGATCCCGGGCATCCAGTACGGCCTCTACACCGACGAAGTGAACTCGGCCGTGGTCGCGCAGTTCCCGGCCCTGATCGCCGGCGGCAGCGTCGATGATGCCCTCAAGGCCATCAACGACCAGGCTACCCAGCAGATGCAGTAAGAGCTTCGGGGGCGAGGGTACACTCGCTCCCGTTCTCCCGGCGGTCGCGCATGCCGTGGTGGCGGCGGCGCGGCCGCTCGGATAGTCTCGGTTGGCGTACGGGGGGAATTCGGACAAGTGGCAGCTGGAAGACTGGGCCGCAGCGAGCAGATCAACGGCTGGCTGTTCATCGCTCCCGCGCTCGTGCTGCTCGGCCTGTTCATGATCTATCCGATCGTCTGGTCGCTCTGGATGAGCTTCCAGGTCGGCAAGGGCATGAACCTGGCCTTCGGCGGCTGGGCCAACATCCTGCGCCTCACCAAGGACCCCGTCTTCGTCCACGCGCTGGTCAATACCTGCATCTTCTTTGTCGTGCAGGTGCCCATCATGATCGTGCTGGCCCTGCTCTTTGCCGTGGGCCTCAACGATCCCACGCTGCGGCTCCGCGGCCTGTTCAGGACCGCCATTTTCCTGCCCTGCGTCACCTCGCTCGTCGCCTATTCGACGCTCTTCAAGTCGATGTTCTCGCTCGACGGCATCGTCAACAAGACGCTGATGTTCCTTCACCTCACCGCCACGCCCATCCCGTGGCTGCAGGATCCGTTCTGGGCCAAGGTCCTCATCATCATCGCCATCACCTGGCGCTGGACCGGCTACAACATGGTGTTCTACCTCGCGGCGCTGCAGAACATCGATCGCTCGATCTACGAGGTTGCCCGCATCGATGGCGTGCCGGCCTGGGCGCGCTTCACCCAGATCACCATTCCGCTGCTGAAGCCGGTGATCCTGTTCACCACCATCACCTCCACCATCGGCACGCTGCAGCTGTTCGACGAGCCCAAGAACATTCTCGACGGCGGCCCCGCCGACGCGACCCTCACGCTGTCGCTCTACATCTACAACCTCACCTTCAAGTTCATGCCCAGCTTCGGCTATTCGGCCACCGTCTCATGGGTCATCGTGGTGGTGGTTGCCATCCTGAGCCTGCTGCAATTCTTCGTCGCCCGCGAACGGAGGCCTGCCGCGTGAGCTCCGCCACCCTCCTTCGCCGCGGCGCCGTCTACGTGCTGCTGAGCATCGCCGCCTTCCTGTCGGTCTTCCCGTTCTACTGGATGGTGGTGGGCGCCACCAACCAGTCGCGCGACGTCGTCACCGGCAAGGCCACCCTCGGCTCGTCGCTGCTCGACAACGCCGCGACCTTTTTCAAGACCGTCGACGCACCGCGCATCTTCTGGAACTCGGCCCTCATCGCGGTGGCCGGCACGGTGCTTACCCTGCTGGTCTCCTCGCTCGCTGGCTATGGTTTCGAGATGTTCCGCTCGCGCTTCCGCGAGCGCATCTTCGCCCTGATGCTGCTGCTGCTGTCCATCCCGTTCGCCGCGCTGATGGTGCCGCTCTTCGTCCTGATTTCGCAGGCGCACCTCACCAACACCTGGCTGGCGGTCGTCCTGCCCGGCATCGCCTCGATCTTCATCATCTTCTATTTCCGCCAGGCGACGAAAGCCTTCCCCAACGAGCTGCGCGATGCGGCCCGCGTCGATGGCCTCAAGGAATGGCAGATCTTCATCTGGATCTACATGCCGGTGATGCGCTCCACCTACGCGGCCGCGACGATCATCGTCTTCATGGCCAACTGGAACAATTACCTCTGGCCGCTCATCATCCTCAACACCCCCGAGAACAAGACTGTCACTTTGGTCGTCAACGCGCTGACGTCCTCCTACACGCCTGACTTCGGCATGATCCTGTTCGGCGTGGTCCTCGCCACGCTGCCCACCCTCATCATCTTCTTCCTCCTGCAGCGCCTGTTCGTCGAAGGCCTGCTGGGCTCCGTAAAATAAGGTTCTACACGACTATGCGTTCCGTGACTTCATTCAATGCTGGCTGGCTGTTCGAGGGCAAGACCGAGGTCACCCTTCCCCACACCGCCGTCGAGCTGCCCTTCTCCTATTTCGACGAGACTTCGTACCAGCGCGTCTTCGTCTACGAGAAGACCTTCACCGCCGATCCCGCTTGGGAGGGCCAGGACGTGGTGCTGGTGTTCGACGGCGCCATGGCCAATTCGGTCGTGCGGCTCAATGGCGACGTGGTCGCGGCTCACAGGGATGGCTACACCCCGTTCGAGGTACGTCTCTCCGGCAAGCTGAAGCAGGGCAACAACACCATCAGCGTCAGCATCGACGGCAGCGAGAACGGCGAAATCCCGCCCTTCGGCGGCGCCATCGATTACCTCACCTATGCGGGCATCTATCGCGACGTCTGGCTGCGCGTGACCCGACCGGTCTCCATCGGCAGCGTCAAGATCGAGACGCCCGATGCCCTCGCGACGAAGAAGACCGTCACCGCCCGTGTCGATCTCAGCAACCCGCAGAACCAGCCGATCGGTGGCACGCTGACCGCGACGATCAAAGACGCCGCCGGCAAGGCGATCGCGACCGTAACCACCGCAGCCGCCGCGCGCACGCTGCTGAAGTTTGCCGACCTTGACGGCATCGCGCTCTGGGACATTGCGAGCCCGAACCTCTACACACTCGAGCTCAGCCTCGGCGACGATGCGGTCAGCCACCGCTTCGGCTTCCGCACCGCTGAGTTCACCACCGAAGGCTTCAAGCTCAACGGCAAGCCGCTCAAGATCCGCGGCCTCAACCGCCACCAGTCCTTCCCCTATGCTGGCTACGCGCTCGGCCGCGCCGCGCAGGAGCGCGACGCCGAAATCCTCAAGCACGAGCTGCACCTCAACCTGGTGCGCACCTCGCATTACCCGCAGTCCACCTTCTTCCTCGATCGCTGCGACGAGCTGGGCCTGCTGGTCTTCGAAGAAATCCCCGGCTGGCAGCATATCGGCGAGGCCGCCTGGAAGGCCCAGGCCGTGGACAATGTTCGCGGCATGATCGCGCGCGACTGGAACCACCCCTCGATCATCCTGTGGGGCGTGCGCATCAACGAATCGCAGGACGATCACGACTTCTACACCGAGACCAACCGGGTCGCGCACGAACTCGATTCCACCCGTCAGACCGGCGGTGTGCGCTACATCACCGACAGCGAGATGCTCGAAGACGTTTACACCATGAACGACTTCATCCTCGGCAACGAGGAGCTGGGCGGCAACCGCCCCCGCACCGCGCTGCGCCCGATCAGCGAGACCACCGGCCTCGAAAAGCCGGTGCCCTACATGATCACCGAATTCGGTGGCCACATGTACCCCACCAAGAGCTTCGACCAGGAGCAGCGCCAGCACGAGCACGTGCTGCGCCACCTTGAGGTGCTCAATGCCGCCTATGGCAATCCGGGCATCTCCGGCGCCATCGGCTGGTGCGCCTTCGACTACAACACCCACAAGGATTTCGGCTCCGGCGACCGGCTCTGCCACCACGGCGTGATGGACATGTTCCGTGAGCCCAAATTCGCCGCCTATGCCTATGCCAGCCAGTGCGAGCCGAGCGAGGAAGTCATCCTCCAGCCGGTGACCGTCTGGGCGCGCGGCGAGCGCAATATCGGCGGCGTGCTGCCGCTGCTCATCCTCACCAATTGCGACGAAATCGAAATCCGCTACGGCAAGGACGTCACCAAGCGCGTCCGTCCCGATCGCGAACGCTTCCCGCATCTGCCCCATGCGCCGGTCGTGCTCGAACGGAGCCACTTCACTGCCGACGAACTCGGCCGCTGGGGCATGCGCTGGGAGTCCGCGGTGATCACCGGCTACATCGACGGCAAGCCCGCCAAGGAGGTGCGCTTCGCAGCCGATCCGGTCGCGAGCCACCTGCAGGTCGTGGCCGACCGCGAGCAATTGTCCATGACCGCCAAGGACAGCACGCGCATCATGGTCCGCGCGCTCGACCAGGCCGGCCACAAGCTGCCCTTCTTCCTCGATCCGGTCGAGATCGCTGTTGGCGGCGCCGGCAAGCTGGTCGGCCCGTCGCTGGTGCCGCTGCGCGGTGGCGCCACGGGCTTCTGGGTCGAAACCACCGGCAAGGCGGGCGCCATCGACGTCACCGTCAAGAGCCCGCGCTTCGCCCCAGTCACCCTCACCCTCAACGCCGGCTAGGAGTCACCGATGAGCGGATTGCAGCTGCGTGGTGTCCGAAAGTCCTTCGGCGCGGTCGAGGTCATCAAAGGCGTCGACCTCGACATCGCCGACAAGGAATTCGTGGTCTTCGTCGGACCGTCGGGCTGTGGCAAGTCCACGCTGCTGCGCATGATCGCCGGGCTCGAGACCATCACCGGTGGTGACATCGACATCGGTGGCAAGCGCGTCAACGAGCTCGATCCGTCCGATCGCGGCATTGCGATGGTGTTCCAGTCCTACGCACTCTACCCGCACATGACGGTGCGCGAGAACATGGGCTTCGCGTTGCGCTTCGCCGGAGTGCCCAGGCCGGAAATCGACAGGCAGGTCGACGAGGCGGCGCGTATCCTCGAGCTCGCCCCGCTGATGCACCGGCGGCCCCGGGAGCTCTCCGGCGGCCAGCGCCAGCGCGTCGCGATCGGCCGCGCCATCGTCCGGCATCCGCAGGTATTCCTGTTCGACGAGCCGCTCAGCAACCTCGATGCCGAGTTGCGCGTCCACATGCGCATCGAGATCGCCCGGCTCCACAAGGAACTGGCGACCACCATCATCTACGTCACCCACGACCAGGTCGAGGCGATGACGCTCGCCGACAAGATCGTCGTGCTGCGCGACGGCCTCGTCTCGCAGGTCGGCACCCCGCTCAGCCTCTACGACGACCCCGATAATCTGTTCGTTGCCGGCTTCATCGGTTCGCCCAAGATGAATTTCTTCGCCGGCGTGATGGAATCGGGTGCCGTTCGTCTCCCCGATTTCGGCGACGCCACCATCCCGATGAACGGGCTGAAATCACCTGCAATGACGGGAACAAAGGTCATGGTGGGCATCCGGCCGGAGCACTTCGACGAGACCGGGGCGGCTGCCCTCCCCCTCACCATCGACATGATCGAACATCTGGGCGCCGAGACCTACGCCTACGCCCGCTACGGCAATGGCGAGCTGGTGACCGTCGCTGCCCGCAACGGCCGCAACCTCAAATCGGGCGATGCCCTCGCCGCCCGCTTCGATCCGGCCAGGGCCCTGCTGTTCGACGCCTCGGGCCAGCGAATTCGCTGACCCCGGAACTTCCGGGCGGTTTCCGCGTTAAGTTCGGTTGCCGCATATTATCGCGGCCTGGGGGATCGATGTCTGAACCTGCAGCGAACCAGCGCATCCACGCAGACGACCGTTATCGCCTGCTGATCGACGCCATCGCCGACTATGCCATTTATATGCTCGATACCGAGGGTTTCATTGCCAGCTGGAACCCCGGGGCGCAGCGCTTTAAGGGCTACACCGAAGCCGAAATTCTCGGCCAGCATTTCTCCCGCTTCTACACCCCCGAAGACCGCGCGACGAACCTGCCGGCCCGCGCCCTCCACACCGCCGCGACCGAGGGTCGCTTCGAGAACGAAGGCTGGCGCATGCGCAAGGACGGCACGCGCTTCTGGGCCCACGTCATCATCGACCCGATCCGCGATGAAGGCGGCGACCTCGTCGGCTTCGCCAAGGTCACGCGCGACCTGACGGAGCGGCGCGAAGCCGCACAGGCCCTGGCACAGGCCAAGGAAGAGCTGCTGCAAAGCCAGAAAATGGAGGCCATCGGCCGCCTGACCGGCGGCGTCGCGCACGATTTCAACAATCTGCTGATGGCCATCACCGGCAGCCTCGAGCTGCTGCGCAAGCGTGTCCCCGACGATCCGCGCCTCACCAGGCTGATCGACAACGCCATGCAGGGCGCCCAGCGCGGCACCTCCCTGACCCAGCGCATGCTGGCCTTCGCCCGCCGCCAGGAACTCAAGCCCGATTTCGTCGACGCCACGGCGCTGATCGAAGGTATGAGCGACCTGCTGAGCCGCTCGCTCGGCCCGGCAGTAGATATTCGCCTGCAGCTGGCGGCCGGCCTCAGCCCGATGCTTATCGATTCCAACCAACTCGAACTGGCGCTGCTGAACCTGGCCGTGAACAGCAAGGACGCCATGCCCGACGGCGGCATGATGACCATCGCTACCGCGGCCCAAACGACTGCCGCCACCGGACAAATCCCCGCCGGCCGCTACGTCACCATCGCCCTGAGCGATACCGGCACCGGCATGGACGCCGAAACGCTGGCGCACGCCGCCGAGCCGTTCTTCACCACAAAGGGGGTGGGCAAGGGCACCGGCCTCGGGCTCGCCATGGTTCGCGGCCTCACCGAACAGTCGGGCGGCGGCGTCACCATCGACAGCGCCGTGGGCAAAGGCACGACGGTCACTCTATGGCTCCCGGCCAGCGACGCCACCGCCAATCAGGCCGCCGAGGCAACGCCGGCGGCCGAGCCAGAACCGCCCGCAGCGCGCAAGCTCAAGGTCCTGGTCGTGGACGACGATTTCCTCGTTGCCATGAACACTTCCGCCATGCTCGAAGATCTCGGCCACGAGGTGATCGAGGTCCATTCCGCCAAGGAAGCGCTCGACGCCCTCGACCGCGACGGCCCGTTCGATACCATGATCACCGACCAGGCGATGCCGCAGATGACGGGCGCGCAGCTGATCGGCGCTGCCCGCGACAAATATCCCGCGCTGCCCGTGGTCCTCGCCACCGGCTATGCCGAACTGCCGCCCGGAGCCGAGGTCGATGTCCCACGCCTCAGCAAGCCCTTCTTCCAGGCCGATCTCGAACGCGTGCTGCAGACCACCCTGAGAGCCGGTTGACCGGCGTCACAACGCCCGACACGATAGCCCCATGACCAGCCTCACCGACGCCATCGACGGGCGCCGCGACGACCTCGTCGCGCTCACCGCCGACCTCATCCGCATCCCCACCGTCAATCCGCCGGGCAACGCCTACCGCGAGATCTGCGAATACGTGGAAAAACGCCTGCGCCCGCGCTTTCCCGAGATCGAGCTGTTGCGCGCCGAAGGCGCCGTAGGCGACATCGACAAATATCCGCGCTGGAACGTCATCGCCCGCCGCCCCGGCAAATCGCCGGGCGAAACCGTGCACTTCAACTCGCATCACGACGTGGTGGAAGTCGGCTCAGGCTGGACCGTCGATCCCTTCGGCGGCGAAGTCAGGGACGACAAGGTTTATGGCCGCGGCGCCTGCGACATGAAGGGCGGTCTCGCAGCCTCCATCGTCGCGGCGGAAGCGTTCATCGACACCTATCCGGATTTTGCCGGTGCCATCGAAATCTCCGCGACCGCCGACGAGGAAACCGGCGGCTATGGCGGCGTCGCCTGGATGGCCGAACGCGGCTATTTCTCGCCCGAGCGGGTGCAGCACGTCATCATCCCCGAACCGCTCAACAAGAACCGCATCTGCCTCGGCCATCGCGGCGTCTGGTGGGCGGAGATCGAAACCCATGGCCGGATCGCCCATGGTTCGATGCCCTTCCTGGGCGACAGCGCCATCCGCCATATGGCGGCCCTGCTCGGCGAGATCGAAGCCACTCTCTACCCCGCGCTCTCGAGCCGGACGACGGCCATGCCGGTGGTGCCGCCGCTTGCCCGGCAATCGACGCTCAACATCAATTCCATCCATGGCGGCCAGCCCGAGCCCGAAGCGGGCTACACCGGCTTTCCGGCCCCGGTGGTCGCGCACTCGGCGCGTATCGTCATCGATCGTCGCTATCTCATCGAGGAGCAGCCCGCGGCCGTGCGCCAGGAGGTGGTCGACCTGCTCGAAAAGCTGAAGGCCACGCGCCCCGGCTTCAGCTACGAGCTGCGCGACCTCTGGACCATCCCGCCGACCATGACCGAGCGTCACGCACCGGTGGTCCGGGCTGTCGACAGCGCTATCCAGTCCGTCCTCGGCCTGAGTCCCGACTATGTCGTGTCGCCTGGCACCTACGACCAGAAGCACATCGATCGTATCGGCCGGCTGCATAATTGCATCGCCTACGGCCCCGGCATCCTCGACCTGGCGCACCAGCCCGACGAATATGTCGGCATCACCGACATGCTGGATTCCGCCAAGGTGATGGGACTTGCGCTGGATAATCTACTTCATCAGTCGTGATTAGAATCGTATCTCGCACAAAACCATTCTAACGGGCGCAAAACCGTCCTAGGATCACTGCCAAGGCCGGGAACAAGAGGCCGACACGGAAGGGAAACGCATGCGTAAATCATTGATCCTGCTGGCAATCGCCGGCGCACTCATGAGCGGTACGGCTTATGCCGCGCCCCGCACCGATCTCGTCATCGGCATTCAGCTGGAACCGACGAACCTCGATCCGACCACCGGCGGCGCCGCCGCAGCCATCCGCACGGTCACCGATCTCAACATTTTCAACGGCCTGACCAAGATCGACAAGGACGGCGCGACGCAGCCCGACCTCGCCACTAGCTGGGATATCTCCGCGGACGGCCTGACCTACACCTTCCACCTCAAAACCGACGTGAAGTTCTCGGACGGCACCCCGTTCACCGCCGACGACGTCAAGTGGACGCTCGACCGCGACCGCGCCGCCGATTCCAAGAGCGCCCAGAAGCAGCTTTTTGCCAACATCGCTTCGGTCGATGTCGTCGATCCCGCCACCGTCAAGGTCACGCTCACCCAGCCGCAGGGCGATTTCCTCTACGACATGGGCTGGGGCGACGCGGTAATCGTCTCGCAGAAGACCGCCGAGACCAACGTCACCAACCCCGTCGGTACGGGCCCCTACGTGGTCACTGAGTGGGCCAAGGCCGACCACATCACCCTCGGGCCGAACCCGAACTACACCGGCACCAAGCCGGCCCTCGACAAGGTGACCTTCAAGTTCATCTCTGATCCGACCGCGGCAACCAGCGCCGTGCTCGCCGGCGACATCGATGTCTTCGCCGCCTTCCCGGCCCCCGAACTGCTTGAGCAGTTCAAGGCCAACCCGGATTACCAGGTCATCGTCGGCACGTCGCAGGGCGAGACCATCCTTGCCTACAACAACGCCCATGCGCCGCTCGACAACGTCAAGGTGCGCGAAGCCCTCTCGCATGCCCTCGACCGCAAGGCGATCATCGATGGCGCCATGTTCGGCTACGGCACCCCGATCGGCAGCTTCTTCCCGCCGAACGATCCGGCCTATATCGATGTCACCGACGTCTCGGCGTTCGATCCGGCCAAGTCCAAACAGATGCTGGCCGATGCCGGGGTCAAGGATCTGACCCTGACCTTCAAAGTACCACCGGCCTCCTACGCCCGCGCCGCGGCTCCGATCATCCAGCAGGAACTCGCCGATGTCGGCGTCAAGGTGAACGTCGTCAACGTCGAATGGGCCGACTGGATCGCCAACGTCTTCCAGGGCGCCTACGACTACGACCTGACCATGGTCAGCCACGTCGAGGCCAACGACTTCGCCGCCTTCGGCAAGCCGGGCTACTACCTCAACTACAAGGCCGACGGGCTGAACAAACTGGTCTCGGACCTGAACGCCACGACCGATCCGGCCAAGCAGATCTCGATCAAGCAGGACATCCAGAAGCTGCTCGCCAACGATTTCGTCGCGGGCTACCTGTTCGAGTTCCCCAACATCACCGTCGCCAAGAAAGGCGTGCAGGGCCTGTGGGAAAACGCGCCACAGCCCACCACCGACCTCTCGGCACTTTCCTGGTCTGAGTAGTCTGAACCTTCAGTCGGTCCCTCCCCCAAGCGCAGCTTGGGGGAGGTGGCACGCGTAAGCGTGACGGAGGGGGTGGCCACGCCACTGCCTGATCTGTGCAAGCGGGGAGCTCCCTCCATCGTCCGCGGCGCCACCTCACTGAGAGCTGGCTTGCGCCAACCGCCGCTTCTGTTTCTATACGCTCATGTCCACCTATCTCGCCGGCCGCATCGCCTCGCTGATCCTCAGCCTGCTCGTCGCCAGCGTCATCATCTTTGCGATCCTCGAAATCCTGCCCGGCGATCCGGCGCAGTTCATCCTGGGGATGAACGCCCAGCCCGATACGCTCGCCGCCCTTCGCGCCCAGCTCGGCCTCGATGCGCCGCCTCTGCTGCGCTATTTCGGCTGGATCGTCGGCATGCTGCACGGCGATTTCGGCATCAGCTACACCTATCGCGTCCCCGTCAGCGAGCTCGTGCTGCAGCGTATCGGCGTGTCGCTGCCACTCGCCGCGCTATCGCTGTTACTGACCGTTTTCATTGCCTTTCCAGCAGGCATTTTCGCTGCATCCAGGCGCAATTCCAGGTCCGATCTCGCGGTGATGGGCGTCACGCAATTCGGCGTTGCCGTGCCCAACTTCTGGTTCGCCATCATCCTCGTCTACATCTTCGCGGTGATCCTGCACTGGGTCTCGGCCGGCGGCTTTCCGGGTTGGGACAAGGGCTTCTGGCAAGGCCTGCGTGCCCTCATCCTGCCCGCCATCGCGCTTGCTTTGCCCCAGGCGTCGATCCTGACCCGCGTCATGCGCTCGGCGCTGCTCGATACGCTCGACGAGGACTACATTCGCACCGCCCGCGCCCATGGTCTTTCCCGCAGCGCCACGCTCTGGCGCCACGCCGTGCGCAATGCACTGATCCCGGTACTGACCATCGTCGGCCTGCAATTTGCGTTCCTGCTGGCGGGCGGCATCATCATCGAGAACGTGTTCTTCCTGCCCGGCCTCGGCCGGCTGATCTTCCAGGGCATCACCCAGCGCGACCTGATCGTGGTGAAGTCGGTGGTGATGCTGCTGGTCTTCGCCGTGATCCTCGTCAACTTCCTCGTCGACCTGAGCTACCTCGCGGTCGATCCACGGCTGCGGAGGCGCGCATGAGCGTCGAGATCGTCACCGCGCCCTTGCCGCGCGGCACCTGGTGGCGCGCCGCACTGCGCTCCCCCAGCTTCACCGTCGGCGCCGCGGTGACGCTGGTCTTCGTGCTGCTTGCGCTCACGTCCTTCGTGTGGACGCCCTACTCCTATGCGGCGCAGGACATCCCCCACAAGCTCAAGGGACTGAGCCCCGACCACTGGTTCGGTACCGACCAGTACGGCCGCGACGTGTTCTCGATGATCCTCGTGGGTGCCCGCACCTCGATCGCCGTCGCCCTGATCGCCGTCGGTGTCGGCGTTGCCGCCGGCGTGCCGCTCGGGCTTTGGGCCGCCGCCCGCCGCGGCACCCTGCTCGACGAGATCATCATGCGCGCCAACGATCTCGTTTTCGCCTTCCCGGCGCTGCTGATCGCCATCCTCATCACCTCGGTGTTCGGCCCGAGCGCCACCAACGCCATCATCGCCATCGGCATCTTCAACGTGCCGGTATTTGCCCGCCTGACCCGCGCCGCGGCGCTGAGCCTGTGGACCCGCGATTTCATCCTCGCCGCCCGCGTTGCCGGCAAGGGGGCGGCGCGCATCTCGGTCGAGCACATCCTGCCCAACATCCTCAACACGCTGGTGGTGCAGGTCACCATCCAGTTTTCGCTGGGCATCCTCGCCGAGGCGGCTCTGGCCTATGTCGGCCTGGGGGCCCAGCCACCGATCCCGAGCTGGGGCAAGATGCTGGCCGACAGCCAGACGCTGATCAGCCTCGCCCCGCACCTCGCCATCATCCCCGGTCTCTGCATCGTCTTCACGGTGCTCGGCCTCAATCTCGTGGGCGACGGCTTGCGCGACATCTTCGATCCGCGCCTGCAGCGGAGCCGCCGATGAGCCTGCTCGAGGTCCAGGGCCTGACGCTCGCAATCGGCGATTACCCCATCCTTCACGGCATCGACTTCAGCGTCGATGCCGGCGAAGTCCTCGGCATCATCGGCGAGTCGGGCTCCGGCAAGTCGATGACGGCGCTGTCGATCATGGGCCTGCTGCCCGGCGGCTCAAAGATCGGCGGCAGCATCCGCCTCGCCGGCACCGACCTGCTGCAGAAATCCGAGCGCGATATGTGTGCCGTGCGCGGCAGCGATGTTGGAATGGTGTTCCAAGAGCCGCTGACCGCCCTCGATCCACTCAAGACCATCGGCGACCAGGTCGCCGAAACCATCCGCGTCCACACCGGTGCCTCGCGCACGGCCGCGCTCGCCGAGGCCAACCGCGTGCTCGATCGCGTCGGCCTGCCCGCCGACCGCTTCCCGCGCGACCGCTATCCACACGAGCTGAGCGGCGGCCAGCGGCAGCGCGTCGTCATCGCCGCCGCCATCGCGCTGAAGCCGAAACTGCTGATCGCCGATGAACCGACCACCGCGCTCGACGTCACCACCCAGGCCCGTATCCTCGAACTGCTCAAACGGCTGGTGGATGAAGACGGCATGGCGCTGATCTTCATCACCCACGATCTGGCGGTCGTCGCCGGGCTCGCCGACAAGGTCGCGGTGATGCGGCATGGCGAGATCGTCGAAGCCGGCGCGACAGGCGAGGTCTTCCGCGACCTGACGCATCCCTACACGCGCCAGCTGTTCCAGGCGTCCTCACACGTACCGCGCCGCGATCCCTCCCTGCCCGGGGGCCCGCCGGTGCTGACCGTCGAGGGCCTGACCCGCGACTACCGCCTGCCAGCAAAACACCTCTTCGCCCGCCCCGGCGCCTTCCGCGCGGTGGACAACGTGTCGTTCCGCATCGAGCGTGGCGAAAATGTCGGCCTTGTCGGCGAGAGCGGCAGCGGCAAGTCGACCCTCGCCCGCGCTGTGATGGCGTTGGAGGCGGCCGAGGCCGGCAGCATCGTACTCGACGGTACGCCGCTCAGCGACCGCGACCTCGCGGCGCGCCGCAAGCTGCAGGTCGTCTTCCAGGACCCCTACGGTTCGTTCGACCCCCGCCAGCGCGTCGATACCCTGGTCACCGAGCCCTTCCACCTGCTTGGCACCGAAGCGCCCACGGGCCCCGAGCGGCGTCGCCGCGTCGATCATGCATTGACGGAAGTCGGCCTCGCCCCCTCCGATGCCGAGAAATACATCCACGAATTCTCGGGCGGCCAACGCCAGCGCATCGCCATCGCCCGCGCCTTGATCATAGAGCCTGCGCTGATCATTCTCGACGAAGCGGTGTCGGCGCTCGACGTCTCGATCCGTGCCCAGATCCTCGACCTGCTTGCCGATCTCAGCGATCGGCTCAGCATCTCCTATCTCTTCATCTCACACGATCTCTCGGTGGTCCGCTCGATCACCGACCGCGTGCTGGTGATGAAATCCGGCAAGATTGTCGAGAGCGGTGCGACGGCCGAGGTCTTCGCCAACCCCCAGCACCCCTACACGCGCGAGCTGATCGCGGCGACGTCGAACCTGGAACGCGCTCTCGCCGCGCGCAGCTAGAACGCCCGGCCGGCCCACACGATGCGGTACAGCTCCGGCCCGTCTTCCGCCGGCAGCGAATAGCGCCAGCGCGTATCCGCGTCGGCAACGAGGTCGGCGCTGCCGTCCGGCAGCCGCGTGACACGACGCGGCAATAGCTCATCGCCGACGGCGACCAGATAGAGCCCCGATTTCGCCGCCGCCGGCCGCGAATCGACGATCACCACCGCGCCCTTGCCGATCACCGGCTCCATGCCGCCATCGCCGGCCTCGGCATAGCGCGCCGTATCGGTGGTCAGTCCGAACGCGCTGTCGAGCCATTGCGCTGAAACCGCCATTTCCGACGGGGTCCAGCGCTCGACGCTCCGGCCCGCCGCCGAAACGATCTCCGGCCGCAACGGCTGCAAGCGCGCAAAGCCTGGCAACGCGCCGCCGAATCCGCCGGCGCCCGCATCGGACAGCTCATCGCGTCCCGCCCGCTCGATCAGATCCGGCCGCACATGATAGCCGGTCGCCACCCAGTCCAGCGACACCCCCGCCACCCGCGCCAGCGCCAGGACATCATCGAGCCTGAGGGGCGCGTCGGCCTTGCGCATATTGTCGATATGCGTGCGCGTCTTGCCGATGACCTGCGCCGCCTTCACCGGCCCGCCGACCAGCGCGACCAGCTGCGCGATGCGCTCCTGTTGCGTCATGGCGAAACCGGGCCTGCCCAGTTCCTCTGGCATCAGGCAGATTTCCTCTTGACGACGCAAAAATAAATTTGCATGATGCAAGGCACAGATTGCATAGTCTGCCGATATTACTTGGCCCGCTGTATGCTTACGCTGCTTCGGAGCCGATGCCAAATTGTGCCGAGCCCGCATGCCGCCCGATCCGTCGGAATCGTTGAGCCTCGAGGTTTCCTGCCTCTACATCGAACTGATGCAGGCGCTTGAAGGTGCCAGCACCAGCGCGATCCGCTCGGCCCTTGCGATGGCAATGCTGATGACCGGCGAGCATCAGGGGCTGACCGGGCATGCCCTCGCCGAATGGATCGACGGCACCAGCGCGAACGCCAAGGCCGCGCTCCGCCCGCGACCCTCCGCCACGCATCTTCAATAGCTCCGGCGCGCCCCTTGCGGCGCCCTGCGCCCTGGGTCTAAGCCGTTCTGCATGAACGAACGCCCCGATCCAAAACTCTTCTTCGATCCCTCGAAATGCTTCATCGGCGGCCATTGGGTCGCTCCCGCCGGCGGCGACTACCTGCCGGTGGAAAATCCCTCCGACGGCCAGCAGCTGGGGGTCATCCCGCGCGGCGGCAAAGCCGATATCGACGCGGCCGTTGCCGGTGCCGAGGCCGCCTTGCGCGGCCCCTGGGGCAGGACGCCAGCCGCCGAACGCGGCCGCATCCTCTCCCGCATCGGCATGAAGGTGCTGGAACGCGTCGACGAACTGGCGCGCATCGAGGCGCTCGACGTCGGCAAGCCGCTGAAGCAGGCGCGCGCCGATGCGCTGGCCCTTGCCCGCTACATGGAATTCTACGGAGGAGCGGCCGACAAGGTGATGGGCGAAACCATCCCCTATCTCGACGGCTACACCGTCTACACGCTGCGCGAGCCGCATGGCGTCACCGGCCACATCATCCCCTGGAATTATCCGATGCAGATCCTCGGCCGCTCTGTCGGCGCCGCGCTCTGCATGGGCAACGCCGTGGTGCTGAAGCCCGCCGAGGAGGCCTGCCTCACGGCCATCGCCTTCGCCCAGATCGCGCAGGAAGCCGGCCTGCCCGATGGCGCGCTCAACGTCGTCCCCGGCCTCGGCGAGGAAGCCGGCGCCGCGTTGACCGCGCACAAGGGCATCAGGCACGTCTCGTTCACCGGCTCGGTACATGTCGGCCAGTTGATCCAGCGCGCCGCCGCCGAGAACGTCGTTCCGGTGACGCTAGAGCTCGGCGGCAAATCGCCACAGCTGGTGTTCGCCGATGCCGATCTCGATCGCGCCCTGCCGTTCCTGGTCAATGCCGGTATCCAGAACGCGGGCCAGACCTGCTCGGCCAGTTCGCGCATCCTCGTCGATCGCCGTATCCATGATCAACTGCTGGCCCGCATGGCCGAGCGCTATGCCGCTTTGCGCGTCGGCCCAGCCATCGCCGACCTCGATGTCGGCCCGCTGGTCAGCGAGCGCCAGAAAGAGATCGTTGGCGATTTTCTCGGCGATCTGGGCGGCGCCGAGATCGCCGCCCGTGGCACGATCGCAGCCGATGCCCCGGCAACCGGCCACTACATCCAGCCCACGTTGCTCTCGCGCGTCTCGCCCGACAACAGACTGGCGCAGGACGAAATCTTCGGCCCGGTGCAGGTCGTCATCCCCTTTGACAGCGAAGAGGAAGCCGCCGCCATTGCCAACGGCACCGAGTTCGGTCTTGTCGCCGGTATCTGGACCGCCGATGGCGGCCGCCAGATGCGGCTCGCCAAAGCCATCCGCTCGGGCCAGGTGTTCATCAACAATTACGGTGCCGGCGGCGGCGTCGAGCTGCCCTTCGGCGGCACCGGCAAATCCGGCTATGGCCGCGAGAAGGGATTCGAAGCCTTGTACGGATTCTCGGTTCTGAAGACGGTGGCGGCATGGCACGGCTGAGCGGCAAGACCGCAATCGTCACAGGCGGCGCCTCCGGCTTCGGCGCCGGCATCGTCCGCAAATTCGTCGCCGAGGGCGCGAAGGTGCTGATCGCCGATATCAACGGCGATGGCGCCGCGGCGCTGGCCACCGAGCTCGGCGCCAATGCCCAGCAGGTGGACGTGTCGAAGGACGCCTCCGTCGCCGCCATGGTCGAGGCCGCCTACACCGCCTTCGGCAAGCTCGACATTCTCGTCAACAATGCCGGCGTCAGCCACATGCCGGCGCCGCTCGACGAGATCTCAGAAGCCGATTTCGATCGCGTCATCGCCGTGAACGTCAAGTCGGTCTACCTCACGTCGAAGCACGTCGTGCCGCGCTTCAAGGCGGCGAAATCCGGCGTCATCCTCAACGTCGCCTCCACCGCCGCGGTGAGCCCGCGCCCGCGCCTCAGCTGGTACAATGCCAGCAAGGGCTGGATGGTCACCGCCACCAAGTCCATGGCCGTCGAACTCGCTCCGCTCGGCATCCGCGTCAACGCCATCAACCCGGTGGCCGGCGAGACGCCGCTGCTCAAGACCTTCATGGGCGAGGACACGCCGGAAATCCGCGCAAAATTCCTCTCGACCATCCCGCTCGGCCGCTTCTCCACCCCCGCCGACATGGGCAACGCCGCCTGCTTCCTCTGCTCCGACGAAGCCAGCATGATCACGGGCGTCGCACTCGAGGTCGATGGCGGCCGCGTGATCTAGCCGAGGAAGTCGCGGATCAGCGCCGCGGTCTCCGCCGGCTTCTCCCAATGCACCGAATGCGCCGCGCCGGCGATCTCGGCGAAGCGCACATCTGGCAGTCCGGCGTGCATCTCGCGCACGCCGGGCTCCTTGGCCAGCAGGTCGAGCTCGGCCCACGCCGCCAGCACCGGGCATCTTACCGCGCTCGCATCGGTCGGCCCAAGCCGGTCGATCGCCGCCACCTGCCTTGCGAAGTCCCCCGGCGATTGCCGATACGGATAGGCGGTCGAGCCCAAAGCCGCTGCAGCCACATTGCGCTCATCGGCGAAGAACGGCTCCGAGAACAGCCACTGATACAGCAGCCGGAACCAGTCGGCCGGCGCCATGGTGAAATAGAGCCGTGCCATATCGTGGAACAGCACCCGCGCCGCCGCCGAAATGTTTCCGGAGGTCAGTGTCACCAGCCGCTTCACCTTCTGCGGATGCCGCACCGCCAGCAGCAGCCCGATCATGCCGCCGAGCGAATGGCCAACGACATCCACCGCACCCAGCCCCAGATGCTCGAGCAGCGCCGCGCAATCATCGGCTATCTCGAAAATCTCGATCGGTCCCTCGACCTTGCTCCGCCCCGAGCCGCGATTGTCGATCGTGATCACCTGCCGCCCCCTCAGCAGCGGCACCAATGGTCCCCAACTGGCGCCATCGCTGGCGATGCCGGCGATCAGAAGCACTGGATCACCCTCGCCCACGATCTCGTAGTGGATGGTTGCCGGACCGGCTTGAAACTGCGGCATTGCTGGACTTTCCCGAACGCGATCAAGGAGCTATCCTCCCTTCATGGCACAGGATGCATTGGGAAATGAAGTGAGCGGCGGCAACAGCGCCACGCTCTCGGGCATCGACGACTTCGTCTCCGGCTTCCTCGGCTACGAAACGCAGGCGACCAACGTGCTCGCCGCCGCCGATGCCGACCCGGACTCGCCGCTGGCCAACATCTATGCCGGCTTCATCTGGATGTTCCTCGAGGCCGCCACCGCCGAAGCGCACGCCCAAATCTATCTCGATCGCGCCCGCGTCGCCGCGACCGCGGCCAACCCGCGCGAACAACTCATGCTGTCCCAGCTCGAGCGCTGGATCGCGGGCGACATACCGGCCGTGCAGCGCATCGGCGAGGCCATCGTCGATGCCTTCCCGCATGACCTCGCCAGCGTAAAGCTGCACCAGTATTTCAGCTTCAACCGCGGCGACGCCGCCGCGATGCTGGCCATCGCCCGCAAGGCCCTGCCCGCCAATGCCGGTAACCCGCACATCCACGGCATGCTGGCCTTTGGTCACGAGCAGATGCACCAGCTCGCCGACGCCGAACGCGAAGCCCGCCTGGCCCTCGAGATCAAGCACAAGGAGCCGTGGGCCCAGCACGCGCTCGCGCATGTCATGCTCTCTACCGGCCGCGTCCGCGAGGGCGTCGAGTTCCTCGGGCAGGCCCAGCAAACCTGGACCAATCTCAACAGCTTCATGTACACCCACAATTGGTGGCATAAAGCGCTGTTCCACATTTCGCTCGGCGACAGCGCCGCCGTGTTCGACGCCTACGACAATCACGTCTGGGGCATCGAGCCGACCTACTCCCAGGATCAGGTCGGCGCGGTCTCCCTGCTGGCCCGCATGGAGATCGCGGGCCTCGATGTCGGCGATCGCTGGCAGCAGCTGGCGGAATATCTGCGCCCACGCGCTAGCGACACCATCCAGCCCTTCCTGACGCTGCAATATCTCTACGGCCTCGCCCGCGCCGACTTCGCCGAAGCGGACACCCTGCTTGCCGCCGTCGAGGACAAAGCCGCGACATCGGAGGCCTTCGACCGCATCGTCTGGCGCGAAGTTGCTTTGCCCGCAGCGCGCGGCGTCTACGCTCACGCCCGCCGCGACTGGGCCACCGCAGCGCGCCATCTCGGCGTCGCCAACCCGCGCATGACCGAGATCGGCGGCAGCCACGCGCAGCGCGACCTCTTCGGCCAGATCCTGCTCGACGCACACCTCAAGCTCGGCAACTGGCGCATCGCCGAACAGATGCTGGAGATGCGCCGTATCTGGGATCCCGACGGCGTGCCGCTCAATCGCGACCTCACCCTCGTTCGCCAGAACCTCGCCGCATGAAACCCGGACCACGCAACCTCATCACCGATATCGCCGGCCTGCGCGTCGGCAACGCCGAGGATCACCACATCAAGACCGGCACCACGGTGCTCGTCTCCGACAGGCCGTTCCGCGCCTCTGTCGATGTGATGGGCGGCTCGCCCGGCTCGCGCGAAACCGAACTGCTCGCCCCCGACAAGATGGTCGACCAGGTCGATGCCATCGTGCTCTCGGGCGGCTCTGCCTTCGGGCTCGATGCCGCCTCCGGCGTCAGCGACGGCCTCCGCGCGCAGGGCCGCGGCTTCCGCGTCGCCGATGTCACCGTGCCGATTGTCCCCGCCGCCATCCTGTTCGACCTGATCAATGGCGGCGACAAGGGCTGGAACGACAATCCATATCGCGATCTCGGCCGCAGCGCCTTCGATGCCGCCGGTGAAACTTTTGCTCTCGGCACCGCGGGGTGCGGCGTCGGCGCCACCACCGCCGGGCTCAAAGGCGGGCTCGGCTCGGCCTCCATCGTCCTGCCCACCGGCCACACCGTCGCGGCGCTGGTCGGCGCCAACCCCACGGGCGGCGCCTTCGTCGGGCCTGACGGCCATTTCTGGGCCGGCGCGTTCGAGATGGAGAATGAGTTTGGCGGCCTCGGCCCTTACGGCAAGTCCGTGCCCTTCGCCGATTCCGCGCGTACCAAACGCGAATATCTGAGCGCCGTCAGCAACACCACCATCGCCATCGTCGCCACCGATGCCGATCTCAGCAAGGCGCAGCTCAAGCGCCTCGCCGTGGCCGCGCAGGACGGCATGGCGCGCGCTGTCAGTCCATCGCACACCCCAGTCGATGGCGACATCGTCTTCTCCGTCTCGACCGGCGCCAAGCCTGTGGTGGATCCAATCTTCGACATCATGGCCATCGGTCACGCCGCCGCGACCTGCCTCGCCCGCGCCATCGCCCGTGCGGTTTACGCAGCGACACCCGCCCCCGGCGACATGTTCCCGACCTGGCAGCAAAAGTTCGGCCGCTAGATGCGCGCTCTAGTCCAGCGCGTCGCTTCTGCCTCGGTCACCGTCGATGGCAGCGCCGTCGGCGAGATCGGCCGAGGTCTGCTCGTGCTGCTTTGCGCCATGCGCGACGACACCGAAGCGCAGGGCGACTGGCTCGCCCGCAAGATTGTCAACCTGCGCATCTTCGAGGACGAGGCCGGCAAGATGAATCTCTCGCTGCTCGATGTCGGCGGCGCCGCGCTCGTCGTCAGCCAGTTCACCCTCGCGGCCGATACCAAGGGCAACCGCCCCGGCTTCTCGCGCGCCGCCCCGCCCGATGAGGGCCGGCGCCTCTACGAGCACTTCTCGACCGCCGTTCGCACCCATGGCGTCGTCGTCGCCAATGGTAGCTTCGGCGCCGACATGCAGGTCGCTTTGGTCAATGATGGCCCCGTGACCATCTGGCTGGACACGGCGGACTGAGCCTCAGGCTGCAGCCAGGTCCCGCAGATGCGCCAGCGTCGCGGCCTCCAGCGGAATGCCCTGCTTCTGGGCGACCTTGCGATTGGCATAGCGCCGATCAGCCGGCAGCCGCGATTGCCCGGCCTCATGGATGGCCTCGATAAGCGTCTCGATGCGGTCGGCAAAGCCGCTGGGATTGCCGCGGCCCGGATCGATCAGGATGTAGGTCTGCCCCCCATGCGGCGTCGCCGCGCCGGGATGCTGGCTCCAGTCGATCTCGAACGAATAGTCGCTCCCCGCCAGTGCTGCTCCCATGATCTCCATCATCATGGCGATCGACGAGCCCTTGTGCCCGCCGAAGGGCAGCAGCGCGCCCCCGTCCAGAACGGCGTTCGGGTCGATCGTCGGCTGACCATCGCGATCGACGCCAATGCCTTCGGGCAGCATCCTGCCCTCACGCCGGGCGATCTGCACATCGCCATTCGACCAGCCCGACGACGCCTGGTCGAACACGATCGGATCGTGCCCAGCCCGTGGTACCGCGAAACCCATCGGGTTGGTCCCGTAAAGCTTCCTGGTGCCCCCATGCGGCACCACGCTCGCCATCGAGTTGATCGTCGCCAGCGCCAGAAAACCCTCGCGGGCGAATGGCTCGATGTCGGGCCATACGGCGCTGAAATGATGTGCCTTGCGCACGCTCAGCATCGCGATGCCGTTGGTCCGCACCTTGGCGATCAGCCGATCGTGCGCCACCGCCAGCACCGGCAGCGAGAAGCCATTGCGGCCATCGGC
Source organism: Pseudomonadota bacterium (assembly GCA_048498015.1). Classification (GTDB taxonomy): domain Bacteria; phylum Pseudomonadota; class Alphaproteobacteria; order Rhizobiales; family Devosiaceae; genus Devosia_A. The sequence goes on from JBEHYU010000021.1 coordinate 31,192, forward strand.
CCGTAGCACCGCCGGCGCCACGTCCTCGATCACCGGCACGGCCTTCCCGTCCACCCAGCCACTGTCGAGCGAGCCGAGATTGCCGGCAACGCGGAACACGCCGTGGCTGTGCGCTCCATCGCGCTCGGCGCCTGCCATGTTCTCGGCGAGGATCGCCGCGACCGAGTCGCTGCAGCCATGCTTGCGGAAGATCGTGGCCAGCAGCACCACGAGCTCGCCGTATGAGATACGCGCCTCGCTCACTTGCCAATCCGCGGCCAGGTGTCGGAAAGCTTGTAGCCCTGTGGCCACGGATCGGCCGGATCGAGCATCTCTGTCCGCTTGCCGCTGATCCATGCCCGCCCCGAGATCGAGGGGATGATCGCGGGCTTGCCGCCGAGCATCGCGTCCGCCTCGATGCGCCCGAGAAACTCCGAGCCGATGATCGAGCGCGCCAGGTAGCGATCGCCCACCTGCATCTGCCCCTTGGCTCTGAGCACCGCCATGCGCGCCGAAGCGCCCGTGCCTGTCGGCGAGCGATCGATCTTGCCCGGCTGGATGCAGACGGCATTCGCGGCCGTCAGCATGCCGGCCCCCTGCTCCACCGGCCGCGCGATCTGGCAGAACGAAAAATGCGTCCAGTCCGGATTGGTCGGATGCGTGAAGCCCAGCTGCTCGTTGGCCGCGTTGGTGATGCGGATGCCCGTCTCGGCGATCTCGCGCGCCTCGTCCGGCACGATCTCGAAGCCCAGCGCCTGCGCATCGACAATCACGAAACTGTCCCCGCCATAGGCCGTATCCACCGTCAGCGTCCCCAGCCCCGGCACCTCGAGCTTGGCATCGAGCCGGTCCGCGAACGAGGGAACATTGGTGACCGTGATGCGCTCGGCCTTGCCGTTGCGGCACTGCGCCACGACCTCTACCAGCCCGCCCGGCGCCTCGAGCGTCAGGCGTGTCTCCGGCTCGCTCATCGGCACGATGCCCGCATCGAGCAGCACCGTCGCCACGCAGATCGAGTTCGAGCCCGACATTGGCGGCGTATCTTCCGGCTCCATGATGATGAAGCCCATCTGCGCCTTCGGGTTCTTCGGCGGCACCAGCAGATTGACGTGCCGGTAAACACCGCCGCGCGGCTCGTTCAGGACGAAGTTCCGCAGCGTCTGGTCGGCCGCGATGAAGCGCGACTGCGCCCACAGCGTATCGCCCGGCGGCGGCGCCACGCCGCCGACGATCACGTCCCCTACCTCGCCCTCGGCGTGGCACGAGATGATCTCGATCGCCTTCGACGTCCTCACTTTATCACCTGCACCGGCTCACCCAGCACATCGAATTTTGGCCTGATGCCAAGACCTGGCGCGTCCGACGCCGTCATGAAACCGTTCTCGCGTCTGGGCGCTCCATCGGCGATGGATACCGTCACGTAAGAGTTGAAGTCCGTCGCCGTGAAGCAGAAGCGTTCCGGCGTCGAGCGAGCCAGGTGCGCGACGGTCGCCGTCACGATGTCGCCGCCCCAGGTATCCTCGATCGTCATGGGGATGCCGTGGCTGACGCACAGATCGCGCATCTGCCGCGCCTTGGTCAGGCCGCCAACTTTGGAGATCTTGAGGTTGATGACGTCGAACGCGTCCTCGGCGATGCCGGTCACCAGGTCCTGTACCGAGCCGATATTCTCGTCGAGCACGAAAGGCAGCGACGTCCGCCGGCGGATCGACACGCTCTCCTCATACGTCATGCAGGGCTGCTCGATGTACACATCGAGGTCCCGCACCGCGCTCACCACCCGCGCTGCATCCGCCTTGGTCCAGCCGGTGTTCGCATCGGCCACCAGAATATCCGATGGTTGCAGGATCGCACGGCACGCTTTGATGCGCGCGATGTCGTCGGTGGGGTCGCCGCCAACCTTGAGCTGGAACTTCGTGTAGCCCTCGGCGCGGTAACCGGTGATCTTCTGCGCCATCACCGCGGAGTCTTCCTGCGAGATTGCGCGGTAGAGCGCGATTTTATGCTGCTCGGCGCCGCCCAGCAGCTTGTAGACCGGCAGTCCGGCGACCTGCCCCAGGATGTCCCAGCAGGCGATGTCGATCGGCGCCTTCACATAGAGATGCCCGCGCAGCACCGCGTCCATGTGATGGTTGAGCGGCCAGAGGTCGGTGGGGTCGTGGCCGATCAGCTTGGGCCCGATCTCGTCAATGCCGGCGCGCACACCCTTGGCATAGCTCGGCAGATAGGCCGAGCCGAGCGGGCAGCATTCAGCGTAGCCAGTGATGCCGGCGTCGGTCTCGACTGCGACCACCGTCGAGTCGAACACCTCCATGAAATTGCCGCCCGACCAGTTGTAGCGGCCCTCCCGCAGCGGCAGATCGACCTGATAGACTTTGATGGCAGTGATTTTCATGACTACTTGTCCTTGCCGGGCGATGCGTCGGCCTGCTCCCAGAGTTCGGTGAGCGACAGGCCCTTGCGTCCCCAATTGTCGGTGTCGATCTCGTCGATCACCACGAAGATGTATTCGGGATTGCGACCGAGCTCCTTGACCAGCACATCGGTCATGCCGCGAATGACGGCACGCTTCTGCTCCACCGACGCAACACCCTTGGCGATCTCGACCCTGACGTATGGCATCGGCGGACTCCCGGCTAAACCAGTGAGAAACCGTGCGCGAACGGGTCGCGATCGTCGATGAAGATGGTGTTGATGCCCGTCTGGCGGGCCCAGCCGGCGATCGAGGGCACGATGCCCTCATAATTGCCGACGCTCACCGCCTTCTCCACCCGGCCGTTGAAGATCGAGCCGATGATCGATTCGTGGACGAACGCATCGCCGACCTTCAGCTTGCCGCGGCCATACCACTGCGCCATGCGCGCCGACGTGCCCGTGCCACACGGCGAGCGGTCGATCGCCTTGTCGCCGTAAAACACCGCATTGCGCGCCGTAGAACCCTCTTTCAGCGGCCGGCCGGTCCACATGATGTGGCTGCAGCCGCGGATATTCTCGTTCTCGGGATGCACGAACGAATAGCGCTCGTTCATTGCCGTGCGCAGCGCCGGGCTCCAGCGCAGCAGGTCGCCCACCGATACATCAGCGAGGTCGGGAAAGTTCTCCTGCGGGTCGACAATGCAGTAGAAATTGCCCCCATAAGCGACATCGACCTTGAGCCTGCCCAACCCGGGCGCGTCGATCTCTAGATCGCGCGAATGCAGGAAACTCGGCACGTTGGTGATCCGCACCTCGTCCACATACTCGCCGTCCATCTTGTATTCGGCCACGACCTTGCCGGCCGGCACATCGAGGTTGAGCACGCCCGGTGTCCTGGGTTGCACCAGGCCATTCTCGATCGCCATCGTCACTGTGCCGATAGTGCCGTGCCCGCACATATAGAGGCAGCCAGAGGTCTCGATGAACAGCACCGAAATATCGCAATCCTCGCGGGTCGACGGATAGAGGATGGAGCCGCTCATCATGTCGTGGCCGCGCGGCTCGAACATCAGGCCCTTGCGGATCCAGTCCCAGTTGGCGAGGAAGTCGGCCCGCCGCTCCATCATATTGGAACCCTTGAGCAGCGGCCCACCGCCGCTCACGAGGCGCACGGGATTGCCGCAGGTGTGGCCATCGAGGCAGGAGAAGGTGTGGCGTGACATGGCGAGATCCTAGAAACGGTTAGGCGAAAACGGCGTGAGGTTGAGCGACGGCGCGTCCCCGGTCACCAGCTCGGCAACCAGCTTGCCCGTGGCCGCCGATTGGGTCAGGCCCAGATGGCCATGGCCGAAGGCATAGAGGATATGCGGCGAGTGACGTGACCGGCCGATGACCGGCAGCGAGTCGGGAAGCGACGGCCGAAAGCCCATCCATTGCTTGCCCCCCTCAGTGCGCAGCCCCGGCATGAACATCGCTGCCTTCTTGAGCATCGCTTCCGAGCGCTTGAAATTGGGCGGCAGGCTGAGCCCGCCGAACTCCACCGCGCCGCCGATCCGCACGCCGGTCGCCAGAGGCGTAACCACGAAGCCGTGGCCCGGAAACACCAGCTGCCGCCTGAGGTCGAACGCGCCCGGTGGCAGCGTGGTGTTGTAGCCGCGCTCCGTATCGAGCGGGATGAGATCGCCCAGCGGCGCCGTCAGTGCCCTCGACCATGCGCCCGATGCCACGATGACCTTGCCGGCCGTGAGCGACGTGCCATCGCCGAGCTCGATCGCCGCGCCATCGGCGATCGAGCGCAATGCCTTGACCTCGGCCTTGCGCAGGCCCACCCCACGGCCGATCGCGGCCTTGCCCACCGCCACCGCAAAATCGTACGGGTCGCTGACCGTCTGCCATTTCGGGATGAACGTCGCTGCCACGAAACGGGCATCGAGCCCCGGCTGCAGCGCGCGCAACTCGTCGCCGCGCACGATGCGTACCTCGATACCCTCGCGCATCTTGGCGTCGATCTCGCCCTGCGCAGCGCGCAACTCACTCTCGCTCTCGAAGAGTTCCAGCACGCCATCCGAGCGCACCATGCCGCCGATGCCCGCGCTCGTCACCAGCGCTTCCATCTCCTTGCGCGCGAGACGCATCAGCGCGCCCTGCGCCTTGGTGCCGGCCTCGATGCGGTCGGGCCAGCCGGCACGCCAGAATCGCATCATCCAGGGTGTGATCTGCGCCAAATATTCGGGCCGCACGGTGAGCGGTCCCAGCGGGTCGCTCAGCCAGCGCGGCAGCTTGCGCAACACGTCCTTGGTCGCGAGCGGCATGATGTCGGAGAAGGCGAACGCCCCGGCATTGCCGCGGCTCGTCTCCTCGGCCATGCCCTTGCGGTCGACCAGCAGCACCGAGCGGCCGGCCTCGCTGAGCTTGTAGGCTGTCGCGAGACCGACGATACCGGCGCCAACGATGATGACGTCTTCGTCCACTTGTGGCTCAGGCCACCAGCTTGAGCTGCGGGCGCGTATCGATGGCCTGCTGGATGATACCGGCGATCCGCGTACGCTCGTCGCCTTCCAGCGTCAGGCGCGGCGCGCGCACCCATTCGCTGCCCTCGCCGGTCATCTGGTTGGCGAGCTTGATGTACTGCACCAGCTTGGTTGCCACATCGAGATGCAGCAGCGGCATGAACCAGCGATAGAGATCGAGCGCCTCGGCAACCCGCCCGCTCTTGGCGAGCCTGGACAGCTGCACCGCCTCACGCGGGAACGAGTTGGCCAGCCCCGACACCCAGCCGGTGGCGCCGAATAGCGCGTTCTCTAGGAACAGATCGTCAACGCCCGACACGATCGCATAGCGGTCGCCGAGCAGGTTGATCATGTCGGTGATACGCCGGCTGTCATGGCTCGATTCCTTGACTGCAACGATGTTCTTCTCGCTGGCGAGATCGGCGAAGGCGTCCGGCTTGAGGTCGACCTTGTAGGCCACATGATTGTTATAGATCATGATCGGCAGGTCGGTATTGCGCGCCAGCGTGCGGAAGTGGTTGATGCTCTCGCGCGCATCGGTCATGTAGACCATCGTCGGCAGCGCCATCAGCCCAGATGCGCCGGCGCTCTTGGCCCGCGCCGCGGCATCGATCGCGAGCTTGGTGGTGTACTCCGCCACACCGGCGATCACCGGCACCCGGCCCTTCGCGGCCTTCACGGCGGCGGCCACCACGGCTTCCTTCTCCTCGGGCGCCAGCGACGAGTTTTCGCCCAACGTGCCCAGCATCACGAAACCTTCGCAGCCCGCGCTGAGGCACGACTCGATGTGCTTTGCGGTAGCGTCCAGATCGAGGTCGCCATTCTGCTTCATCTCGGTCATCAATGCGGGGATGACGCCGCGCCAGGTGAGTGTCATATCGGTAGTCCTTCAGTGAGGGAGTGAATGATGCGGATTGGGTTCATCGGTACGGGCACGATTTCGGCGGCCGTGATCGAAGGCTTGCAGTCGCTGCCGGACGCGCCCGAGATCATTGTCTCGCCACGCTCGGAAGCGGTGTCGCTGGCACTGGCCAGCAGGTTCGAGCGGGTGACGCGCGCCAGTAGCAACGCTGAGGTCGCGACGGCCGATATCGTCTTCCTCGGCATGCGGCCGATGCATCTCGAAGAAGCGATGGCCGGCATCGAGTTCAGGTCGGGACAGGTCGTCGCCAGCATGGTGGCAGGCTTCGCCTATGACGACATCCGTGCTCGCTGGCCGCACGCCACCGTCTGCCGCTTCATCCCGCTGCCCGGCATTGCACGCGGCAAGGGGCCGATGGCCACCTACCCGGCGATACCCGAGATCGTGCAGCTCGTCTCGCCGCTCGGCGATCTGTTCGTCGCCCCCGACGAGGCCCGCATCCATTTCGGCGGGCTCAATTCCTTCATGTCGAGCTACTACGAGCTGCAGCGCGCGCTGATCGACGTCGGCACCAGTGCCGGCATCGACGAAACGGACGCGCGCGGCTTTGTCGTCTCGCTGCTCGGCATGCTGGCCGACACGGCGCAGCACACACCCGACAGCGCTTTCGGCAGCCTCGTCGAGGAACACCAGACCAAAGGTGGCCTCAACGAACGCGTCCGCGCCACCCTGCTGGAGCAAGGCTGGTTCGATGCCCCCCGCGCCGCGCTCAACGCCACGACCACGCTCAGCTACAAGAAGCTGGGCTAGCTCACGTGCCAAGATACGCCTCCACGATGGAGTTGCTGGCCGCGAGCGTATCGGCATCGCTGTCCATGCGGACGCTGCCGGTTTCGAGCACATAGCCGTAATCGGCGAGCTTGAGCGCCAGCCGCGCATTCTGCTCGACCAGCAGGATCGTGACGCCTGCCTTGTTGAGATCGCGGATGATGCGGAAGGTCTCGAGCACCAGCTTCGGCGCCAGCCCCATCGAGGGCTCGTCCAGCAGCAAGACTTTCGGCCCATGCATGAGCGCCCGGCCGATCGCCAGCATCTGCTGTTCGCCGCCCGACAGCAGCGAGCCATCCTGATGCTGCCGTTCCCTGAGGATCGGGAACAGGCTGAAGGCATGCTCCATCCGCTCGCGCCGCACCGCAGCGTCCGCCACGGTGAAGCCGCCGAGCTCGAGATTCTCGCGCACGCTGAGGCCGCGCAGCACATGCCGCCCTTCGGGCACATGCACGACGCCGAGCCGCGCGATGTCGCTGGCCTTCCTGCCGACCAACTCTTGCCCCTCGAACGTCACCGAACCGGCGGTCGCGCGGACAAGGCCCGAGATAGTCTTAAGCGTCGTCGTCTTGCCCGCGCCATTGGCGCCCAGCAGCGCGACGATCTCGCCGGCGCGCACTTCGAGGTCGACACCATGCAGCGCCCGAATGCGGCCATAGCCGGCCTCGACGCCCTTGAGCGACAGGATGATGGGAGCCTCAGAGCGCAAGGGCCGCCTCCGCATCTTCGCTGCCCAGATATGCTTCGATCACCTTGGGGTTCTGCTGAATGTCTTTCGGCGCGCCCTCGGCGATCATCACGCCGTGGTCGAGCACGCTGACGCGCTCGGAGATGCTCATCACCAGCCCGGTGTCGTGCTCGATCAGCAGCACCGCCACGTTGCGTTCGTCGCGGATGCGCGTGATCAGCGTCACCAGCTCCGCCTTCTCGCCTTTGGTCAGGCCCGCTGCCGGCTCATCGAGCAGCAGGAGCTTGGGCTGCGTCGCCAGCGCCCGCGCAATCTCGACGCGGCGCTGGTGGCCATAGGCGAGCGTCGTCGCATCACGTTCCCATTCCTCGGCCATGATGCCGACGAAACTCAGGCATTCCGCGGCGATCTCGGCGATGTGCGCCTCCTCGCGCCGCTGCGACGGCAGGCCGAGCACCGCGCCGATCGCGCCGGCGCTGGTGCGGCAATGCTGCCCCGACATGACGTTCTCGAGCACGCTCATCTGCCGGAACAGGCGCACATTCTGGAAGGTACGCGCGATGCCCAGCCGCGTCACCTGGTATGGCTTCAGCCTGAGCGTCTCGGCGCCGTCGAACAGAATGCTGCCGCGCTGCGGCTTGTAAAAGCCGGTGATGCAATTGAAGAGCGACGTTTTACCCGCACCGTTCGGGCCGATGAGGCTCGCAATGGCGCCCTCCGCCACCGCGAAGTTTACGTCCTGCAGCACGCGGTTGCCGGCAAACCCAAGCGATACGCCTTTGAGGTCGAGCAGAGCCATCAGCGCTTTGCCCCCGCCGGCCAGATGCCGCTGGGCCTCAGCAGCATGATCAGCAGCAGCCCGACCGCAAACACCAGGTAGCGCCAGCTGTTGAGGTCGCGCAGCAGCTCCGGCCCGAGCACCACGATGAAGGCGCCGAGGATCACGCCCGGGATCTTACCCATGCCGCCCAGGATCACCGCCATCAGAAAGAGAGTCGATTGCTGGAACGAAAAGCTCTGCGGCGAGATCGCGGTGAAGTTGACCGCAAAGAATGCTCCGCCGATCGAGCCGTAGATGGCTCCGATGATGTAGGCCGCAAGCTTCACCCGCACCCGGTCGATGCCCATCGCCTCGGCCGCGTCCTCATCGTGCCGCACATAGAGCCAGGCTCGCCCGAGTCGCGAGCGGCTGAGCCGCACCGACACCACGATGCCCACGATCGCGAGGAACAGGAACACATAGTAGAAATCGATCGGCCGTGCGATGTGCCATCCGAACAGCCAGGGCTGCTCGATGCCGATAATGCCGCTCGCCTTGCCGGTAATGTCGAGATTGCGCGCCGCGATCCGCACGATCTCGCCAAAGCCCAGCGTGACGATAGCCAGGTAGTCCGAGCGCAACCTCAGCGTCGGCCCGCCGATGATGATGCCGGCGATCACCGCCGCCAGCACGGCCACCGGCACCGCGGCCCAGAAATTCCACCCGAACGTCGTGGTGAGGATGCCCACCGTGTAGGCGCCTACCGCGAAGAATGCCGCATAGCCCAGATCGAGCAGGCCGGCATAGCCGACCACGATGTTCAGCCCGAGCGCAAGGATGGTGTAGAGCAGCGCATTGGTGATGATCACCGTCGCATACGGCCCGAACACCAGCGGAATCACCACCATCACAACGAGCAGCACGACGATGCCCGTCCAGCGTTTGGCCGGCGTATCGAGCAGACCGTTGAGCCCGCCCCACGCACTCGGTCGTGCCTCCACGGAGTGTGGGCCGCCCGCCATCACATGCGCTCCTGTTCGGATTTGCCGAGCAGCCCGGTGGGCTTGAACACCAGCACCAGGATCAGCACCGAAAACGAGAACACGTCCTTCCATTCCGAGCCGACGCCCGGAATGGTCGTGCCGAATGCCTCGAGCAGGCCCAGTACCAGCCCGCCCAGCATCGCCCCCGGGATCGAGCCGATGCCGCCGATCACTGCCGCCGTGAACGCCTTGAGGCCGATAAGGAAGCCCATGAAATACCAGATCGAGCCGTAATAGGCACCCGCCATGGTGCCCGCAGCACCTGCCAGCGCCGAACCGAGGAAGAACGTCACCGCGATGATACGGTTGACGTCGATGCCCATCAGCTCCGACATGTCCTTGTCGACCGACACGGCGCGCATGGCGCGACCATATTGCGTGCGCGAGATGAACAGCTCGAGCCCCAGCATCAGCACGCCGGCGGTCGCCGCCAGCGCGATCTGCTTGTAATTGATGAAGATGCCCTCGATATCGATGCCGGCAAAGCCGAGCTTGGGGCTGAACGGCTTCACCTGCCCGCCGGTCAGCGACAGAATGCCGTTCTGGAGCACCAGCGACACCGCCAGTGCGGTGATCAGGATCGACAGCCGCGGCGCCTTCAGCATCGGTGCGTAGGCGATGCGCTCGATCAGCACGCCGAGGAACCCGACCGCGATCATCGACAACAGAATGGATATCCCGACGCCCGCCCAGCTCGGTCCCACCATCCCCGCCACCAGCGAGAACGCCACGAAGCCCGCGAACGCCCCCGTCATGTAGAGATCGCCATGCGCGAAGTTCAGCAGCTTCACGACGCCAAAGACCATCGTGTAGCCGAGCGCCACCAGCGCATAGAAGGACCCGAGCACGAGCCCGTTCACCAGCTGCTGTGCGAGAAGTGTGGTCAGCGTCATCCGGGGCTGGCCTCAAAAATGGCGGAGAGGCTCTGGGCCCCTCCGCCTGCTGCAATCAGGGGTGCTTACTGAGCCAGAGCCCAGGTGCCGCCCTTGCCCACCACGACCACGAAGTTCGAGCGGGCCAGCGTGTTGTCGTCGCGGAAGCTGATCTCGCCCGCGATGCCGTCCTTGTAGTCTTCGGCCTTCAGCGCCGCGATTACCTTGTCGCTGTCGGTGCCGCCGGCCTTGCTGATGGCGTCGGCGAGCAGCTTCATGCCGTCATAGGTCAGCGGGCCGTACGAGCTCGGCGCAATGTTGAACTTGGCCTGGTACGCATCGGCGAACGCCTTGGCGTTGGGCAGGAACTCGGCGGTCGGGCTCGAGAATGCGTAGACGCCCTCGGCCGCATCGCCGGCGAGCGTGAAGAGATTGGCCGAGGTCGAGCCGTCGCCCACATAGATGTCGCCCGCATAGCCGCCTTCGCGCAGCTGCTTGATGAACGGGCCGCCATCATCGTCATACGCCGTCCAGAACACGGCATCGACGTTCGCCGCCTTGATCTTGGTGACGACCGCCGAATAGTCCTGCTCGCCGTGATTCACCGTCTCGAAGTCACCCACCGTGCCGCCGGCATCGGTGAAGCTCTTCTGCGCCAGCGTGGCGAGGTCCTGGCTGTAGGCGTCGCCTTCGTTGACGATGGCGAGCGACTTGTAGCCCTTGGCCTTCCACACATCCATGGCCTTGGCGACCTGGTCGTTGCCGGTCGAGTTGATCATGAAGGCATTGCCCGGATTGGCCGGGATCAGCTTGGTCGAGTTGGCCGCGGTGATCACCATCGGCAGCTTGGCGTCGCCGAAGATCTTGAGGGTCGGGATGGTGGCGCCCGAGCAATAGCCGCCGATCACCGCCGAGATACCAGACGAGGCGAGCTTGGTCGCCGCATTCACGGCCTGCTGCGGATCGCAGCCATCGTCTCCGATCACCGCCGAGTACTGGTCGCCGCCGGCCTTGTTGATCTCGTCCATCGCCAGCTGCACCGAATTGGCCATGTCCTGGCCATAGGTCGCCTGGCCGCCGGTGGTCGGCACCAGAACGCCGATCTTGATATCGGCAGCGTAGGCGGCAGTGCTGAGCGCCAGAGCCAGCGTCAGGCCGGCAAGCGCCGATTTCGCGGTAAGTCTCATTGATGGTCTCCCTGTTGCAGTTTGTTTGAATGCGCCGCCCGGGGCGGCCCAACGACCGACACGGAACCGGACGACAGCGGATGCGTCTGCATGCATCTTGTCGACAGATTGCACGCATGACGATTTCGTGTCAATCGAAGGAGGAACGGAGAATGCAGGCGGCAATGCCGGACATGGCGGGACATAAATCCACGGCAAAACCGGTCCGCGGCGCCGGCGTCCAGACCGTCTACGAGCAGCTGCGGGCGGCCATCGTCGACCTGGAGCTGCCACCCGGCAGCCCGCTCGACGAGGTGCGACTCAGCCAACAATTCTCGATGTCGCGCACGCCCATCCGCGAAGCGCTGGTGCGCCTCGCCGCCGATGGTCTCGTTGCCACCCTGCCCAACCGCAGCACCGTGGTCGCGCCGATCGATTTCGAAAAGCTGCCCACCTATTTCGAGGCGCTGACGCTGATGTACCGCGTCACCACCCGCGCCGCCGCCCTGCGCCGCACCCCGGCCCAGATGGCCCCGATCCGCGCTGCGCAGGCTCAATACGTCAAGGCGGTCGAGCGCAACGACGCGGCCGGCATGATCGCCACCAATCGCGACTTCCATCTCGCCATCGCCGAGGCCGGCGGCAACGCCTACTTTACCGCGTGGTTCTCGCGCCTGCTTGACGAGGGCCGGCGTCTGCTGCGCCTCTATTACTACGCGTCGTTCGACGACCACCTGCCCCGCAAATATGTCGATGAGCATGAAGCCATGATCCGTGCCATCGACAAAGGCGACGCCGAGCGCTGCGACGAACTCGCCGCCCAGCACGCCGCGCAGATCGTCCGACAGATCCAGAGCTACATTGCCCGCGACGTGACGGCGACGATGCGGCTCGATGACAAGCCTGCCCCTCCCCACCGCTCGCGCCGCAAATAGCTCCACTCAGCTCTCCTTGAGCGCCATCAGGCTGGCATTGCCGCCGGCTGCCGCCGTGTTGATGCTGATCGATACTTCGTGCACCAGCATGTCGCGATTGACGTCCGCCGCCGACTGCACCGGCACGATCTTGCCGGCAAAGCCCGCCACCTGCTGCGCGATCTCGGCGACACGCGCTGCATCGCCCTCGACGAGCACGCCGGCGACGCCGCTCTCTTTCGCCACGCTCGCGGCGAGGCGCGCCAGCGGCGCCAGCTCGCGCACCACGGCGGCGCCGACGATCTTGCCGTCGATGGCCGGAGCGTTGCGCGTCGCCACCACCGCGTCGAGCATCCGGCTCAGCCCCTCGCGCGTCTGCGGCAGCAGCAAAATCTCGCCGCGCGGCACGGTCCGATAGAGATTGCTCTCGCCCACCGGGCCCGGCAGCAGTTCGGCATGCTCGTTGTCGGCCGGCCGCTGCTTTACCAGCCGCCGCACGTAAAGCGGCCCGCCGGCCTTGGGGCCCGTCCCCGACATTCCCTGCCCGCCGAAAGGCTGCACGCCCACCACGGCCCCGATGATGTTGCGATTGACGTAGATGTTGCCCGCGCCGATCCGCGCGGTCACGTCGTCGATGGTCTCGTCGAGCCGGGTATGCAGCCCGAAGGTCAGGCCGAAACCGAGCGCGTTGATCTGGTCGACAACGCGGTCGAGATCCTGCCGCGCATAGCGCACTACATGCAGGACCGGCCCAAACACCTCCTGTTTCAGTTGGTCGATGCGATCGAGCTCGACCAGCGTCGGCGGCACGAATGTCCCCGCCATCGCCGCCATCGGCGACTGCGTAATCCGATGGCCAGCCTGCCGCATGGTCTCGATGTGGGCGGTGATGCGGTCGGCCGCTTCCGGCGTGATTACGGGCCCGATATCGGTCCTGAGTTCTGCCGGGTTGCCGGTGCGCAACTCCATCATGGCGCCGCGCAACATGGTCAGCGTGCGCTCGGCGACATCGTCCTGCACGCACAGCAGCCGCAGCGCCGAGCAGCGCTGCCCGGCGCTGTCGAATGCCGAGCTCAACGCGTCATTGACCACCTGCTCGGTCAGCGCCGAGCTGTCGACGATCATCGCATTGATGCCGCCGGTCTCGGCGATCAGCGGTACTGCCCCGCGTGGCGCCAGCTGTTTCTGGATCAGCCGCGCCACTTCGGTCGAGCCGGTGAATACAACCCCGGCCACATCGGCATGCCCGCACAGCGCCGCGCCGACATCGCCGGCACCCGGCAGGAACTGCAGCGCACTGCGCGGCACACCCGCCTCATGCAGGATTGCTACCATCGCTGCCGCCGTCAGCGGCGTCTCCTCCGCCGGCTTGGCGATCACCGCGTTGCCGGCCGCCAGCGCCGCGGCGACCTGTCCGGCGAAGATCGACAGCGGGAAGTTCCAAGGGCTGATGCACACGACTGTACCGAGCGGCTTCGCATCGCGACCGAGCACGTCCGCTTGATCGGCATAATAGCGTAGGAAATCGACCGCCTCGCGCACCTCGGCAATGCCGTTGCTCGCCGACTTGCCGGCCTCGCGCGCCATCAATGCAATGAAGCGCGGCAATTGCGCCTGCAGGTCATCCGCCGCGGCACGGAGCAGGCGCGTCCGCTCGGCCAGCGGCGCCCAGTCGGCTTGCGCGTTCGCAAACGCCCGCGCCACCAGATCGGGCGAGGCAAAGCCCGCACGGCCGACGATATCCGATGGGTCGGCCGGGTTACTAAGCGTCACCGACGTACCGCTGGCCGGACCGCTCGCCAGGACCGGTTCCGCCATCCACGCCCCCGCCGCCATGTTGAGTTCACCCACCAGGGCGGCAAGCACATTGTCGTCGGCCAGGTCGAGGCCCGCCGAGTTACGCCGTGCCCCCAAAATATCCTTGGGCAGCAGTATCTGCGGATGCGGCGCGCCGAGCGGCGAATAAGCACTCGCTACCTTTGCCGGATCCGCCACCAGCTCGTCGACCGGCACCGCATCGTCGCTGATGCGGTTGACGAAGGAGGAGTTGGCGCCGTTCTCGAGCAGCCGCCGCACCAGATAGGCCAGCAGCGTGCCGTGCGTGCCGACCGGCGCGTAGATGCGACACGGCCGGTCGAGATTCTCCACCCCTACGACATGGCCATAGAGCGGCTCGCCCATGCCGTGCAAGCACTGGAACTCGTAGCTGCCCTGCTGGAACATCGCTCCAGCCATCTCGTAGATCGACGCCACGGATTGCGCATTGTGCGTCGCGAATTGCGGAAAGATCACGTCCCGCGCCGCCAGCAGCTTCCTCGCCGATGCCAGATACGAGACGTCCGAATAGACCTTGCGCGTGAACACCGGATAGCCGCTAAGCCCGTCGAGCTGCGCCTGTTTGATCTCGCTGTCCCAATACGCGCCCTTCACCAGCCGCACCATCAGCCGATGCCCGCTGCAATGCGCCAACTCGATCAGCCAGTCGACGACGAACACGCAGCGCTTGCCGTAGGCCTGCACCACGAAGCCGATGCCGTCCCATCCACTGAGCTCCGGGTCGAAACACAGCGCCTCGAGCAGATCGAGCGAGATATCGAGCCGGTCCGATTCCTCGGCATCGATATTGAGCCCGATATTGTAGCGCTTCGCCCGCGCCGCGAGGGATTTGAGGCGTGGCAGCAGTTCGGCCGTCACCCGGTCCACCTGGCTGCGCCGGTAGCGCGGATGCAGCGCCGATAGCTTGATCGAAATGCCCGGCCCGGCGATCGGTCCGCGCCCTGCTGAGGCCGTACCGATCGCATCGATCGCGTCCTCATAGGCCTTGAGATAGCGCTCGGCATCTTCTGCCGTCGTCGCCGCCTCGCCCAGCATGTCGTACGAATAAAGGAAGCCCTTGCGTTCAGCGCGACGGCTGTTGCGCAGCGCCTCCTCGATGGTCTGGCCCGATACGAACGTCTCGCCCATCATCCGCATGGCGATATCGACGCCAGTCCGCACGATCGGCTCACCGCCGCGTGCGATCAGCCGGCCCAGCGCCCGCGCCAGGCCCTCCTCCGGGATCGCGCTGGTGATCTTGCCGGTGACCATCAGCCCCCAGGTCGCCGCGTTGACGAACAGCGTCCGCTCCGGCCCGAGATGCGCCCGCCAGTCGCCGCGGGAAACCTTGTCGCGGATCAGCGCATCGCGCGTCGCATCATCGGGGATGCGCAGCAGCGCCTCGGCGAGGCACATCAGTGCGACACCCTCTTCGCTCGACAACGAATACTCATGGATCATGCCGGCGATGCCCTGGCTCGGGCCCGCCGCACGCAATTTCTTCACCAGGTCGCGGGCGAGGTCCTTCACCCGAGCGGCCATCGCGGCATCGAGGCTCGCCTGCTCGATCAGCGGCGGCACACATTCCGGCTCCGGGCGCCGGATCGCATCGCGGATCGCCTGCCGCAGCGGAGAGACGGCGTGAATGGGACCGGCAAAAGTCGAAAACGGCGCAACGCCGCTCTCCTGCCTCGTCGTGTCGACCGGGCTTACCAAACGCTCATCTCCCCATTAACGGAACCTTACCGCCGATTTCCCGTAGCTCCATTGCGATCTTTGCTAGTCACCCGTATGTTCTGCGGCACAAGGAACATTTTGCTGCACACATGGCAGACCTCGACAAGATCGACCGCCGCGTCCTCGCCGAACTCCAGCGCGACGGCCGCATCACCAACGCCGAGCTCGCCCAGCGTATCGGACTCCCGCCGACCTCCATGAGCGACCGCTTCCGGCGCCTGCAGCGCCAGGGCTACATCGCCGGCTTCGGCGCCCGCCTCGATCCGCACGCGCTGGGTCTGGGGCTGCTGACCTTCGTCGAAGTCTCGCTCGACAAGACCACGCCCGATGCCTTCGAGCGCTTCGCCGAAGCCGTCCGCCGCGCCCCCGAAGTGCTCGAATGCCACATGGTCGCCGGCGGCTTCGATTACCTCATCAAAGCCCGTCATGCCGACATGGCGGCCTATCGCCGCTTCCTCGGCGAGACGCTGCTGGCGTTTCCCGGCGTGCGCGAAACGCGCACCTATGCGGTGATGGAAGAGGTCAAGAACGACGGCCCGCTGCCGCTGTAGGACTGCGCCGCTGCTATCCGCCCGCCACCAGCAGCTCGATGTCGTTGACGCCGAACAATTCGATGAAATGCTGCGGCGGCATGCGGTCGGTGACCACCCGGTCGATCAGTCCCAGCCCGCCGATCTTGGCGAGCGCGATGCGGTCGAACTTGGAGCTGTCGATGATCAGCGTCGAGGTGCGCGCCTGCGCGATGATCGCCTTGGCGAACATCGCCTCCTCGAGATCGAAATCCATCAGTGTGCCGTCACGATCGAGGGCACCGCAGCTGAACACGGCATGATCCGCGCGATACTGCTCGATCTGCGCAACGCTGGCCGAACCCAGCATCTGGTCGGTGTCGGCACGGTACTCGCCGCCGACGATGTAGACCCGATGCTCGACGCTCGAGCTCCCCATCAGCTTGGCGACGCCGACGCTGTTGGTGATGACCGTCAGCCGGTTGGCCGAAGCCAGTGCCGCCGCAAGGATGAGCGTCGTCGTGCCGGTGTCGATGAAGAGCGTATCGTCGCGGCGGAACAGCCGCGTGGCCAGTTCGGCGATCTTCCTCTTGGCCTCGGCATTGGCAACCAGCCGGTGCCGGAAGCCGGCTTCGGCGCCGGTCTGCGCCGGCAGCGCACCGCCATGCACGCGACGCAACAGACCCTGCGACTGCAGCAGATCGAGGTCGCGCCGCATCGTCTCGCGCGACACGTTGAACTGCTGGGCCAGTTCGTCGACCCTGAGTTCACCGCCCTGCTGCGCCAGCGCCAGGATCGCCTGCCGCCGCCCCTCGGCTACCATCGCCGTCCGCTCCTTCTGGGTTGAAACCCGGTGCGGCTCGATACTGATCTCATTGCAGGCTCGCGATGGACAAGGGCGCGGTCGTTATGACCGCGCCCCGAATTGACGTCTACTTCTGTAGCACTTCCGAAACGAACTGCTCAATGTAGAGGCCCTTGTAGACACCCGGCAGCCAGGGCTTGCCATTCTTCTGGCGCTCGTCTTCCGACAGGAGCGCCGACTGGCCCGAGACATCGGTGCGCGCGAGATAGCTGCCGATGGTCTTGTTGAGCTCGATCTGCTGCTCCGGCTGGATCAGGAACGAGACGAACAGCAGCGCCGCCGCCTTGTGCGGAGCGTTGGCCGGGATGCCCAGGCTGTCGCCGCCGCCCGGCAGGCCGAAGGACGGGATGTAGAGCTTGGCGCGCTTGAAGATCGTGCCCTTGGCGATGGCGACGGCGGTGTCGTCATCCCACTGCGGCGCCATCAGGGCTTCGCCCTGGTTGACGCGATCGCCCGAGTCGGAGTTCGACGCGGTGATGATGAACTTGTCTTCGTTGGCGTTGAACCAGTCCCACACCTTCGTCCACTCGGCGGTCTTGGCCGGATCGACTTCGGTCGCGCCGTCATAACCGCTCTGGTCGCCGCCGAGCACATTGACGACGACGGCCTGCACGAACGCCTGGCCCGAGCCGCCCTTGGACGGATCGTTGAAGGCGAACTGGCCCGGATGCGCATCCAGCCAGGCGGTGAACTCGGCCCAGGTCTGGGGCGGGGTCGGCACCTTGTCCGGATCGTAGAGCAGGCCGACCTGGTTGCGGTACACCGGCACCAGGTAGCCGCCGGTGGCATAGCCTTCCTGCACCTTGCTCAGCTTCTGGTCGAGCTTGTCGCTGTCGGGGATGATCGGCAGGATCGGCCCGAGCAGCGAGTGGGCGTCGAGATAGAGCTTCAGGCTCACGCCGCCCACCAGCATTGCATCGACGGTGCCGGTAGCGTTGGGCGTCTCGGCCACGATCTTCTGGACAGTGGCATTGTTGTCACCGATCACGACGTTGACCTTGATGCCATACTTGTCCTGGAATTCCTTGGCGGCATTCTTCCAGAACTCCTCGCCCCACCAGGCGTAGAAGGTCACTTCGCCTTCGCTCTTGGCGTCGGCGACGATCTGGTCCCAGGGCTTGCTGAGCTCGGCATCGGCGGCGAAGGCGGCGCTGGTGCCAGCGGCAGCGGACGCCAGCAGCGCCACGGCCGAGACCAGTATGGTCCTCACGAACTTCATTCTCGTTTCTCCCGTTGAGTGGATCGACATACGCATTGCACTCAGAATTTCCCGAAGGCGGAGGAGAGGTACTCGGCCTTGAGGAAGCGTTCGGTCGCAAAGAGCAGCAGCAGGCTCGGCACCAGCAGCACGATCGACACCACCGCCGCATTGGTGCGGACGAAGTGGTACCCCAGATAATCGAACAGGATCGTCGGGATGGTCTGGTAGGTCGGCGTGCCGATGACAAAGGTGAGGCTGAACTCTTCGAGACTATTGATGAAAGTGAAGATGGCGCCGGCCACGAGCCCGGGCAGCACCATGGGAACCAGGATGCGCGAGGTGAGCGCGAGCCGGCCCGCTCCCAGATTGCGCGCCGCATCGATCACGTCCTGCGGGATCGACTCGAAAGCCGTCGCGAGAATGCGCAGCATGTAGGGCATGCTGAGCAGCGTGTGCCCGAGCGCCAGGCCGATGAAGGTCTGGCCGAGCCCGAAGGCGAAGAACACGCGGCTCAGGAACATTGCAATCACCATGCCGGGCAGCACGATGGGCAACAGGATCAGGAGGCGCAGCGCCTCCTTGCCGCGGAAGTTGAGCCGGCCCAGCGCATAGGCCGTGGGCAGCGACAGCACGAAGGAGAGCAGCGTTACGACCGGCGCCAGCGTGAAGCTGGTGACCAGCCCCTGCACGAGGTTCGAGTATTCGAGCACCCACTGCCACTGCGCCCAGCTGAAGCTCGGCGGCAGCACGGCGGGCGGCGACCACGGATCATCCGGGTTTACCAGCGACCACATCACCACCATGAACAGCGGCACCGCCGTCCACAGCACCAGCAGCGCGATCACCAGCAGCGTCAGGAACTGCCATACACGCAGGCGGCGGCGCGGCCGCGCGGGCGGTTCGATCGGTTGTTCGGCGACCAGTGCGCTCATCGGCCATTCCCCTGCAATTGCTTGGCCATCCACGCATAGAGCGCGACGAAGAGGAGCGACGTGACCATGATCACCACGCCGATGCAGGCCGCGGTGTCCCAGTCGTACCGGGTGAAGGCGCGGGTGTACATCAGCACCGACAGCGAAGGCGGATTCACCGGCCCGGCGATGCTGGTGATGGCGTAGTCGCCGAAGGTCAGGATGAAGGTCAGCGCCACCGCGATCAGGATACCGGGGATCGAGAGCGGCAGCGTGATGCGCAGCACCACCTGCCACGGATTGGCGCCCAGATTGCGCGCCGCGTCCTCGATATCGGAGCGGATGGTCTGCAGCACCGAAGCGAGGATCACCACCTGGAACGGCAGGTTCTTCCAGATCTGGATGATGAGGACGTTCCAGCCGAACTTGTCGTTGAGCAGCCGCAGCGGCTGCTGGATGATGCCGGTGTAGAGCAGGAAGCTGTTGAGCAGGCCGTGGAAGGCCAGCATGTTGAGAATGAGGAACGCCGCCACCAGTGCCGGCACGAATAGCGGCACCTTGATGATGGAGCCGATGATGCCGCCGCCGAACCGCCGGCGGCGCAGGAATAGCGCCAGCGGATAGGCAAAGATCAGCGTGCCGATGGCGCTGCCAAGCCCGACCTTGAGCGAGAACAGGAACGAGTCGAAGAACGATTTGTCGAACAGGTGCGCCCAGTATTGCAGGGTGAAGCCCCACTCGCCCACGATGCGGTAGAGGCCGACGCTCTGCAGCACTGTCATCGCCAGCGCCGCGGCGAGGAACAGGAAGATCAGCCCGGCGCCGGGGAGCACCAGCAGCGCGACCTGCAAACGCTGGGCGGCAGTGGTCCGGCTCATTGGCTCACCACCCGCACGCGTTCCGGCGGCAACACGAAATCGACGCGTTCGCCGGCCCGCGGAGCGGCATCCGCGGCAACCAGTGCGCGTAGCGGCACGCCACCCGCGACGAGCACCAGCTCGACATTGCCGCCCTGGTACACGGCGTCCGTGACCGTGGCACCCGAGATGCTCGCGGTGCCGTCGCGGACGAGCCGCATGTCCTCGGGCCGCCAGCTCAGCGTCACTTGTTCGCCTGCCGCAACAGCCGGCCCGTCCTGGCGCAACCGGCCGATCGGTGTGTCGAACAGCCCCTGCCCGAGGCTGCGGGCCTCCACCAGATTGGCGGCGCCGACGAAATCGGCGACGAACCGCGTTGCTGGTCGCTGGTAGATTTCGTCGGGAGGCCCGACCTGGTCGATGCGTCCTTCCCGCATCACCACGATCCGGTCGGACACCGCCAACGCCTCAGCCTGGTCGTGCGTCACGTAAAGCGTGGTGATGGCGAGCCGGCGCTGCAACTCGCGAATGTCGAGGCGCACTTTTTCGCGCAGCCGCGCGTCCAGGTTGCTGAGCGGCTCGTCGAACAGCAGGATCTGCGGCCGCGTGGCGATGGCGCGGGCCAGAGCCACGCGCTGCTGCTGGCCACCCGACAACTCGCCCGGCCGGCGCTTCTCGAGGCCCGTGAGATTGACCATCGAGAGTGCCTCGGCGATCCGTTCGCGCCGGGCCGGCGCGGCCAGCCCGCGCATCTCGAGCCCGAAACCCACATTGTCCGCCACGTTCATATGCGGAAACAGCGCGTAGGACTGGAACACCATTGCGGTGTCGCGCTGGTGCGGCGGCACGGCGTTGATGCGCTGGCCGTCGAAGACGATGTCGCCGGCATCCGGCTCGATGAAACCGGCGACCATCCGCAGCGTCGTGGTCTTGCCGCAACCCGACGGGCCGAGCAGTGTCACGAACTCGCCGTCCGCGACGTCGAGGCTCAAATCGCTGACGGCGGCGAAATCGCCAAAATTCCGCCGGATGCCGAGCAAGCGCAGGGCGCCCATAACAGCCTCGTGTGTGCTGAGAGGTTAAGGTCGATGTCTGTTTATGTGGATGAATGTTGCATATTGACCGAAACAGGAGCAACTACGGTCACAAAAATTCATTCAAACGTCACAAACTGTCATAAATCCGGGCAGAAACACAGGTTATGAGGCAAAGGCAATTGGAGATCAGCGGGGCGAAATGACCGACACACCGGACCGGCAGGAAAAGATGAACGTGCTGCTGATCTGCGCCGATCAGTGGCGGGGCGACGCCCTCTCGGCGCTCGGCCACCCCAATGCGCACACGCCCAACATGGACGCGCTTGCGGCCGATGGCGTGCTCTTCAGCCGGCATTTCGGCCAGTGCACGCCGTGCGGGCCCTCCCGCACCAGCCTGCTGACGGGCCTCTATCTGATGAACCACCGCTCCGGCCGGAACGGCACGCCACTCGATGCACGGCACACCAACCTCGCGCTCGAGGCCCGCAAGGCCGGCTACGATCCCGCGATGTTCGGCTACACCGACACCACGCCCGACCCCCGGCTGCGCCATCCGAACGATCCGGCGCTCACCGCCTATGACGAAGGCGTCATGCCGGGTTTCATCACGCCGCTGCATCTGCCCGAGGATTTCGGTCCCTGGATCGCCGACCTCAAGGCCAAGGGCTACGACCTGCCCAACGGCCGCGCCGATGTGTTCCGGCCCAAACAGGGCTTCGAGAAGCCGGCCGATCGCGGCGTGCGCTTCATCCCGTCGGCCTTCCCGGCCGAAGACGACGAGACCAGCTTCCTCGTCGGCCATTTCCTCAAATGGCTGTCGGTGCGCGAGACCAAGCCGTGGTTCGCGCATCTGGTCTTCTTCCGCCCCCATCCGCCCCTGATTGCGGCCGAGCCCTACAACGCCGTGGTCGATCCGGCCGACGTCGCGATGCCGCCGCGCGCCGAGACGCCAGAAGCCGAAGCCGCGCAGCATCCGCTGCTGCGCTACGCCATCGACATGCAGCACCGGCCCGGGGCGACCGACGAGCTCAACCCGCTCGACGTCGTCGCCGCCAACGATCTCGAAATCCGCCAGATGCGCGCCACCTATTATGGCCTCGTGCGCGAAGTGGACGACCAGATCGGCCGTATCGTCGATTACCTCAAGCGCACCGGCCAGTACGATCGCACACTGATCGTCATCACCTCCGATCACGGCGAGACGCTGGGCGAGCATTACGTGTGGGGCAAGGAGACCTACTTCGATCCGGCCTTCCATCTGCCGCTGGTGATCCGCGACCCGCGCCCCGGCATGGCGCGTGGCCGCCGCGTCGATGATTTCAGTGAAGCCATCGACGTCATGCCCACGATCCTCGATATCATCGGCGCGCCGATTCCCCGCAGCTGCGACGGCCGCTCGCTCGCCCCGTTCCTGCGCGGCGAGACGCCCGCCGACTGGCGTGAAACGGTGTTCTTCGAGCACGATTTCCGCGAAGTCCGCTCCCAGGGTCCGGAGAAGGCGCTCGGCATCAGCTCGGACGAAAGCTGCTACGCCGTGATCCACGGCAAGCGCTGGAAATACGTGCATTTCGCCGCACTGCCGCCACTGCTGTTCGATCTCGACGCCGATCCGCACGAGCTCAACAACCTGGCAGCAGACTCGGCCTGTCGCGACGTGCTGCTCGACTGCACGCAGCAGATGCTGAACTGGCGGCTGACGTCGCAGGAGCGGACCATGACCAACATGCACATCGGGCCCGGCGGCGTCTTCACGCGCTAGCGGCCGGTACACGCAACCGCAGGAGCACAAGTGTCGATCGATTCTGCAGGCCTGGCGCAACGGCTTCTGGCCGCCGAGGCCATCGCCCTCGAGGCCGGGCAACTGGCAGCGCGACTATTGGCCGATCGCACCTCGTTGACCATCTCGACCAAGGGCGAGCAGGACTTCGTGAGCTCGGCCGATCTCGCGGCCGAACGGCTGATCGCCGAGCGCCTCGCCTCGGCCTTTCCCGAGGACGGCCTGCTCGGCGAAGAGGGCACCGACGTCGCCGGCACCAGCGGCGCGATCTGGGCCGTCGATCCCATCGACGGTACATCCAATTTCGTCGCCGGCCGGCCCGACTGGTGCGCTTCCATCGGGCTCGTCGTCGATGGCGTCGCCGAACTGGGCGCCATCTATCAGCCGGCGCTGCAGGCGCTCTACAGCGCCCGGCGCGGTCATGGCGCGCGCCGCAACGGCGTGCCGTTGAGCGTAGCCCGGCGTGCCCTGTCGCAAGCGACGATCGTGCTCGAATATTCGAGGCGCGTGCAGGCCGAGCGGCACGCCGCCGATGTGCTGGCGCTCCTGCGCAGCGGCGCCGATTACCGGCGCAACGGCTCCACCGCAGTCGCGCTGGCCCAACTCGCCGAAGGCACCCTCGACGGCTTCTTCGAGGGCCACCTCAATGCCTGGGACGTGACGGCCGGGCTGGTGCTCGTCGGCGAGGCAGGCGGCGCCTGTAACGACTTCTTTGCCGGCGATGGACTGCGGCGCGGCAATCGCCTCGTCGCCGCGACCCCTGCCCTCTTCGACGGGCTCGCCGAACTGGTGCTGCGCCCGGAACAGACTGCCAGCGACTGACCACGCGCAACCCGCGACCGCTCCGCCAGTTTTCCCATCGCCGGGCCGCTGCTACAGCTTGCGGCCACCGAGGGAGCGCACGAATCGCGATGATCTATTCCACCGTCCTTGCCGCCTTCCTGGCGTCGGTCGTCGAGGTCGTCGAGGCCTTCACCATCGTGCTCGCCGTCGGGCTGACGCGAGGCTGGCGCCCGGCCTTCATCGGCACCGGTCTTGCTATCGTGCTCCTCGTCGTCCTCGTGCTGGTCTTTGGCCCGCTGCTGGCACTGATCCCCATCCACTGGGTACAGCTGGTCGTTGGCGTGTTGCTGATCCTGTTCGGCATGCGCTGGCTGCGCAAGGCGCTGCTGCGTTCGCTCGGCGTCATCGCCCTGCACGACGAAGCCAAGGCCTTCGCCAGGCAGACCGCCGAGCTCGAGCAGCAGGCCGCCGATCGCCGTGCCGACTTCATCGCCGGCTTTGCGGCCTTCAAGGCCGTGGTGCTGGAAGGTATCGAGGTCATCTTCATCGTCATCGCGGTCGGCGCAACCCGCGGCTTGACGCTCTACGCCGGGCTCGGGGCACTCGCGGCACTCATCGTCGTCCTGCTGGTCGGGCTGCTCGTCCACCGGCCGCTGTCACAGGTGCCCGAAAATACCCTCAAGCTCGTCGTCGGCCTGATGCTTACCAGCTTTGGCATCTTCTGGACCGGTGAAGGCATCGGCGCGGACTGGCCGGGCGCCGATCTAGCGCTCGTCGCGATCTTCGCCGTCATGGTCATTGCCTCCGCCGCCATCTTCTACGTCGCACGATCCGCCGCACAGCGCCGGCTAGGAGGCGCCGCATGAGCTTCCTCCGCGAGCTTGCCGAAGAAACGATCGGCCTGTTCATCGACGACGGCGCGCTCGCGGCCCTGTGCGCCGCGCTGCTGGCGATCGTGATCGTTGCCGCACTGCTGCTCGGTTTCCCCGCCCTGTGGTCCGGCCTCGTGTTGCTGATCGGCTGCGTGGCGATTCTCGCCTGGAGCGTGCTGCGCGCCGTCGGCTGAAACTCTACCCGCTTGGGGAGCCTTGGTAGCGGGGGAGGGACTTGAACCCCCGACCCCAGGATTATGATTCCCGTGCTCTAACCAGCTGAGCTACCCCGCCGCAAGCGCGGCGCGCATCGGCAAGGCCGACGGGCTCCAAGGCGCGGCCTTCTTAGGTTTGGGCCCCCTGTGTGTCAAGCGGCCTTGGGCGCCCCATGCCGTACCTCGTCGCCGCGGCGGTCGATGAAGGCCTTGACCGCCCGCAGGTCGGCCTCGAAGCGCAGCAGCTCCTCGGCGGCTTTGTCGCGGTCCGGCATACGCAGCAGGTAGGACGGATGCACGGTCACCAACAGATTGCTGCCATCGGGCAGCTCCAGCTTCTTGCCGCGCAGCGAGGTGATCGACGACGCCTTGCCCATCAGGCTCGTCGCCGCCGTCGCGCCCAGCGCCACGATCAGCTTGGGCCGCACGAATTCGCGCTCGAGATCGAGCCAGAACCGGCAGGCCCGGATTTCGCCCGCATCGGGCTTCTGGTGGATGCGCCGCTTGCCGCGCGGCACGAACTTGAAGTGCTTGACCGCATTGGTCACGTAGACGCGCCGCCGCTCGATGCCAACCTTGTCGAGCGCAGTGTCGAACACCTGCCCCGCCGGACCAACGAACGGCTTGCCCGCCAGATCCTCCTGATCGCCCGGCTGCTCGCCCACGAACATCACCTCCGCCGCTTGCGGCCCTTCGCCGAACACCGCCTGCGTCGCGTGCTCATGGAGCGGGCAGCGCGTACAGCCCTGCACCTGTGCTCGCGCATCGGCGAGCGAGACGATCGTTTCGGCCATCTGAGCCTCCTGCGGGTCCGGCAAAGGAAGCGCCGGAACCGGTGGAAGGTTGCGCGCCTCTGCCTCACGTCGCGCCGACTCGCGCAGGTTTTCGACCAGCATGTAGAGCCGCGCCACGTCGGGGTCGGAGCGCAGTGCCAGCAGCCCCTTGTCCTTCTGCAGTCGGAACAGCAGGCGGTAGAGCAGCGCAAAACGCTTCGGATCGGTATGATGGAGCGCGATCCTGGCCAGCCCGATGAAGCGCTCGGGCACCGTGCCGACCGCGCGCCGCGTAATGCTCAGCGCCGCATCGGGCGATGCGGCGAACAGATCGCCCTCCCCGGCTTCCTCCCAGCGAACCTCGTCCGGGGGCACGCCGCGCATCAGCAACGCCCGCGCGGCAGCCCGCCACTCTTCGAAATCGCACCCCGCGGTTAGCCGGACAACATGCATTTGTTCACTATATGTTCACGTCGAGCCGCGGCGCAAGAAAAAAGGCCGGGCGCCAAGCCCGGCCTCCTGAGTGCACGCGAGAGGGAGGCTGCCCGCGCGAGGGAACTCAGTTCGCGACAGGCGGCGCGACGGGCAACGGGGCGCCGGTCTTCTGCGGGAAGCCCTTCTTGCCGCCATTGGGATCGTCATCGACGCTGCGGCCGCTACCGTCATGGTCGGGGTTGAGCAGCGCCGCCGTCTTGATCAACTGGACCAGCTCGCCGCGGTAGCCATCCTCGTCGGCGCCCTTGGCGCCATTGGCGAGGTCGGCGATATCCTGCCAGCCCATGGTCTCGCCGTAGTTGGAGCCCTTGAGCTTCTGGCCGAACGCAGCGACGGCGGCAGCGAAGCGCTGGTCGTTGCTGGCGGCGTTGAGGTCGGTGACCACCAGATCCTTGCCGATCGGCGTGGTCAGCAGCTGGCTCGTATCGCCCTCCGGCGTCTTGTAGCGCAGCTTGAGGAAGCCGAGTTCGTCGCTGACCGCCGCCGGCTCAGCCGAGGTGCCATAGCGCAGCGGATCGTTGAGCTCGCCACCGCTGCCGGCCGGGGTGATCTCGTAGAGCGCCGTTACAGTGTGGCCCGCGCCGATCTCGCCGGCATCGACCTTGTCGTTGTTGAAGTCCTCGTTGGCGAGCGCCCGGGTCTCGTAGCCGATCAGCCGGTACTCGCTGACCTGCGCCGGATTGAACTCGACCTGGATCTTCACATCCTTGGCGATGGTGACGAGGTTGGCGCCGCCCTCTTCCACCAGCACCTTCTGCGCTTCGCGGAAGCTGTCGATGTAGCTGGCATTGCCGTTGCCGTTCTGCGCCAGGGCCTGCATCAGCGCATCGTCGAGATTGCCGCGGCCGAAGCCGAGCACGCTGAGGAAGATCCCCTGGTCGCGCTGCGTCTTGATGTAGGTCTTGAGCTGGTCCGGTTCGTCGATGCCGACATTGAAATCGCCATCGGTCGCGAGGATCACCCGGTTCACCGTACCTTCGGCCTTCGCCTCGGCGTTTACCTTGTAGGCTAGCGCGATGCCATCCACGCCATCGGTCGAGCCGTCCGGATAGAGCTGGTCGATCGCCGACAGGATCGTGCTCTTCTCTTTTGCCTGCGTCGGCTTGAGCGCCACCCCGGCCGAGCCCGCATAGGTGACGATCGACACCGTGTCGTCCGGCGAGAGGCTGTCGACCAGCAGGCCGAAGGCGCGCTTCAGGAGCGGCAGCTTGTTGGGCTCGTCCATCGATCCCGACGTATCGATCAGGAACGTCAGGTTCTCGGGCTGGCGCGCCGCCGGCGGCGGCACGTAGCCCTTGATGCCGATCTCGAGCAATTCGGTCTTGGAATTCCACGGCGTCGGGATCACCGCCATCGAGGCCTTGAAGGGCGCATCGAGCGAGGCGGGCGCCGGATAGTCGTAGGGGAAATAATTGATCATTTCCTCGAGCCGCACCGCATCGGGGTCGGGCAGGTAGCCCTCGTTGAGCAGTCCGCGCACATAGGAATACGACGCCGTATCGACATCGATCGAGAAGGTCGACACCGGATCGGTCTTGGTCACCTTGGTACGGTTCTCGTCGAACTTCTCGAAATTGTCGCCGCTCGGCTGGTATGGCACCGCGCTCACCGGCTGGGCGAGACCGCCCTGCGCCGTGACGTTGCCGGCCATCGGGGCGGCCGGGGCGATCGTCGCAAAGCTTTCGACCGCCCGGGGAGCCATCAGGGCGTCGGCACTCGTGGGCGCCGCAACCGTCTTGGCACGGCCGGTTTCGTTCGGTGCGGCAACCGGCGCTTCTTCCGTAATAGCGCCTATTGCGATGTCGCGATCGGTTTCGCCCTCCAGCACCGGCTGGTCGGCCGGCGCCGGTGCCGGCTCCGGCTTTTCGGCAAGCGGCTGCTGCAGCGCCAGCGTCGTGGTCGCCGCCGCGTTCTGGTCCTTCAGCTCGGCCTGATCGCCCTTGGCGATCTTGGTGTCGGCGCTGGCGACGGTGACTTCCTTCTTGACCGGCGGCGTACCGTCGACGCGGTGCGAGCTCGCCGTGTAGAGCTGCGTTCCAAGCGGGAACAGCACCAGCGCCGCGACCGCCGTGCCCAGCGGCACGCCCAGGCCCGCGCCCAACTTCCAGTTGCTGAACCAGCTTGCCCTGGCCGGCTGCCGCTTGTGCGCTACATCGAACGCCGCCATCGCTGCATTGAGCGCGATCTTGCGCGCCTCTGGCGAGGGGGCAGCGGCGCTGAGGCGCTTCAGCGAGGAAAGGGTTGCATCGGTCATCTTGTCGTCGTCCATCACAAAAGTCCCCTCAGGGTCTTTTTCGCTTCGTGTATGTGCCAGGAGACGGTGGCCTCCTTGCACCCCATGATCTCGGCGGCCTGCGCGTGGTTCATGTCCTCGGCGTAGACCAGCATGATCGCTTCGCGCTGTTTTTCCGGCAGGGCGCGTACTGCGTTCCAGAGTTCCTTGGCGGTCGTCGACTCCTCCTGGTTGCCCGGATCGTCTTCGGGATGAACGATGGTGAATGCGTCGATGTTCTTGTCGCGACGCACGCTCGAGCGCTGCATGTCGCGCACCATGTTGAGCGTCACCCGGTAGAGCCAGCTGGTAAAGGCCGAGCGCCCATCGAAACTCTGGATCGCGGTGGCGAGCTTGATGCACACCTCCTGCGCGATATCCTCGGCGTCGGAACGCTTGCCCGTCCACTTGCAGGCGGTGCGGAAGATGAAATCGTAGTTGTTCTCGACCAACTGGCCGAAAGCCTCGCGGTCGCCGGCCTTGGCGCGGCGCACCAAAGCCATGTTGCTGTCGGTCGACGCCGACATTGTCTGCGCTATTGCACCCGGCTCAGCCGTCAAAACCAAAGACCCGTTCACCACCCGAAGACCCTTGAAATGGCATCTTTGACAGTGAGACGCCAAGGCCGAGGCGATCCTTGGGGTGGATTGCGATTATTTTCGCAGGTTCTAGCTCCCCGCAATTGGGGGGGAATCCAGACTGCTTCCTTAAGACGCTTGCCGCGCTCGCAATCCCGGCCATAATCACCCCATGACCGATCAAAAGCCCCTGAGCCCCTTCGCCCTCACCCCGCCGCGCATCCTGATCCTCGTGCTCGGCATCTTGGCCGTCGTGATGATCGTGGGCGCCATCAGCGGCGGCGTCAGCAACCGCGAGGCCTTGGCGGAGGCAGCGTCCGCGGCCGCATCTTTGTCGTCGGCACCGGCCTCCTCCAGCGCCCCCTAGCGGAACCAGCCAGCGCCGCACGGAGTTGCCCGCCCGATGAGCAATGCCGACGATCCCTTCGCCCGCAAATCCTGGAGCCAGGCGCATATCGCCGTCGTGATCATGCTGGTGTTCGTCGCCATCGCGCTGGTGCTCGGCATCGGCACAGGCGTGATCAACGAGAGGACCTTCCACCGCCCGGTCCCCTCGCCCTCCGATCCGATTACGATCCCTTAGGCGACCAGCGCTGCGGGTACGGCTTCGGCGATGAACCCGCCGCCCAGCACCTGACTCTGCTCGCTGTCGTCGGCGTAGAATACGCAGGCCTGGCCCGGCGAGATGCCGTATTCGCCGGCAAACAGCGTCACATAGACCTCGCCGCCGATCATCTGCACCGCGCCCTGCTGCGGCGCCCGGGTCGAACGCACCTTGACCTCGACCGGCAGGCCGTTGCCGCCCGCGGCCGCTGCCAGCGACGCATCGCCGAGCCAGTTGACGTCGCGCAAGCGCACCGTCTTGGTCATCAGCGCTTCCTTCGGCCCGACGATGACGCGACCGCTCCTGTGCTCGAGCTTGATCACATAGAGCGGCGCATCCGCCGCAATGCCGAGCCCCTTGCGCTGCCCGACCGTATAATTGACGATCCCGTCATGCGTGCCGAGCACTCGGCCATCCAGATGCACGATCTCGCCGCGGCTCACCGCCTCCGGATGCATGCGGCGGATCACGTCGGCATACTTGCCCTGCGGCACGAAACAGATGTCCTGGCTGTCGTGCTTATCGGCGACTTCGAGCCCGAGCTCGCGCGCCAGCTCGCGCACCGCCGGCTTGGTCATGCCGCCGAGCGGGAAGCGCAGAAATTCGAGCTGCTCATCGGTTGTGGCGAACAGGAAATAGGTCTGATCGCGCGACGCATCGACGGGCCGGAACATCTGCCGCTTGCCGTCGACGAGGCCGCTGCGGACATAATGCCCGGTGGCCAGCACGTCCGCCCCCAGATCCTGCGCCACCTCCATCAGGTCGACAAACTTCACCGACTGGTTGCAGGCGATGCACGGTACCGGCGTCTCGCCCTGCCGATAGGCATTGGCGAACGGCTCCATCACCGCGTCGCGGAAGCGCTCTTCATAGTCGAGCACGTAATGCGGAATGCCCAGCGCCGCCGCGACCCGGCGCGCGTCGTGGATGTCCTGGCCGGCACAGCATGCGCCCTTGCGGTGCGTCGCCTCGCCATGGTCGTAAAGCTGGAGCGTAACGCCCACAACATCGTAGCCCTGGCGCGCCAACAGGCCGGCGACCACCGAGCTATCCACGCCTCCGGACATCGCGACGACAACGCGCGTGTCCTCAGGGCGCTTGGGCAAATCAAGCGAATTGAGGTCCATGTCTCTCATCCAGTTGGGGGTCAAGGCCCCAGTGAACGGCGGCTCTATAGGCCCGCGATTGACGCGAGGCAACCGGCCCGGTACCTCCCCCGCGCCAACCTACAGGAGGCAATCATGTCCAAGCGTTACACTCACGACGACCAGCCCTGCTTTTGAGGTCAGCTCGAAGCGCCGGAAGTCCTTCCCCTCCGAAACGCGCGTGAAGCGCGGCGACCGCCTCGTCCATGGCGATGTCGAGCTCGTCGAAAAACTTGGTCGCAACGACCTCTGCCCCTGCGGCTCCGGGAGGTTGTTTCAAGGCCTGCTGCCTGCAGTCGGGCCGCTATGACGGCGCCCGCCGTGATCACTACTTTTAGGGACTGACGGACCCGGCAGCTTTTGCCGCGTGACGCAGAAGCTGCCGGTCCCCGCCCCGTTCATGGCCCTGCCAACACCCTGATTTTGCTGGCATTCCGAGTCTGGCCCGCCCCTTGCATCGGTTTCTTCGGATCAATCCGTCCGGAACCCTATGACGTCGCCGCTGACCATCACCTACACCTCGCCAACCGCCCCGGGCACCACGCCCGCCGCGGCGACGGGAAATGGCGCGCCCGCGACGGACAATCCACTCGGCTTCCTCGCCGCGCTCGTTGACCAGCTCCTGGCCGGCGGCACGGCCGTCCCGGCAACCGATGGCGCCGCCGACCCGGCCACCGATGCCGACACCACGCCAGCCGTACCACCCCCTGCTGCCAGTCCCGACATTTCGGCCCTGCTCGACATCGGCGCGACCGCCGGCACGACTGCGCCCGCCGTGACCACCGCGCCCGGCGGGCCGCTCCTCAAGGAGCTGGTGAAGGACCTCGACGCCCTCAAGGACCAGCTGGATGCCGGCGAAACGCCCGATCCGGATCTGCTCAAGAAGCTCGGCAAAGTCGCCGACGCGCTCGCGGCCCTGATGGTCCCGCCGGCGCAGGCGCCAGCGGTGCCGGCGCCCACTCCCGATATCTCCGCCCTCGATCCGCTCAAGGCGATTGCCGCGGCCAATGCCAGCACGGTAACGCCCAAGCTGCCCGACCTTCCGGGCCTCAAGCAGGCCACCAGCAAGCAGCAGCCGCTCGACCAGATCGCCCAGGTGCTCGCCAGCCTCGGCTTCACCGCGCCCGCATCGCAGCCGACCGATACGTCCACCGGCGCGACCGACGCCGCGACACCGGTCGCGGCCGCACCCGGCACCACGCCCACCCAGCCCCTGCCCGCCCTCGCTCAGCTCGCCGACAAGCTGGCGCAGGTCAGTGCTGCCGTTGCCCCGCTCGCCCCCGAGGTCGCGCAGAAGCTGCAGGCCCTGACGCAAAAGCTCACCGCGGCCGAAACCGACCCGACCCTGCTGGCCCAGCTCACCACGCCGGCCGACAGCAACGGCAGCGACCTCGACCAGATCGTCCGCACTCTGCTCGACAGCAAGCCGGCCGCCAGCGTGCCGACCACGCCGCAGCTCGCCACCGCCACCAAACTCGACGTTCCTGCCGAGATCGCCCCCGCCGCCCCACAGCCGACCTCCAGGGCCGAGCCGAAGACCCAAGTCGCCGAGTCGAGGCCCACCACGCACAGCAGTGCAAAGATCTCGCTCGCCGAGCATGCGGTTGAGACCGCGAACCCCAGGCCTCAGGCCAGCGACAAGCCCGTCGCCGTCCCGAACGCGCCGGCCGACGACAAAGCGACGCCGGACGCCGGCGCCCCGCAGCCCGCCGCAACGGTGACCGTCGCACCAACCGCGGCTTCGGCTCCCGTTGCGCCGCGCGTCATTCCCGCCGCCTACCAGGCGGCAACGGCGCCCATCAATATGGGCCAGATGGCGTTCGAGATGGTCCGTCAACTGCACCAGGGCCAGTCGCGCTTCTCGATCCGCATCGACCCGCCTGAACTTGGCCGCGTTGATGTGAAGATGCATGTCGACTCGACCGGCACCGTCAATGCGCGCCTCACCGTCGAGCGCTCCGAGACGCTCGATATGTTCCAGCGCGATCGCGGCTCGCTCGAAAAGGCCCTGAGCCAGGCCGGTCTCGACAGCGGCAAGACCAATCTCGAATTCTCGCTGAAGCAGCAGAACAACCCGTTCGCCAATATGTCGGGCGGCGACCAGCGTCAGCAGGGCGGCGGCAATGCCGGCTTCAAATTCACCACCGCGCGCGAGGACGACACTTCCGCCGTCCCCGCCGTCACTCTCTATCGCGGCGTCGCTTCGGCGGGCGGCGTCAACCTGTTTGTGTAGGAGCGGCTCATGGCTGTCAGTGGCGTAGGTTCTTCGTCTTCATCGACCGGCGCGATGTCCACCGATCGGACGACCATCGCGGGTAATTTCGACACCTTCCTGCAGCTGCTGACCACACAGCTCAAGAACCAGAACCCGCTCGATCCGCTCGACACCAACCAGTTCACCCAGCAGCTCGTGCAGTTCTCCTCGGTCGAGCAGCAGCTCAAGACCAACGATTTCCTGTCCTCGCTGGTGCAAGCCAACCAGAATTCCGTCCAGACCGGCGCGGTCAACTATATCGGCAAGACCGTCACCGCCGCCGGCGTCCGCTCGGAGCTGACCACCGGCGGCAAGGCGACCTGGAACTTCAAGATGGACGACGCCGCCACGGTCAACGTCACCATCAAGGACGCCGATGGCAACGTCATGTACACCGAGAAGGGCAACATGCAGGCAGGCCAGGGCACCTTCACCTGGGACGGTACCACGAGCACCGGCGGCAAGGCACCCGCCGGCACCTACTCGATTACCATGCAGGGCACCAATGCCGAGGGCAAGAACGTGCCCGTCTCGACCGAGCTCAGCGGCAAGGTCACCGGCGTCGATTTCACCGGCAGCGAGCCGGTCCTGCTCATCGGAACCGCCCGCGTAAATCTGTCGGGAGTGACGTCGGTCCTGCAGGCGGCGTCGTAACCCTTCATTTACCCTGTCACGGACCTGCCACGATTCCGCCTTCGGGCTGGAATGCACCTCTAGCCGTCAAAGCCTTGATTCCTCGGCGATTCCTTGCGGCAACACGCGGGAATTTTAACGGCTTGTAGACACTAGCTTAGGCAAATTTTAAGCGCGATCCGCTAGGCTCAACCAAGGTCAGGTTGAGTCAGTGAGTAAAATGACCGTGCAAATGCGTCCACGCGTGAAGTACGTGATCGGTCCGGACGGCAGTCCGTTGACCATTGCGGACCTCCCGCCCAAGACTACCCGTCGCTGGGTCATTCGGCGCAAGGCCGAAGTGGTTGCGGCGGTCCGTGGCGGACTTCTCTCGCTCGAGGAAGCCTGCGCCCGTTACACGCTGAGCGTCGACGAATTCTTGAACTGGCAGGCCGCCATCGACAAGCATGGCCTCGCCGGACTTCGGACGACCTGGATCCAGCACTACCGCGAGGGCTGAGCCCTCCACCATCATCCATTCGGCGCGCCCCGGCAGATATCCTCTGCCGGGGC
>JBEHYU010000022.1:0-62610 GCA_048498015.1 Pseudomonadota bacterium
TGGCTTTTAAGCAGCGTAACAGCCAATGTATTTTTTGAGCATCAAGAGCGCCCTCGGACGTCCGTGAGTGCGGTCTGGATTCCCGCCTGCGCGGGAATGACGTGGTGGTTTGCGTTTGTCATCGGTGCCGATGGGGGCTCAATGAAGAAAGGGGCGGCCCGAAGGCCGCCCCTGGTGGATATCATGCTTACGCCGCCGCGGCAGGAGCGATCGGCTCGCCCTCGAGCTCCGGCACCAGCATCAGTCCGGCGTCGCCGGCATCGACATTGACGGTCGCGCCGTCGGTGACGTCGCCGCTGAGGATCGCCTCGGCCAGCCGGTCCTGCACCTCGCGCTGGATCACCCGCTTCAGCGGACGCGCCCCATAGGCCGGGTCGTAGCCTTCGCGGGCCAGCCACTCCTCGCCCTTCTGGGTGAGGTTGAGCGTAATGTCGCGATCCTTGAGCAGGGCGCCCAGCCGCTTGAGCTGGATCTTGACGATGTCGCCCATGTGGATGCGCTGCAGACGATGGAACAGGATGATGTCGTCGATACGGTTGAGGAATTCCGGCCGGAACGCCGCCTTCACCGCATCGAGCACCTTGCCGCGCACCAGCTCGACCGACTCGTTCTCCTGCAGATTCACCAGCCAGTCGGCCCCGAGGTTCGAGGTCATGATGATGATGGTATTGCGGAAGTCGACCGTGCGGCCCTGCCCGTCGGTCAGCCGCCCGTCGTCGAGCACCTGCAAGAGGACGTTGAACACGTCCGGATGCGCCTTCTCGATCTCGTCGAACAGCACGACCTGATACGGACGCCGCCGCACCGCCTCGGTGAGCACGCCGCCTTCGTCATAGCCGACATAGCCCGGAGGTGCGCCGATCAGGCGGGCCACCGAATGCTTTTCCATGAACTCCGACATGTCCATGCGCACCAGCGCATGCTCGTCGTCGAACAGGAACTCCGCCAGCGCCTTGGTCAGCTCGGTCTTGCCCACGCCGGTGGGCCCGAGGAACATGAACGAGCCGATCGGCCGGTTCGGGTCCTGCAGCCCGGCGCGCGAACGCCGTACGGCACGGGATACGGCGGCGACCGCCTCTTCCTGGCCGATGACGCGGGTGCCCAGCGAGGCTTCCATCTGGATCAGCTTCTCGCGCTCGCCTTCCAGCATCTTGTCGACTGGAATGCCGGTCCAGCGCGACACGACCTGCGCAATGTCACTGGCAGTCACGGTCTCCGACACCAGGTCGGATTTCGCCTCGCCCGATTGTGCCGCTTCGTTGAGCCGCTTCTCGAGCCCGGGGATCACCGAATAGGCCAGCTCACCGGCCTTGGCAAAATCGCCCTGCCGCTGCGCGATCTCGAGCTGGCTGCGCGCACCATCGAGCTCTTCCTTGACCTTCTGGGCGCCCTGCACGCGCTCTTTCTCCGCCAGCCATTTGCTGGAGAGCGCCTGCGCCTCTTCCTCGAGGCCGCTGAGATCATGCTCGAGCCGGTCGAGCCGCTGCCGCGAGGCCTCGTCGGGCTCTTTCTTGAGCGCCTCGCGCTCGATCTTGAGCTGCATGATGCGCCGGTCGAGCTCGTCGAGCGCCTCGGGCTTGCTGTCGACCGCCATGCGCAGCCGCGCCGCCGCTTCGTCCATCAGATCGATGGCCTTGTCGGGCAGGAAGCGGTCCGCGATGTAGCGGTTGCTCAGCGTCGCCGAAGCCACGATCGCGGAGTCCGAAATCCGGATGCCGTGATGCA
This sequence comes from Pseudomonadota bacterium, assembly GCA_048498015.1. GTDB lineage: Bacteria > Pseudomonadota > Alphaproteobacteria > Rhizobiales > Devosiaceae > Devosia_A. The sequence goes on from JBEHYU010000022.1 coordinate 1,726, forward strand.
GCTCATACTTCTCCTTGAGGCCACGCAGGATCGAGATCGTGTCCTCGACCGTCGGCTCGGTGACGAACACCGGCTGGAAGCGACGGGCCAGCGCCGCGTCCTTCTCGATATACTTGCGGTACTCATCGAGCGTCGTCGCGCCCACGCAGTGGAGCTCGCCGCGCGCCAGCGCCGGCTTCAAGAGGTTGGACGCGTCCATCGCGCCATCAGTCTTGCCCGCGCCGACCAGCTGATGCATCTCGTCGATGAACAGGATGATCTGGCCCTCGGCCGAGGTGATCTCGTTGAGCACGGCCTTGAGCCGCTCCTCGAACTCGCCGCGATATTTGGCACCCGCCACCAGCGCGCCAAGGTCGAGCGCCATCAGCGACTTGCCCTTGAGTGATTCCGGCACGTCGCCATTGACGATGCGGATCGCGAGACCCTCGGCGATGGCGGTCTTGCCGACGCCGGGTTCGCCGATGAGGACAGGATTGTTCTTGGTGCGGCGGCTCAGCACCTGGATGGTGCGGCGAATCTCTTCGTCGCGGCCGATCACCGGGTCGAGCTTGCCGTCGCGCACCGCCTGCGTCAGGTCGCGCGCATATTTCTTCAGCGCATCATACTGCGACTCGGCCGAAGCGGAGTCGGCGGTACGGCCCTTGCGGATCGTCTCGATCGCCTGGTTCAGCGCGTTGGCGGTGACGCCGGCCGAGGCCAGGATCTTGCCCGCGTCCGTGTCCTTCTCGATGGTGAGGGCGAGCAACAGGCGCTCGACGGTCACGAACGAGTCGCCGGCCTTCTGCGCGGCGCTCTCGGCGGTCTCGAAGACACGCGCGATCTCGCGGCTCAGATAAACCTGGCTGTCACCGGACACGACGGGGATTTTCTTGAGGGCGGCTTCGACGCCGGCGCGCACCGCCTTGCTGTCGCCGCCGCTGCGGTCGATCAGCCCGGAGCCGAGCCCCTGGTCGTCGTCCATCAGCACCTTCAGCAGATGCACCGGGGCAAACTGCTGGTGGCCGCGCCCCAGGGCCAGCTGCTGCGCAGACTGGATGAACCCGCGCGCCCGCTCGGTGTATTTTTCGATATTCAAGGCAACTCTCCTTTTGCCACGCCGCCCTGCCCTTAGCTGGCGCAGGTTCGGTCGCTCGAAGCGTTGGTTTCGGACAACCGCCCGCCAGGCGGCGCGGTTCCCGTGACTTCTGGGCAAGATATAGGAAGGCCCAAACAAAGAAAAAGGCCGGCCGAAGGCCGTTGTCGTTCTGGCGGCGTAGCCCTACCGTACATCTGACGACTCAGAAAAGGCGGGCCGCCTCTTTCCGTCCAGTTCGTGCCCCCAGCGCTTGGGAAGGCGACGAGCAACGTTTCCAACGAAACCAAGAGGCGGCAAAATGGTCGGTTATCGGTCCCCAGCAGAACTAATCCTGGACTTCACGCGAGGCATCGGAAAGCCATACCCCAGCCAAAAGTCGGTCCTCCGTGGGGAAGGCGGGCTTTACGACTTCGCGAGCAGGAACGGGTTCTCAGTGGACCAGACTAACCAGGCGCTTGCGCTGCTCATCCAAACAAACCAGATCGTCTGGCAGGAGGGCGGTTCATCAATTTCGCGACCTTAGCTACTCGGTCCGGGCAAACAGCCTGACCGCGGCGAACAGCAGGATCAGCGACGCCAGCACCACCACGCCCACCTGCATCCAGATCGGCACCGCGAAGCTGCCCCACATGATGCCGGGGTCGAGAATGGCGCGGGCTTCGACCGGAATGCTCAGCCGGTCGAACACGGCGGAGCGGACCGGCTCGACCGCGTAAGTCATCGGGTTGAGGTGGGTGACCACGGTCAGCCAGGCCGGCAGCCGGCTCAGCGGGAAGAGCGCGCCCGAGAGGAACATCAGCGGCGTGATGATCATCTGCACCAGCGGCATCGCCGACTGTACCTGCTTGACCCGGCTCGCCAGCACCAGCCCCAGCGCCGTAATCATGAAGCTCATGATGAACAGCAGCACCAGCAGCTCGACGATCATCAGCGGGTCGTAGGGCACGCCCACGAGGCCGGCCAGCGCGATCACCACCACCGACTGGATGGTCGCGACGGACGCGCCGCCGAGGCACTTGCCCGTAAGGATCGCCGCGGTCGAGACCGGCGCCACCAGCATCTCACGCAGGAAGCCGAACTCACGGTCCCACACCATCGAGATGCCGGCGAAGGCGGCGGTGAACAGCACCGACATCGACAGCACGCCGGGGAACAGGAACGTCTTGAAATCGACCCCGCCGGTCCCCGACTGCACCATGGCGCCGAGGCCGCCACCCAGCACGAACAGGAACAGCAGCGGCTGGATCATCGACGAGACGACGCGGGCGATATCGCGCCGGAAGCGGATCATCTCGCGCTCCCAGACCACGAGCGCGGCGCGCACTTCATGGGCGAAACCACCCGTGGGAACAGTGACGGATGCGATGGATGCCTGAGCCATGATTATCTCCCGCGCCGCGCGGCCATTGCCGGATTGAACCCGCCCTTCTGCTCCGCATCGCGCAGCGAGGTGCCGGTGAAATTGAGGAAAACGTCGTCGAGCGTCGGCCGCGCCACGGCGACCGAACGAATGGCGACACCGAGCTTCTCGAACAGCTGCGGCACGAAGGCCGCGCCGTCGGCCACCGCGAAGGTCACCAGCCCTTCGACCATGCGGGCCTCGAGCCCAAACTTCTCCTTGAGGGCCGCGATCGCGGCCGTGTCGTCCGCTGTGGCGATCTGCACGCGGTCCTTGCCGACCCCGGCTTTCAGAGCCTCGGGCGTATCGAGCGCCACGATCCGGCCCTGGTCGATGATGGCGATGCGGTCGCAGTTTTCCGCCTCGTCCATGTAGTGCGTGGTGACGAAGACGGTGATCTCCTCGCGCTTGTGCAACTCGGCGATGTAGGTCCAGATCGAGGCGCGGGTCTGCGGATCGAGGCCGATGGTGGGCTCGTCGAGAAACAGCACCTTCGGCGAGTGCAGCAGGCCGCGGGCGATCTCCAGCCGCCGCCGCATGCCGCCCGAGAAGGTCTGCACCAGATGGTCCTTGCGGTCGTAGAGCCCGACCATCTCCAGCACTTCCTGGCGGCGCTGTCCGGCCGTGGCCCGGTCGACACCGTAAAGCTCACCATGGAAGCGCAGATTCTGCTCGGCGGTCAGGTAGCCGTCGAGCGTCGGCTCCTGGAAGACGAGGCCAATCGAGCGGCGCACCGCGTCGCGCTCGCTGGCGACGTCATAGCCGGCGACACGGGCGCTGCCGGCCGTAGCGTCGGCGAGCGTGCAGAGAATCTTGATGGTCGTCGATTTCCCGGCGCCGTTCGGTCCGAGAAAGCCGAAGGTTTCGCCCTTGCGGACGCTGAGGTCGATGCCCTTGACCGCCTCGACTTCCTTGAAGGTCTTCTTGAGGCCGCGGACGTCGACCGCCGCCTCGACGCTACTGATTGAGCCATCCATGATGCACTCCGGGGTTTCTCTAACACTGTTAGATATGCTAGTACCCGAACAGCGTTAGAGAGACAAGCCCCTTCGAGAAAATGGCCGTTACCCGCGACGACGTGATCCAGACCGCGATCCAGCTCCTGCAGGAGGTAGGTCTCGACGCCCTGACTTTGCGCCGCCTCGCCACCGAGCTCGGCATTTCGGCACCGACGCTCTACTGGCACGTCAAGGACAAGCGCCAGCTGCTCGACCTGATGAGCGAGGAGATGGTGCGCACGGCGCGCGAAAAGATGCCGCCCTTTCCCGAAAACCTGCCCTGGGACGAGAAGATCGCCGAGGGCATGCGCCGGCAATTCGCGGCGCTGATCGCCTATCGCGATGGTGCGCGCGTGGTCGCCGGCAATCGGCCGACCGAACAGGCGATGCCGCAGATCGAGAACTTCCTCAAGATCTGGGTCGATGCCGGCTTCCCGCCGGACGAGGCGCTCGTCACCGTGCTGACCATGGGCGACTTCATCACCGGCTCGGCGCTGGAATACCAGGCGGAGAGCGAACGCTGGCGCGAGCAGACGGCCGACAAGCGGTCCGAGATCTGGGCCCAGATGGAAAAATACCCGACCCTGCAGCAGGCCGCCCTGGGCCGCCTCAAGCGAACGGCTGGCAAGCGCTTCGGCGACGGGTTCGAGCACGGGCTCGGCCTGTTCATGGCGGGCCTCAGGGCGCGTCACGCCGAACTGATGGCCGAGCGTCAAACGGCTCCGCCACAAGCCTGACGGGCACATTCAGCGGCAATTCAGCGCGGCGGAACTATCCCCATCCTCATCGACGCACATCCGTGCGTCCTGGAGGAACCCATGATCCGCACTCTCGCTCTCGCCGGCATCGCCCTGCTGGCGTTTGCCGCTCCCGCCTTCGCCTCGACCGTCATCGCCAAGCCGGTGCATGTTCTCGCCGGCCCGGGCAACACTTTCGGCCCGCTATTCGACCTGACCACCAACGCCAAGGTGAACGTCATGTGGTGCGGCCCCAAGGGCTTCACCTGGTGCCTGATCAGCTACCACCGCCAGCAGGGCTGGGTGCAGGTCTCGTCGCTGACCACGATCGACGCCAATGGCAAGCCGGTCGACAATGGCACCCCGAACGGCCCCAAGGGCTCCCCGGACGATGGCGACGAGCACGAGGTCATGGCGATGCCGGAAGAGCCGGCCAAGCCGCTACCGCACCTGACGCTGAACCCCAACGTCGTGGAAAAGGTCGGCCTCTGAGGCCGCAAACGAAAACCCCCGCCGCGGCGGGGGTTTGATCTCTTACTCGGCGACGGTGGTCGGACCGCCTGCCGTCAGGAACGCCGGCAACTCGCCGACATCGGGCTGCGGTGCGCCGGCGGGATCATTGCCGCCTTCGCCCGCGCCACGCCCGCGGCGCCGGCGATTGCGGTCGCGCCGGCGATGGCCGTCGCCCTCACCCGCCGCCTGGCCGTTGACCGGCTGGCCGTCTTCACCCAGCACCGGCTCGGCGGCCGGCGCCTGGGCCAGCTGCGGTTGCGGCTGCGGCTGGCTGTCGCCGCCATTGCCGCCGGCTTCATCGGACTCGCCGTTGAAGCTCGGCTGGTCCGGCTGCTGTGGGCGGTAGGCCTGCGGCGGCTCGGGAGAGGCGAAACGATCGTTGATCGGGGGGAAATCGTCGTCGTCGTCCATGTCCTGCATCTGGCCAGGCTGGTCGGGACGGAACTGGTTCTGCGGCTGCGCTGCCGCGACGATGCGGAAATAGTGCTCGGCGTGCTGGAGATAGTTCTCGGCCAGCACCGGATCGCCGGAAGACTGGGCGTCGCGCGCCAGTTGGAGGTATTTTTCGGCGACGTGGGCGGCGTTGCCCCGCACCTTCACGTCCGGGCCGTTCGATTCGAAGTTCCGGCTCAGCGGGTTGACGTGCTTGCGCCCGCCATTGTTGTTGTTCCGTCCGCGCTGCCGGTTCTTGTTGTTATTCTGGTTTGGTCTCATTGGTCTGCTTCAAGCCTTGGAAATGAGCCTTGGGGTTGAGGTTTCTCAGGCCCGCTCGGCCGATGGCGCCCGTCATGGGCGACCGCGTCAGGGGCGGGAACTTGTCCGAGAGCTGTTCGGGCTGAACCACTTTTGTCCATCACGTCAGGCAGGGGTCCTTACCGGGATACCCTTGCTGGCAATCCAGCACCGCCGATGAACGGGTGGCCGTCACCTTGGCGCTCAACCGCGCCACTGACAGCACCCGGAAACTAGCCGGTTCGCCCCGCTTTTCCAAGCGGAAAATGCCCGAAATTCTTGGGCTGGTTTCCTTATCCTCAAGAATGGGAACAGACGACGACCCGATCAAGACCCTGCAGGTCTTTTCTCGTTTCGATTCGTCCGAACCCGGCACGCGACATGATCTTGCCCACGACTTCGGCCTGATTATAGCCGATTTCGAGCATCAGCCGGCCGCCCGGGTTGAGCCGGCGCACCGCCTGGGCCCCGATGGCGCGGTAAGCCTCGAGCCCGTCCCAGCCCCCGTCGAGCGCCGCCTTGGGATCGAAGACCCTGACTTCGATGGACAATCCCTCGATCTCGTTGCTGGCGATGTAGGGCGGATTGGAGACGATCAGGTCGAAAATCGAGGTATGCGGCACCGCCGCCCACCATGGCCCCTGCTTGAAGACGATCCGGTCTGCGACGCCGTGACGCTGCGCGTTGGCCCGCGCGACCTCCAGCGCTTCCTCGGAAATGTCGGTGGCCACCGCCTTGGCTTTGGGCAGCGCGTCGCAGATGGCAATCGCGACGGCACCCGAACCGGTACCCAGATCGACGAAATGCTCCGAGCGCTTGTCCTCGAGGAAGGCGATCGCCTCCTGCACCAGCAGCTCCGTGTCGGGGCGCGGATCGAGCGTCGCCCGTCCGAGCTGGAATTTCAGCCCCCAGAATTCGCGCTCGCCGATGATGCGGCTCACCGGCTCGCCCGCCAGCCGGCGCTGCGCATACTGGTCGAGCAGCTTGAGCGGATCGGCCGTGGCGTCCTCGCGCTCGCGGCGTACCAGCGCCATCGCGTCGAAACCGAAGGCCTCCTGTGCAAGTAGGCGCGCGTCGAGCTCGGGCGTGTCGAGGCCGGCATCGCGGAAGCGGTCGCGCACCTGCCGCCACGCTACCCCGATCGCCACCATCGTCAGACGCCTGCCATGGCAGCCAGCTGCGCCGCCTGGTCCTCGGTGATCAGCGCCTGGATCAGCTCGTCGAGCGCGTCGCCGGCGATCACCTTGTCGAGCTTGTAGAGCGTCAGGTTGATGCGGTGGTCGGTCACCCGCCCCTGCGGGAAATTGTAGGTCCGGATGCGCTCGGAACGATCGCCCGAGCCCACCTGCTCGCGCCGCTGATCGGCTCGCGCCGTGTCGCGTGCATTGCGCTGCTCTTCGTAGAGACGGGCGCGCAGCACCACCATCGCCTGCGCCCGGTTCTGGTGCTGCGACTTGAGCGAGGAGGTGACCACGATGCCCGTCGGCAGATGCGTGATGCGCACCGCCGAGTCGGTGGTGTTGACGTGCTGGCCGCCGGCGCCGGACGAGCGCATCGTATCGATGCGGATGTCCTCGTTGCGGATCTCGATGTCGATGTCCTCGACCTCGGGCAGCACCGCGACGGTGGCGGCGGAGGTATGGATGCGGCCCTGCGCTTCGGTGGCCGGGACGCGCTGCACGCGGTGCACGCCGGACTCGTATTTGAGCCGCGCATAGGCGCCCTTGCCGGAGATTTTCGCGATCACTTCCTTGTAGCCGCCGACTTCGCCATCGGCCTCTTCCATAATCTCGACCTTCCAGCCCTGCAGGTCGGCATAGCGCTGGTACATGCGCAGCAGGTCGCCGGCGAATAGCGCCGCTTCGTCGCCGCCGGTACCGGCCCGCACTTCCAGAATGACGTTCTTTTCGTCCGCCGCATCCTTGGGCAGCAGCAGGATGCGGATGTTCTGCTCCATGTCGGCAATGCGGGGACGCAGCTCCTCGATCTCCGCATTGGCCATCTCGGCCATGTCCCTGTCGCCGGAAGCGGCCAGCTCCTCGGCCGAACGCAGCTCATCGGCCGCCTTGCGCCAGGCGGTGATCGGCCGCACCACCGGCTCGAGCTCGGCATATTCCTTGCTGAGCCGCACATATTCCTCGGCCGAGGGGCCGGACGACAGCGCCGCTTCGACACTGTCGAAGCGCTTCTCGAGTTGCGCGAGCTTGTCTTCGGGCAGGCTGGGCATGGCGCTAAACGACGATGCCCTGCTTCTGGGCGATATCCATCAGCAGGTCGCGGATGCCGACGCCGGACTGGCCCTCGCCGAGCGCCGCGGCGACCGCGGCCTGGATCGGCTTCAGCTCGGCGCCCAACACCATTTCCTTGATCGGCCCGATGGCCGGCGGCGACATGCTGAGGCGGGTCATGCCGATGGCCATCAGCGCCAGCGCATCAATGGTGCGGCCGGCGAGCTCGCCGCACATGGTGATCGGCACGCTGTAGCGCTTGGCCATATCGACGATATGGCGCAGGGCGCGCAGGCGCGGCAGCGCGATGGGATCGTAGGCTTTCGAGACGCGCGAATTGGCCCGGTCCGCCGCATTGAGGAACATGATCAGGTCGTTGGAGCCGATCGAGACGAAATCGGCTTCCGGCAGCACGTGGTCGAGCTCCCACAGGAGCGAGGGCACCTCGATCATGGCGCCGATCTCGAGCCGCGACGGCGGCTTGCCGCCCGAGCGGATCAGACGCTCCAGCTCGAGCTTGATCACCCGCTTGGTCTCGATGAATTCCCAGGTCTCGGTGACCATCGGCACGAGGATCTTCATCGGCCCGCCATCGGCGGCGGTCAGCAGGGCGCGGACCTGCGTGCGCAGCAGGCCCGGCCGGTCGAGCGCGAGGCGCAACGAGCGGAAACCCATCGCTGGATTCTCCTCCGGCACGGCGCGCAGATACGGAATGACCTTGTCGCCGCCCACATCGAGCAGGCGGAAGACGATGGGACGCCCGGCGCTGAGCCGGATGGCCTCGCGATAGAGCGCAATCTGCTCCTGCACCTTGGGCAGGCGGCTCGCGATCATGAACTGCAGTTCCGTGCGGAACAGCCCGACCCCTTCGGCGCCGGTGTCGTTGAGCATCGGCAGGTCGGCGACGAGACCGGAATTGTGCAGCAGCGTGATCGTCACGCCGTCCTTGGTGACGGACGGCTTGTCCTTGAGCTCGAGGTAATGCGCCCGCCGCTTGGCACCGAGCCGCACCTTGTCGACATAGTTCTGTTCGATCTCCGGCGTCGGCCTGAGGTACACCGTGCCGCCGGGGCCATCGACGATGATGTCGTCGCCATTCTCCGACATCGAAACGATGTTCTGCGCCTGCCCGACCGCCACCATGCCGAGCGACTTGGCGACGATCGCCACATGCGCAGTCGCGCCGCCCTCTTCCAGCACGATGGCGCGCAGCCGCGTGCGGTCATATTCGAGCAGCTCGGCCGGCCCCATGTTGCGCGCCACTAGAATGGCGTTCTCGGGCAGCTCGCGCGCCGTCGGCGCCGTGCCGTCGCCGGTCAGCACGCGCAGCAGCCGGTTGGCGAGATCGTCGAAATCGTGCAGCCGGTCGCGGATGTAGGGATCGGTCGAGCGCAGCATGCGGGCGCGCGTATCGTTCTGCACGCGCTCGACGGCGGCTTCGGCGGTGAGGCCGTTGGCGATGGCTTCCTGCAGGCGGTCGGCCCAGCCGCGATCGTTGGCGAACATCCGGTAGGTTTCGAGGATGTCGCGATGCTCGGTGCCGTCGCGCATGTCGCCATGGCTGAGCATGTCGTCGATCGACACCCGCATGGTCGCCAGCGCTGCTTCGAGCCGCGCCTTTTCCTGCTCGGTATCCTCGGCGATGAAATTGGTGACCACGACGCGCGGGTCGTGCAGCACCACCTTGCCCAGCGCGATGCCTTCGGTGAAGCCCGAGCCGTTGAAGGTGCGCTGCCGGCGCAGATCGATGTCCTGGCCCGGCTTGATCAGCGTGTCGAACTCGCTGGTCGCGATCATCTCGGCAAGGATGGTCGCGGTGGTCAGCAGCGCCTCGATCTCGTCGTCGGTATAGATGCGGTGGTCCCGGTTCTGCACCACCAACACGCCCAGCGTCTGGCCGGCGCGCAGCACCGGCACGCCGAGGAAGGCGCGGAACGGATCCTCGCCCGTCTCCGGGCGATAGGCGAAAGCCGGATGCGCCGGCGCATCCTCGAGGCTGAGTGGCTCGGCCTGCGCGGCGATGAGGCCGACCAAGCCCTCGCCCAGCCGCAGCGTCGTCATGTGCACGGATTCGCGCTTCAGGCCGTAGGTGGCGAACAGCTCCAGCGCACCGTCGTCGCGCAGCACGTAGAACGAGCAGACGTCCGCCCGCATGTTCTCGGCGATGAGGTTGACGATCTTGTCGAGGCGATCCTGCGAAGCCAGCGGCTCCGCCATCGTTTCGCGCAACTGCCTGAGCAGCACGCGCGGACCGCCGATCGCTGTCGCCATACCAACCGCGGCCCCGCACCGCCTCCTTGGGCACCGCGCGGAAACCGCCTTCCCGCGCCGATGCTGCTAAAGCAGGCCGGGCGTATGGCCCCCGTCAGGCGCCCGGCTTGTCGAGTCCGTAATACGTATGGAGGGCCCGAACCGCAAGCTCGGCATACTCGTCGTCGATCAGCACGGAAGTCTTGATTTCCGAGGTCGTGATCAACTGGATGTTAATGCCCTTGTCCGCCAGCGCCTTGAACATGCTGGCGGCAACGCCCGCATGGTTGCGCATGCCCACCCCCACCACGGAAACCTTGGCGCCGCCCTTGCTGCCGGTGATCCGGGCATATTCGATGGCACCGGAGGTCCGGGCCGCCTCGAGCGCGCGGACCGACTTGTCATACTCGCTGTCGGGCACCGTGAAGGTGATGTCGGTGACCGAGCCGTCATCCGAGATGTTCTGGACGATCATGTCGACGACGATCGATTCGTCGGCCAGCGCCCCGAATACCGAAGCGGCGACGCCCGGCTTGTCCTTGACGTCGCGCAGCGTGATCTTGGCCTCGGCCTTGGCGAGCGTGACGCCCGAAACGATCTGCTTTTCCATGATCTCATCCTCATCGCAAACCAGCGTGCCGGGCACGCCGGGCGTTCCATCCGGCGCGATCTGCGGCGCATCCGGATCATCGAAAGTGGAGCGGACGACGAGCCGCACCTTGTGGGCCATCGCCATCTCGACCGAGCGGATCATCAGCACCTTGGCGCCCAGCGACGCCATTTCGAGCATTTCCTCGAAGGCGACCTTGTTGAGCCGCTTGGCCTTGGGATCGATGCGCGGGTCCGTGGTGTAGACGCCGTCGACGTCCGTATAGATGTCGCAGCGGTCGGCGGAAACCGCCGCCGCGATCGCCACCGCCGACGTATCCGAACCGCCGCGGCCCAACGTCGTAACCCGGCCGGTCGCCGGCACGATGCCCTGGAAGCCGGTCACCACCGGCACCCAGCCCTCTTTCATCCGCGCGTCGAGCTCGGTGGGGATGATCTCGGTGATGCGGGCGGCGCCGTGGGCGTCGTCTGTATGGATCGGCACCTGCCAGCCCTGGAACGAGCGCGACTGGATGCCCATGTCGCTGAGCACGATCGCCATCAGCCCGGCGGTCACCTGCTCGCCCGAGGCGACGACGGCATCGTATTCGCGCGCATCGTGCAGTTTGCTGCTGTCATTGACCCAGGCGACAAGTTCGTTGGTCTTGCCCGACATCGCCGAGACGACCACCGTCACCTCGTTGCCGGCCTCGACCTCGCGTTTGACGTGGCGCGCCGCCTGCCGGATGCGCTCGACATTGGCGACCGAGGTGCCGCCAAACTTCATGACTATGCGGGCCATTAGCTTCCCTGCGCCGGTTTCCGGAATGGAGCGAACCCGGCGGTACGCTTTTGAATTCGGCGGGGACATGCCACAAAGGCCCCGGCCGTGCAAGCAAGGGGGCAATCATGGGCGGGCAGCGACCAAACAATGCCGTCGGGGCCGCCCTCGACGAGCTCAACCGGGTGTTCCGCGACCGCGATCCGGCGGTCGGCGACCTGTTCCACAAGAATGCGATCCTGATCGGCTCGGAGCGGAGCGATCTCTCGCATGGCCGGGAGGCCATCGCGGCCCATCTCAGCAGTCTCTACGAGCGGCCTTATCTGATCCAGTTCGCCTGGAATTCGGTTGATGTGGCGCGTTCGGGCGACGCCGCGTGGTTCTTCGCCGATGGCGATTTGGTGATCATCGCCCCCGATGGCGAAACCCGCCGCCCCTACAACCTCACGGGCGTCTTGGTGGAGAGCAAGCGCGGCTGGCGCTGGCGGCTGTTCCACGGCAGCGAACCGCTGCCCAGCTAAGCCGACCAGCGATTGGGCGCGACGGTATAGTGGACGTCGCGGGCCCGGCGCTGGGCCCGCGCCTCGCGCGCCAGGGTCAGCAGGCGCTGCGTCTCGTCGAACGGGGAATCGTCGCTCAGCGACCAGCCTTGCTGGCAATGCGGGCAGAACACCGTCTCGCCGGCCCTCAGGCGCTGGCAGCTTTCGCGGAAATAGTGCCCGCAGCTCGGGCAATGTGCTTCGATGAACGTCATGTCGTTGGCGGTGGTTACCTGCGGCAATACTGTCATCGATCCGTCACGATCTGATTAACGCTACCGATCGGTCAATGACTTAGCCCGCGCTTGCGGCCACCGGCCGGGCGCGGTCTAATGCTGGCATGACCGACACTACCATCGACACCGACGAGATCGCCAAGTTTTCGGCCATGGCCGATGACTGGTGGGACCCGGCGGGCGACTTCAAGCCGCTGCACAAATTCAACCCGGTGCGGCTGACCTATATCCGCGACTGGGCGCTGAAGCGGTTCAACCGCAACGAAAGCATCCGCCATCCGCTCGAAGGCCTGAGCGTGCTCGATATCGGTTGCGGCGGCGGCCTGTTGACCGAACCGCTGACCCGGCTGGGCGCGGCAGTGACCGGCATCGACGCCGGCGACAAGAATATCGGCGTCGCCAAACTGCACGCCGAGCGCTCGGGGCTCACGATCGACTATCGCGCCACCACCTCCGAAGCGCTGGCGGCCGAAGGCAAGACCTTCGACATCGTGCTCAACATGGAAGTGGTCGAGCATGTCTCCAACGTGCCGCTCTACATCAAGAGCTGCGCCGACCTCGTGGCGCCGGGCGGGCTGCTGTTTTCGGCCACCATCAACCGCACGGCGCGGGCCCTGGCCTTCGCCAAGTTCGGCGCCGAATACGTGCTGCGCTGGCTGCCCCGCGGCACGCATGACTGGAACAAGTTCCTGACGCCGGCCGAACTGAAGGCGCTCATCACCCGCAACGGCCTGAAGATTCTCGATGAGACCGGCGTGGTGTTTCACCCGCTGGCCGATGAATGGCGCAAGAGCCCCGATATGGGCATCAACTATATGATCCTCGCCGGCCGCGATGCCGCCAGCATGGCGAGCAGCACACCGTAGCCCACCGACCAGACCCAGACGATCCAGAAGAAATTGCTGGGATAGATCCGGTAGAACAGGCCGCCGCCGACAATACCGCACACGATGCCGAGCAGCAGGCTGCCGCCGGTAACGATCGTCCAGCCGCGCCCCCCGACATTGCCCATCAGCAGCGCCACGCCGGCACTCGAGATCAGCGCCCCCACGGTGCCGGCGAGGAACGCCTGCGACGCCCCGACGGCGATTTCGGGCCCAAGCCCGAGCACCATCGCAAACGGCACGATCAGCGGCAGCGTGAAGAGCGCGCCGACCCAGCCGAGCGCGCCGGCGAAGACGCTGAACAGCGAGCGTCCGAAATCGAGTGAGCCGCCGCGCCACAAGGCAAGGGCAAAGACCATCGACGAGACGACCGGGGCGAAATCGAACACGAAGGACGCCGGCCCTTCGACGCCCTGCGGTCCCATGCGAAGATTAAGGATGATCGAGCCGATCGCCGAGATCGCGCCCGCCCCCAGCAGCCAGCGCGCGGCTCTGGGGATCGCGCCGAAGCGGGGCAGGTGCCGGCGCGCGAGCGTGCGCGATGCGCCGCCGGCGGCCCGGGCGGCGTGCGGATCGCCCGGATACTTGACCGCCCAGGCCGCGAGCGCCGCGGCATCCCCCTGCGCGGCGGCCAGTTCGGCCAGGCCCGGGCGGTCGACATGGCGGCCGATCGCCTCGAGGACGTTGAGCCAGGCCGGGTCGTTCATCGATCCCGACCAGTCCAGCAGCCGCTCGGTGTGGAACATATTCCAGGGGGCCTTGAGCGGCGTTCGCTCCAGCATGATGGGCACGATGGCCTTGCGCTCGCGCGCCACGCTGGCCTCGGCCTCGACCCAACTCACGTCGCTGCCATCATCGGGCGCAAACGCATCTGGCGTCCAGCAAACGATGACGCAGCCGGCCTTGGCGAGTTCGGCATTGATGACTGCGGCGAAGCTCTGGCCGGCCGCCAGCTCGATGTCGAACCAGACGCTCAGCCCCAGCGCTTCCAGCGCCTGGGCAATCTGCGCCACGCGCGGACGCATTCGCTGCTTGTACGAGATGAAGACGTCAGCCATGCCCGTTCGACCCTGCGCGCCCCCCGGCGGCCCACCGATATTAGCGGATCGACGCGGCTTGCCTAGGGCGCACCACCCAGACCAGCAGCGGCGCGTAGCAAAGCTGCCAGAGCGCCGCGAGCCAGACGATGGCGCTGTTGGCGATTTCGAGATTGAAGAACGGCATCGCGGCGATGAACGCGGCGACCGCCGCCAGCACCAGGCTGGCGATGGCAATGGCCACCCAGGTGGGCCGGCGGCGCGAAGCCAGACGGAGGACCGGGAAGGTACCGAGCGAGAGGGCGGTACCCAGCAGCCCGGCAATGGCGCAGAGGATGATTTCGGCGAGATCGTATTGGCTGGGTGTGGCCCGTAGCGGCGTGATGGCGAGGATTCCGGCGAACGAGCCGATCGCGAAGGCCGCCACGAATGCGACGACCAGCAGCAGCGCCTTGAGCGGGCTAAGCACCCCGGCTCGCCAGTAAACCCCCGCGAGCGGCAAGGCGAACAGCGCCGCCCCGCCCACCAGTTCACCCCAGCTGCCGCGCAATTGCGGATCGAGGCCCGCCAGCAGGGCCGCACCGATGGCAGTCAGCACCGCGCCGGCCAGCGCCCCGATGGCGACCGCCGGGCCGCCCGGCATCTGCGGCGAGGTGCTGAGCGTGACCGGCGTGTCGCTCATGGCCAGTGGGTCATCGGGATATCTTGCCCGCCACGTCTCCAGCGCCGCGGGTGTGCCGGCCTCCAGCGCCTCGTCATACTCGGCAAGGCCGGGACGGCCGGTGAGCCGGCCGATGCCGCGCAGCACGGCCCGCCAGCCGCTGCGCTCGGAGGAAAAATCCACCGCGTGCCAGCCCAGCAGCGATTCGGTGTGGAGTGTGTTCCACGGCGGATCGAGTTCGGCCTGCTCGAGCAGCACCGGCACCAGGCGCTGCCGTTCGCGGCCGATGCTGGCCTCGCCCACCACCCAGCCGGAGGTGTCGCCGCCATGCGGGAACGCATCGTCGGTCCAGCACACCAGCACCGCTTCGGCGCCGCGGACTTCCTTGCTGATTTCGGCGGAGAAGCTAACGCCGGCCTCGAGCGCCGAGTCGAACCAGACGGTGAGCTTCAACGCCCGCAACGCCTCGGCGATCTCCTCGACGCGCGGGCGCATACGGCGTTTGTAGGAGATGAAGACATCGCTCATGCGGATTTTC
This sequence comes from Pseudomonadota bacterium, assembly GCA_048498015.1. Taxonomy (GTDB): domain Bacteria; phylum Pseudomonadota; class Alphaproteobacteria; order Rhizobiales; family Devosiaceae; genus Devosia_A. Next base: position 16,922 of record JBEHYU010000022.1, read on the forward strand.
TAGAGGCCAGAACGCCCCGCGTCGAGGCGGGCACGAAGCCTTTACGGCTTGCTGCCACGATCCGGCCGATGAAGCTCTCCGAAACGCTGGCGCTGCGCAACGAGCAGTCGCTCGCCCGCCTCAACAAGGCGCTGCCCGATATCTTCCCGGCGGCCGTGCTGGCGCACGCCCTGTCGCGCCGCTGGACGCCGCCGACGCCGCGGCTCGCCATCGACAGCTACTGGCGCTCGCATCCGCTGCGGGCCGATCGGTTGGCGCGGGCGCTGGCGGCACGGTCAGGCACGCCGGACGGCTGGCGCTGGCGGCTGAAGAGCGCGGACGAGACGGATTTGCCAGCAAGCTTCCGCGCTCCGCCGGCGCCGTTTCGCGAAGAGAAATTCTCCCGCGGGCCGGGCCATTGCTGCGTCTGCGGCCAGCCGGTCTATCGACTCGGCTGGCACGAGGATCTGTGGGATCGCGGGCCGAACAAGAATGCCGTCTGGCACACTGCCTGCGTCACGGCGTGGCAGCTGTGGAACGCCCCGAGCGATCACGCCAAGCTGCTGCGCCGGCTGCAGGGACGGCGCTGTGCCACCACTGGCGCGCGATTGTGGAAGACCTCCGAAGTCGATCACCGCGTCCCCCTGTTCCGGGTCTGGCGCGAGCATCGCGAGCTTAGCTGGCCGGCGCTGCTGAACTTCTGGGGCCTGCCGAACCTGCAGGTCATCAACCGCGAGGCGCATGTCGAGAAATCCACCGCCGAGGCGGGGACGCGCCGCAAAGCGGCCGCCGTCTAGCGCAGGCTGTTGAGCGTCGCGAAATCGGCGTCGCTGAGCTGGATGGCCGCGGCGGCGGTGTTCTCATCGAGATGCGCGACCTTGCCGGTACCGGGGATCGGCAGCATCACCGGCGAGCGCTTCAGCATCCAGGCCAGGGCCAGCTGGCCAGGCGTCGCGTTGTATTTCTTGAGCAGCGCCTGGAAGTCCGGCTTGGCCGCATTGGTGTTGCCGCCATCGATCGGCCGCCACGGAATGAAGGCGATCTGGTGCTGCTCGCAATAGGCGAGCACTGCTTCGGAATTGCGGTCGCTGATCGAGTATTTGTTCTGCACGCTGACGACCGGGAAGTGCTTCTGCGCCGCCTCGATGTCCGCAACGGAAACCTCGCTGAGCCCGGCGTGGCGGATCAGCCCCTGCTTGAGCATCTGGGCGATCGTGTCGAACTGCTCCTTCGCGGGGACTTTCGGATCTATGCGGTGCAGTTGCCAGAGATCGATCCGCTCGGTCCTGAGCCGCATCAGTGAGGTCTTGACGCCCTGGATCAGGAATTCGGGCCGGCCGACCTGCGCCCACTGGTTCGGGCCCTGCCGGGTGTGGCCGCCCTTGGTCGCGATATGCATCTTCGCATAGGGCGCGAGCGTCTCGCCGATCAGCTCCTCGGAGACGTAGGGGCCATAGGCCTCGGCCGTGTCGACGAAGTCGATGTTGAGGTCACGCAGTCGGCGCAGCACGCGCTTCGCCTCGTCCACATCGGCCGGCGGTCCCCAGATGCCCGAGCCGGTGATCCGCATGGCGCCAAAGCCCAGCCGGTTGACCGGCATGTCGCCGCCAATGGTGAAGCTGCCCGAAAGCGCGGCGTCGGGTGTGGGCATGGCAGATCTCCGTGGTGAGGCCGAAACTCTATCGGCGGCTGCCGATGGAACGCAAGCCGACAAAAGTCGCTGCGGCCGCGCACCGTTTTGCGGCGCCCCCGCCTCTTATGGCCAGCAACCAAGGAGGCCCGCATGTGGTACCGCAAGAATCTCTACGCCTGGGAACAGGTCGTCCGGCTCATCGCCGCCGCCGCAATGGTCGGTGGCGGCATCTTCTGGCTCGGCGGCTGGCCCGGCTGGGCGCTCGCCGCCGCCGGGCTGATGTTGGGCGCCACCGGCATCTTCGGCTATTGCCCGGCCTGTGCGATGGTGGGCCGCAGGCCCATCGGCAGACCCTGATGCTCGACGCAACCCTCATCGCCTCGGCGCGCACCGGCGACCCGGCAGCCATCGGGCTGCTGCTGGCCGCCGCGCAGCCCGATATCCGCCGCTACGCCCGCACCACCTGCAAATCGGCCGATGTCGACGACGCGGTGCAGGATGCACTCTGCCTCGTGCATCGCCATATCGGCAGCCTGCGCGTCGTCACGGCCTTCTCGGGCTGGCTCTACCAGATGGTGAAGCGCGAATGCCTCCGCCTCGCCCGCAAGGCAACCGGCAGGGCGGTGCCGGTCGAAAGCATCGAGGACGACGCCCGCTTCGCCACGCGGCCGGAACACGAATTACGGCTGGACCTCACGGCTGCGATAGAAGCCCTGCCCGAGCATTATCGCGAGATCGTCGTGTTGCGCGATCTCGAGGAGCTGACGATCGACGAAATCTGCATGCGGCTGAGCCTGACGCGCGAAACCACGAAGGCCCGGCTCAGGCGAGCGCGGGCCAGCGTGCGCGAATATCTCGAGCGCTAATTGTGCTCTTGCTTGACCGCCGGCAGCGGCATGAAGTCGACGCCGTCTTCGACGAGCGCAGCGACTTCCTCGCGGGTGGCCTCGCCATAGATGCCGCGCGCATCCACTTCCTTGAAGTGGATCTTGCGGGCTTCCTCGGCGAATTTGTCGCCGACGTAATCGGCTTCGCTGGTCACCTTGTTGCGCAGCGCCAACATGGCTTCCTGCAGCTTCTGGTGCTCGGGATGGCCAATCGACAGCGACACCTTCTCGGAGCCTGCACGGCTGACCGACGGCGCCATCAGCGCCTTGTCGACGGCGGCCGTCATGCAGATCGGGCAGGTGACGAGGCCGCGCGACTTCTGGTTGTCGTAGGCGGCAGCGCTGGCGAACCAGCCGTCGAATTTGTGGGATTTGTCGCAGACGAGCGAGTAGTGGATCACGCCTTGGAACCTCTCAAGCGCTCAGCTTGCGCTAACAGGGTTAACGGATAGCGAAAATGGCTTGGCGTTCGCAAGCGCCGGCACGCGGCCGCGTGCTTCGGCCACAGCTTTGAGGTCGATGTCAGCGACCAGCACGCCCGCCCCTTCGCCGCCAAGCTGGCCGAGGATTTTGCCCCACGGATCGATGATCATCGAATGGCCCCAGGTAGCACGGCCGTTCTGATGCTGGCCCGCCTGCGCCGCCGCGATGACGTAGCAGCCGGTCTCGATGGCGCGGGCGCGCAGCAGCACTTCCCAATGGGCTTCGCCGGTCGGCACCGTGAAGGCGGCTGGGACCGAGATGATCTCGGCGCCCGCTACCGCCAGCGCCCGGTGCAGTGCCGGAAAGCGGACATCGTAGCAGATGGTGAGGCCGAGCCTGACACCACCGGCCTCGGTCACCACGGCGCTGTCGCCACCCGCATAGGTGGCGCTCTCGCGGTACTCGCGCATGCCGGGGAGCGTCGCGTCGAACAGATGGATCTTGTCGTAGGTGGCGGCGATCGAGCCATCCGGCCGGAACAGCACCGAACGGTTGGCGTAGCGGCCATCGGGCAGTGCTACCGCCAGCGACCCGAGGTGCAGCCAGAGCCGCGTCGCCCGCGCGATCTCGGCCGTGCGGGCGATGGCGGTGTTGCCCTCCCAGGCGCCCGCCTTGTTGCGCAAATCGTCGCGGTTTTCGGGATAGATCACCGTGACTTCCGGGCTCAGCGCATACTGCGCGCCCTGCCCGGCAGCCTCGCGCGCCAGCGCTTCGAGCGCATCGAGATTGGGCCCGGGCTCGGTGCCCGAGTTCATCTGCAGCGCCGCGACGCGCACTAGGCGAGCAACGGGTCGAGCTGGCCGCGCCGGTCGAGCGCCGCCATGTCGTCATAGCCGCCGACATGCGTCTCGCCGATAAAGATCTGCGGCACGGTGCGGCGGCCGCGGGCGCGCTGGATCATCGCTTCGCGCTCGGTCGGGGACGTCACGTCGATCTCTTCATAGGGCACGCCCTTGTCGTCGAGCAGCGCCTTGGCGGCGTTGCAGTAGGGGCACCAGCCGGTGGTGTAAATCTGGACCTTGGTCATCGCGGGGGACCTGAACTGTTTGTCTTTATATGGGGTCCGCAGCCCATATGACAACGAGGTCAGCGGCTCCGCCGGGCGATGATCTGAGCAATTCGTTCCGCGTCGGTATCCTGCAGGTAGATGCCGCGTTCGAGGATTTCGAGCTGGTATTCGCGAAAGGTCAGCCCCAGCGACTCCGCCTTCTTCGTCCGCCGGATGACCGTCTCGAACGGCAGGCTGAACGCCTTCTCGGAGGCGGCGCGCCAGGCGAAATAGGTGCCGAAGCCGCCAATGCCCCATTCCGGTACGTGCTCGTCGAGCGGCGGGCCGCCATTGTGCCCCATGCCGGGAATGTCGGCCGCGGTGATCTCGGGCGGACGGCCCTTGCGGCGCCGGATGCGGTTGAGGCGGAGGTCGCCCATCAGTCGCTCCCCACCACCACGCGGGCGAAGCTCACGACATCGATCCTGTCGGCCCCACCGGCCTTGAGCGCCCGGGTGACCGCCTTGACGGTCGAGCCGGTGGTGATGACGTCGTCGACGATGATCGCCCGCCGGCCGCGCAGCCGCGCCAGTGACTGCGGATGCGGCACGAACGCACCCGCCACGTTGCGCTGCCGTGCATCGCCCGACAGGCCGACTTGCTGCCGCGTGTTTTTCCGGCGCAGCACCAGCAGCGGATCGACTGGGACGCCGGTGAGGCGGCCCAAGGCCCGGGCCAGTTCGGTGGACTGGTTGTAGCGCCGCGAGAACTGCCGCGTCCGGTGCAGCGGCACCGGCACGAGAACCGCGTCCGCGCCCCAGAGCTCGTGGCCGGTCTGCGCCATCAGCCGGGCGCAGAAGCGCGCCAGCTCCGGCCGGTCGCCATATTTGAGCCGGCTGACCAGCGCGCGGGCCACGTCGTTGTAGACCACCGCCGAGCGGGCGCGGTCGAAAGGCGGTGGATCGGCAATGGCTTCGGCCGACCGCGCGCCGGGCCCGAGCGACGCCTCGAAGGGCAGGCCGAGCACCGGGCAGAGCGGCGCGGTGATCGGGCGGAGCGTGCGGAAACAGGCGCTGCAGAGCGTATCGGCGGTCGCTACCGGAGCGTCGCAACCGAGACAGACCGGCGGGTAGAGGGCATCGAGCAGCAGCCCGCCAAGGCGGCTGAGCGGCGCGAGGACCCCGCTTTTGACAAGAGCTGCACCCGTCTCCATAACGCCATCCTGCCAAAACGGGGCGCCTGCGCCAATGCCCGACATCGTCGCGCCGAAAGTCTTCGACCGTGAACTTATTGCACGTCATCTCCGGCGCCGGCCGGGGGGGCACGACGATTTCGTCACGGCGCTCGTGCTCGACGATCTGAACGAGCGGCTCGGCACAGTGACGCGCGATTTCGAGCAGGCGCTGATCATGTCGCCCGACGCGCGCGTACTGCCCACCGCGGGACGCACCGCCAACGGTCCGTTCCGCTTCGGGCGGGCCAGCACCATCATCGCGACGCCGGGCGTGCCGCTGGTTGATCCCGAGGCGCTCGACCTGCCGCGGCGCGACTACGATCTCATCGTCTCGATTTTCGATCTCGATGTGGTGGACGACGTACCGGGGTTCCTCGCCCGGGCGCGCGCGCATCTGCGCGGCGACGGGCTGTTCCTCGCGGCGGCGGTGGGCGGCGACAGCCTCACCGAATTGCGCGAGGCCTTTCTTGCGGCCGATGCGGAGATCGGCGGCGGCGCCTTCCTGCGGGTCGCGCCATTCATCCCGCTGAGCGCCGCGGCCGGACTGCTGCAGCGCGCCGGGCTGGCGTTGCCGGTCAGCGACGTCGAAACCCACACGGTGCGCTACTCGACGCCGCTGTCGCTGATGCGCGAATTGAAGGCGCTCGGCGCGTCCAATCCGCTGGCCGACCGGCCGACCCGGATGGCGACGCTGAAGCTGATCCAGGCCGCCTCGGCCGCCTACGAGAACCTCGCCTCCGACCTCGACGGCCGGGTGCGGGCAACGCTCGAGATCATCTGGATGAGCGGCTGGGCGCCGCATGAAAGCCAGCAGAAGCCGCTGCGCCCCGGCAGCGCGCAGGTCAGCCTGGCCGACGTGCTGAAGACGAGGAATTAGAAGAGCGTTCTGTGAGGGGGGCCGCCCCTCACCACCTCTCCGTAAGCGGGAGAGGACTCCCGACTGCTAGATGCCGGCGCCGTCCATGGCGCCGCCGGCCTTGGTCTGGATGCGGCCGAACATGCCCTGGATGGCGCCGCCGAACGCGGTCAGCGCGATGATGATGCCCACTGCGATCAGGCCGGCGATGAGGCCGTACTCGATCGCCGTGGCGCCGCTCTCATTGCGCGCGAAATCCGAGATCAGCTTGGCCACTCGCAGTTCCCCTCAAAGCAGGTCGCACAGCGGTGCGATCAGCGGTTCGTCGGCCGGCGGCATGGGGTAGTCTCGCAGCTTCTGCGGCTTGACCCACTTGAGCGCCGCATGTTCACGCGCCTCGGGTGTCCCCTGCCATTTACGGCACACGAAAACTGGCATCAACAGATGAAAGCTTTCGTAAGAATGCGAAGCAAATGTAAGTGGTGCCAGGCAGGCCGTTTTCGTAGAAATCCCGAGCTCTTCCGCGAGTTCACGGATGAGCGCTTCTTCCGGCGTTTCGCCCGGCTCGAGCTTGCCGCCGGGAAATTCCCACAGCCCCGCCAGTTGTTTGCCCGCCGGCCGCTGCGCGATGAGCACGCGCCGGTCGGCGTCGACCAGCGCACAGGCGACTACCAGCAGCAGCTTGCGATCCGCCATCAGCTTTTCGGCCGGCGATAGGAATAGGGGTAGGGATCGGTGAAGCCGAGCGAGCCGTAGAGGGTCACGGCAGGCGTATTGTGCGCCGCGACCTGGATGCCGGCGGCATGCGCCCCGGCATCGCGCGACCAGTTGAGCGCCGCCGCCATGACGGCCCGCCCGAACCCCTGCCCGCGATGGCTGGACCGCGCCACCACATTGCCGAAAATGGCAACTCCGTTGGCAACGCTGGCCAGCGCCGCCGCGGCTGGAACACCGTCCTTGTCGTAGGCCAGCACGCCGCGGCTGTCGCAGGCGATGCGCTCGATGATGAACCGGACGCTCTCGGTCGTTTCGGCCGAGTAGCCGCTCATTTCGGCCTGCGCCAGGTACCATTGCCGGTCGAGCGGATCGAACAGCGCGGTATGACGGTGCGGCACCCACTCGCGCGCCCGCATCTCCATGCGCATCACCTGGCTCGGCTCGTAATGCTCCCATTGCAGGGCATCGAGCGCCACGGTGATCTCCGGCGCGAGCAGCGGCGAGAGCTTGAAGCAGGGCCGCACGTCCTGCCGCGCGAACAGCTCGCTGAACCGGGCGATGCGCTCGGGCGCATTGGCGCCATCGGTGGGATCGAGGCACTGGATCGAGTTGGCCCGGTTGGAATAGCCGCGCGCCGCGCGCCACACCCAATGCCCGTCATAGGCGGTATGGAGCCCGGGCCAGGCGGTAAGCGCCGCCGTCTCGACCTCGAGGACCGATGGCAGGGCCAAGCTCAGCTCCGGTAGCTGCCGTTGATGTCGATGTAACCGTGCGTGAGGTCGCAGGTATAGACCGTGGCCGAGCCGGCCCCCAGGCCGAGGCCGACGCGCAGTTCGAGCTCTTCGTTTTTCATGTAGGCGGAGGCCGCGGCCTCGTCATAGGCGGCCGCACGTTCGCCATTCTCGGCGACGGTGAAATCGCCGAACGCGATCGAGAGCCGGTCGCGATCCGCCGGCTCGCCGGCCTTGCCCACGGCGGCAACGACGCGGCCCCAGTTCGCATCCTCGCCGGCGATCGCGGTCTTGACCAGCGGTGAATTGGCGATCGACAGCGCGATGCGGTGCGCGCTCGCGTCGGACACCGCGCCTTCGACATTGACGGTCACCTGCTTGGTGGCGCCTTCGCCGTCGCGCACGACGTGAATTGCGAGCTCATGCAGCACATCGCCGAGCGCTTCCGCGAAAGCGGCGGCGCGCGGATCGTCGGCGGCATTGATCGCATCGATCTTGGCCGCGCCGGTCGCAAACACCAGGCAGGTGTCGGAGGTGGAGGTGTCGCTGTCGACCGTCACGGCGTTGAAGGAGCGATCGATCAGCGGCTGCAGCAGGCCCTGTAGAACGCCGCTCGCAATCGGCGCGTCGGTGAACACGAAGCTCAGCATGGTCGCCATCGCCGGCGCGATCATCCCCGAGCCCTTGGCGATGCCCGAGATCGACACCATGACGCCGTCGAAATCGACCGTCGCGGTCGCGACCTTGGGATAGGTGTCGGTGGTCATGATGGCCCTGGCGGCATCCATCCACGGCCCCGCGCCGAGCCGGCCGGCCATCTCGGTGGTCACCGTCTCGAACTTCTGCGGATCGAGCGGCTCGCCGATCACGCCGGTCGAGGCGAGGAAGATCTCCGACGGATTCACGCCCAGCGCCTTGGCGGCGTAGGCGGCCGATACGTCCACCGTGTGCCGGCCCTTCATGCCGGTGAAGGCGTTGGCGTTGCCCGAATTGACCAGCAGCCCGCGCGCCACGCCGCCGCCCAGATTGGCCCGGCACCAATCGACCGGCGCCGACGGACATTTGGACGAGGTGAACACCCCGGCGACCGTCGTGCCCGGATCGAACGCCGCCAGCAGCACGTCGGTGCGGTTCTTGTACTTGATACCGGCCTCGGCCGTCGCGAAGCGCACACCGGCGATCTCGGGCAGTTCGGGATAGCTCTTGGGAGCGAGGGGGGAAACCGGGTGGGCCATGATGTCGGGCTCGCTGAAGGGGTCAAACCCCAATGCCCGATGTTGGTGACCGGCGCAAGACGGGCCGGAGACTGCGGTCAGCCGCTCCGCGCACCGAGCGCCGCGATCACCCGGTCGGCCATGTGGACGCAGCGCTCGCCGTCGAACGGAAACAGCGACGCAAAACTGCCCTGCACCCGCGCCTCGATGGCGCTGCGCATCAGCTTTCTGGCCCGCAGCAGGCGCGTCCGCACCGTTTCGGACTTGAGGTTGAGATTGAGCGCCGTTTCCTCGACGCTCAGCCCCTCGACATCGCGGAGCACGAAGACGGTCCGAAAAATCTCCGGCAACTCGTCGATCGCTTGTTCGAGCAAATGCCTCATTTCGATGCGCGACATCTCCGCCTCCGGATCGGGCTGGCTGATGGCCGTGGGAAACTGGATGATCTGGGCGCTTTGCTGCTCGCGCTCGATCTGCTCGACGCTCGCCCCCGGCCGCCGCTCCCGCTTGCGGCCCAGCGCTTCGTTGACGGCGATCCGGGTGAGCCAGGTCGACAGCTGCGCCTCGCCGCGGAAGCCGTCGAGATGGGTGAAGGCATTGACGTAGCTCGCCTGCACGACGTCCTCGGCCTCCCCGTCATTGCCCACGATGGCGCGCGCGACCCGGAACAGCCGCTGGTTGTGGCGCCGGATGATGGTGCGGATCGCGCCCGCGTCGCCTTCGCGCGCAAGAGCCACCAGCGCCGCATCGGGCGCCGGCTCCTTGGTCTCGGGATCGACGGGACGCGGATCGCTCATCCTAGGGCAACACCAGCAGGGTGCCTTTCATTCCCGGATGGAACTTGCAGAAGAAGGCGAAGCTCCCGGCCGTCATCAGGTCCATGCGGACCGAACTCTTCGTCGGCAGGTCGACGTCGAAGCTCTTGTCCAGCGCGGTGGCCGAATGACGGAAGATGTCGTCGTTCTGCCAGACGATGGTGTCGCCGACATGCAGGCTCTCGGGCACAGGTCCGAACTTCATCTTGTCGAGCACGATCGTGTAGTCGGTGGCGAGTGCCGGGGCGGTGCCGGCGAGCAAGCTCGCCAGCACCAGCCCGGTCTGGATCAGGCGCGGCATCACTTGAAGCCCGCGGCCACCATCTCGGCATGGTGCTGGTGTTCGGTGAACAGCGTCAGCCCGGTCTCGAGCAGCGCCTTGAGCTCGGCATTCTGCGCCGACGGGATGAGCAGCGAGCTCAGCGCGCCATTGACCGCCTGGTGGTAGACAACCTCGTTGTCGATATAGGCCTTGTCGAACGCCGCGCCGTCGAGCTTGTCGAGTTCGGCGAGCTTGTCCGCCGCCGCCTTGCTGAGCGCCTGGCTGGTCGGATTGTCCTCGGGCGTCACGCCGAGCTTGGTGACGAGCGCCAGCGCCTGGTCGTTCACTGCCTTGTGGTCGGCTTCCATCTGCTTGGCGAAATCGATGATCGTCTGGTTCTTGCTCTTGGCAATCGCCTGGTCGGCGGCCGCGATGTCGATCTGTCCGGCGGTGTAGGCGATGTGGGCGATCTGCGGGTCGGTCGGGGCATCGGCGGCGTGGGCGACACCCGCAAGGCCGACGGCCAGCGCGGCCGCCAAAGCGAGTTTCCGGATCATCATCTCATGGTCTCCATCGGTGATCGGCACTGGCAGCGAGCGGCGCCCGCCGAACCGTGTCGATCATTGGATGGAGCAGCGGAAGAAATGTTCCCGCAAAAACGACGGCGCTTAGAACTTCGCCTTGAGGTGGCCGCTGACGGCGCTGTCGGTGATGTTGGGGCCGAGCTTGAGGTCGCCGCGCAGGCCGGCCTCGAGCGTTCCGGCGGCCACCAGATTGGCGCCCAGCGCCAGGGCCACATAGCTGCCGGTGTCGTCGACGGCGAGCGGCATGGTGTTGCCGGCACCGTCGGTGAAGGTGGCGCCGGCCGGCAACAGGCGCTCATGGAGCGAGACGCCGGCAAACGGCGTCAGCGTGGCGTCGCCCAGCGCCATGTCGGCCGCCAGCGTCACGCCGATATGCCCCGACAGGTCCGTACCGCCCAGGCTCATTGTGCCGATATCGCCGAAATCGGTGGAGTTGGCCGTGCTGGTCGAGCCGGCGAGGCCGAGCTCGGGCGTGAGACTGACGGGCCCGAGGGCCAGCGCGTAGCTGGCGCTGCCGCTGAAGCTGACAGTGGTGTCCGCAAAGGTCGCGGCGTCGAGCAGCGTGCCCGGATCGCTCAGCTGGTAGCGCGTATTGCCGACCCGGCCCTCGAGCAGTGCCCGGAAGGCGCCATCGACGAGGCCGGCATAGAGCCCGCCAAAGCCAGCATCGAAGCTGCCGGTGGTGCCGCCCCCGGCGACGCTGCCGCCGGCCAGGCCCATCGTCAGCCCGAGCCCGATGGTGGCGCTGCCGACGGGCACACAGGCGAAATCGTAGCCGAACTGCGTACCCGATAGCTCAACGTCACGCCTGGCGGCCGAGGTACGATGGTCGAGCCCGCGCACCCATGCGCCGGTGCCGCAGGCCGGCGCGGCATCGAGCGCGATTGCATCGACCAGCGTTGCATCTGCCACCGCCAGCGCTCCGGCGGCATGCTGCGGCGCCTCGTTGACCCGCGTGACGATCACCCAGTCGCCGTCCCGCCGGGTGAGGCGGTAGGAAACCATCCCGTCGGCCGGCAAGCCATCGGCAGTCACCGTCGCGCTGTTGGTCCCGCCTACCGCAACCACTACGATGTCGTTGATGGTGCGGTTCTCGCCGCCGACGATCCGGAAGGAGAGCGCCGGCGTACCCGTGTAGTCGCCGCTCAGGATGATGCGATCACTTGCGCCCTTCGAGGTGTCGATATCGAAAACCTCGGTGCCGGTGTCATGCAACGAGCGCGCCCGCAGCACGTCGTCCGCGGCGTTGTCGTCGAGGGCCAGATTGCCGGTATTGGTGACGTTCCGCACGCCACGCAGCTGGCCGGCGATGACCAGCGCATTCGAATTGTCGATCGAGCCGGTGAGAACGCCGCCGGCGATGAATATGCCGGTATTGTGCACGTCGCCGATCCAGGTGCTGTCCGTATCGATCTCGCCGGCATTGTTGACGTCGCCGATCCAAGTGGCGCCATTGCGGTTTTCGATGGTCCCGGCGTTCGAGACGACATCGCCCGTCCAGCGGCCATAGCTGTTGTAAATCCAGCCGTCGTTGCTGACGACGTTGCCGGTCCAGCTGTTGCTGCCACTGGCGTTCTCACTGATGATCACGCCATCGCCGGTCACGGTGACGTCGCCCATGAACGTGCCGGCGCTCGCCAGATAGCCGTTCTCGGTGAGGTTGCCCAGGACCGTGCCGTTATTGATGAAATAGCCGCTGCCATTGTGGGTAATGGTGCCGGTCACCGTGAGGCTGCCGCCGCGATAAACATTGATGCCGCTGTTGAGCACCAGCGAATGCACGGCCTGGTCGTCCAGCACCCTGGGGCCGATCAGCAGCCCGGCTTTGACCGTCGCGTCGTCGGTAATGCCGGGCACCCCAGCGGGCGACCAGTTGGCCGCGCGGCCCCAGTCGAGGGATTTGTCCCCTGGATTGGTGAAGGTGAAATCGTCCGCCAGCGCCGGCGCGGCAAATCCCGCGACGCATAGCGCCAAGACCGACGCTCCGCGCATCGAACCACGCAACCGGACCATAGATGTAACCCGCACGGCCGCTGTCAGGCACGGCCTCCCGCTGCACGATAAGCATGCTCGCTATCGAGCCTCAACCCGCCGATGCCGGATTGTCCAATGCAAAAGGCCGGGATTGCTCCCGGCCTTGGGTCACTTGACCGTGATCGGGCTTACTGCTGCGGCCCGAGCTGGGCATCCACCGCCGCCTTGAGGTCGGCATTGGGGATGTCGATGGCCGCGGCGGCGCGCAGCTGGTCGAACAGCGCCCGGTACTTGGCGACGTAAAGCTGCTGGCCGATCTGCGGCGTCAGCTGGTCGAGCGTCGGCTTGGCGGCCGGACGGCGGTCGAGCACCTGGATGATGTGCCAGCCGAACTGCGTCTGGATGGGCTGGCTGATCTCGTTGACCTTGAGCGCGAAGGCGGCGTCGGCAAACGGCTTCACCATCTTGTCCTGGGTGAAGTAGCCCAGATCGCCGCCAGAATCCTTGGCGCCGGGCTCGATCGACTTCTCCTTGGCCAGCGCGGCGAAATCGGCGCCGCCGTCGAGCTGGGCCTTGATCGCCTTGGCGTCGTCCTCGGTGCTCACCAGAATGTGACGCGCGTGGATTTCATCGACGTTCGGCATCGCAGCGACCTGCTTGTCGTACTCGGCCTTGATCTGGTCGGGCGTGATCTCGTCGCTGATCGCCACCTTGGTGAAGGCGCGGCGCATGGCGCGGTCGCTCAGATAGGTGAGACGCTCCTTATAGAGCGGATCGTCCTGCAGGTTCTTGGCGGAACCGGCCTCGGCCATGAGCTTGAGGTCGATCATCTGAGCGAGCAGCACGGCGCGCACCTGGTCGGGCGGGATCTGGTTGAGCTGCTGCTGGCCGATATCCTCGGCCGCAAAGGCGAGGTCGGCCTCGGTGATCGGCTGGCCGCCGACAGTGGCGACGACATCGTCCGGCTTGGGAGCGGCGGGCTCCGCCGGCGCAGCAGGCTCGGCCGACGAGGCCGAGCTGGCGTCCTGCGCGACCGAGGCGGAGGCGAAGGGCAGGCAGCCCAGCGTCAGCGCGATCAGCATCAGGACGATGATTTTCAGGTAGCCGGGCAGGTTGCGCGGCGAGATATGGGACGTCATGAGAAAGGGGCTCCGTGGGGCGCTGCCCGGCCCTCGTCGGCGCGCCGGCGCTGGTGTCGCCCATTTCGCCTCCGTTGACAAGCCGGACCCCCGCTCTTACATACCCGCAACGCTTGCAAACGCCCGAAAAGCGGCGGTTTTCGCGCCCATTGGCGTTAAGGATAGACCGCCGTCAGCGCCCCCGATTGTGGCGCCATCAAGACAAGGAACGACCCATGGTTCTCGCCTCAATTGCCAAGGCGATCTTCGGCTCTGCCAATGATCGCCAGGTCAAGAAGTACCAGCCCAAGGTCGACGCCATCAATGCGCTGGAAGCGCAGATGGCCAAGCTGAGCGACGCCGACCTGCGGGCCAAGACCGACGAATTCCGGGCCGAACTGGCCCAGGGCAAGAAGCTCGAGGACCTGCTGGTGCCGGCTTTCGCGGTGATGCGCGAGGCCTCCCGCCGCGTGCTGGGCATGCGCCATTTCGACGTGCAGCTGGTCGGCGGCATGGTGCTCAACGATCGCTCGATCGCCGAGATGCGCACCGGCGAAGGCAAGACGCTGGTCGCCACCCTCCCCGTTTACCTCAATGCGCTGGCCGGCAAGGGCGTGCACGTCGTCACCGTCAACGACTACCTCGCCCGCCGCGACAGCGAGTGGATGGGCCGCGTCTACAAATTCCTCGGCCTGAGCGTCGGCATCATCGTGCACGGGCTCTCCGACGCCGAGCGCAAGGCGAGCTATGCCTGCGACGTCACCTACGGCACCAACAACGAATACGGCTTCGACTATCTGCGCGACAACATGAAATATTCGCGCGACCAGATGGTGCAGCGCGGCCACGCCTACGCCATCGTCGACGAAGTGGACTCGATCCTCGTCGACGAAGCGCGCACCCCGCTCATCATCTCCGGCCCGACCGAGGACCGCTCCGACCTTTACATGAAGGTCGACGAGATCATGCTCCAGATCGGCGAGGGCGATTTCGACCACGACGAGAAGCAGCGCTCGGTGACCTTCACCGAAAGCGGCACCGAAAAGCTCGAGAACCTGCTGCGCGACGCCGGCATCCTCAAGGGCGAGAGCCTCTACGACCTCGAGAACGTCAACGTCGTGCACCACGCCAACTCGGCGCTGCGCGCCCACAAGATGTTCAGCAAGGACAAGGACTACATCGTCCGCAACGACGAAGTGGTGATCATCGACGAGTTCACCGGCCGCATGATGCCGGGCCGCCGCTATTCGGAAGGCCTGCACCAGGCGCTGGAGGCCAAGGAACACGTCAAGATCCAGCCCGAAAACCAGACGCTTGCCTCGATCACCTTCCAGAACTATTTCCGCCTCTACAAGAAGCTCGCCGGCATGACCGGTACGGCCTCGACCGAAGCCGAAGAGTTCGCCAACATCTACAATCTCAACGTCGTGACCGTGCCCACCAACGTGGCGGTGGTGCGCAAGGACGACGACGACTCGATCTATCGCTCGGCGGAAGAGAAGTTCGACGCCATCAGCGACATCATCATCGAGGCGCAGAAGAACGGCCAGCCCGTGCTGGTCGGCACGACCTCGATCGAGAAGTCGGAAATGCTCGCCGAGCTGCTGCGCACCAAGGGCATCGCCAACATGCAGGTGCTCAACGCGCGCTACCACGAGCAGGAAGCCCACATCGTCGCCGATGCCGGCATGCCGGGCGCGGTGACCATCGCCACCAACATGGCCGGCCGCGGCACCGACATCCAGCTGGGCGGCAATCTCGAGATGCGCATCGAGAAGGAAGCCGCGGGGCTCGAAGGCGTCGAGCGCGACATCAAGATCGCCCGCATCAAGGAGCAGATCGCCCGCGACAAGGACGCCGCGCTCAAGGCCGGTGGCCTGCTGGTGATCGGCACGGAGCGGCATGAGAGCCGCCGCATCGACAACCAGCTGCGCGGCCGTTCGGGCCGCCAGGGCGACCCCGGCCACAGCAAGTTCTTCCTGTCGCTGCAGGACGATCTGATGCGCATCTTCCCGGTCGAGAGCATGGACAAGATGCTGGGCGGCCTTGGCCTCGAAAAGGGCGAGGCGATCAGCCACCCCTGGGTTACCAAGGCCATCGAGAATTCGCAGAAGCGTGTCGAAGCCCGCAACTTCGACATCCGCAAGAACATCCTCAAATACGACGACGTCATGAATGACCAGCGCAAGGTCATCTTCGAGCAGCGGCTCGAGCTGATGGACAAGGACGACGTCGCCGACACCATCAAGGACATGCGCCACGACGTGGTCGACACGATCGTGCACCACGCCATCCCCGAGCGCTCTTATCCCGAACAGTGGCAGATGGACCTGCTGGTCGCCGAGCTCAAGCAGTTCCTGAACCTCGAAATCGAGGTCAAGCACTGGCCCGAGGAAGAGGGCATCGACGCCGAGATCGTGCGCGAGCGCATCGTCGAGGCGGCCGATGAAGCGGCGGCCGCCAAGGTGGCGCGCTTCAGCCCCGACATCATGCGGCAGGTCGAGAAATCGCTGCTGCTGCAGTCGATCGACAATCTGTGGCGCGAGCACCTCGTGACGCTCGACCATCTGAGCAAGGTGGTGGGCTGGCGCGGCCTCGCACAGCGCGACCCGCTGAACGAATACAAGCAGGAAGCCTACGAGCTGTTCCAGAAGCTCCTGGGCGACATGCGCGAGATGGTGATTACGCAGCTGAGCCATGTCGAGATCCAGACGCGCGCCCCCGAGCCGATGCCGCAGCCCGATCTCAGCCGGCTGAGCGAAATCCACATCGACCCCGACCTCGGCGAGAACGACGTGGTCAACCAGGTGTCGGGCACGATCGGCAGCGCCTTCGCCGCCGCCGGTCCCCTGGCAGGGCTTGCCGGCGATGTCGCAGAAGCCGACCCGCGCCTGCGTCCGATCGATCCGAAGCTGCTGGTCGGCGTATCGCGCAACGCCCCCTGCCCCTGCGGCTCAGGCAAGAAGTTCAAGCACTGCCACGGCAGCTTCTGATTGTAGAACGACGGTCCAGGCAATCCGCCTTCGCGGGAATGACCCTGTGAACGATGCGCAAAAAGACCACCCCCGGGTGGCCTTTCGTTTATCGCTGACCGTGTGCCGTGCGCGCTGCTGTCGTCGACCGTGCTTGCGAAGATCGCCTCTCAGGCGGCCTCTTGCTTGGTAGCCGTCAGCGTCGGAATGCCGCTGACATCGATTTCGCGCTCGGCATGCCACGTATCATGGGCAGCCTGCATGCGAACCCAGATGCTGGGGCCGTTTCCAAACAGCTTGCCGATACGAACGGCGACCGCCGGAGAAATCGGCTTCTTGCCGGCAATGATGTCATGGAGATGCTGTCGCGAAATGCCGAGCAGACGCGCCGCTTCCGTCTTGCTCTTCCCAAGAGCCTCAATGCCCTCCTCGACAACTTCGCCGGGGTGAGTGGGTGGACGATTGGGATCGCGACGCGCGGGGTAATATTCGGACATGTTCGCTACCTCAATGATATTGTTCCAGATCGACGGCATCGACGTCTCTACCGTCGAACGTGAAGGTGATGCACCACGGTCCATTGACGTGGATGGTGTATCGCGTCGGATCAAAGCCTTTCAGGGCATGAAAATCGTATCCGGGAACCGCAAAGTCAGTAAGCAGTTCAGCGCTATCGATGACCCCGAGACGGGCAAGAATTCGCTTGTGCAGCTTGCTGTCGACTTTGGCTGTCGTGCTGCGATCCCACAGCTCGGCCAGACCCTTGCTTCGAAAGCCTTTGATCATAGCTAGATGTAAGCGAGTCGCTGACAGTGTGTCAACGATCAGCTGACACCTACTGGCAGCTCACCCGCATCTCGGCGTAGCCGGAATTGTCGGCGGAGAACACCGTGATGGTGCAGCCCTGGCTGAGCGCCACGGTGGCGCCGGCGGTGATGTCGCCGGGGCCGGTGACGGTGGCGAGGCCGTCGGTGACGGCGGCGACCTTCACCACCTGCCGGGTCTTGCAGATCGGGAAGCTGTCGCCGGCGGCGCCCATGAAACGGGTGCCGATGGGGATGCAGTCCTTGGTCGGGCCGTCGGCGGTGATCGCCGCGGGCGTCGCCCCGGAAGCAGCGGCGGGCGGCGGCGCCGAGGCGGAGGACGCAGTCGGCGGGGCGAGCGGCGTCGGCGCGGCGGTCGCGACCTGCGTGTCGGGCGCACTGGAGGGCTGCGACGCCAGCTGACTCTGGGCGGTGGCGAGGCGGCTCTGCGCGTCGCTCAGCGCACTGGCCTGGTCGCGGGTCTGCTGCTCGAGCGAGGCGATACGATCCTGCATCGCCTGCAGGGTCCTGGCGGTTTCATCGTCTGCCGGCTGCGCGGCCGCGACGACGGGCGGCTCGGCCGACGACGACGAAGCCGCGGGCGCCGAGGAGGACGGCTCCTCGCTCGCGGCCACCGGGATCGGCGGGATCGAGGCGGCCGGCTCGTGGCCGAGCAGCGATACCGACGCCTTGAGCTGCGCGATGTCGCCGGCGAGCTCGCGCCGCTGCGTGTCGGCATTGTTGTGAACGAGGATCGCGCCGCCCAGCGCGATGAGGCCGACCAGTGCGGCGAGAAGCGAGATGAGGCGGTCCATCACACCCACCCGGTGATCGGGGTGCAGCCCGGCTTCAGCGCGTCGTCGCCGAAGATGTATTCGCCCTTGCAGGCCGCAACCTTGGGCGGCTCACCCGTCGTCTCGAACAGATCGGAACCCCGTTTCAGATTCTGCCAGAACGGCAGCCACGAACTGCCCGCTTCGGCGCTGAGCGCCGCGTCGGTGAGGCGGAACGGGAAGATCGACACGTCCACTTCCGCCTGCCCGCGATCGAGCGCTGCTTCGACCACTGCGTAGATCTCGTCGACCTGCTCGTCGCCCATGGCGTAGCAGCCGACCGAGGAGCAGCCACCATGCACCATCAGGGCCGAACCGGTGCGGCCGAGCTCGCGATCGAAGGCGTTGGGGAAGCCGAGGTTGAAGGCCAGATGATGCCGCGACTTCGGATTGAGCTGCCGGAACGCCACCCGGTAGAAGCCCTCGGGCGCCTGCCGGTCGCCTTCGGCGAGCTTGGGCCCGAGCCCGCCCGAGAAGGTGCAGATACCGTAGGATTTGAACAGCACGAAACGCTCGCCGGGCTTGGCCATCCAGAGTTCCAGCCGCTTCTCGCGTTTGAAAATGCGCACATGCGCCTCGTCGCCCAGCCGCAGGCCGGCATCCGCCAGTTGCTGCTTGAGCGCGCTGCGGTCGAAGGTGACGTCGGAGACTTTGGTTTCAGGCGGCGGCATGTGGCGAAGATAGCCGCTCGCGAGCGGCCAGACGAGGCCGCCCAGCGCCAGGCACCCGACCAGCCCGAGGCCCACGGCAAAACTCAGGAAACTGCGATTCATGCGACCCGACCCATAATGGCGGAGAGTTCACGAGGATCGTGTCAGAAATGGTTCAGGTGCCGGAGGGCGCCGGCATCGGGGTCGGGGCGACGGCGGCGGGAGCCGCAACCGGCTCGGCCGCCTGCGCATTGCCGCCGCCGAACAGGCCCGACACGAACCCGCCAATGGCCTGGCCGCGGGCCTTGGCGGCCGCCTGGTCGTCGGCTTCCGCCTGCTTGGCCGCCGCCGACTTGGCGTCGCGATCGGCAATGGCGGCCACTTCGATCTTGAACTGCGCGTCGTCCGCCTGCTCCCGGGCGGTCACCTGGGCGTAGAGCGGGTCATTGCCGCGCGCCGGGCAGGCGCCGGTGGCGTCGAGCGGCGTGCCGTCGGCGGATTTGACGCCGCCGAACACGTATTTCTTCTCGCACACATCCCAGTCGGGCGGCGTGTGGCTGAGCTCGAAGCGGTCGTAGCCTTCCTTGATGTCCTGCCAGAACGGCATATTCGCGTTGCTGGCATATTGCGCCATGTTCTTGGGCGTCATGCGGAACGGAAAGATCTGCATCTGGATGACGGTGTTGCCGGCTGCGAAGGTCTCGCGCGCCAGGGCGTAGATCTCGGCGATGCCCTCGTCGGTCATCGAGTAGCAGCCGCGGCTCGAGCAATCGCCATGCACCATCAGCTCGGAGCCGGTGCGGCCCCAGGAGCGGTCGAACTTGTTGGGAAAGCCGGTGTTGAAGGCGAGATAGTAGTTGGAGTTCGGGTTCATCAGCCCGGGCGTGATGTTGTAGAAGCCCTCGGGCGATTGCCGGTCACCCTCGACCAGCTTGGGCCCGAGCCCGCCCGAATAGGCGCAGATCTCGTAGGTGTTGAAGAGCTTGAAGGTGCCCGAGGCGCTCTGCTTCCACACCTCGAACTCGTTGGTCGCCTTGAACACCCGGATCATCATCGGCGCGCCGGGCGACGAGCCGATATCCTTGAGCTTGGCGATGGCGCTCTGGTGCAACGACTGGTGCGAGCGCATCGAGCTGGTCTTGGAGACCAGCCCGCCGCAGGCGCTCAGCGCGGCGGCGACCACGAGGATCGCCACGACCCCCAAAATCCTCGAAAGCGGCAAGCGCATAGACCGAATCTGCCCCGAACTGCGGGATTTACCCCTACACGCCGCATGGTTACCGCGCCGTCACCGGCGAGCAACACCACGGGCTTGTGATCGAAGTGGGGCGGCTCGCATGTTCAGGCACTGACGGACGAGCCAGTGCAAGCAGGCTCAGTTCAGCGCCGGGCCGATGGACATGAACTTCTCGCGGCGGTGCTCGCGGATTTCGAGCTTGCCCTTGTTGCCGGGGAAACTGGTGAGGAAGTCGCCGATGGCGGCGTTCATGGCGGCCATCACCTGCTCGGGATGGCGATGCGCGCCGCCGGCCGGCTCGGACACGATGCCGTCGATGATGCCGAAGCCGAGCAGATCCTGCGCGGTGATCTTCATGTTGTTGGCGGCGTCCTGCGCCTTGGCGGCGTCCTTCCACAGGATCGAGGCGCCCCCTTCGGGCGAAATCACCGAATAGATGGCGTTTTCGAGCATCAACACCCGGTTGGCCGTCGCGATCGCGATGGCGCCGCCCGAGCCGCCTTCGCCGATGACGATGGCGAGGTTGGGCACGCCCAGCTCGAGGCATTTCTCGGTGCAGCGGGCAATGGCTTCGGCCTGCCCCCGCTCCTCGGCGCCGATGCCCGGATAGGCGCCGGCGGTATCGACGAACGAGATCACCGGGATGTTGAAGCGGTCGGCCATGTCCATGATGCGGACGGCTTTGCGGTAACCCTCGGGGCGGGCCATGCCGAAATTGTGCTTGAGGCGGGTTTCGGTGGTCGAGCCCTTCTCCTGGCCGATGATGGCGACGGGCTCGCCATTGATGCGCCCGAAGCCGGCCTGGATCGCTGGATCTTCTGCATATTTGCGGTCGCCGGCGAGCGGCGTCCACTCCGTCACCAGCCCCTTGATGTAGTCGGAGAAATGCGGGCGCTGCGGGTGGCGAGCGACCTGCGTCTTCTGCCAGGGCGTCAGGCGGCGGTAGATGTCGGCGAGGGCCTGGTCGGCGCGCGCGGTCAGCCCGCTGATCTCGTCGTCGATGGTCACGGCGCGGGCATCGCCGCTGAGCGACTTCAGCTCCGCGATCTTGCCTTCGAGATCGGCCACCGGCTTTTCGAAATCGAGATAGGACTGCATCGCCATCGCCGCCGCGCCTTCAAGCCGTTGAAACTGCTGCGCTCAGTGCGGGCGCATGATGGCCGGAAAGTGGCGAGCGAGCCCCCCGGAGTCAAGCCGCGGTTGGCCAAGCGGGCCTGTTTGGGACCGCTCGGACAGAGCAGAAAGAAACAGCGGTTGGCCGAGCGGGCCCGTTTGGGACCGCTTGGACAGAGCAGAAAGAAAGCGGCGCGCCCGGTGAGGGGCGCGCCGCCTAGAGCTTTCGAGCGATGGCCGGCCGCTCTTACTCGGACGAGCCGGTGATGTTGAAGGCGCCGGTGAGCACCGTCGGGTCGTTGCCGCCCTGCATCAGGACCGGCACGGCCACGCCGGCATCGTCCTTGGCGGCGATATCGACCGAGACCGACTTGCTGGTGCCGCTGACGAAATCGCCGAGCGCCTTGCCGAGCGCGCGGGCCGCATCGGTACTGCCCAGCAGCTGCAGCGCGGTGCCTTCGGCGATGCCTGCCATCTGCTGGCGGTAGGCGTCGGGCGCGCTGTTCTGCTGCGCGGCGAGCATCGGGAGGACCTTCTCGCCGATGCCGTCATCGGTGGCGTGCAGCTTGATGTCCTTGACGGTCAGGCCCATGCCGGCCGCTTCCATGACGTTCGGATCGACGTCGAACAGTTCCGGCCCGGCATTGCCGAGCAGCGCCGACACCGCGAAGCTGCCCAGGTCATTGCCCGAGATCGAGATCTTGTCGAAATTGATGGTCTTTGCGTCCTTGTCCCACGCGCCCGACAGCTCATAGTTGAGGTTCACGCGGCTGATGCCGAGCGCCAGCAGCATCTTGACGCTCTGGTCTTCCGAGCCCTGGTCGAGCGGCACGTCGAGGCCGTGCGTCGCGGATGAAATCTTGGTCGGGATACCGTTGAGATAATCCGACAGGGTCAGGTCGAAATCGCCGACGCTGGCCTGGATGCGCGACCCCTCGGTTTCAGGATCGGGCACATCGACCTTGACGTCGCTGATATCGAAACCGGCGAAGGACGGGACCAGCTTGCGGGCGTTCTTGGTGAACCACTCCTGGCTGAGATTATCGATGTCGGCCCGTACCGCTTCGATCGGCGGATTGAGGTCGATGGTCTTGAGCTCGGCTTTGCCGATGCTGACCATGCCCTTCTCGCCCAGATCGATCTTCAGGTCCTCGAGCCCGAAGGCCGGATAGATGCCCGGCTCGAAGCCGCCGACGCTGAGCTTACCCAGATGCACCGTGCCGGCCGCCTCGGGATTGGTGATGGTGCAGTCGAGGCCGCTGAATTCGCCCGGCGATGTCTTGAACGAAGTCAGGATGTCGGTGACGTAGGTCGCGATGGTCTTGAGCGCGGCCCCCGAGGGATCCTTGGGATTGGCACTCATTTCAGTGCCGGCGGCGATCACGTCCTTCATCAGCACCGTCACGGGCTTGGCCTCCATCGGGCCGCCCTCCGTCGCGCCGACCTGGCAGTTCGCCTCCGGACTGGTGAAGCTCCAGCCTTCGCTGCTGGTCTTGGCGATCACCGGAGCGAAGTCGGTTGCATCGCCGGGGACCAGCCCGATCAGGGCAAACAGGCCGTGGATGTCGACGCCCTCATAGCCCATCTTGCCATAGGTGAAGGTCGCGTCCTTGCTCTTGCTCTCGCCCTTGTCGACGCTGACCGATCCGGCGACGCCGTCCTTCACATCGCTCAGCACGATGTTGGTGTAGGTGGCGGTGGTTTCGGCGCCTTTGGTGGTGGTCGTGAAGCTGATGGTCGGGATGGTAATGCTGGTGGCGTTCAGCCCGGCGAGATCATCGACATGGTCGAGGAAGTTGCCGGTCAGCGCGTCGCGAATCTGATCTTCCGTCATCGACGAATCGACGGCGGTAATGGTGGGGATGGACAACTGGAAGCCCAGATCGGGCTTGCTGGGGCTCGCGCTGTCTTCGGCCAGCACCGGCTGGGCGACCAGCGCCGGGAGCGCGGACAGGCTGAGCGCGGCGGCGACGAGCGCCGCTTTCGAAATCTTGAGCACGATGGCATTCCCTTTGATCGTGTGAACAGGCACCACGGCGGACCCTCGCGGCACTATGACTGGCAAGTAACGAAGCCTTTGTGGCAATTCGCAGCACAATTGCGCGAGTTTTTCGCGGCGTTCAAAGCAATCGCGTGCGGGCGCTGAACGAGTCCTGAACGGAGTACATCTTTGACCATCGAGATCATCGGCCACGCCATCGTCTCGGCTGACGGCATGATCGCCGACCGCGACCGGCGCATGCCGCCATCGCTGCGCAACGATGCCGATTTCCGGCGCTTCCAGGCCGCGCTGGACGCCGCCGCACTGGTGGTGCTCGGGCGCCTGGGTCACGAACTCCACCCCAACCCCGGCCGCAAGCGGCTGGTGGTGACCAGCCGCGTCGCCTGGCTGGAGCGCGACCCTGCGGACGCCAATGCGATGCTGTGGAACCCCGGCGGCATCAGTTTCAGCCGGGTGCTGGCCGGGCTCGGGATCGCCGACGGAACCATCGCGGTGACCGGCGGCACGAGGGTCTTCGACCTGTTCCTGCCGGGCTACACGCAGTTCGACCTGGTTACGGCCGAACGCGTAACGATCCCCGGCGGCGCGCCGTGCTTTTCGGATGGGCCACCGGCGGAGGTGCTGGCACAGGCCGGATTGCGGCCGGATGCGCCGGAGGTGCTGGATGACGGGGTGACGCTGACGGTCTGGCGACGCTAATCCGCCAGCGGATGCTTGCTCTCGACCAGCGTGCGCAGCTTCTCGTCGAGGACGTGGGTGTAGATCTGCGTGGTGGAGATGTCGGCGTGGCCGAGCAGCGTCTGCACCACGCGCAGATCCGCTCCGCCCTGCAGCAGATGGCTGGCGAAGGCGTGGCGCAGCACGTGCGGCGCCACGCGCGCCGATGCGATGCCTGCCCGTCCCGCCAATCCCTTGAGGTCGCGGGCGAAGACCTGGCGGCTCAAATGTCCGTCCTCGCCGGACGCGGGGAACAGGAACGGTCCCGGCTCCAGCGCTTTGACCCAGGTTTTCATGGCATCGCGCGCGCGGTCGTTGACCGGCACGATGCGCTCCTTGTTGCCCTTGCCCATGATGGTGAGGAACGCGGCGTCGCGCATCACCGCGGCGCGCTTCAGGCTCACCAGCTCGCTGACGCGCATGCCGGTGGCGTAGAGCAGTTCCAGCAGCACATAGAGCCGGAGCGCCGCCTGCTGCCTGTCCGGCGGGACGTCGGCGGCCGCCTCGGCCTCGGCGGTCGAGAGCAGCCGGTCGACCTCGGCCACCGACAGCACCTTGGGCAGCGCGCGGCGGGCGCGCGGGCTCTGGACGATGCGCGTTGGATCGTCCGGCCTGATCTGGTCGGCACAGAGGAATTTGTGGAATTGCCGTAGCGCCGAGAGCCGCCGTGCCGCCGAAGAGGCCGCCAGCCCCTGCGCATCGACGAAGGCCAGGTAGCCCACCACATCCTCGCGCGCCGCGTTGGCGACGGAGCGGCCCTTGCCGGCGAGATAGCCCGAATAATCGTCGAGATCGCGCCGATAGGCCTCGATGGTGTTGCGGGCCGCGTTGCGCTCGGCGCTCATCATTTCGAGGAAGGCCTCGACCAGATGGCTCATTCCGCCGTGCCGGTATCGACCGTCTTGACCCCCGACTCGTCGGCTTCCGGGTCCGACGTGTCGATGCTGATATCGGCCGGCCCCGAGGGCGCGTCCGACGCGGAGGATTCGTCCTTCGGCGCGACGTTCACCGGAGCCGGCAAATCGCTCATGTCGAGTTCGGTCTCCGGCGGCGGCACCAGCTCGCGCGACGGGATCTTGATGGTGATGTCCTTTTCGCCCGGATCGACCATGATGGTGAGCGCCACCATGCCGGCAAAGCCGAGGATCGCCAGCACCACGAGCACGACGAAGAGGCGGATGAGGGTCGGCATTCAGTCCCCTGGCGATGCGCTCGCGCGAGTTGTGCTTGTCCCGCCATTCGGTGGCGCGATCAAGGCCGAACGCGTCACAACTGGTAATGGCGGCCCAGCGACAAGCTCCTAGCAGGATTGACTTTACTCCACCCTAACGGTTCAACGCCCGACGCAACCGGGGGTTCACATGACCGCCACATCGCCGCCGCGCGACACGCACAAGGACGAGCTGCTGGCGCTGCTCGCCGGCCGGCCGCTCGTGCTTGTGGGCATGATGGGGGCCGGTAAGACCACCGTCGGTCGCCGCCTTGCCGCCCGGCTGGGGCGCCATTTCGTCGACAGCGACGAGGAGATCGAAAAGGCCGCCGGCATGACCATCGAGGACATTTTCGCCACCCATGGCGAGGCCGATTTCCGCGCCGGCGAGGTGCGGGTGATCGCCCGCCTGCTCAAGGAAGCCGACCTGGTGCTGGGCACCGGCGGCGGCGCCTTCATCAATGCCGAGACGCGCGCGCTGGTGAAGAGCTCGGCGGTGTCTGTATGGATCAAGGCCGATTTCGAGTTGCTGTTCCAGCGCGTGCAGCGCCGCTCCAACCGGCCGCTGCTCAAGACCGCCAATCCGCGCCAGACGCTGCAGGACCTGATCGACAAGCGCTACCCCATCTATGCCGAGGCCGACGTGACCGTGGTGAGCAAGGACGTGCCGCAGGACCAGGTGGCGACCGAAGTGGTCGATGCCGTGCTGGCCCATCTGGGAGGCCCCAATGGCTGAGCCGGTGAAAGTCCACGTCCCCCTGGGCGAGCGCGCCTACGACATTCTCATCGGTTCCGACCTGCTGGAGACGGCGGGCGAGCGGTTGCAGGCGATGTTCCCCGGCCGGCGCTATGGCATCGTCACGGATACCGAAGTCGCCCGGGCGCAGCTGCCGCGGCTGGTCCGCTCGCTCGATGCGGCGGGGCTGAAGCATGCCGCGATCGTCGTGCCGAACGGCGAAGCGTCGAAATCGATCAGCCGGCTGAACGAGGTGGTCGAGGGGCTGCTCGAGGCCCGGCTCGAGCGCGGCGATATCGTGCTGGCGATGGGCGGCGGCGTCATCGGCGATCTCGCGGGCTTTGCGGCGAGCATCACCCGCCGGGGCATGGACTTCGTGCAGATCCCGACGACGCTGCTGGCGCAGGTCGACAGCTCGGTCGGCGGCAAGACCGGCATCAACTCGCCGCACGGCAAGAACCTGATCGGCGCGTTCCATCAGCCCAAGCTGGTGCTGGCCGATATCACCGCGCTGTCGACGCTGCCGCCGCGGCAATTCGCGGCGGGTTATGCCGAGACGGTGAAATACGGGCTCATCGACGATGAGCCCTTCTTCTTCTGGCTCGAAGAGCACCAGCGCGAGATTTTCGAGGGCGGGCCGGCGCGGGCCGAGGCCATCGCGCGGGCCTGCGAGGCCAAGCGGCGCTTCGTGCTGGCCGACGAGAAGGAGACCGGCGTCCGCGCCCTGCTCAATCTCGGCCACACCTTCGGCCATGCGCTGGAATCGGCCACCGGCTATTCCGATCGCCTGCTGCATGGCGAAGGCGTCGCCATCGGCATGGTGCTGGCCCATGGCTTCTCGGCCAAACTCAGTCTCGCGCCGAGCCAGGACACCGGCCGCATCGCCGCGCACCTCAAGCGCGCCGGCCTGCCGACGAAGCTCTCCGACATCCCCGGCACCCTGCCCGGCACGGACTATCTGATGGACGCCATCGCACAGGACAAAAAGGTCGTCCGCGGCGCCCTGACCTTCATCCTGACGCGCGGCATCGGCCAGGCCTTCATCGAGAAGAACGTCGATCCAGTGGCGGTAAGAGCGTATCTGGAGGAAATGCGGAGCGCCTGAAACCGCATCTTGCAAATATACTGGAACCTGTATAAATGCGTAAGCGGAAGCGACTGGATTTCGAAGGCAATTCCTACGAGGCGCTGGTCGCTTTTCCGGACGCGGCGCGCCAACTGGCGGGCTACGAGCTGGATGTCGTCCAGCAGGGCCGTCAGCCGGACGACTGGAGGCCGATGTCGAGTATCGGGCCCGGTGTCAGCGAAATCCGTATCAACGTGGAAGGAGCTTTCCGTGTCATCTACGTCGCCAAGTTCCAGGAAACGGTCTACGTCCTCCACTGCTTCGAAAAGAAATCTCAACGCACCAGCCGCCCCGACATTGAGCTTGCGACCGCGCGCTACAAAGCGCTCGTCCGAAAGCGCAGAGACCCCTAGCCGTTCATTTGCGAGTGTCTGGGATGCCTTGGAGCCCGATCTGGCCCAGCGTCAGCGCATGAAGGTATTGTCGAGCCTGATGATGCAGATGCAGGACTACGTCAGAAAGCAGGACTGGACGCAAAAGGCCGCGGCCAAACATCTCGGCGTAACGCAGCCGCGTGTGTCGGACTTGATGCGGGGCAAGATCAACCTGTTCAGCATCGATGCGTTGATCGGCATGTCCGGTCATGCCGGCATCACATTGAATCTGGTGTTCAAATAGCCGCCTGACCCGCCCCCGGCTCCGGCGTCACCCCGGCGCCATGCTTGCGCATGGAAATTGCCTCCAGCCGGGATCCAGCTCTACTCACGAACGTTTCGCTGGGCCCTGCCCTTGCGGGAGCAGGACGACGCCGGGGGATGGGCCCGAAGGCCCACCCGTTCCCTCCCTGGCGAGGGGGAGGGAATTGCGGGGATTGGTTCAGGGCGTGACGATGATCACCACA
Organism: Pseudomonadota bacterium; assembly: GCA_048498015.1. Lineage (GTDB taxonomy): Bacteria > Pseudomonadota > Alphaproteobacteria > Rhizobiales > Devosiaceae > Devosia_A. The sequence continues at coordinate 44,637 of JBEHYU010000022.1, forward strand.
CGCCGGTTGGCGTCGGCGCCGCCGAACTGCCCGGTTGCGCCGGCGCCGGTCGCGGTGGCCCTGGTGAAGTCGACCCCATGGTCGCGCAGGTAGGTAAGCGACTTCTGCGCCCGTTCAATGGCGAACAGGGCATTGGCGGCAAGGTCGCCCTCGCGGCTCGAATAGCCGACCAACTGCACCGCGCATTTCCGTTCGCCGATATCGGCGGCAACCTGGTCGAGTCGCGCCCTGATGCGGGTCGTCAGGTCGTTGGAGTTCTGCGCAAAACCGGTGACGTTGTATTTCTGGTCGAGGCCGCAGAACGCGCTCGCACCTTCGGGGTCCTGATTCATCGCCGCGACCTGCGGCGGCTCCATCGGTTGCGGCAGCCAACTCGCTGCGCTGGCGGCGGTCGTTGCACCGGCCAGACACATGACGAGCAACATCGCTCCTTGCCGAGACATTTTCATAGCGCCCTCCTGAAAGCTGTCTGCACGCAAAGTGCTAGAAACCTCAGGGGGCGAAACTTCGCCGCGAGGAAGGCACGAGGGCCGGTTTGGGCCGGAGTTCTGCCGTATTGTCGAAAGCCCGCCACAGCGGCGGCGGAAAATCGGGTTTGCCCGTCACGACATAGTTAACGGCCCAAGACTCGCCGCAAACTGGCGCAGAGGCGCGACAATTCCTACATTCTCCTTCAGGCGCGGCCGGCCCCCGCCTGTGGAGAACCGGCAGCGCCGGCCTCGATGGCGAGGGCATGCACGCCCCCTTTAAGCTCTTCGGACAGGGCCTCGTTGATGGCGCGATGCTGCGCCAGGCGGCTCATTCCGGCGAAGTGCGGGGACACGATCCGGACGCGAAAATGCGTCTCGCCCTCGGGGCGCGAACCGGCGTGCCCCATATGTCGTGAGCTTTCATCGATCACTTCAAGATGGCTCGGGGCGAATTTGGCCGAAAGTTTTGCAACAATCGCATCGCGAACAGGCATAAGGCTAAGCCCCTTCAGCTCAGTGTAAATCCAAGACCGTAACTAGGACCGATGAAGCTCGACTCCAAGCTTTTTGACCGCATCCGGGTGCACCCGCGCCACGCCGCGCCCGAGGTGAAATCCGAAGTTCCGGATTGCGCCTGGGAAGGCTGCACCCAGCCCGGCATCTACAAGGCGCCCAAAGGCCATCGTTTCGAGGGCGAATACCACCATTTCTGCCTCGAGCACGTCCGCCACTACAACACGGCCTTCAACTTCTTCGCGGACATGACCGAGAAGGAACGCGAGAAGCATCTCTACACCACCAGCCAGACCGACGGCCGGCCGAGCTGGGGCCTCGGCAGCAAGCCCGGCGCCTACAATGGCCCGCGCATGCCCAAGAAGGACCCGAGCGCCGCCGCGGCCGGCGCCAAGCGCTTCTCCGACCCGCTGCATATCTGGGCCCGCTATGCCCGCGCCAACGCCCGCGGCCCGGCGCCCGAGCGCGCCATCAAGCTGCACGAGAACGATCGCCGCGCCTTCGAGGCGCTCGGCTTCAAGGCCGGGGCGAAATCCGACGAGATCAAGCGCGCCTACAAGGCGCTGGTGAAAATCCACCACCCCGACGCCAATGGCGGCGACAAGAGCTCCGAAGACCGCCTGCGCTCGATCATCGCGGCCTATTCGCACCTCAAGCAGAAGGGCTTCGTCACGGCGTAAGCCGCGACGCCATCATGCTGCCCTGGGTGCATCTCGGCACGGCGATCGTCCCCGGCGGCGGCGGCGAATTGCGCCTCATGCAGCGCGGCACCGAATTCGTCATCATGGCCGGCCGCATCCCGCTGATGAACAGCCGCATGAGCGGCTCGGAAGAAGCCCTGGCGCGGCTGAGCCACGAGCGCATCGCCGCCCGCAAGGCGCCCGCGCTGCTGATCGGCGGGCTGGGCATGGGCTTCACCCTGCGCGAGGCCCTGGCGATCCTGCCGGCGGATGCCCGCATCACCGTCGCCGAGCTGGTGCCCGAAGTGGTGGCGTGGGCCCGCGGACCGCTGGCCTGGCTGCATGCGGGCAGCCTGGACGATCCGCGCGTGCGCATCGAGACGGGCGATGTCGGCGCGGCGATTGCCTCGGGCAAGGCGGCGTGGGACGCGATCCTGCTCGATGTCGACAATGGCCCCGATGGGCTGAGCCGCCCCGGCAACGATCGGCTCTATTCGCATGCTGGGCTGGCGGTGACGCGTGCCGCGCTCAAGCCCGGCGGCGTCCTCGCGATCTGGGCGACCGAGCCTGATGCATCCTTCAGCCGGCGGCTCGCGGATGCCGGCTTCGCGGTCGAGGAAAAGACCGTGCGCGAGCGCTCCAACGGCAAGGGCGCGCGGCACAACATCTGGCTCGCCACCCGCAGGTAGAACTCACTTGCGATGGATCTCCATCGCCATGATCAATTGCTCGCGGCGGATACCGAGATCGCGCAGGCGATGCTCGGGCGCGAACAGCAGGTCGCGCAACGCCGCTTCCTGCGCGCGCTCGACCCGACGGGTGGCGATCCATTGCGCGAGAATGCGGCCAAGGCCGGCGATGGCGAACGAAAAGGCGATGCGGTGGGCGGGGGCGAAGTCGGCGAGGCTCATTTGCTTCTCCATCGATCTGGGGATCCGCGGCAGTGATCGCGTTCACCTTCTCGACGAGCGGCGGTCCTCAGGATCGACATCGCCCCGACTGTTTTTTCTAGCTCACGAACAGCGGCGTCGTGGTGACCCCGAGGCTCAGCCGACCATCGACGGGCGTCAGCTTGCGCTCCACTCCGAAGACATCGACCGCCTGCGCTTCGGCGGCTTCCCATGGCACTTCGGTGAGCAGCGGCGCCCCGTCCTCGGCGCCCGGCTCGCTTTCGGCCCACAGCACATGCAGCGGCCCGTGCTCGCCGCGCTCGACCAGCAGCGAGGCGACGCCCGGCGCGCTGTCGAGATGCCGCGCGCCGGTAGCACCGTCGAGCAGGCCCGCCAGACGCTGGAATACGTCAGCGGCCGGCTCGCGTTTGCTCAGCCTGCCATCGACGAAATCCATCAGCGCCAGCTTGTCGCTGAGAAAGCCCATCATGTTGTAGGGGTCGCGATAGTTCGGCACTTCCGGTGCGAGGTTCCAGCACAGGGTGAGCGTCACGCCCTCGGCCAGCGCCAGGAGGTTGCGCGTCACCATCTCGCGGCAGGCGATGCGATGGCGTTTGGCTTCGAGCGCCGGCGGGCAGCCCTGCATGAACATCTGCAGCTCGGGCGGCAGCTCCGCCATCTTGCTGTAGAGCGTGCGCATGGCCCGCCGGTCCGGCGTCTCGTTCGCCGCGGCAAGGTCGGCGCTGTCGAGCGACGGCCCGCCGCCGGCGAAGGCCTCGGCCATCACGCTTTGCATCACCGCATCCAGCTGGGGGAATTCGAGCAGCGTCGGACCGCCATATTCGCCCACCACCACGGGCTTCTCCACCCCCTGCGCCCGCATCATCGCCCGCACGTCGGCGATATGAGCCGGGATGCGTCGCGGATCGTCGTAGAGATGCACGGCAAAGAGGTCGAACGAGGCCGGCGCCTTGGCCAGGATTGTGTCGAAGAATGCGCGCGGCGGTGCGCCCGGCGCCGCCGACAGCACGTCGTAGCCGCAGCCGCCAAGGACGATCTTCGCGCTCCAGTCCCTGCGTCGCACGGCGTCGGCGAAGGCCACGACCTGGCTGGCATAATCTTCGGCGCTGCCCGACCACAGGCCCGGATTGCTCGGCTCGTTATTGCACTGCCAGTAGCGCACATGGCCCTCGCAATGCCCCACCAGCGCCTCGATGAAGCGCAGATAGGCCGACAGGTCCTTGGCCGGCGAGGCGGGCAGGAAATCGGTGGCCTGCACGGTCGCCCAGCGCGATGCCGAGACCACGGTGACCCAGAGCTCGTCACCCGTCCGGATCTGCGCCAGCAGGCTGTCCACCGCCCGCCAGTCGAACTCGCCAGGCCGGGGCTCGACCTGCTGCCAGGTGAGGTAGACCCGAACGACGCGTGCGCCGAGCGCCCGCGCCTCGTCCATGAACTCCCCCGGCGGGCCGAACACCCCATAGGAAATGCCCCGCACGATGCCGAGCTTCATGCTCCCCGTACTACTCAAGACTGCCTCCCGCACGCGAATCGACACCGGAGCAGATGCCGCAACCGGGGCGAGAACGTGCCGGCGCTGGAAAAGTGCCTCCGCAATGCCCATTTTGGGTCGCAGCGGCGGCGGCCTTCGGCCCCCTACCCACCCGGAAACGATGCTGCTATAGAGCCGACGACCTCTGGGCCGGTTTTGACCGCCCAATTCTCCTGAAAGCCCCGGAAAATGGCCGATACGACTAACCTGCCGAACAAGGAATTTTCTGTCCGCGAGACCTTCGGCATCGACACCGACATGAAGGTGAAGGGTTACGCGGAGCCCGATCCGCACACCCCGCCGCTCGACCCGGACTACCTGTTCGACCGCAACACCACGCTCGCAATCCTCGCCGGCTTTGCCTTCAATCGCCGCGTGATGGTGCAGGGCTACCACGGCACCGGCAAATCCACCCATATCGAGCAGGTCGCGGCGCGCCTCAACTGGCCGCTGGTCCGCGTCAACCTCGACGCCCACGTGTCGCGTATCGACCTCGTCGGCAAGGACGCCATCGTCCTCAAGGAAGGCAAGCAGGTCACCGAATTCCGTGACGGCATCCTGCCCTGGGCCGTGCAGAACAACATCGCGCTGGTGTTCGACGAATACGACGCCGGCCGCCCTGACGTGATGTTCGTGATCCAGCGCGTGCTGGAGGCCTCGGGCCGCCTGACGCTGCTCGACCAGAACCGCGTCATCACCCCGCACCCGGCCTTCCGCCTGTTCGCCACGACCAACACCATCGGCCTCGGCGATACTTCGGGCCTCTATCACGGCACGCAGCAGATCAATCAGGGCCAGATGGACCGCTGGTCGATCGTCACCACGCTCAACTATTTGCCGCACGACAAGGAGGCCGGCATCGTGCTGGCCAAGGCCAAGTCGTACGATACCGAGAAGGGCCGCAAGACCGTGGCCAACATGGTGCGTCTCGCCGACCTGACCCGCTCGGCCTTCATCAATGGCGACTTGTCGACCGTGATGAGCCCGCGCACCGTGATCACCTGGGCCGAGAATGCCCAGATCTTCGGTGATCTCGGCTTCTCGTTCCGGCTGACCTTCCTCAACAAGTGCGACGAGCTCGAGCGCCCCGTGGTGGCCGAGTTCTACCAGCGCGTGTTCGGCGAGGACCTGCCGGAGAGCGCCGCCAATCTGGCGGTGACTGCGTAACACCCGATGGCCGTTCCACCGCGGAAAGCCAACAAGCCCGACACCACGGCGGCCTTCAAGACCGCCATGGGCGCAGCGGTGCGCGCCGTGGCGGCCATGCCCGACCTCGAGGTCAGCTTCTCGGCCGACCGGCCGCTGCTGACCGCCGACAAGGCGCGACTCGCCAACCTGCCGCGCCTGCCGTCGCGCCGCGACATTGCCATCGCGCGCGGCCAGGGCGACGCCATGGCGATGCGGCTGGCGAGCCATAACCCCGACATCCATCGCCGCCGCTCGCCGGCGGAGCCCGAGGCGCGCGCCGCCTTTGATGCGCTGGAGCAGGCGCGCGTCGAGGCGCTGGGCTGCGTGCGCATGCCCGGCATGATCGGCAACATCCACGAGATGCTCGACGACCGGCTGTTTCGCTCGAACCTGGCCGAAGTCAGCAACAAGGACGACGCTCCACTCGCCGAGGCGCTGGGCCTGATCCTGCGCGAGAAGCTGGCCGGCGTCGCGATCCCGCCCTCGGGTAATGCCATTGTCGACCTGTGGAAGCAGGAGATCGAGCAGAAGGCCGGCATCTCGCTGACCTCGCTGCTGGCGCAATACCAGGACCAGGACCTGTTCGCCCGCGCCGCGCGCCATCTGCTGCGCGACCTCAACCTCGTGCCAGAGGGCGAGCTCGACGACGGCGACAGCACCGACGAAGAGCAGGGCGACGATTCCGACCCGCAGCAGGGCCAGGACGACGAGAAGACGCCCGAGCAGGGCGAAGGCGAGTCCGAGGATTCCGAGGCGCAGGAGGATCAATCCCCCGGCGACAGCGACGAGCAGGGCGAGACCGAAGGGTCCGACACCGATTTCACCGAGACCGACGAAGAAGCTCCGGGCGAAGCCGGTGACGAAGCGCCGCTGCCGCCTCCCGGCGCCAACGCCAAAGAGTTCTCGAACCAGTTCAACTACAAGATCTTCACCCAGAAGTTCGACGAGATCGTCAAGGCGTCCGAACTCTGCCCGCCCGAAGAGCTCGACCAGCTCCGCGCGCTGCTCGACAAGCAGCTCGAGAATCTCGCCGGCGCCGTGGCCCGGCTCGCCAACAAGCTGCAGCGCCGGCTGATGGCGCAGCAGTCGCGCTCGTGGGAGTTCGATCTCGAGGAAGGCCTGCTCGATACGGCGCGGCTCACCCGCGTCGTCACCGATCCGCTGCAGGCACTGAGCTTCAAGGTCGAGCAGGACACCGATTTCCGCGACACCGTGGTGACGCTGCTGATCGACAATTCCGGCTCCATGCGCGGGCGGCCGATCACCATTGCGGCCATCTGCGGCGACATCCTGGCGCGCACGCTGGAGCGTTGCGGCGTCAAGGTCGAGATTCTGGGCTTCACTACCCGTGCCTGGAAGGGCGGCAAGAGCCGCGAAGCCTGGCTCGAAGCCGGCCGGCCAGCCAATCCGGGCCGCGTCAACGACATCCGGCACATCATCTACAAGAGCGCCGACGAGCCGTGGCGGCATGCGCGCCGCAATCTCGGCCTGATGATGCGCGAAGGCCTGCTCAAGGAGAACATCGACGGCGAGGCGCTGGAGTGGGCCAAGAAGCGCCTGCTCGCCCGCTCCGAGCACCGGCGCATCCTGATGGTGATCTCGGACGGCGCGCCGGTCGACGACTCGACGCAGTCGGTCAACGCCGGCAACTACCTCGAAGCGCATCTGCGCCAGGTGATCGAGGAGATCGAGACCAGAACGCCGATCCAGCTGGTCGCCGTCGGTATCGGCCATGACGTGACGCGCTATTATCGCCGCGCCGTCACCCTGCTCGATGCCGAGGAACTGGCGGGCGCCCTGACCGACGAGCTCGCTTCCCTGTTCGACGAGGAGCCGCCGGGCGAATATCGCCGGGCCCAGCGCTGATGCGCCTGCTCGCGGCGATGCTGGCCGCCGCGCTGTGCACCCCCGTGCTGGCCGACGAGGCGACGGTGACGGCGGTGCCGCTCACGAGCTTCCAGCATGCCGGCATCGGCGAGCGCACGCAGCAGCTGGTGTTCGAGGGCGGCCTCGAGCTCCACAGCGTCGACGATACTTTCGGCGGCCTCAGCGCCATCGGCTTCGCCGGCACCGACGGCAGGCTGGTGATGGTGTCGGACCGCGGCAATTTCGTCTCCGGCCAATTGCTCTACGACGACGCCGGCTCGCCGCTGTCGCTGGTCGGCGTCCGGATCTCGCCGATCCAGAACTCCAAGGGCGCCGATTTGCCGCGCGCCTTCGTCCGCGATGCCGAGGCGCTGGCGGTGATCGAGCGGCCCGACGACAAATCGGTCGTGCGCGTCGGCTTCGAGAACCTCACCCGCGTCGCCGATTTCCACCTGGAGAACGGCGTTCCGGTCGGCGCGGCGACCGAAATCGCTATTCCCGACTGGCTGACCGCCACCCGCACCAACGAGTCGCTCGAGGCGGTGTGCGTCGCGCCGCCCGCCTCGCCCGTCGCCGGCTCGACGCTGCTGCTGACCGAGGGCGTGATCACCGGCGACGGCGCGCACTCGGCCTGGCTGCTGGGCAAGACCGACAAGGGACCGCTGAGCTATCGCTCGGGTGAGGGCACCAGTCCCACCGACTGCGCCTTCCTGCCCGATGGCGACCTGCTGGTGCTGGAACGCGGTGTGGCGCTGGTCAACTTCGCGGCGCGGCTGGTGCGCATCAAGGCCGCGGACGTCAAACCCGGCGCCGAAATGCAGGGCGAGGTGCTCTACGAAGGCGTCGGCGGCGACCTCGACAACATGGAGGGCATTGCCGTCCACGAGGTCGGGACGCAGACCCGCATCACCCTGATCAGCGACAACAATTTCAACGACTGGGAACGCAACCTGCTGCTCGAGTTCAGCCTGCCACAGTAGCCGCCTTGAGCGGCATTACCGCGTTCATCAGCACCCGGTACGGCACCAGCAGCAGCAGGGCGGCCAAAAACTTCACGCTGAAATCGCCGCTCGCCAGCGACAGCCAGACCGGAACGTCGGGGCCGATACTCAGCCAGGGGGCCGGATCGCCCAGCGAGCCGTCCGGCGCACCGAAGAACGCATCGATGAACCCAAAAGCCGGCGCGAAGGCGAGGCTGAAGAAGATTGCCGTATCGAGCAGCGAGCCCAGCAGCGACGCGGTCAGCGGCGGCACCAGCCAGAACCGGTTCCTGAGCCGCGAGAACACCGCGATATCGAGCAGCTGGCCGATCAGGAACGCCGTGCCCGAGGCGATCGCAATGCGCGGCGGCGACAGCATGGCTGAGAGGCATAGGCCAAGCGCAAAGCCGACCAGCACCACCGCCCGCGCCCGCTTCGGCCCATCGAAGCGGTTGGTGAGGTCGGTCACGAGGAACGCGAACGGATAGGTGAACGCGCCCCAGGTCAGGATGTCGCCCAGGTGGATCGGCCCCAGATCGGCCTGCACCGGGAACTGCACGAGGATATTGGAGGCGGTGACCACCACCCCCATGGCGGCAATCGCCACCAGCAAGCGAGCGAACATATCGCACCTTTCATTCGGGCTGGCCGGCATCAGACCGGAGCCCCTCAAAAGCAAACCGCGCCAACCTTCCGGCGGCGCGGTCGAAACTCAGCTGCAGCGACGTGCTCAGGCGGCGATGGCCGCGCGCACTTCGTGCTTGAGCGCCAGGGCGTTCTCGGACAGCTCGGCGTCGGGCGCCTTGAGCAGGAACGCATCGAGGCCGCCGCGGTGCTCGACCGTGCGGAGCGCATGCGCCGAAATGCGCAGCTTCACCGTACGGTTCAGCGAATCCGAGATCAGCGACACGCTGAGCAGATTGGGGAGAAAGCGGCGCTTGGTGCGGTTCACGGCGTGGCTCACATTGTTGCCAACCATCACACCCTTGCCGGTCAGTTCACAGCGGCGAGACATCGTCGAAATCCTGTCAAAAACAGCCCTGCGGCGGGCAATTTCCCGCAGCGGGCCTGAGGTCTACCTTGATCGAGGCGCTTCCATAGAGAAACCGGGCTTTCCCGTCAAGTAATCGTCATTTCCGGGCCCTGCGCCTCGACCCAATCCATCCCGCCCATTGCCTCGATCATCGGGCCGAGCCAGGGCTCGTAGCGCCGCCAGCGCGCGACCGAGCTGCGATAGATCGGCTGGCGCACCTGCCATTGGCTGGCGGTGCCCACGCTGCGCTCTGACCGTTCGCTGCTGAGGAAGTCGGGCGTCCAGCCGAGCCCGGCAAAATCCGCAATGCGCCGGATTTCGGCCTCGGGTTCGGCAACCAGCCGCTCGTAGTGAACATCGAGGACGGGCAAGTCGAGCCCGCGGCGCCAGGCATCCATCACGTCGGCCAGATGGCGCGACCGCAGGCCGATCCAGTCGAGGCGGGTGGAAAAGCCCTGCCCGTCGGCAAAGCGGGTGAAGAAGTTGGACACACCGACATCGAGCGGGTGACGCCGCGCATGGATGATCCTGGCTCGGGGGAACAACCGGGCGATCAAGCCGAGGGCGAAGGCATTGTCCGGCATCTTGTCGGTGACGAGGGCAAAGCCAGCCCGCCGGGCCGCCCAGCTGCGCGCCATGGCCTCCGCCCGCGCCGTCAGCCAGTCCCGGGAGGGCGACAGGCCGATCTCTTCCGGACCGAACTTGCCGCGCAGCGCCTCCATTGCCTCGCCGATTTGCCGGGATTCGCCCAGGGCAAGTACACTCGGATGTCGCGACAGGATCGTCTCGATCAGCGTGGTGCCCGATCGCGGCATGCCGACGATGAACAGCGGCGCCCGGCTCGGATGACCGCTGGTCCGCGCCGCCCGAAACCGATCGCTGCCAGCTGCGTCGACAATCCCCTGCACGATTGCATCGGCGCCAGTGCTGTTCCAGCTCCGGCCCATCAACTGGTTGCCCTCAATGGCGGCCGCCATCGCCTCTGCCGGCCGGCCGAGATCGTCGAAGGCCTTGGCGAGGCCGAAGGCCAGGAACTGCCGGCGAAGTGGCGGCAGCGCGCCGTGCTGAGCAAGCGAGGCCATTCGCTCGACCAGCGCTGCCTCGTTCTCCATCCGCGCATTGGTCGCCAGACCCCAGAAGGCCTGCGTGTCGTCGGGCGCCAGTTCCAGGGCGGCGCGATACTGCATGGCCGCTTCGTCGACCCGACCGGCGCGCACCAGCAGCGTCGCGAAATTGTGGCGCAGTGCGGCGGCGCCCGGCGCCATCTCAACGGCCCGCTGCATGTCGCTCAGCGATTGCGGGTTCTCGCCGTCAAGGTCCCACACCGCCATCGCCCGGCAGGCCAAAGCCGAAATATTGGAGGGCTCCGCCGCGAGCACCTGGCGGGCCAAGGCGAGCGCGTCGGCCGGGTGTCCGCGCTGCAGCAGGTGCCAGGCTTGTTCGATCGGAGCGACGGCCATGCCGCCGTTCTATTGAGCCACGATGCGGCGAGCAACTTGCCAGCCCCCGCTCCGGCGGGCAATTTGGCCCATCGTCGCGATTCGCCCCTTGGGGCCGTTCGAGCCCGAGGGTCTGAGTTGGCCATACGCCGCCTGCTGAAAGCGCTGCCCATTGCCGCCCTGCTGGCGCTCGGCGCCGCCCCGGCCCTCGCCGGCAGCTCCACCGCCAGCTATGTGGTCAACCTCGGCGGCACGATCATCGCCAGCGCCAAGTTCAAGCTCAGCGACGACGGCAGTGCCTACGACCTGGGGCTCGGCGCCAACGTCACCGGCATCGCGCAACTGGTCGCGAGCGGCACGGCCTCGGTCGATTCCAGCGGCTCGGTGGGCAGCAACGGGCTCAATTCCAGCAGCTTCAACCTCGTCACCCATTCGGGCGGCGAGGATTTCACCGTCAAGATCCAGTATGCCGGGGGCGACGTGTCGTCCTTCGTCATCGACCCGCCCATCGTCAACAACATCAACCGCGTGCCGATCGAGCGCAAGCAACTGAGCAACGTCAACGACATGCTGGCCGCTTTCGTGCGCCGCGGCCCGCTCGACAAATCGGTGTGCAGCTACCACGCGCAGATCTTCACCGGCGTCGAGCGCTTCGACCTCAATTTCAGATACGCCAAGGATGATGTCGCGACCTCGCCGCGTACCGGCTACCAGGGGCCGGTCATCCTCTGCCACATCGACTACAAGCCCATCTCGGGTCACTACACGACCTCCGAGCTCACCAATTCGCTGGCCCAGGATGACCGTATCCTCGTGTGGTACGCGCCACTCAAGGATACGGGCTACCTGATCCCCTACCGGGTGCTGCTCACCACCTCGATGGGCGATCTGAGCATGGTGCTGACCAGCATTAGCTGATCAGGACGCCGGCGCGCCCGGCGGCGGCCCCACGAAAGCGACTTCGTATTTCTGCATCACCGCGCCGAGCCTGCCCATGTCGGGCGGGATCGACGACGCCGCGGCCATCTCGCGCAGGAAATGTTCGGCAGCGGGCTGGGTGAAGATCGCCAGGATACGGCCCGGCGCCGTGCCGACATTCTTGTAGTTGTGCGGCACATTGCTGGGCACATAGACCACGCTGCCGGCACGCGCCCGGATCGGGGTGCCGGCGGTGGCGAATTCATACTCACCCTCGAGCACGTAGAACGCTTCCATCGGCGGATGCGTGTGCAGCGCCGGCGGTCCGCCGCCCGGCTGCGTGGTGATCTCGATGATCGACAGCGACGGCGTGCCGCTGCCCGCCGGCAGCGCGATGCGGCTCAGCTCGCCCATCACGTTGATCGTCTCGCCCTCGCCCGCGGCGACATGCGTAACAGTGGTGAATTCAGTCATTGTGGTTTGTCCTGTGAGTTGCCCACCCGGCTGGGGAGGGCTAGTATCAACAGGCAAACTGATTATCAAGTAACCTTATCATTATGACGAATGACGACGATGGCTGGACGGTGCGCAGGCGCAGCCTGGGCGCGCAGTTGCTGGTGGCGCAGCGGCATTTCGCTGATGCCTTTCACGCCCGCATGGATGCGGCGGGCTTCGCCGACGTGCGGCCCGGCGCCGGCAATCTGCTGGAGCATCTGGGGCCGGCCGGATCCACGGTCGCCGCGATGGCGCAGCGGGCCGGTATTACGCCGCAGGCGATGGTGCAAGTCGTCGATGACCTCGAGGCCAAGGGCTATGTGGGACGCATCGCCTCGCCCACCGATCGCCGCGCCAAGCTGGTGCGGCTCACCGCGCGCGGCAAACGCATGATCGACAAGGCGGCCGGCATCCTTGGCGAGCTCGAAGCGGGGCTCGCGACCCGGCTTGGGTCAAAACGCTTCACCGAACTGCGCAAGATGCTCGACGAAATCGCCGATGGCCAAAATTATGGTTAGCGAACGGTAAAGAAAACCGGCGTGCCGTTCTGGTACGGTCAACGGCTTTTTTGCCAACATCGCTACGGGAAAGCCCCATGCCCCGGCCCCCGCTTCGTGTGCGACCCAAAAAAGAATCCGTCCCGGCGATTCACCTGCGGTTTACCCCTGCCCGAGTCGCGGGCGCCGGCCGGCAAAATCAACCAATTCGTAAGCTGTGTGAACGGCTTAGGGCCATTTTGCGACGCCCCTCGCCGCATTTTCGAGCCTTCTAGCCGGAATCACCGTGGTCAACCCACCACATCTAGCCGGGAACAAACCGGCATTAGCGAGTCGCCGCCGATTCGACCGCTGTTTGTTCCCGTTCCGTGCCGATCGTTAACGGCTGGGGCGGAACGAAGGCGGCGCTGGCGCACTAGGCCGCGACACATTCCTCGCCTACATAGCGGCAAAGATGACCGCCTCCTCCTCCCTCAAGGCCATCCTCGGGCCCACCAACACGGGCAAGACCTTCTTCGCCATCGAGCGCATGCTGGCGCATCGCTCGGGGATGATCGGGCTGCCGCTGCGCCTGTTGGCGCGCGAGGTCTATGGCCGCGTCGCGGCGCGCGTCGGTGCCGACGCGGTGGCGCTGGTGACGGGCGAGGAGCGGATCGTGCCGCCCAAAGCGCGCTACTGGGTGTGCACCGTCGAGGCGATGCCGCTCGACATGCCGGTCGAATGCCTCGCGGTCGACGAGATCCAGGTGGCCACCGATTTCGATCGCGGCCATGTCTTCACCGACCGCATCCTCAATGCCCGGGGCATCTCCGAAACGCTGCTGCTGGGCGCCGCCACGATGGCGCCGCTGATCCGCACGCTGCTGCCCGACGCCGAGATCATCCACCGACCGCGCTTCTCGACGCTGCTCTATGCCGGCAGCAAGAAGATTTCGCGCCAGCCCAGCCGCTCGGCCATCGTGGCCTTCTCGGCGCGCGAGGTCTACGCCATTGCCGAGCTGATCCGCCGCGAGCGCGGCGGCGCCGCCGTGGTGATGGGCGCGCTCAGCCCGCGCACGCGCAACGCGCAGGTCGACATGTACCAGAACGGCGATGTCGATTTCCTCGTCGCCACCGACGCCATCGGCATGGGGCTCAATCTCGACGTGCACCACGTCGCCTTCGCCGACGACCGCAAATTCGACGGCCACCAGACCCGCCCGCTGACCCCGGCCGAGTTCGGCCAGATCGCCGGCCGCGCCGGACGGCACATGCACAATGGCACGTTTGGGGTCACCGGCAACGCCGACCCATTCGAGGAAGAACTGGTCGTGGCGCTCGAGAGCCACGACTTCGAGCCCATCCGGCAGATCCAGTGGCGCAATTCGAAACTCGATTTCACCTCGATCGAGGCGCTGCGCGACAGCCTCGAGGTGACGCCCGAGATCAAGGCGCTGACCCGCGTGCCGATCGCCACCGACCAGCAGGCGCTCGAATTCCTCGCGCGCAACGAAGCGGGCGAACTGGCCATCGGCCGCGCCAATGTCGAGTTGCTCTGGCAGTGCTGCGCCCTGCCCGACTATCGCGACATCTCGCCCGCCCAGCACGGCGAGATCATCACCCGCATCTACACGGACCTGCGCCGCCACGGCGCCATCGCGACCGACTGGATTGCCGAGCAGGTGCGTTTCTGCGACAACGCCTCCGGCGATATCGACACCCTCAGCAACCGGATCCGCCAGATCCGCACCTGGACCTACGTCGCCAACCGGAAAAACTGGCTTGAAGACCCGGCGCATTGGCGCGAAAAGACCCGTGACATTGAGGACCGGCTGAGTGACGCGCTGCATGAGCGCCTGACCCAGCGCTTTGTAGACCGGCGCACCAGCGTGCTGATGCGTCACTTGCGAGACAGATCCATGGCGACTCCCGAAATCAACGACCGCGGCGAGATCAGCCTCGAAGGTCATCTCATCGGCTCCATCCAGGGCTTCCGCTTCACCCTGGCGCGCTCGGAGGGCGATACCGACGCCAAGTCGCTGGCCTCGGCTGCCGCGCAGGTCATTGCGCCCGAGATCGCCAAACGCGCCGACCGGCTCGCCGGCGCCCCCAACGAAGAATTCGTGCTCTCGACCGACGGCACGCTGCGCTGGCGCGGCGAAGTGGTCGCGACGCTCGCCGAGGGCGACAGCCTGTTCGCGCCGCGTGTCATCGTGCTGGCCGACGAGAGCCTCACCGGCCCCGATCTCGAGCGCGTGCAGGACCGACTCAACCTCTGGCTGCGCCACCACGTCAACACCGTGCTCGAGCCGGTGCTGGCGCTCGAGGCGCCGGCCGATCTCGAAGGCACCGCCAAAGGGATCGCCTACCGGCTCTACGAAAATCTCGGCCTGTTGCCGCGCGGCGCCATCGCCGACGACGTCAAAGGCCTCGAGCAGGACGTGCGCGCCAAGATGCGCAAGCTCGGCATCAAGTTCGGCGCCTATCATGTCTATGTGCCGCTGGCGCTGAAGCCGGCGCCTCGCGAGCTCGCCATCATCCTCTACGCCCTCAAGCATGGCGGCGTGCGCCAGCCGGGCGTCAGCGAGCTGCCGCACACCGTGCTGAGCGGCAGAACGTCGTTCCAGATCGATCCCGAGATTTCGACCAAGCTTTACGAGGTCGCCGGCTTCAAGGTGGCCGGCAAGCGCGCCGTGCGGGTCGATATCCTCGAGCGCCTCGCGGACATCATCCGCCCCCTGATTGCGCTCGATGCCAGGACGCATGCGGGCACTGCCCCGGCTGGCGCCGCGGAAGGCAATGGCTTCCGCGTCACAGTGGAGATGACGTCGCTGCTCGGCACCGCCGGCGAGGACTTTGCCTCGATCCTCACCTCGCTCGGCTATCGCGTCCGCCGCACGCCCAAGGTCGCCGCTCCCGCCGCGCCCGAGGCGATCACGCCGCCGGTCGAGACCGAAGCGCAGATCGACGCAGTCGCCGCCGAGACCACTGAAGCATCGACTAGCGAGGCAGCTGCGGAGACGATCGAGGCCGCTCCGGTTGCCGAAGCGCCCGTCGCCGAAGCTGCGGCGGTGGAAGCCACGACCGTCGATCTCGACGCGCCCGCTCCCCAAGCGCCCGCGGCGGACGAGGCACCTGCCGCCGAAGCCGCTGCTCCGGCCGTACCTGCCGAACCCGAATTCGATGAAGTGTGGTTCCCCGGCGGCCGCCGTTCGGACAATCCGCGGCACCAGAACCGTGGCCCGCGCAACGAGGCCAATGGCGAAGCACCGGCCAATGGCGCGCGTCCGCCGCGCCGCTGGAACCGCGACGCCAATGCCGGCCCCAAGCCCGAAGGCGAGCGCGCGCCGCGCCCCGAGGGCGACCGTCCGCCGCGCCCGGAAGGCGAACGCCCGCACGGCAAGCCGCGCTTCGACAACAATCGTCCCAAGCGCAATTTCGGCGACGACAAAAAGCCGTTCGACGGCAAGAAGTTCGCCGGCAAGCGCGAGCGCGGCAATGACGACTGGAAAGAGCACCGCCCGCGCGAAGAGCGCAAGGTGACGGTCGATCCGGATTCGCCCTGGGCCGCCCTGATGGCGCTGCGCAATCCCAAGCAGGAATCGAAGCCGGAATAGCTTGGCCAAACAGCGCCTCGACAAATGGCTGTTCTTCGCCCGCGCCGTGAAATCGCGCACGCTGGCGCAAAAGCTGATCGAGGCGGGCGCCGTCCGCGTCAATTCCGAGCGCACGCTCCACACCGACCACCAGGTCGGCGAGGGCGACGTGCTGACCATGACGGTCCACACCCGCCTGCTCGTCTGGAAGATCCTCGACCCCGGCACCCGCCGCGGTCCGCCCACCGAAGCCCAGGGCCTCTACGACGACCTGTCGCCGCCCCCGCTGCCACGCGCCGAAGAGCCTCCACCCTTCATCCAGCGCGACGGCGGCCGCCCGACGAAAAAGGACCGCCGCGACACCGACCGCCTGCTCGATAGCGAGGACTGAACCTCAACAACGCTAGAGGTTATGCAGAATGCCCTTCCCCGGCTTGGCGCTTGTGGCGAAACCCGTGCTCTTTGGCTCACTTGCGAGCCATTCTAAAAAGCGTTAGCACGCTTGCCGACCCTGCCGGCACCTCCCGCCCGCTGGCGTTCCGCTCAGGACCGTTCTGCCTCAATGACCTACATCGTCACGGACAATTGCATTAAGTGCAAATACATGGACTGCGTCGAGGTTTGCCCCGTCGACTGCTTCTATGAAGGCGAGAACATGCTCGTCATCCACCCCGACGAGTGCATCGATTGCGGCGTGTGCGAGCCCGAATGCCCGGCCGAGGCGATCAAGCCGGACACCGAGCCCGGGCTCGACAAATGGCTCGAGATCAACGCGAAGTACGCAGCCGCCTGGCCGAACCTCACCGAAAAGCGCGAAGCCCCGGCCGACGCCAAGGAATTCGACGGGCTCGAGGGCAAGTTTGAGAAGTACTTCTCCGAGGCCCCTGGTGAAGGCGACTGACACTGCCCATTTATGAGGCATGTCAGACCATCCGCAGCCGCCGGATTCTGCCGCGTTAACCCGACCGATTCGGCAATTTTGATTTTGCCGGAAAATTGTGCTATGGTCTGGAAATCGATGCAGTACCCAGCCCTGTGCCGCGAGGCACTCTTTTTTTGACAGGATCACTGATCTGACCAACGTTCGGTCTAGCGGGGCCGGACGTGGGTAGGGCTTTGCTGCGCAAAAGTAACAAGGACGGTCTTCCGCAAAGAACCGATCCGATGGCGGCGTCAAAGGAGTATTTCATGGTAGCCAAGAAGTCTGTGCAGCGCCTCGGATTCAAGACTGGTGAATATATCGTTTACCCGGCGCACGGCGTGGGGATGATCACCTCCATCGACGAGCAGGAAGTCGCCGGCCTCAAGCTCGAGCTCTTCGTCATTTCTTTCGAGCAGGACAAACTGACGCTGCGCGTGCCGACCGCCAAGATCAAATCCGTCGGCATGCGCAAGCTGAGCGAAGAGCCCGTCGTCAAGAAGGCCCTCGAGACGGTCACCGGCCGTGCCCGCGTGAAGCGTACCATGTGGTCGCGCCGCGCCCAGGAATACGAGGCCAAGATCAACTCGGGCGACCTGATCGCCATTTCGGAAGTCGTGCGCGACCTTTACCGCTCGGACGACCAGCCGGAGCAGAGCTATTCCGAGCGCCAGCTGTTCGAGCAGGCGATGGATCGCATGAGCCGCGAGATCGGCGCCGTCAACAAGCTGACGCTGACCGAAGCCGTGCAGCTGATCGAAAAGCAACTCCAGAAGTCGCCGCGCCGCGGTCCCAAGACCGAGACCGACACCGAGGAAGCCGCGGCGTAAGCTGCGCTCTCACCCAAATGCGAAAGGCCGGCAGCGATGCCGGCCTTCTTGTTTGGCCGTCTCCTCGGTCGCCTTCTCCCTCAAGGGGAGAAGGCAGTTTTGTTGGATAAGCGCTTGAGATCCGTCGAGG
>JBEHYU010000023.1:0-60446 GCA_048498015.1 Pseudomonadota bacterium
ATAGTGTATCTAGTCGCATCGCGACGTAGCGAAGCTTGGTGAGGGGGTGTTTGCCCTCAGTCAGCACCCAACAACTGCAGCCTCAGTCGGCGCTCCTCTCCCGTTTACGGGGGAGGGGGACCAAGCGCAGCTTGGTGGAGGGGGCGGCCCCACGCTCGGTGTTCGTGGCCGCCCCCTTCCGTCACGCTTCGCGTGCCACCTTCCCCCGCTTCGCAGGGGAAGGGACCCGACTGCGCCATCGAGTTGCCTTGCAGCATCGCCATCCAACCCACGATGTCACCGCATCTTTTGGATGGCCGCATGATCCGCTGCCGCCCATACAACTGCCGCCCCTCCCATCCGCCGTACATTTCCCCTCGCGTCCGCTATCTACCGCGGGGTGCCGACGAAGCACCGGCGGACGCGGTGGGGGAGCGGTGGTCGCACTGCTCCAGGTCCAGCGTTCAGGTCGCGGCAGGTCCCCTGCTCCCCGCCTGACTGTTCCCAAAATCCCGCTGCGGAAGAGCGCTGGGTGCCTCGCACCTAGCTTACATTTCGGAGGCGCCCGGCGCTCTCCGTCCGTGGCCCCGCTTTGGCCGCGGCAGGCCAGACCCCGAGACCGCAAGGTCGTCGGATATCTCCGCTCGTCCGTAAATCGGAGGAGAGTTCTTTGACATCGGAAGGATAGCGCTTTAACCCAAGCCATCCGGCCATGACCGTGCCGGTATTATAATACCGAAATCGCAACATGCTGTTTTCGTTAAGTTTTTTATCGACGCTTGACGCGGCGAAAATCCCTGCTACACAGCGCCCACCAAAACCGGCGGAACCCCGCCAATTCCAGGGATTTTTCGATGTCGACCTACACGGCCAAGCCGAGTGACATCACGAAGAAATGGGTGCTGATCGACGCGACGGATCTCGTCGTGGGTCGCCTCGCTTCGATCGTGGCGCTGCATCTCCGCGGCAAGCATCTGCCGACCTACACGCCCAACATGGACATGGGCGACAATGTCATCATCATCAACGCCGAGAAGGTCAAGCTCACGGGCAACAAGCTCGATGCGCGGAAATTCTTCTGGCACACCGGCTTCCCGGGCGGCATCAAGGACCGTACGCAGCGCCAGCTGCTCAACGGCCGCTTCCCCGAGCGCGTGCTCGAGAACGCCGTCCGCCGCATGATCCCGGCCGGCCCGCTCGGCCGCCAGCAGATGAAGAATCTGCGCGTCTATGCCGGCGACAAGCATCCGCACGAGGCCCAGGCGCCCGTCGTGCTCGATGTCGCTTCGATGAACTCCAAGAACGTGAGGGCCAACTAATGGCCGAGACCATCAATTCGCTCGAAGAGCTGAGCACCAGCGCGGTCGCCCCGGCCGCCGTCGCGGCCGCTCCGGTGCATGTGCAGAAGCTCGACAAGCAGGGCCGCGCCTATGCCACCGGCAAGCGCAAGAACGCCATCGCGCGCGTCTGGGTGAAGCCCGGCTCGGGCAAGATCACCGTCAACGGCAAGGAGTTCAACCTCTTCTTCGCCCGCCCGGTGCTCCAGATGATCCTGCAGCAGCCGATCATCGCGGCGGCCCGCAAGGACCAGTACGACGTCGTCGCCACCGTTTCGGGCGGTGGCCTCTCCGGCCAGGCCGGTGCGGTGCGCCACGGCATCTCGCAGGCGCTCACCCACTACGAGCCCGAACTGCGCGGCGTCCTCAAGAAGGGTGGTTTCCTCACCCGCGACAGCCGTGTGGTCGAGCGTAAGAAGTACGGCAAGGCCAAGGCCCGCCGTTCGTTCCAGTTCTCCAAGCGCTAAGGCTGGAGTATCGTTCCAGAGGCCGGGGTTCGCCCCGGCCTTTTTCTTTGGTGGAGCGGATGGGCGAGGTATCGCGGCCCCGGGCATTGGTGATCGCGCGCGGCCCCGACATCGTCGTAGCGGTGCCGGCGCTGCTCGATCGCGCCGGCTTCGAAGTGACGCTGGTGACACAGCGCGCCGAGATGCGGGCGCTCAGGCACGTGGCGAGGTTCATCCGGGTCAGGCGTGCGACGCAGGTCGTGCCGCGGGCCTTGGCCGAGCTTGCCCGCGGCTATGCGCTGGTGGTCCCGACCGACGATCTCGTGCTGCAGGCCGTCAAGGGCGCCGACCTGCCGCTCGCCGACAAGCTGCAGCTGCTGCCGATCATGTCGGAGCGCGGGCTCGGGCACATCGCCTCCAAGATCGGGCTGTCGCAGGCGCTGGCCGCCGGTGGCGTGACGACGCCCGAGTTCCGCATCGTCGGCGAACGTTCCGGTCTGCCCGCGGCATTGGCCGATCTGGGCTATCCGGCGATGGTGAAGTCCGATTTCGGCGGCGGCAGCAAGAATGTCGTTCGCCTCGATCGGCCCGCCGATCTCGAGGCGCTCCGCCCCAACTTTCCGTTCCCGGCGATCGTGCAGCGCGCCATCGACGGGCCGACCATCGACAATAGCTGCTTCTTCAAGAATGGAGAGCCGCTCTACATCACCAATGCGACGACCGAGGCGACGACCGGCCGCAACGGCATGGGGCTGACGCGGGCGCGCCGCTATACCACCCGCGCCGAGCGCGACACCGAGCTGGTCGAGCAGTTGCGCCGGCTCGGCCGGGCGCTCGACGCCAATGGTTTCGTCAGCCTCGGCGCGATCCGCTCGAATGCGGACGGCAAGCTCTATTTCTATGAGGCCGACATGCGGCCCACCGTCTGGGTCGAGCACGGAAAGTATTACGGCGAGGACCCCGCGGCGGCCATCGCACGGGGATTCGGCCTGCCCGGTGTCCCCCCACCGACCACTCGCACCGCCTGGCCCGACGAAGTGGTGCTCGCGCATGGGCCGCGCCTCACGACCGTCGACGTGCTGCGCAACCGGTATGGCTGGCGCGGCAATTTCGAGAACTATCTCGGGCGCGGCGTCTTGTGGGACCGCTTCGACCGATGGCGCGTGGCGCGCTGGGGCGGACGGCTGAGACCGCCGCCAACGACGCGGCTAAGCAATCTGGTCCGGCGGCTTCGGCGCCGGCTTTTCGCTGGGAGCACCCGATGATCCGCCTGTTCACGCCGCTCAACCTGGCACTCGGCGCCATCCTCGCTCTGACCACGATCGCCGGCTACCTGCTCGTGCCGCCAGGCGCGATGCTGCCGGTGCGCTGGGGCCTCGATCTGCAGCCCTCGCAGTTCGCTCCGAAGAACTGGGCGCTGCTGCAGATGCCGGCGGGCGTCGCGATCATCTGGGGCCTGCTCTGGCTCGCCGCGCGCTTCGGCAACAAGGACCGACAGGCCCAGCAAGCCCGCGCGCTCGAGATCATCGTGCCGGTGCTGACCGGCCTGCTGGCCGTCATCCAGATCGCGATGGTCGTCATCGGCATGCGGTCCGTGCCGGTCTGACGGCATCTGGACAACGACACGTCGCGCGACTATCAGCGATGCATGGTTCTGCGCCTGCACATCGCTGCGCTTTTGGGAGTCGCTGCCGCAAGGGCAGTGAGCGCCCCCGCTCGCTAGCTCTCTCCGTGGGTCGCCGGGCGACTGGAGAGAGCGGATCGAACGAACCGGACACCGGGGCAGCGCGCCTTTAACCGGGTCCAAACCATAATTCCGCGATAATCCCTGCCTTGATTGCGCATCGGCGCCCGCAGGCTTCGCGCCTCTCCCGGAGGACACCATGACCGACGATTTCCACCGCATCCGCCGCCTGCCGCCCTACGTCTTCGCCCATATCGACCCGATCAAGGCCAGGCTGCGCGCCCAGGGCGTCGACATCATCGACCTGGGCATGGGTAATCCGGACATGCCGACGCCGGCCCACATCGTCGAAAAGCTGCAGGAGACGGTGAACGATCCGCGCACGCATCGCTATTCGACCTCACGCGGCATTCCCGGCCTGCGCAAGGCCCAGGCGAGCTATTATGGCCGCCGCTTCGGGGTGAAGCTCAACCCGGATACGCAGGTCGTCGCGACGTTGGGGTCCAAGGAAGGCTTTGCCAACATGGCCTCGGCGATCACCGCGCCGGGCGACGTGGTGCTGGTGCCCAACCCGACCTATCCGATCCATTCGTTCGGCTTCATCATGTCGGGCGGCGTGGTCCGCTCGATGCCGGCCGATCCGAACGAGGATTTCATGCGGGCGCTCGATCGGGCGGTACGGCACTCGATCCCCAAGCCGATCGCGCTGGTGCTGAACTACCCGTCCAACCCGACGGCCTATACGGCGACGCTCGATTTCTACAAGGAGGTCGTGGCCTTCTGTAAGGCGCACAACATCTTCATCCTGTCCGACCTGGCCTATTCCGAAATCTATTTCGATGGCGACGTGCCGCCTTCGGTGCTCGAAGTGCCGGGCGCCATCGACATCACGGTGGAGTTCACCTCGATGTCCAAGACCTACTCGATGCCGGGCTGGCGCGTCGGCTTCGCGGTCGGCAACGAGAAGCTCATCGCAGCGCTGGCGCGGGTGAAGTCATATCTCGACTATGGCGCCTTCACGCCCATCCAGGTGGCGGCTGCCGCGGCGCTCAACGGCGACGATTCGGTCATCGCCGAGGTGCGGGAAATCTACCAAAACCGCCGCGACGTGATGGTCGAGAGCTTCGCCCGCTCCGGCTGGCGGCTGCCGTCGCCGAAAGCCACGATGTTCGTGTGGTCACCGATCCCCGACCAGTATGCGCATATGGGCTCACTCGAATTCGCCAAGCTGCTGATCCAGGAAACCGGCGTCGCGGTCGCTCCCGGCGTCGGCTTCGGCGAGTATGGCGACCAGTATGTGCGGCTGGCGCTGGTAGAGAACGAGCAACGCATCCGCCAGGCGGCGCGCAACATCAAAAAGTTCCTCAGCGGCAATCTGAGCGGGCAGGGCAATGTCGTGCCGCTGGTAGCGGCGGGGAAGTGAGCTAGTCGTCGTCCAAGGACTCGAAGTGAGCGTCGATATCCTGTCGCCAACTCAATATGGCGACGACGACCAGTTTCATCGGCAGCATAGTAGAAGAAAATGCTCCGCCCCTGGTGCGAGGCGCTGCGTAGTCCTTCTCGTACCTCGGGGCGCGGGCGTCCCATCGTACCAGACAGATCTGCCAGCTTCCTGCATTGGTTGACCAGCGATTGAACGACCGCTCGCCCATAGCAGGGGTCGTTTGTTTGGTCGTAGAGATATTCTGCAAGGCGACGCAGGTCGCGCTGCGCCGATGCGGTCAGACGCAAGCGCATCATTCGGCAGCGGCGCTGGGGTGCCGGTTGCGTTCCATACCGTCCAGCGCTTCGTCGATATGCGCCATGACTTCTTCGGCGGTGTACGATCCGCCCTCAGCGATCGACGCCTCGATTGTATCCTTCAGTGCCCGCAACTTGGCCTCGCGCGCCTCAACCTGCCGCAGGCCTTCGCGCATGACTTCGCTCGCCGAGCCGTAGCGGCCGCTTTTGACCAGCCCGTCGATGAACTCTTCCCAGTGCTTGCCGACTGATACGTTCATGGCTGCCTCCGTCTTGCTGATAGCATAAAATGCGCACGGCGTGGCATCAACCGCCGTCGCAGCCCCGTCATACCGGGCCGCTAGCAGGGGCGGAAAACAACGGGGAGCCCCATGAGCGCGCCTGCAGATCCGCTCTTCAGTTTCGGTGTCGTCACCGATCCGCAATTCGCCCGCCTGCCGGTGACGCTCAATCGCTACTACGAGCAGAGCCTTGACAAGCTGGCGGCCGCCGCGGACACGCTCAACGCCCAAGAGCTGGCTTTCGTCGCGAGCCTCGGCGACGCGATCGACCGCAATTGGGAGAGCTTTGACGAAATCCTCCCGGTCTATTCCCGCTTCAGGGCACCGGTTCGCCACGTTCTCGGCAATCACGACTTCCTCGTCGGCGACGAGCATATCGACGACGTCCCCGGCCGCCTCGGCATGCCCGGGCGCTATTATGACTTCGCAGCGCCGCAGGGTTTCCGCTTCGTGGTGGTCGACGGCACCGAGATCAGCACGTTCGGCGCCAGGGCCGGCACGCCCAATCGTGAGCTCGCAGAAGAGACCCTGGCGGCGATGATCGCCGGCGGCGAGCCGAATGCCCAGATCTGGAACGGCGGTATGAGCGACACGCAATGTGGGTGGCTCGCCGAAGTCCTGCGGAAGTCCGAGGCAGCGGACGAGCGGGTGATCGTGCTGGGGCATTTCCCGATCCTGCCCTTCACCGATCACTGCCTCTGGCAGAGCGCGCGGCTGGTCGATCTGCTGACCGGCTCGCCCGCGGTGATCGCCTACCTCAACGGCCACGACCATCGCGGCGGCTATGCCGAACTCAGCGGCAAGCACTTCCTCAATTTTCGCGGCATGGTGGATACGCAGACGGAGAACCCGTTCGCCCGCGTCGACGTCCACGCGGACCGGCTGGAGGTCGTCGGCTACGGCACCGAGTCCTCGCGGACGCTTGCCTATCGATAACTCCTATTGACGGATAGGCAAATGCCTAGCATGAGGCGTTCCCGAACAGGAGCCCCCCGTCATGTCCGATATCCAGTCCTTCCGCGATGCCATCGAGGCGTTCATTGCCGCGCGCGGCTGGACCCCGACCCGGTTTGGTCGGCAGATGGCGGGCGATCCGCTGTTCGTCTTCGATCTGCGTGAGGGCCGCGAGCCGCGCTCGGATACCCGCACCCGCATTCTCAAGGCGATGGCGGACGAGGCCGAAGCGCCAGCCGCGGCGCCGCTGCGGATCGGTGTCGCCGGGCTCGGCAATGTCGGCGCGACGCTGGTGGGCATCCTGCAAAAGGACGCGGCCGAGCTGACGCGCAAGATCGGCCGGCAGGTGCAGGTCACGGCGGTCGCTGCGCGCTCGCGCAGCAAGGATCGCGGCATCGATATTTCGGGGCTGAGCTGGTTCGACGATCCGGTGGCGCTGGCCAAGTCCGACAGGATCGACCTGTTCGTCGAGCTGATCGGCGGCGAGGACGGACCGGCCCTGGCGGCGGTGCGCGCCGCGCTGGAGATCGGCCGGCCGGTCGTCACCGCCAACAAGGCGCTGCTCGCCCGGCACGGCGTGGTGCTCGCCAAGCTGGCTGAAGACAACGCGGCCCAGCTCGGCTTCGAGGCGGCGGTGGCCGGCGGCATCCCGGTGATCAAGACGCTGCGCGAGGGGCTCGGCTCGGCCCGCATCGCGCGCGTCTATGGGATCATGAACGGCACCTGCAATTACATCCTGACGCGGATGACCGGGGAGGGCGGCAACTCGGTTGGCAGCAGCTTTGCCGAGGCGCTGAAGGAAGCCCAGGAACTCGGTTACGCCGAAGCCGATCCGACCTTCGACGTCGGCGGCTTCGATACGGCGCACAAGCTGTCGATCCTCGCCTCGCTGTGCTTCGGCTGTGAGATTGCGCCGGAGGAAGTGTTCATCGAAGGCATCACGTCGATCACCCAGGCGGACATCAAGGTCGCGACCGACCTCGGCTACAAGATCAAGCTGCTGGGCATTGCCAGGCGCTCCGCCGACGGCATCGAGCAGCGCGTGCACCCCACGCTGGTGCCCAAGAACTCCGCCATCGCGGGCGTCGACGGTGTGATGAATGCCGTCGCGCTCGAGACCGACCATGTGCATGAGCTGTTGCTCGCCGGGCCGGGCGCCGGCGGCCCGCCGACGGCGTCCTCGGTGCTTTCGGACATCCTCGACATCGCCCGCGGTACCCGCGTGCCGCCGCTGGGCGTGCCCAGCCAGGAGCTCACGCCCTACCGCCAGGCGCCGATGAAGGCGCATGAAGGCGGCTACTATATCCGCCTGAACGCCAAGGATATTCCGGGCGCGCTGGCGGCGGTGGCGCGGCGCATGGGCGAGGCCGGCATCTCACTGGAAAGTGTCATCCAGCGGCCCGATCTGCGTGTTACCGACGCGCCGAAATCCGATGTCGGGATTCGAACGATCGTGCTGCTAACCCATTCGACTTTGGAACAGTCCGTGCGGGAAGCGCTTGCGCTGATCGCCGCCGACGGGTTCATAGTCGGCCAGCCGCAGCTGATCCGCATGGAGAGCCTGTAATTTGCGCCTGACCAAAACCGAGGACGGGCGCCGCCCGGCGATCATCGACCGAGCCCTGACCCTCGAACTGGTGCGCGTCACCGAACGCGCCGCGCTGGCTGCCGCCGAGTGGCGCGGCAAGGGCGACGAGAAGGCCGCCGACCACGCCGCCGTCGAAGCAATGCGCACCGAGCTCGGGCAGGTGCCGATCAGCGGCCGCATCGTCATCGGCGAGGGCGAGCGCGACGAGGCGCCGATGCTGTTCATCGGTGAGGAGGTCGGCTCGGGCGACGGCCCGGAGGTCGATATCGCCGTCGATCCGCTCGAAGGCACGACGCTGTGCGCCAAGAACCAGCCGGACTCCATCTGCGTGCTGGCGATGGCCGAACGCGGCGGGCTGCTCAACGCCCCCGACGTCTACATGCAGAAAATCGCCATCGGCGCCGGCTATGCCGAGGGCACTGTCGATCTCGACATGACGCCGCGCGAAAACATCGAGTCGCTGGCCCGAGCGAAGGGCGTGCCGGTGAGCGAAATCACCGCATCCATGCTCGACCGGCCGCGCCATGGCGCGCTGCTCGAGGATCTGCGCGCGACCGGCTGCGCGATCAAACTGCTGAGCGATGGCGACATCGCCGGCATCATCCACGCGGTGAACACCGAAGACACCGGCATCGATATCTATCTGGGGTCCGGTGGCGCGCCCGAGGGCGTGCTGGCGGCGGCGGCGCTGCGCTGTATCGGCGGGCAGATGCAGGGCCGCCTGATGCTCGACAGCGACGAGAAGCGGCAGCGCGCGCGCCGCATGGGCAT
The DNA here is from genome assembly GCA_048498015.1 of Pseudomonadota bacterium. Lineage (GTDB taxonomy): Bacteria > Pseudomonadota > Alphaproteobacteria > Rhizobiales > Devosiaceae > Devosia_A. The sequence continues at coordinate 8,781 of JBEHYU010000023.1, forward strand.
CACCGACCCCAACCGCAAATACAAGACCGACGAACTCGCGTCGGGCGACGTGCTGTTCGCCGCGACGGGCGTCACCGACGGCTTCCTGCTCAATGGCGTGCGCTACCGCAAGAACGACGTTCGCACCTCCACCGTGGTGATGCGCTCGTGGAGCCGGACGGTAAGGTGGATCACGGCGGAGCATCACCGGTAGTGATCTCGGTAAGCTTCAACATATTGGGGCTGTTGTTTAGCTGCGCGGGTCTTCTCCTTGGTTGGAGAGAGTATGCAGATGGAATGCTCGCAGCAGACGGCGAGCGGCAAGCCGCTATCGACGAGATCATGCAGCAAAATGCAGATATAGATCCGATCGCCTCCCATCAGGTCGTCTACAAAACGACCGTCGGTAGGGGTATGGCTACCACTACGACGATCGAGGAAAAGCCGATAAGGAAGACACACGAGCAGATGACTGCCGAGCGTGAGATCCTCGCGACGGCGGCGACCGAGAAACGTCTGCTACAGCTGCAAGCAGTACCAAGTGCGCTTGCAGCTCGACGGCGGGTTTATCGATGGGCAGCGGTTTGCCTCCTTCTCGCTATCTTCGCTCAAGGGGCGGCGCTAGCGCCCTGGCCATACTGAAACGAAACGGGCGGCCCTAAGGGCCGCCCGCTGTGTCTGTGTACGCGGCGCTTACGCCTGCTGGATGGCGCTGACCAGCCAGTCGCCGCGGTTGTGGCGCACGAAGGTCCAGACTTCCGAGCGCTGCACGACGCGGTCTTCGCCGCTGACGAGGGCGCCGGTCTGGCGGTCGCGCATTACATCGCGGCTTTCGTAGCGGAGCGCGGCGGTGGCGTATTCGTCGGAGCCTTCGCGCCAGGCCTCGGCAACATCGCCCGAGAGCAGCTGGACGTCGAAGACTTCGTTGCGGAGGCCCTTGGCGGCGCTCTGGGCGAGTTCCTCGGTCAGATAGCTCATCATTTCTGGCGTCACGATGCGGCGGAGCGCGTCGTAATTCTCGCCCGAATAGGCCGCCTGCAGTTGCGTCAGCTGCTGCTCGAAGGCCGCGAGGTCGTTGTTGCCGATGCCGATCTCGTCGCGGTTGCCGGCGCGGCGCGAGGCCTCGGAGGTCTGCCGGCCGAAGCCGCCAAAGCTGCCGAAGTTCGGGCCGCTGCCCGGCTGCGGGCCGGCGTTGTAGTTGTAGCTATTGCCATAGCCCGGACCGTTGCCGGCGCTGGCCGTTCGGCCGAAGCGGTTGAACAGCCAGCGCACGACGAAGAACAGGATGGCGAGCTGGATCACGAGGCTCAGCACGCCGCCAATGCCGCCGAAGCCGCCACCGAACATCATGCCGAACAGGCCGGAGAACAGCAGGCCACCCACCAGCCATCCGCCGAGGCCGCCGAAGAAGCTCGGGCGCCCGAAGGTGCTGCCATAGCCTGACGTGCCATAGCTGGGCGTGTTCATCGAGCGCTGCACCGGCCCGGTGATGGTCGGCGAGGTCGGGGTCGCCGGGATGGACTGATAGGTACGCGTGCCGCGGCTGCCGAAACTGCCGCCGAAACGGGCCTGGGCGCTATCGATTGCAACGAAGCTGAAGGCCGTCAGCAGGACCGCGAACAGAGCGGAGAGACGAAACCAGCGCGAGCGGAACATTGTGGTCCCCATGATGAAAGATGGCCGAGATATGGGATGCAAAAATCTGCGTGTTAGACCTTGAAATCACCCTCATGTCGCTTTTGCCGCCGGTAAGCACCTCGACTATGGGGCCCGGGCAGCTTACCTCCGCTGCATGGCCGAGCCCTTCCTCAACGTCGCCGCTTCCGCTACCGGCCGGGCCTGGGTGGATCGGCTCGACGACACCGCCACCCGCATCGCGCAGACGATCGTGCAGCGCAGCGGCATCTCCGAGGTGCTGGCGCGGATCATCGCGGCGCGCGGCGTGGGGATCGATGAGGCGGCGGAGTACCTCAACCCAACCATCCGCGGGCTGATGCCCGATCCGTCCTCGCTGGCCGACATGGACCGGCTGGCGGCGCGGCTGGTGGCGGCGATCACCAACAATGAGAAGGTGGCGCTGTTCGGCGATTACGACGTCGACGGCGCTTCGGCCTGCGCGCTGATGAGCCGGTACCTCAGGCATTTCGGGCTCGAGCCCGAGGTCTACATTCCCGACCGTATCTTCGAGGGCTATGGTCCCAATATCGCTGCGGTGGACAAGCTGCTCGACGCCGGCGCGACGCTGCTGGTGACGCTCGACTGTGGCACCGTAAGCGAGGCACCGATCGCGCATGCGCGTGCCCGCGGCGCCGACGTGCTGGTGATCGATCATCATCTGTCCGACCACGATCTGCCCAACGCCACGGCGCTGGTGAACCCCAACCGGCCCGACGATATTTCGGGGCTCGGCTACCTCTGCGCCGCCGGCGTCACCTTCATGGTGCTGGTGGCGACCAACCGGCTGCTGCGGCAGCGCGGCGACACGGGCCAGCCTGATCTGATGCAGCTGCTCGACATCGTGGCGCTGGCGACGGTGTGCGACGTCGTTCCACTCACCGGACTCAACCGCGCTTTCGTGGTGCGTGGGCTCGATGTGGCGCGGCGGCAGGCCAATCGCGGCATCGGGGCGCTGGCGCTGGCGGCGCGCGTCACCGGCCCGCTCAATCCGTACCATCTGGGCTTCCTCGTCGGCCCGCGCATCAATGCCGGCGGCCGTATCGGCGATGCGGCGCTCGGTACGCGGCTGCTGACGCTGGACGACGAGCACGAGGCGCTGCTGATCGCCTCGCGGCTCAATGAGCTCAACGCCGAACGCCAGCGCATCGAGCTCGAGGCGGTCGAGGAGGCGACCCGCGTCGCGGCGGCCGAGATCGGTGACGGCGAGGGACCGCCGGTGCTGGTGCTGGCGTCGGCCAACTGGCACGCCGGTATCGTCGGGCTGGTGGCGGCAAGGCTGCGCGAGCGCTTCGAGCGGCCGGCCTTTGCGATCGCGCTCAACCCCGATGGCAGCGGTACCGGCTCGGGCCGCTCGATGCCGGGCGTCGATCTGGGGCGCGCGGTGATCGCGGCGGTCGAGGCCGACATCATCAGCAAGGGCGGCGGCCATGCGATGGCGGCCGGCGTCACCGTGCCCGCCGGTCAGCTGGGCGCCTTTCGTGCGCATCTGAGCGAGCAGCTCAAGGGGGCGGTCGGCGCCGCACGAGCGCTCACGGCGCTCAAGGTCGACGCGGCGCTGAGTGCCCGCGGCGCCACCGTCGAGTTCGTCGAGGACATCGAGCGGGCGGGACCGTTCGGCGCCGGTAATCCGCAGCCGGTGTTCGTGTTTCCCGCGCACAGGGCGAAATTCGCCGAGGTGGTGGGGCAGGGCGGGCATGTCCGCTTCCAGCTGACCTCGGATGACGGCGCCCGGCTCAAGGCCATCGCCTTCCGCGCGCAGGGCAACCCGGTCGGCGAGGCGCTGCTGCGGGCCGGCAATGACGGCCGGCTGCACATTGCGGGCACGCTGGGGCTCGACCACTACCAGGGGCGTGCAGAAGTGCAACTTCGCGTCACCGATGTGGCCGAAATCCCGGCCTGATCGAGCTTCGGCTTGCATATCCGTTTGATGACGTTAAATTATCGGTAACCGGCGATGGACGGCAGCGACGCTGCCCCGGAGCCTCAAAACGACCACCTGCCGCTATGCCCCGGGGGCGCGAGCGGACGAACCTGCTGGATAGTCGCGTTATGGACAAGTTTGTGGCCGAGGCGAAAAAGCCCGCTCCGACGCTTTGGGATCATTTGAGCTCGCTGGTCGCGCCGTTCTTTGCGGAGCGGCTGATCGGCCGGCCGCGCGTCGGCGCGGTGACGATCACCTTTCCCAACGGCCGCACGCGCACCTACGGCAAGCCGGGAACCGGCGAGCACCCAAAACTGGTGGTCCACAATTTCTCGATGATCCCCGAGACGCTGCGGCGCGGCACGATCGGCTTCGCGCACGCTTATATGCGCGGCGACGTCGAGGTCGACGATCTGACCTCGCTGTTCCGCTATTTCCTGCAGAACCGCAACGAGCTGCAGCCCAAGGGCGCCGGCTGGTTCGGCCGCGCCACCTCCGACATCGCCTATCATCTGAGCCGCGCCAACACGATCGACGGCAGCAAGGAGAACATCTCCGAGCACTACGACCTCGGCAACGAGTTCTACGCCGAGTGGCTCGACCCCTCGATGACCTACTCGTCGGCGATCTTTGAGTCCGACGACCAGTCGCTCGAGGACGCCGAATACGCCAAATATCGGCGCGTCGCGCAGATGGCCGGCGTCAAGCCGGGCGAGAGCGTGCTCGAGATCGGCTGCGGCTGGGGCGGCTTCGCGCAGACGGTGGCCAAGGAATTCGGCGCCTCGGTCTACGGCATCACGCTCAGCAAGGAGCAGCTGGCTTACGCGCAGGAGCGCATCAAGAAGCAGGGGCTCGACAATCTCGCGACCTTCCACTTCGAGGATTATCGCCACACCGAAGGCCAGTTCGACCGCATCGGCTCGATCGAGATGATCGAGGCGGTGGGCGAGGAACACTGGCCGAACTATTTCAAGACGGTGTTCGACCGGCTCAAGCCGGGCGGCGGCGCGGCGATCCAGGCGATCACCATCAACGAGGCCGATTTCGAGGGCTATCGCTCGACGCCCGATTTCATCCAGCGCTACATCTTCCCCGGTGGCATGCTGATGACCAAGACGGCCATGCAGGAGCAGGGCAAGAAGGTCGGGCTCATCCTCGAGAATGTCGAGCTGTTCCGCCTGAGCTACGCCAAGACGCTGCGGCTGTGGCGCGAGCGCTTCCTCGAGCGCTGGTCGGTGATCCAGAAGATGGGCTTCGACGAGCAGTTCCGCCGCAAGTGGATCTACTATCTGAGCTACTGCGAAGCCGGCTTCATGGAAGGCTCGATCGACGTCGGCATCTACCAGTATAAAAAGCCGGTCTAGACTAACGCTTCAGCCCGATGCCGCCCAGCACTTCGGTGACGATGCGGTTGTCGAGGCCGGCGACCAGCGGGCCGCCTTTGGCGATGGCGGCCTGGACTGGGGGCAACTCCAGCGATGCCTTGTGGGCGGCGCTGTCGACCCAGACCTCGGTGATCCACAGGGCATCGGGGTTGGTGGGATCTTCGGCGACGACGTAGCTCAGGCAGCCGGGCATACTGCCGTCTTCCTGCACCAGGATCGCCGCCAGCTCGGCGCGCTTGCCGGGTTTGGCGAGCATGCGGCCGATCAGCCCGTACATCAGCGCCCACCCACCACGGCATCGCGGTAGAGTTTCAGGAACGCCGGCGCGTCGACCGTCACCGCCACGTCGCAGGAGGGGCGATTGTCCCAGTCCCTGGCGTGGCGGAAATGGCCGTCGGGCCGCAGGATCGTCTGGCCCTTGGCGATGCCGTCGGGCACGACGCGGACCGGGCCGCGCTCGGTGGTGAAGAATTCCGGGTGCAGCACGTAAGCTACGGCGCTCGAATCATGCACCGGGATGCCGCCTTCGGTACGGCCGGACGCGGCATAGAATTTCGCGTAGTAGCGCGTGATGTCCCAGCAGAACTGGCCCATGGCGCCGCCGTCGCGGCGGAGGTCGCTCAGGTAGTCGTCGCTCATCACCGATTCATGGGTGACGTCGAGGCCGATGATGGTGACCGGCCAGTCGAGGCCGAAGACGATATCGGCGGCCGGTGCGTCGCCGAAGATATTGGCTTCGGCCACCGGCGAGACATTGCCGCCATGGCCGTTGCGCCCGAAGGCGCCGCCCATGATGACGACGGCCTTGACCAGCGGCACGATGCCCGGGTCTTTCGCCGCGGCCTCGGCGAGATTGGTCATGCGGCCGACGGCGACGATGGTCACCTCGTGCGGGTGCTTGCGCACCTGCTCGATGATGAGGTCGGTGGCGCTGGGCAGGTCGGCGGGCACGTCGATGGGCGGAATGTCGACGCCGCCCAGCCCGTTCTCGCCATGCACCATGGCCGAGGAGGGCGGCGCCACGGTGTCGTTGAGCGCCTTGTTGGCGCCGCGGCCGATGGGGGCGGCAAAGCCGAACAGTTGCTTGAGGTAGAGCGCGTTGCGCGTGACGACGTCGATGCCGCCATTGCCGAACACGGTGGTGACGCCGAGCAGCTCGACGTCGGGATGGCGCGCCAGCAGCAGCAGCGCCATCGCGTCGTCGATGCCGGGATCGGTGTCGAAGATGATCTTGTGGGACATCAAAGGGACTTTATCTTGACCTTCTCCGGTTTGTCCCAGCCGACCGAATTGCGCAAGGGCAGGCCGAACTGGCTCTCGGAGATTTCGAACACATCGCCCGGCTCGGTCTTGATGCCGTCGGCGAAGCTGAGCGTCGCGGTGCCGAACATATGCACGTGGATGTCGCCGGGCTGGCGGAACAGCTTGTACTTGAAGTGATGGTGCTCGAGGTTGGCGATGGTGTGGGACATGTTGTCCTCACCGCTGAGGAACGGCTTTTCCCAGACGGTCTTGCCGTCGCGCAGGATGCGCGAGGTGCCCGACACGTTCGCGGGCAGGGCGCCGAGGCGCAACTCCGGGCCGAAGGCGCAGAAGCGCAGCTTGGAGTGGGCGAGGAAGAGGTAGTTGACCCGCTCGGTGACGTGGTCGGAGAACTCGTTGCCGAGCGCGAAGCCGAGGCGGTAGGGGACGCCGTTCTTGCCGATCAGATAGATGCCGGCGATCTCGGGTTCCTCGCCGGCGTCCTTGGCGAAGGCGGGCGAGGGAATGGGCGCCCCGGGTGCGGCGACGATGTTGCCATTGCCCTTGTAGAACCATTCGGGCTGCACGCCCTCCTGGCCTTTTGGCGGCTTGCCGCCTTCGAGGCCCATGCGGAACATCTTCATCGAATCGGTGAGCGGCGCCTCGGCGGCGGCGAGGTCCGATTTGTGCATGGCATCGCGGGTCGAGGCGGAGCCCAGATGGGTGAGGCCGGTACCGGTGACGTAGAGATGGGCCGGATCGGGGTGGTCGATCGGCGGCAGCATGCGGCCATCGGCGAGGATGGCGGCAGGGTCGATGGACTTGCCCAGCCCCCTGGCCTTGATCGCCTGCTTGAGGCTGACGCCGTCGGCCGCCGCCTTGCTGGCGAGCTCGTAGACGGATTTGGCGCCCTTGACGATATGCGCGTCGTCGCCGTCGATGACACCCACCGCGCGCTTGTCGCCGCCGGTGGTGAACTGGATGAGATTCATATGGCTCACTCCCCTTTGTGGGGCGAGCAATAACCCCGGTTTGGCCCGCCAGTGCAAGCGACTAAAGTATGATTATTGGGCCACAAGCACCGAGAGCGGCGGGATTGCCCGCCGCTCTCTGACCGAAGCACCGTGACGCGCTCCAATTCGGTTTCAGTCGTCGGACGCCTCGTCGCCGTCCGGACCCGCGATCAGCGCCTCGCCGAGCAGGCCCGAGCTCTCGCGCACCGACGCCTCGATGGCATTGGCGATCTCGGGGTTGTCCTTGAGGAACTGGCGCGAATTCTCACGCCCCTGGCCGAGGCGCTGGCTGTCATAGGAGAACCAGGCGCCCGACTTCTCGACGACGCCGGATTTGACGCCGAGGTCGAGCAGCTCGCCGGTCTTGGAGATGCCCTCGCCATACATGATGTCGAACTCGACCTGGCGGAACGGCGGGGCGAGCTTGTTCTTGACGACCTTGACGCGGGTCTGGTTGCCGATGACTTCCTCGCGCTCCTTGATCGAGCCGATGCGGCGGATGTCGAGGCGGACCGAAGAGTAGAATTTGAGGGCGTTGCCACCCGTGGTGGTTTCGGGCGAGCCATACATCACACCGATCTTCATGCGGATCTGGTTGATGAAGATGACCATCGCCTTGGATTTGGAGATCGAGCCGGTGAGCTTGCGCATCGCCTGGCTCATCAGGCGGGCCTGCAGGCCGGGGAGGGCATCGCCCATCTCGCCTTCGAGCTCGGCCTTGGGGGTGAGCGCGGCGACCGAGTCGACCACCAGCACATCGACCGCGCCGGAGCGCACCAGCGTGTCGGCAATCTCGAGTGCCTGCTCGCCGCTGTCGGGCTGCGAGATCAGCAGTTCGTCGACCTTCACGCCCAGCTTGCGGGCATAGTTGGGATCGAGCGCATGTTCGGCATCGACGAAGGCGGCGATGCCGCCATTCTTCTGCGCTTCGGCGACGACATGCAGCGCCAGCGTGGTTTTACCGGAGCTTTCCGGCCCGAACACTTCGACGATACGGCCGCGCGGCAGACCGCCGATACCGAGCGCGATATCGAGGCCGAGCGAACCGGTGGAAATGGATTCGACCTGGGCGATGGCGCCCTCGCCGAACTTCATCACCGTGCCCTTGCCGAAATTGCGCTCGATCTGGCTCAGCGCTGCGGCCAGCGCCTTGTCCTTGTCCATGGAACCCTCAACAACCCGAAGCGACGTGGCTGCAGCCATAGCAGATTCTCCTTTGTTCCGTGCCCTCGGGCAGGCGAAAAGCGTGCGGTGTATGTACGCAGTTTGTTCTCATTTTGTTTCTAAAGAGTCAACATCGAAATTTAGGTGATCGCGCCCTCTAGCCCGCCCCCGAAGCAATTGGCAGTATTTCCGGGGGCGAGCGTGCGTCAATCGCCGCAATACTCACGCAACACCATCTGAGGGCACAACATGGGCATCCCCGGCATCACCAAAAACGGCAGTAATACCAGCGGCGAAACGATAGCCGGTACTGGCGGCGACGACGCGCTCAGCGGAACCTATTCGAGCGAGGTTTTCAAAACGGGTGGCGGTGACGATTGGGTCTATGCCGACGGCGGCAACGACACCGTCCACGTTGGCTTCGGCAAGGATTGGCTGCATGGGGGTGAAGGATTTGACACCCTATACTTTGCGCTGCTGAATGACATTGCACCCGGCATGTATGATGAAAATCACTTCAACCTCACCGTCGACCTTGCCAAGTCTGTGCAGAAACTCGGCCTGCTCGGGACGAAGACGATCTATGGGTTTGAGGCCATCATCGGCGGATATGGCAACGATAAGTTTTACGGAAGCTCCCACGCCAACTCGCTGGATGGTTTCGAGGGCAATGACCAGCTGGACGGTCGTGCTGGCAACGATACGCTGATTGGAAACCTTGGTGCAGATACGTTGATTGGCGGCGCCGGCGGGGATCGGCTTGGCGGGTATATTGATGGAGCGCTGTCCAGCGACGGGAAGATCGACTATTTTCGATATCTGAGCACTTCGGACAGCTCTGCCACGGTGCCGGCGAACACAGATGATGTCTGGGGCTATTTCACCGGCGGCGCTCTGGACGGGGACAGGATCGACCTTAGCCGGATTGACGCCGATGGGTCCCTGAAGTCAGGCAACGGCACGTTCAAATTCATTGGCCAGGCCGCCTTCGACCACAAAGTCGGCGGCGAAGTGCGCTTCGTGCAACTCTCGGTCAACACTTACCGTGTCGAGGTCGACACCGACAAGGACACCGGCGCCGAGATGGCGATCACCGTGCATTCCTACAACGGCCTTCTGGAAAAGGGCGACTTCATCCTCTGATAGCGGGCGCGGCCGGCGATCCGCCTGGCCAATTGCTGGCAGTCCTGACTGCACCAGCGTGAAGAAGGCAGGCGGGAGTGACCGACGGCCTTGCGGTCTCGGGGTTTGGCCTGCCGTGGCCAAAGCGGGGCCACGGACGGAGAGCGCCGGGCGCCTCCGAATGTTTTAGCTAGGCGAGACGCCCAGCGCTTCTCCGCGCGGGATTTTGGGAACAGTCAGGCAGGGAGCAGGGTGAACCTGCCGCGACCCGAAGGCTGGACCTGGAGCAGCACGACTGCCGCTCCCCCACGCGTCCGCCGGCGCTTCGTCGGCACCCCGCGGTAGATGGCGGACGCGGGGGGAAATTATCACAGGTGGCAGGGGCGGCAGTTCGAGGGTGGCTATACGAGTGGCGGTGGGCCGGAAAAAGACGGTGACATCGCGGGTTGGAGGGCGATGTTGCGAGGCAACTCGACGGTGCGGTCGGGTCCTTCTCCCGTTTATGGGGGAAGGTGGCACGCGATGGCGTGACGGAAGGGGGCGGCCCCACGCTCGGTGTATGCGGCCGCCCCCTCCACCAAGCTGCGCTTGGTCCCCCTCCCCCGTAAACGGGAGAGGAGTCCCGACTGAAGCTGCGGTTGTTGGGTGCTGACTGAGGGCAAACACCCCCTCACCAAGCTCCGCTACGCGCCGAAGGCGCTAGCTTCGCTATCCTCCCCCACCAGGGGGGAGGATGTCCGTGCCGACTGCCAAAATTGGCGCTCTGTGACGCAATTGTGGACATTGCCCTAACCCCCGCGATAGAAGGCCTTTCCTTCATTTCCACGGCGGCGGTTGCCGCCCTTTTGTTGTGACGAGACGTGCCATGCAGAGCGTGAACGACATCCGGTCTTCCTTCCTCGGCTTCTTCGAGAAGAACGGGCATACGGCCGTTGCCTCCTCGCCGCTGGTGCCGCGCAACGATCCGACGCTGATGTTCACCAATGCCGGCATGGTGCAGTTCAAGAACGTCTTCACCGGCGTCGAGAAGCGCGACTATGTGCGCGCCACGACGTCGCAGAAATGCGTGCGCGCCGGCGGCAAGCACAACGATCTCGACAATGTCGGCTTCACGGCGCGGCACCATACCTTCTTCGAGATGCTCGGCAATTTCTCGTTCGGCGACTATTTCAAGGAGCACGCGATCGAGCTGGCCTGGAACCTGCTGACCAAGGAGTGGGGCCTCAACAAGGACAAGCTGACCGCAACGATCTACCAGGACGACGACGAGGCGATGGCGCTGTGGAAGAAGATTTCCGGGCTGCCGGAGGAGCGCATCGTCCGGCTCGGCGCGAAGTCGAACTTCTGGCAGATGGGCGACACGGGGCCGTGCGGTCCATGCTCGGAGATCTTCTACGACCACGGCGACAAGTACTGGGGCGGCCCGCCGGGCTCGCCCGAGGAAGATGGCGACCGCTTCGTCGAGATCTGGAACCTCGTGTTCATGCAATACGAGCAGCACAAGGACGGCTCGCGCACCGGACTACCCAAGCCCTCGATCGATACGGGCTCGGGGCTCGAGCGCGTTGCCGCGGTGATGCAGGGGACGAACAACAATTACGAGATCGACCTGTTCCGCTCGCTGATCGCCTCGGCGCAGCAGGCGACGGGCTATAATGGCGATCCGGCCAATGCGAGCCTGCGCGTCATCGCGGACCATCTGCGCTCGATGAGCTTCCTGATCGCCGAGGGCGTGCTGCCCTCCAATGAAGGCCGCGGCTATGTGCTGCGCCGCATCATGCGCCGCGCCATGCGGCATGCGACGCTGCTTGGCGCCAACGAGCCGGTGATCCACAAGATCGTGCCGACGCTGGTCAAGGAGATGGGCCAGGCCTACCCGGAGCTGGTGCGCGGCGAGCATACGATCGAGGAGACCGTGCGGCTCGAAGAGCACCGCTTCCTCAAGACGCTGGGCCGTGGCCTTGCGATCCTCGACGAGGCGACCAAGGACCTCAAGGAAGGCGACATGCTCGAGGGCGTCACCGCCTTCAAGCTCTACGACACCTACGGCTTCCCGCTCGATCTGACACAGGACGCGCTGCGCACCCGCGGCATCCACGTCGAGCTGTCGGGCTTCGAGGACGCCATGGCCAGGCAGCGCGCCGAGGCGCGCAAGAGCTGGGCCGGCTCGGGCGAAGAGGGCGAGGACAAGGTCTGGTTCGCGGTGGCCGACAAGGTCGGGCCGACCGAGTTTTTGGGCTATGAGACCGAGACGGCCGAAGGCCAGGTGACCGCCTTGGTCAGGGCCGGCCAGATGGTGGACTCGCTCGCGGTGGGCGAGGAAGGCTTCGTCGTGCTCAACCAGACGCCGTTCTACGGCGAGAGCGGCGGCCAGGTCGGCGATACCGGCACGCTGTCTGGCGAAGGCATGGCGGCCGACGTGCTCGACACGGTCAAGCATCACGGCGTGTTCGGCCATCGCGTAAAAGTCACGCAGGGGCCGATCGTGGTGGGCAAGGGGCTGAGCCTCGTGGTCGATCATGCGCGCCGCTCGGCGATCCGCGCCAACCACTCGGCGACGCACCTGCTGCACGAAGCGCTGCGGCTGGTGCTGGGCGACCACGTGGCGCAGCGCGGCTCGCTGGTGACGCCCGACCGGCTGCGTTTCGACTTCGTGCACACCAAGCCGATTACGCCGCAGGAGCTCGAGCAGGTCGAGGAGATCGCCAACAACATCGTGCTGTCGAACTCACCGGTCGAGACGCGGCTGATGAGCGTCGATGATGCGAAAGAGTCGGGCGCCCGCGCGCTGTTCGGCGAGAAATACGGCGACGAGGTGCGCGTCGTCTCGATGGGCGATCCGACGGGCAATGCGCTGGGCTGGTCGGTCGAGCTTTGCGGCGGCACGCATGTGCGGCGCACCGGCGACATCGGGCTGATCAGCGTGCTCGGCGATAGCGGCGTGTCGGCCGGCGTGCGCCGCATCGAGGCGCTGACCGCCAAGGGCGCGCGCCACCATGCGCGCACCAATGCCAACCTCGTGCAGAGCGTCGCCGACGTGCTGCATGTGGGCGTGCCCGACATGCTCGTCCGCCTCGAGACGCTGCAGGAGAATTTGAAGAAGGCCGAGCGCTCGCTGTCGGACGCCAACAAGAAGCTGGCGCTGGGCGGCGGCGGTTCGGCGGCGGCGCCGGCCGACGAGACGGTCAATGGCGTGACCTATGTCGGCCGCGCCGTCGAAGGCATTTCGGCCAAGGACGTCAAGGGCCTCGTCGATACCGAAAAGAAGCGTATCGGCTCAGGCGTGGTGACGGTGGTGCTGAAGGGCGAAGACGGCCGCGGCACCGTGGCCATCGGTGTTACGCAGGACCTCGTGGCGAAGTACTCGGCCGGCGAGTTGATCAAGCATGCGACGGCGGCGCTGGGCGGGCAGGGCGGCGGTGGCCGGCCGGACATGGCGCAGGGCGGCGGGCCCGATGGGTCGAAGGCGGCCGAGGCGATCGCGGCGGTGAAGGCGGCGCTGTAGGACGATGGGGAAGGCAGCATCAGCAACCTTCCCCTGGACCATCGACGCCTATTTCGACCAGGTCGATCGCAACCAGGTCGTGCTCTCCTGTGACCTTCGCCAGCCACATGGTCATAACAATTGGCTGTTCGGCCGCTACGGGCGCAGGCAGTCTGCGACGGTCCTGAAGCTTCAGGGGCAAGGGCAGGCGGACAGTGTCCGGCTCTCGCGCGCCTATGACTTCGACGACTTCCGCCTCGACAATCCGCGTGGGCACATTCTCCTAGACGACGTCTACTTCGAGATTGCCGATAGTCATCTTTTTGGCTTCAGCAGCGGCGGCGGCACCTTCGCGGTGATCGTGCTGCCGTCCGCCCTCGCGACCGCTCAACGTCTGGCGGACTGGGACAATTGGTTCGGCTCTTATGCAGCGAAGGGGGGAGTGGGGTTCGGCGATGAAGGCGTTGCCTTCGCCAAGCTGATGATCGCAAAACTCTCACCCGGCCGTGCTGACAGGATACTCGCGGCGTATGAGGCCGCGCGCTAGGCGGCGTTATTTCGCCGTCGCCTCAGGGCCACCGGCAATCGGCTCTTCCAGCACGACATCCGCTGCTCGCTCAGGCCGGGTGGACTCCCGCATCAGCGACGGCCCGAAGCCGCCCGGCGACAGCCGCGAGAAGAAGCGGATGCGTGTCGAGTCATCCAGCACGTTGAAGATGCCGGCGACCACGATCGCGGCGAGGCCGAAATAGGCGATGCCGTCGGGGTATTCCTTGTAGAATATCGCTCCGAACAGGATGGCCCAGAAGATCTGGCTGTACTGCACCGGCGCTACCATGCTGGCGGGTGCGTGGCGGGTGGCGGCGATGAACAGCATGTTGCCGGTGCCGCCGAGCGCGCCGACCGCGAGCAGCAGGCCGAGCTGGCGCAGATCGGGCCAATGGAAGCCGCCATTGTAGGCAATGAGAACGCCGTTCGCGACGAGGATCCACGCCGAGGCCACGCCGATCAGGCTGATGCGCATCTCTTCCTTGGCGATCTTGCGCAGTACGCTGGTGGTGACTGCGCCGCAGATGGCCGCAAAGATCGCCGCCACGTGCCCCGGATGGATCTCGCGGAAGCCCGGCCGCACTACGATCAGCACGCCGATGAAGCTGGTGGCGAGGAACAGCCAGCGCGGCACGCTGACCTTTTCGGCGAGCAGCCAGACCGAGATGAAGACGATGAAGATCGGCGCGAGGAAGGCCAGCGAATAGGCCTCGGCCAAGGGGATCGAGACGAAGGCGTAGATGATGCAGAGGTTCCCCACCATGCCGCTCAGCCCGCGGAGGTTGAGCAGCACCGGATGCTTCATCTTCCAGAAGTAGAGCCAGTTCTCGCCCTTGGGCGTGGTGATGATCACCGGGATCAGCGAGAACAGGGTGGTAAAGAACGCCAGCTCGAAGACGGAAAGGCCGCTGCCGAGACCCTTGATGATGGCGTCGCAACACGAATAGAGCGCGTAAGCGCTTAAAGCAAAAAGGACGCCGGGCGGCATCGGAGGAATCCAGTCAGGACTCGATGGGGAGTATCCTAACTATAAGGCGGCGTTCGTGACGCGTCGATGGCTGACATGTTAGTTTTTGCAGGCGAATGCGAGGCATTCTGCGAAAAAGCTCAGCCGATGGCGGCGAGGTACGCCGCCACGGTCGGGGCCTCGCCGGCGTCGGAGATGAGCCCGACATAGCCATCGGGCCGGATCAGCACGAGGCTGCGCGGACCGGCGCCATAGGCGCGGGCGAGATGGCCGGCGGTGTCGGCGATGTCGCCGGGACGGCCGGGCGCGGCGGTGAGCTGCAGGACCCGCAGGTCCGCCGGCAGGCCGTCGAGCGGCCCGGGCCCGAAGTTCAGCAGGGTGAAGCGGCCGCCGCCGATGAGCTCGAACAGGCGGCGGGTGCCGTCGCTGCTCTCGAGGCCGGTGGCATCGGGGGCGCGATCGCCGGCGCGCAGGGGCGCGGCGGCGTCGCGATCGTCGCGGGCGAGCGATGAGCCGCGATAGTTGACGCTGAGCTGCATGGTGGTGGCGTCGCGGCGGGTGGGGATGGATTTCTGGTCGATGGCCTGCTGCAGGCGGGCATTGGAGAGCGCCAGCACGCCTTCGGCCACCGGCCGGCGCTCGGCCTCGTAGCTGTCGAGCAGCAGAGGGGACGCGCCCCTTGCGACGGCAGCGAGCTTCCAGCCCAGATTGTGGGCGTCCTGGATGCCGGTGTTCATGCCCTGGCCGCCGGCCGGCGAATGGATGTGCGCGGCGTCGCCCGCCAGAAAGACGTTGCCGGCGCGATAACGCTCGACGAGCCGGATATTGGCGCGCCACAGCGAGGCCCAGTTGAGCTCGCGGAGCCGGATATTGCTGCGGCCGGACCGGTGCTCGAGGATCGACTGCATGTTGGCGAGCGTTAGCGCCGGATCGCCGTCGGGGAGCACATTGGCCTGGAACTGGAAGAGATCCGTCGAGGGCAGCGGGCAGAGGCTCACCAGCCCTTCGGCATGCCGCCAGGTCTCCCAATAGTCGCGGCCGAGGCCATCGACCGTCACGTCGGCGACGATCATGCGCAATTCGTCCCGGGTCTCGCCGATGAAGGCGATGCCGGCCTGCTTGCGCACGACGCTGTGGCCGCCATCGCAGCCCACGAGCCAGCGGGCGGTGAGGGTCTGCGGCCGGCCGGCTTGCAGGAGGGTGGCGGTCACGCTCTCGCCGGACTGCTCGAAGCTTTGCAGCGAGGTGCCGAACTCGACGGCGCCGCCCAGCTCGGCGAGGCGCTGGCGGAGCGCTTCCTCGACGCGGAATTGCGGGGTGAGCAGGGTGGTGGGGTAGGGCACGTCCGGGCGCGGGCCGAGCGTGTCGGTGCCGGTGAGCGTCACCTGCCCATCGGGCGCCACCATGCGCATCGGCATGGGCATGCGGCCATTGGCGATGACCCGGCCGGCGATGCCCAGATCGTCGAACACCTCGAGCGTGCGCGGCTGCAGCCCCTTGCCGCGCGAGCCGGGCTGTGGGCCGGGCGACGCCTCGATGAGGCGGAAGGCTACACCGCCGCGGGCGAGCTCGCAGGCCAGGGTCAGCCCGGTCGGACCGGCGCCGACGATCAGTACATCCGTTTTCCCACTCATCCTGCCGTCCTCATAAGAGTTGCATGCCTCTCTTATATGGCTCGCTTGATAAGAGATGCAAGCCTCTCTAATATCGAGGCATGGCAAATGTGATCGAAGTGCCGGTGCGGCGGCGGCGCGGTGCGGAACTCGAGGCGGACCTGCTCGATGCCGCCTGGGCCGAGCTGGTCGAGATCGGCTTTGCGAGGCTCACGATGGAGTCGGTGGCGGCGCGGGCGCGCACCGGCATTGCGGTGCTGTACCGGCGCTGGCCCAACAAGGACGAGCTGGTGGTCGCCGCCTTCCAGCATTATCGCGAGACGCACCCGGTCGAGCTGCCCGATACCGGCTCGCTGCGCGGTGACCTGCTGGCGCTGCTGACCGCCATGGGCCGCACGCGCGCCGCCTTCATCGCCGTCGCGGCGGCCGCCGGCTTCGCCGGACTGCTGTCGGATACAGGGCTGACCCCGGCGCAGGCGCGCGACCGCATCCTCGGCGACAGCCGGCTGACCCGCGTGCATATGGTGTATCGGCGGGCGGCCGAGCGCGGCGAGATCGATCTCGACCGTGTCCCGGCGAGCGTGCTGGCGATGCCGCTCGACCTGGTGCGGCACGACCTGGTGATGGAGCTCAAGCCGCTGAAACCATCGCGCATCGCCGCCATCGTCGACGAACTGTTCCTGCCGCTGATCGCGATGTACCGCCGCTAGCGCTGCAGCAGCGGGGCGACCGTCGCGATCTCGTTGGTCCACACATAGCCGCCGAAGCCGGCGGGGATTTGCGCCGCCGTCTCAGGCGTGTCGATGCCCGAGGTGCCGGCGTCGCCGGCCGAGTAAGGGCCGATCAGGATGATCTGCGTGTGGGCGTCGGCCATGCGCTGCAGGAAGCGGTTGGGCCAGCCCCACAGCCACGGCGCGAAATTGATCGGCACCATGATGATGCTGTCGCGGCAGGGCGGCGGCACGATGCCGGTCCAGCCATAGCCCTCATATTGCAGCAGGCAGCCGGTGAGGCCTTTGCGCGTCCAGATGCTGAGGTCCGGCAGCTTCGACTTGGCTTCGAGCGTCGGCGCCTCACCGCCATAGGCGCCCCACACGGCGGCCTTCCAGTCGGGATGCGCCGCGACGAAGTCGCCGAGCATGTCGCCCTCGCGCGCCTCGTTGGACTTGAAGTTGATGATGAAGCGCTTGTCCGGCATGGCGCCCATCACGTCCTCCAGCGCCGGCAGCATGCCGACGCCCGTGCCGCGCAGCGGGAAGGTCTTGCCGCCATCGGCGGTGTAGCCGTAACCGACGTCGAGGGTCTTGAGGTAGGCGAGGTCATGGCTGCGCGTCTCGCCCGTGCCTTCGGTGCGGCAGTCGAGCGTCCAGTCGTGAAACACGGCGAAGCGGCCGTCGGTGGTCGGATGCACGTCGAGTTCGACGATATCGGCGCCCGCCGCGAAGGCGCCCTGCATGGCTGGAATGGTGTTCTCGATCTCGGGCACGATCGGCTCGCGGATGCGCGTGGCCGTGCAGGTGTCGTTCTGCACGCCGGCCAGATCGAAATTCTGGTGCATGCCGCGATGCGCGATCAGCTGGAAGGTGCCGGCGGGCGCCGGGGCGAGCCACGAGGCGTTCCAGAAATATATGGCCGCGATGATGACGACGAGGCCGATGAGAATCCGACGAAACATGTGAGCCCTCCCCGGAAGGAGAGGGCAGGGGGTTTGTGGCAAGAGGGTGGCGGCGACGGGCGGTCAGGCGCTGCCCGACTGCTCGATCTCGATACCGACATCGCTCCGGTCATCGTAACGGACTGCGGTGATCAGCGCCGAACGGAGAGCGAATACTTCCTCCAGAACGTCAGCCGGGAGGGCGTGCGCGCGTGTAATTACGACACGATATGGCGGGGTCACTTGGGTCTGCCCATCGAAGATCATCACGTCGATCAACGCAGCGACGCTGTTTCCCGACCAGTCGGGAGCGCCGATGGCGAGCTTCAACGCGCTGATGAAGTCGAGAGGCTCTCCCCAACCTGACGCATCCAGCTCTAGTCGCTGCATCTCACTTCGCCCGCGCCCGGTTGTTCTTCGGATTGTGCTCCAGCTCGACCAACCCCAGCGCTTCCGCCACCGGCGTCACATAGTTGGCGAAGCGGCCGCGGAGGCCCTTCTTGAGGCCGTACCAGCCGCCCTTCGGATTGTCGGGCGAGCGGGCCCAGGCTTCGACCGTCCCGTCCTTGGCCGGCTTCTGCTCGTCGGCATTGCCCAGCTCCATCCAGTCGCCGTGCGCCTTCAGCATGGCTGCGAGGTCCTCGGGCGCGCTGAGGTGGTAGCGCAGCTCCGTGCCGCCGGCGATGCAGACCAGCGCTGGCGGGTTGGCGGACGGATCGCGCCAGAGGGTGATGTCGGAGGTGCCGGGCGGCGTCTTGAGCTGCCACGGATCGTCCTTGGTGCCTTTGGCCATCTAAGCCTCCTCGATGAATGATTTGAGCGCGGGCAGCACGGTGTCCCAGCCCCTGGTGAAGAGCGCAACGCGCTGCGGCCAGATTTCTTCGGCGGGGGCGCCGAGCGCCGTGTGCGTCACGGTGATGGTGGTGCCATTGGCACTCGCGGCAAAGCGGATATCGACGCTGGTGGGTGCCGCCGGCGAGCCCGGGAACCAGTCGAGCGCCAGGTGGCGCGGCGGCTCGCTGGCGGTGACGCGGCCCATCAGCCACTCGGACCCGTCCGGCGCGCGCTCGACCAGAGCGTCGTTCTTGAACGCGAGCGCCGCCTCGCGGGTGCGGCGATGGCCGCGCGGCCACCACAGATCGACCTTGTCGGTGAACACCGCAAAGGCATGCTCGACCGGGCAGGCGAGTACGATAGTGCGCGTCAGGATGTCAGCCACGGCGCGGACCTTTGGGCTGAGTATTTTCCGCCACCAGCCTGAGGCGCGCTTCCGCCTCGTCCCAAAACCGGTTCAGCCAGGCCGCGGTCGCCTCCAGCCCGGCCCGGTCCAGGCGATAGACGTTGCGCGTACCGTCGGCGCTGTGGGTCACCAGCCCGGCGCGCTCGAGCTGCGCCAGATGGCGCGACACTGCCGGGCGGGAAATGGTGAACTGCTCGGCCAACTCGCCGACGCTGAGCGGGCCTTCGGCCAGCGAGCGCACCATGCGCCGCCGCTCGGCATTGCCGAGAGCCTCGAGGGCGTCGTCCGGAAGATCGGTGGACAGGGCGCGCGTGCGTAACATGGATGTTACGTAACGCTGGAGTTACGGGGAGTCAATCGCTCAGGCAAGTTCCAGCTTGAGCGATCGACCCACCGCTTTTGCGGCCCGCTGCAGGGTTTCGATGGTGACATTGCCATCGTCGGGATTGAGGACGCGGTCCAGCTGTCTGCGCGTGGTCTCCATCTTGCGCGCCATCTCGGTCTTGGTGAGGTGGCGGTTCGTCATCTCCTGCTGAAGCTGCCATGCGATGACACGCTTCACCGCGATGGCGTTGGCATGTTCGAGGTTGCCGTCTTCTTCAAGCACGGCCTCCAGCGATGTGCCGCGATTTGGATGCGCTAGCTTTGCCATTTTGTCCTCATCGATTTCACTTGGGCGAGCGGTACTCTTTCGCCCGTTGCCGAGCCCGCTCGAGATTGAGCACCGGCGTTTTCTGCGACTTCTTGATAAATCCCTCGACGATCACAAAGCTGCTCGCGTCAGTCAGAAAAGATCACGCGCGCAATCTTGCCGGGCAGCGTGCTGCGCAACTCCCACAAACCATCACCCAGCGACCGGCAGAGAGGCATGCCCATCGGGAAGCCGATCTGAAGCGTGCGCAGATCGGCGCCAACGATCCTTCGCTCCTCAGCATCGAGGTGGCGAAACCACTCCAGCGCAGGCTCATTGCCGGAGGCCGTACGAAAGAACACGACCTCGTACATGGCCCCCTCCACGCGCTCGTCGTGGTGACGTATGTATCATATATGATACATACGTCAAGGTGGGGCAAAACTCAGCCCGGCACGCGGCCGGCCATCTGGCGGCTGATCATCCAGCCGGGGTATTCCGGCGGCAGGGCGCTCACGTCGTCGAGCGTCTTCATCTCGTCCTCGGTGAAGGTGATGCTCGTTGCGGCGAGGTTGTCGTCGAGCTGCTCGACGGTCTTGGCGCCGATGATCACCGACATCACGAACGGCTTCTGCAGCACATAGGCGAGCGCGATGCGGGCGACGGAAACACCCTTGGCGTCGCCGATCTTCTGCATGGCCGCGATGCAGTCATAGGCGCGCTCCTTGTTGACCGGCGGGAAGTCGAAGGAGACGCGGCGCGAGCCTTCCGGGCCGTTCGGATTCTCGCGTGTGTACTTGCCCGAGAGCAGGCCGCCGGCGAGGGGCGACCAGACCATCAGGCCGATCCTTTCCGCCGTGATCATCGGCACGATGTCGCGTTCGAGATCGCGGCCGGCGATCGAGTAGTAGGACTGGATGGTGTTGAAGCGCGCCCAGTGGCGTTCGTCGGCCAGCGTGTTGGCCTTGGCGACGCGCCAGGCGGCCCAGTTGGAAACGCCGGTGTAGCGGGCATGGCCCTGCCGCACGAGATCCTCGAGGGCGCGCATCACTTCCTCGACCGGGGTCAGCTCGTCCTGCGAGTGGACCTGGTAGAGATCGATGTAATCGGTACCCAGCCGCCGCAGGCTTTCCTTGACCTGCGTCATGATGTGGCCGCGCGACGAGCCGCGGTCATTGGCGCCCTGGCCCATGGCGCCGTTGAACTTGGTGGCGAGGATGTAATCCGAGCGCTTCCTGCCCGAATTGACCAGCGCCTTGCCGGTGATCTCTTCCGACCAGCCATTGGAATAGACATTGGCGGTGTCGATGAAATTGACGCCCGCATCGAGCGAGCGGGCGACGATGGAGTCCGCGAGGTCCTGGTCGACCTTGCCGATCAGCTCGGCCCAGCCGGTGCCGCCGAATGTCATTGTGCCGAGACAGATCTCGGAAACCAAAAGCCCGGTGCCGCCCAGCGTTTTGTAGCGCATCCGCAAATTCCTTCATGTGATGAAAAGCGGCGCGCAGGAAGGAGCCGCCGCAGGAGATATGCTGACTCCGCGGCGGCGTCATGGTCAAGGGGGGCGTATCAGGGCGCCGTTCTAGCGGATCGAGACGCGGCCGCCGCTCGATGAGGTGATGTCGCGGTCGGGCGGGTTGCCCTCGATCTCGACGAGGCCGCCGCTGGAGGCGTTGGCGCGCACGCGGGTGGTGACGGTGGCTTCGAGGTGGCCGCCGCTCGAGGCTTCGAGCCGGCCGCGCGTGCTGCTCAGTTTTTCGGCGCGCACATTGGCGCCGCTCGATACCGAGCCGTCGAACTCGGCCGTGCTGCCTTCGATCTCGACGCTGGCGCCGCTCGAGGCCTGCAGGCGGAAATCGCCGCCGCTGACCCCCAGCAGGGTCAGCGCGCCACCGCTCGAGGCGTCGGCACGGAAGCGGTCGGATTTGACGTTGGAGGCCTCGATGCGCGACCCGGCGCTGACCTCGGCGCCGTTGAGCGCGGGCAGGCTAACATAGGCGGTCACGTTGAAATCGGCGCCGTGCATGATGAGGTCGAGCAGCGCCCCCGAGACGATGAAATCGACGAAGTTCCGGGCGAAGCCGACATGCAGCCGGCCGCCGGTGGCCGAGACGTCGAGCCGGTCCAGCGTGACGTTGTCGCGGGCTTCGACACGCACGCCATAGTCGCCGCCGGTGGTGACGATGACGCGCACGCCGGTCGTCGCGATGACGGTGTCGAAATCCCTCAGATCGTAGATGCGGCTCTCGGCCATGGCGCTCTCTCCTCACTGCTCTGCAGCCGCAGGTGGGAAGGGCGCAAACGGGCGTCAAGGGGGGCGGGCGAAGATGAACGGAAGCAAACAGCCGGTTCAGCACTGCGTCAGCGCCGGGGTGGTTAGCTCTCTCCAGCGTCGTTCATCGCTCAGCAGAAGCAAAGGAACCACAAATGCGCACCACCCTCATCATTACGGCCGCTCTTGCCGCCCTCTCCGCCACGGCACAGCCCGTGCTCGCCGCGCCGCTCGAATGCAAGCCTGCCGTTCTCGGCATTGGCGCCATCGACGATGACGCCATCGACAGTTGGCAGGTTGCCGCCAGGCAGGCCTACGGCTCGGGCTGGGACAATTTCGACCTCGCCCGCGGCAAGCAGTGGGCCCAGCTCAACCTGGCGCTCAGCGTCCAACAGACCGTCTCCGCCAGCCCCTGCCGGCCGGCCAAGTACGCGCAGATCAACAACAACATTGGCGGCCTGACGATGCAGCCGGTGCACACCGAAGACCCCAATCCCAAGCCGTCGTTCGGGACCAAGTTCGGCAAGTTCAACAAGCTCGGCAAGTTCGGCGGCTGATCGGCGCCGCTGGATCGTCGTTCCAGCGGCCGCATATGCCCGGGCGTCGCCCGGCGGCGGACCGAGGCGGGCTGCCTCGGTCGCGCGGTAGGAACGGGCGCGTCGGCGACCGGATCAGGCGGCCATGGCCTTCTGCAGGTTGGCATCGATGGCGTCGAGGAAGCCGATGGTCGACAGCCACTGCTGATCGGGACCGACGAGCAGGGAGAGATCCTTGGTCATCTTGCCTTCCTCGATGGTGGCGACGGTGACCTTCTCGAGCGTGTCGGCGAACTTGCCCAGCTCGATATTGTGGTCGAGCTTGGCGCGATGGGCGAGGCCGCGCGTCCAGGCGAAGATCGAGGCGGTGGAGTTGGTCGAGGTCTCCTTGCCCTGCTGGTGCTGGCGGTAGTGGCGGGTGACGGTGCCGTGCGCCGCTTCCGCCTCGACGATCTTGCCGTCGGGCGTCATCAGCACCGAGGTCATCAGGCCGAGCGAACCAAAGCCCTGCGCCACGGTGTCGGACTGCACGTCGCCATCATAGTTCTTGCAGGCCCACACATAGCCGCCGCTCCACTTGAGCGCCGAGGCCACCATGTCGTCGATCAGGCGATGCTCGTACCAAATCTTGAGCTCGTCGAATTTGGCCTTGTACTGGCTGTCGAAGATCTCCTGAAAGATGTCCTTGAAGCGTCCGTCATAGGCCTTCAGAATGGTGTTCTTGGTGCTGAGGTAGCACGGCACCTTGCGGTTGATGGCGTAGTTGAACGAGGCATGCGCGAAGTCGCGGATCGACTCGTCGAGGTTGTACATCGCCATCGCGACGCCGGCGCCCGGCGCCTTGAACACTTCGTGTTCGATGACCTGGCCGTCCTCGCCGGTGAACTTGATGGTCAGCGTGCCCTTGCCCGGATAGGTGAAATCGGTCGCCTTGTACTGGTCGCCGAAAGCGTGGCGGCCGACGATGATCGGCTGTGTCCAGCCCGGCACGAGGCGCGGCACATTTTTGCAGATGATCGGCTCGCGGAAGATCACGCCGCCCAGGATGTTGCGGATGGTGCCGTTGGGCGACTTCCACATCTTCTTGAGGTGGAATTCCTCGACGCGCTGCTCGTCGGGCGTGATGGTCGCGCACTTGACGGCGACGCCGTGCTTTTTGGTGGCGTTGGCGGCATCGATCGTCACCTGGTCGTTGGTGGCGTCGCGGTTCTGCACCGACAGGTCGTAATACTCGATCGGCAGATCGAGGTACGGCATGATCAGTTTGTCCTTGATCGCCTGCCAGATGATGCGGGTCATCTCGTCGCCATCGATATCGACGACCGGGTTGGCGACTTTGATCTTGGACATGAGGCTCTCCATCAGGACATGTTGCGGCGCGCTATAGCACGAAACGGCCGGGGGGAAAGGGCGCGGACCCAGGTCGGGTGCTTGGCGCTTTCGGGGACTCCATCGCTGCCCGGCATCACGCCTGCGCGACGCCGCCGTCCGCCGCACCACCATGACGGCCATCGGCAAAAGGCAGTGGATTTGCTTGCGGACGGTGAGCGGCTTTGTAGATGATGACACCGCCCGGCGGTAATCATTGCCGGTTTCATTTGAAGGGTTGGAGGGTCTTGATGTTTTATCCCAATGTCAAAAGCACTAAAAATCCTCGCCGTACTGCCGAAAGATTGATGGCGCTGCGCGAGCTGTTCAAGTCCGAGAAAGTGCCGGACAAGCGCACCGACACTTTGTTGCTCGCCACCTGGAACATCAGGGAGTTCGACGCGGCCAGCTATGGCGACCGCTCGCTGGAGTGCCTGTACTATATCTCGGAAATCTGTGCGCATTTCGACCTGATCGCCATCCAGGAGGTTCGCGAGGACCTCAAGGCGCTGGAAAGGCTGCGCGACATCCTCGGGGGCAGCTGGACCTACATCGTTTCGGACGTCACCGAGGGCAAAGCCGGCAATCGCGAGCGCATGGCGTTCCTGTTCGACAGCGGCAAGGTCCGCTTCAACAGCATGGCCGGCGAGGTCGTCCTGCCCCCCGTCGAGGTCAAGCAGGGCGGCAAGACCGTCAAGCGCGACCCTTCCGAGCAGCTGTTCCGGACGCCCTATCTCGTCGGGTTCAGGGCAGGATGGACGAGCCTGATGCTCTGTACGGTCCACATCGCCTACGGCACGGCAGCCAAGGACGATCCTGTGCGCGTCAAGGAAATCAACGCCATCGCACAATTCCTCGCCAAGCGCTCCCGCGAAAAGACCACCAACTACTCGAACCTCGTTCTGTTGGGGGACTTCAACATCTTCGGGCGCGGCGACGTGACCATGCAGGCCATCACCGATGCCGGTTTCGTCGTTCCCGAGGAGCTCCAGACCGTGCCCGGCTCCAATGTCGGCAAGGAAGAGCACCACTACGACCAGATCGCGTTCATGCCGGAAAAGTACCGGCTCGAAACCACGGGACACGCCGGCGTGTTCGACTATTACAAGGTGCTCTACCAGCCGGGCGACGAGGCCGAATACGTCGAAGACATGGGCGAGGCCTACGAGGTGAACTCCAAGAAGGTGAAGCGAACCGACAAGCAGAAGACGGCCTACTATCTGGGCTGGCGCACCTACCAGATGTCGGATCACCTGCCGATGTGGATCGAGCTGAAGACGGATTTTGCCGACGCCTACCTGACCGAGCTCATCAAGACCGCAAGCGTCGCCGGCGCGCCCCCGGCGCCGCCGAAGGTGCCGCCCCAGTAACCGGCGGCAGGGCCGGATTCTGGATGGCCGTCCCAGAACATGCCATCCATACGGCGCTTGACACTGTGTAGATACACCCTATCTACGCCAGCATGGCCGACGACTTCACCCAGTGCATGGTCTCCAACAGCCGTATGGCGGCGCGGGCGATCACGCGGCGCTACGATGCCTATCTGCGGCCGCACGGCATGACCGCGACGCAGTTTTCGCTGCTGGGGGGCATCCAGATGCTGCCCGGCGCGACGGTGAGCGAGCTGGCGGAAGAGCGCGGCTTCGATCGCACGACGCTGACCCGCAATCTCGACCGGCTCGAGGCGATGGGGCTCGTCGCCTCCGGCCATCCCGAACACGGCAATGGGCGCCTGCCGGCGATTACCCCAAAGGGGCAGGCGCTTATCGATCAATTGCTGCCGCTCTGGCGGCAGGCGCAGGCCGATATCAAGGCCGAACTCTCACCTGGAACATTCAGCGACAGCCTTAATGTCCTGAAGCGACTCGCCAAAGTCTGAAAGGGATTTTGACATGACCGACACCGACCCGATCGTCATCACCGGCATGGGCGCCGTCTCGCCGCTGGGCGTGGGCGTCGAGGCGAACTGGGAGGCGCTGCTGGCGGGCAGGAGCGGCATCGGCCTCAACACGCGCTTCGACACCACGGACTTCGCCTGCAAGATCGCCGGCCAGGTGCCCGACAAGGATGCGCCGAACGGCTTCGATCCGACGAAATTCATCGACCCCAAGGACATCAAGAAGATGGACCTGTTCATCCAGTACGGGCTGGCGGCCGCGCACGAAGCGCTGGCGCAGTCGGGCTGGGTGGCGGACACGCCGGAAAAGCAGACGGTGACCGGCACCATCATCGGCTCGGGCGTCGGCGGCTCGCCGGTGATGGCGGCGGCGGTCGACACCATCCGCGACAAGGGCCCGCGCCGGCTGTCGCCCTTCACGGTGCCCTCGTTTCTCGCCAATCTCGCCGCGGGCTGGATCTCGATCCAGTACGGCTTCAAGGGCCCGATCGGCGCGCCGGTGACGGCCTGCGCCGCCTCTGCCCAGGCGATCGGCGATGCCATGCGGCTGATCCGCAGCGGCGAGGCCGAGGTGATGGTGTGCGGCGGCGCCGAAGGCTCGGTCGATCCGATCTCCATCGGCGGCTTCGCGGCAAGCCGGGCGCTCGACACTTCGCACAACGACACGCCGACCGAGGCCTCGCGGCCTTTCGACAAGGGCCACTCCGGCTTCGTGCTGGCCGAAGGCGCGGCGGTGGTGGTGATCGAGCGGCTGAGCCATGCGCTGGCGCGCGGGGCCAAGCCGCTGGCGATCGCGGCGGGGTACGGCACCTCGGCCGATGCCTACCACCTGACGTCGGGCTCGCCCGATGGCGCGGGAGCGCAGGTTGCGATGCGGCAGGCGATCCGGATGGCCGGCATCACCTCCGACGATATCGGCTACATCAACGCGCACGCCACCTCGACCGAAGTCGGCGACAATGCCGAGATCAACGGCATCCGCAACCTGTTCGGCGACCGCGGGCAGAGCCTCGCGGTAAGCTCGACCAAGTCGGCCACCGGCCACATGCTGGGTGCGGCCGGCGCCATCGAGGCGGTGTTCTCGATCCTGGCGCTCCGCCACCAGATGCTGCCGCCGACGCTCAATTTGCACGAGCCGGAGGACGTGGCGGCGCAGTTCGACCTCGTGCCGCTCAAGGCCAAGCCGAAGGCGCTCAAGCACGTGCTGTCGAACTCGTTCGGCTTCGGCGGGGTGAATGCGAGCCTGGTGTTCAGCGCGGTCTAGCCTCGGGCGGCCCTCACGGCTTTCTTGGCCGGCGCCTTGGCTGCGGCTTTCCTGGCTGGCGCTTTGCGCGCCGGCTTGGGCGCCTCGATCGGCATCTGCGCCACCCAGCGTTCGGCGGTCCGCACCCAGTCGCGGAGCTCGTCGTCGTCCTCGATCGCGTCGGGCTCGACCCAGATGAAACCGGTCATGGCGCGCTCGCGATGCAGCATCTGCGAGGTGCCGGGGCGGCTCAGCGCCTCGTCATTGTGCTCCTTGCCGACGCTGAGCAGGATGCGGCCATCCTTCTTGCAGCCGACCAGGATGTGGCCGTTGAGCAGGAAGGTCAGCCCGCCGAACATGGTCTTTTCACTGATGCGCGGATCGCCCTCGACGAGCATGCGGATGCGATCCACCAGATCGTCCATTTGCGATGACGGCTTCATTTGGCGGGCAGCGTTTTGACGTAAGCGAGGCAATAGTCGATCCAGGATTTGACGGCCGCGTCGTCCGGCAGGGTCGCCGGGTCGACCGACATGAAGCCGGTCATGACGCGCGGTCCCATATGCATGGGCTCGGCACCACGTGTCGCCGCTTCGTTGGCCTTGTCGGGGTCGATGCGGACCAGCAGCGCCCCCTTGGCGGTGGTGCCGATCAGCATGTTGCCGTTGAGCATGAAGCCGAGCCCGCCGAACATCTTCTTTTCGACGAGCGCGAGCTTCTTTTTGGCGAGCAGCGGGCGGAGGCGATCGCCCAGTGCATCGGAGGCGGCGGTCATGTCGTTGCTCCACGAATGGCGTCGGCGAGGAAATCGAGCGGGCCGTCGAACTGGTGTCCGCCCTGCTCGCGGATATGGACGGTGCCACGGCCGAGCTTCTCGCGATAGCGCTCGGCGCTGGCAACCGGGATGATGTCGTCGTCCCGATTGTGCCAGAGGGTGATCGGCAGACCGCGCGGCAGATGCGAGGTGAAATCCGCCCGGAAAGAGAAGTCGCTGTCGCCCCATTCGCCATCGGCGCCATTGTACGGCGCGGCAAGGACGAGGAGAGCGGCAAGGCTGGGGTGCGTCCCCTCGGCCATCAGCTTCAGGACCGCGGGAGCGCCCACCGAGTGCGCGACGACGACCGATCGGGGAGGCAGGGGCCGGAGCGCGTCACCGAGCTGCTTCGCCGTCGCCGGCCAGTCGAGCGCTTCCAGTCCGGACAGATGCGGGAAGCCGATCGGCTCGTCGACCAGCTTCTGCAGGCGGTCGACGATCTTGTTGTCCCACGCATAGGCGTCGTCGCCGCCACCATGGACGAACAGGATCGTCACATCATGGCTCCCGCGTCGCGATAGGTCTGGTGCTGCGGCAGCGCGGGATCGATCAGGTCCCAGTCGCGATGGCTGCGGGCAAAGATCAGCTGGTTGGGCACGTACCAGTCGGCTGCGGCGCCGAACAGGCCGACCGGCAGCATCATCACGCCCTCGGCGCGGCTTGATTGCGCAGTGAGCGGCGTGCCGCATTCGGGGCAGAACCAGCGGGTGAGCGTGGCGTCGGAATTGGCGGGGCGGGCGAAGGACTTTACCGGGCCGGTGAGGGTGACGTCGGCGGCTTTGGCGAGCGCCACGCAGGAATGGCCGGAGCCGGTGGCGCGCTGGCAGTCCTCGCACGAGCACATGAACATCGACAGTACCTTGCCGGCAAAATGCAGCGAAACCCGGCCGCAGGCGCAGCTGGCGGTGAGATCGACGGCGGGGCGGGCGGCGCGGTCCATACGGGAAGGCTGCACCGGCTAAGGGCAAGCCGCAAGGCGGTTGATTTGAGCCGGGCGGGGGGCTACGCCCTGCCGGCCATGAACAGCCACGTGCCGCTGCCCATCACCACGCTCTACGCGCCGACCTATCCGATCGGCACGGAGCGGCTGTGGCTGCGGCCGTTCAGCCGCGGCGACGTCGACGCGGTCTATTCCTACCGCAGCCGGGCGGACGTGTCGGAGTTCCTGTTCGACGAGCCCATGAGCCACGAGGAATGCGCCGAGGCGGTGCGGGCCCGCACGGCGCAGATCGCTTTCACCGGCGAGGGCGACAAGATCCTGCTGGCGGTCGAGCGCAAGGACGACAACCGGCTGATCGGCGAGGTGTCGCTGATCTGGCGCAGCCTCGTCGAGCAGCAGGCCGAGATCGGCTACATCTTCCACCCGGACGCGCATGGCCGCGGCTACGCCACCGAGGCGGCAACGGCGCTGCTGGCTTTTGCCTTCGGCGATGTCGGCATCCACCGGGTCTATGCCCGCTGCGACGCGCGCAACGGCGCGTCGGCCCGCGTGATGGAGCGGCTGGGCATGACGCGCGAGGCGCATTTCCGCGAACACGCGCATGTCAAGGGCCGCTGGGACGAGGAGCTGATCTACGCCATACTCGACCGCGAATGGCAGGCCCGCTGACCGCCTGCTTCGCGACGGATTTGTGTCGCGTCCTGGGAATATTTGTTCAGCCTCGGGCAGGAACCGGCACACAGCGGGCACGTTGCAGCAACAGGGCTTGAGCGCGCAGCGGAGGGCGCCTCAAATGACTGCAACGGACAAAATGACTGCACCAGATTTGACCATCAAGACCGACCGGCTGATTTTGCGGCCGTTTGAAAAGTCCGACGTCGAGGCGGTGCTGAGCTATTACTCGCTCCCCGACGTGCAGCGTTATCTCGAGTGGAAGGCGCGCGACGACGGCGAGGCCAAGGCCGCGTTCGATGTCATGCGCAAGCAGACGCGCCTGACCCGGCCGGGCGACGTGCTGAGCTTTGCGGTCGTCCGCAAGGCCGACGGCATGGTGATCGGCCACGTTTCGCTGAAATGGACCGACGCGACCGCCGGGCAGGGCGAAATCCGCTTTGCCCTCGGGCCGGCCTTCCGCCGCAAGGGCTATGGCAGCGAGGCGGTGCGCGCGGCGATCGATTACGGCTTCGACCATCACAAGTTCCACCGCGTCTTCGCCCGCACGGCGGGCAAGAACGAGGCGTCGGCGAACCTGCTCAAGCGGCTCGGCCTCCGGCTCGAGGCCCATTATCGCGAGCACGCGCTGTTCCAGGGCGAGTGGGACGAAGAGCTGCATTTCGCCATCCTCGATCGCGAATGGCAGCGCGGCACCAAGGTGCGCGAGATCGCCCGGCACAAGGTGGCTTGAGCGCGAAGCTTGATCTGGCAGGGCGTTAGGCCGTATCAGGCCCGCCCATGGCCGGTACCGACAAGACCCAGCAATTTGAATTCCGCCCCAGCCCGGCGGTGATTTTGTGCGAGCCCCAGCTCGGCGAGAACATCGGCACGACGGCACGCGCCATGGCCAATTTCGGCCTGTGGGATCTGCGCCTCGTCAATCCGCGCGACGGCTGGCCGAACGAGCGCGCGGTGGCGGCGGCGTCGCGGGCCGAGCACGTGCTCGACAAGGTGCGGGTGTTCCCCACTACCGAAGCGGCCATCGAGGATCTGTCGCTGGTCTACGCCACCACCGCCCGCCGGCGCGATTTGCAGAAGCCGGTGCTCGGGCCGGAGGAAGCCTCGCAGCGCGTCATCGCTCATATTGCGACCGGGGCGAAGGCCGGCATCCTGTTCGGCCGCGAGCGCTGGGGCCTCTACAATGAAGAAGTGGCCATCTCGGACGCGATCGTGACGCTGCCGGTCGAGGCGGCCTTCGCCTCGCTCAACATCGCGCAGGCGGTGCTGATCATGGCGTACGAATGGCGGCGGCAGACCGATCTCGGCAACAAGCTGCTGTTCTCCGAGACGGTCTCGGAGCCGGCCACCAAGGGCGAGTTGCTGCGGCTGTTCGAGCATCTCGAAGAGTCGCTCGACGATGCCGGCTTCTTCACCGCGCCCGACAAGCGCCCGCACGTCATCAACAATCTCCGCGCCATGCTGAGCCGCGGCACGCTTTCGGGCCAGGAGGTGCGCACGCTGCACGGCGTCATCTCCTCGATCGAGCGCAAGCACGAGCGGCCCAAAAAGAACCGTCCCGACAAGGGCCAGGGCGGCGAGCCGGCCTGAGGATCAGCCAAATTCCGGTTGCCAGCCTCGCTTCGCGGCGCTAGGCAACCCGGCGCGTCTGGGACCGGACGTCAGCGGCGTGAGGTCGCGCGAAGGTCGCCCACGCTGTTGAGGTTCACATGTCGAGCGAAGATTTCCGCGCGTTGCCGGGGGCGACGTCGCCGCAGGCGTTTCGCTATCGCTCCTACCGCTTTTTCTGGCTGGCCACCTGTCTGACCAGCTTCGCCGCGCAGATCATGGCCGTGACGGTCGGCCTGCAGATCTATCTGCTGACCCACAACGCCCTCTATCTCGGCTTCGTCGGGCTGGCGCTGTTCGCGCCTGCGCTGCTGCTGGTGCTGGTGACCGGCTGGGCGGCCGACAAGTTCAACCGGCGCATCATCATCGCCATCACCGGCGGGGTGGAACTGATCTGCGCCGGCGTCCTGCTGCTCTACGCCGGCATCGGCGGTGACGCGCCGGTGTGGCCGGTGTTCGTCATACTGGTGGCACTCGGCGCCGGACGCGCCTTCACCAGCCCCGCCGCGTCCTCGCTGGCGCCCAATTTGGTGCCGCGCGAGGCACTCGCGAGCGCGATTTCGCTCAACGCTTCGGCCTGGTCGCTGGCCAATATCCTGGGACCGGTGGTGGGCGGGGTGC
This sequence comes from Pseudomonadota bacterium, assembly GCA_048498015.1. Lineage (GTDB taxonomy): Bacteria > Pseudomonadota > Alphaproteobacteria > Rhizobiales > Devosiaceae > Devosia_A. Next base: position 40,393 of record JBEHYU010000023.1, read on the forward strand.
TGGCGGCCATCTCGCTGCAGCTTTCCTATGGCGTGGCCGCGTGCTTCTCGCTCGGCGCGATCCTGTGCATCCTGCAGATTCCGCGGCCAACGGTGCGGGTGGTCAACACCTCGGCTGCCTCGTTGCTGGCCGGTGTGCAGTACATCTTCAAGGAGCGCGTGGTGCTGGGCGCCATCTCGCTCGATCTGTTCGCCGTGCTGCTCGGCGGCGCCACCGCGCTGCTGCCGATCTTCGCCCTCGACGTGCTCCATATCGGCCCGCAGGGCCTCGGCTTTATGCGTGCCGCGCCGGGGCTGGGGGCCGTGCCCGTCGCGTTGTGGCTCGCCCGCTCGCCGGTGCGCGACCATGCCGGGCGCATCCTCTTCATCTTCGTGGGGCTGTTCGGACTGTTCACGGCGATCTTCGGCATCTCGCACTGGGTGTGGCTGAGCTTCCCGATGCTGGTGCTGATGGGGGCCTGCGACATGGTCTCGGTGTCGATCCGCGAGACCATCATGCAGCTGTGGACACCGGACGAGGTGCGCGGCCGGGTGAACGCGGTGAACTCCGTCTTCATCGGCGCCTCCAACGAGCTCGGTGAATTCCGCGCCGGCACGATGGCGGCATGGATCGGCGCGGTAGCAGCGGTTGCACTCGGCGGCGTCGCGACGATGGCGGTGGCCGGCGTCTGGTCCGTGGCGTTCCCCGGGCTCAGGCAGGCGCGGCGGCTCGACCGCAAGAGCTAGAGGCCGCGCCGCTCCAGCCCGATCAAATCTAGCGCCATCGCCTCGCTCCCTAAAAGATTGGATGCTAACGATGTCAGCGCCGCTGCGCGCGGCTTCAGCTCGACATCGGGGAGATATTGGACGTGACCGTATATCTAGGCACCTACACTACCATTCAGACTGTCACGGACGACAGCACGATCGGCACGCAGGCGCAGCTTGAAGGCCTGGTGCTGAACACGAGTCGCAGCCTCTTCAACTGGGGGTCGATTTTTGCGTTTCCGGCGTTCATCGCCGTTGACGTGAAGTCGGCAGGCCAGTTTTTCAATTATGCCGGGGGCCTGGTGTTCACCGCTGAAACCAGCGCGGTGGCGGTTCAGCTTGTAGATCTCAGCGTCCTCTCGAACGAGGGTACGATCTTCGCCGCGCGCAATACCGCGGTCGAGCTGCGCTCGGACCAGGGCGCCACGGTGATCAACAAGGGGATCATCCGAGCGGAAGGCGGCAACAGCGTTGGCGTGCAGGTGACGCTGTCCAACATTGTCGGCAGCACGATCGTCAATTCAGGCACGATCACCGGGCATCTTGCCGGCATCGCGGTCGGCAGCGCCACCGCGACGACGATCACCAACACCGGCACGATCAGCGGCGACCTCGCGGCGATCACGTCGTTCTTCGCGACGCCGATCCTGCTGGTCAATGCCGCGGGCGGCACGATCGCCGGGGACGTGAAGGGCGATCAGAGCCTGGCGGCCGCCGACGTCATCACCAACGCCGGCACGATCAACGGCGACGTGCTGCTGGGCGCCGGCGACGATCGCTACGTCGCCAGCACCGGCCATGTGAATGGCGTCATCGACGGCGGCGCCGGACTGGACCTCGCCGATTACGGCAGCCGCACCAGCAAGATCACGGCGACCCTCAATACCTCGCATCTCATCCATGTGAAGGTGGGCAGCGCGACGGTCGAGGGCTTCATCAATTTCGAGGGCGTCAAGGGCGGCTCGGCCGGTGACAAGCTGACCGGCGACAGCGCCGGCAACTGGTTCCTCGGCGGGAGCGGCGTCGATACGATCAGCGGCAGTTCCGGCAACGACACAATCCAGGGCGGCTCGGGCAAGGACGTGCTCGATGGCGGCACCGGGCTCGACGTCGCGGATTACTCCGACAAGACCGTGGCCGTCTCCGCCACCGTGAGCGCCAAGATGGCCGTCAGGGTGGGGTCATCGACCGAGGAGACCGTCAAGAACTTCGAGGGCATCGCCGGCGGCTCGGTCGCCGACAAGCTGACCGGCGACAGCCACGCCAACGTCCTGATCGGCAATGGCGGCAATGACACGCTGATCGGTGGTTCAGGGAACGACACATTGAAGGGTGGGCTGGGCAGCGACTCGATGGATGGCGGCGCGGGCACCGACGTGGCCGATTTCTCCGACCTGGCCGGGCACCTCACCATCGTGCTCGATGCCTCGGGCAACGCCACCGTCGGCAACAGCATCGCCTTGAGCGAAGGCACGGATATCATCAGAGGCATCGAGGGCCTGATCGGCGGCACCGGCTGGGACACGCTCACCGGCAATGGCGCCGCCAACACGCTGGTCGGCAATGACGGCAACGACGTGCTGTGGGGCAGGGGCGGCGCCGACGTGATGACGGGCGGCAAGGGCGTCGACGCCTTCGTCTTCAGCACCACCGACAATCCCGGTGGCGCCAATGTCGATACGATCACCGACTTCGTCAGCGGGACCGACAGGATCTATCTCGATTTCGATGGCAATATCACGGCCGCCGGCAGTCCGGTGTCTTCGGGCCTCTTCGAGCAGCACGCCAGTGGCCATGCTTCTGTGACGAGTGTTTTGATCTACGACCAATCGAACGGCCAGCTCTGGTACGACGCCGACGGCCCCGGCTCCGCCACGGCTGTGGAAGTAGCGCAATTGGGCACGTCGGCGTCTCACCCGGCCAGTCTCGTCAGCACCGATTTCTACTTTGTGTGACCGGCTGCGGCCGCAAAGCTTGACTTGGGCGGGGATCGGCTCTATTCCCCGCCCACTTTCCGGGCTTTCGGCCCGCGAAGCGCACCCGGGATTCCCTGAAATCAGAGAATCTGTCGGCTTTTCCGCAAGGGAAGGCAGAGGAGGGCGCAATCTCTTTCGACGTTCCATGAAAGGATTACGATGTCGAAGCGCATTGAAGCCAAGCACAAGATCGACCGCCGTCTGGGCGAGAACCTGTGGGGCCGTCCGTCGTCGCCGCTGAACGCGCGCGCCTACGGCCCGGGCCAGCACGGCCAGCGCCGCAAGGGCAAGACCTCCGACTACGGTCTGCAGCTGCGCGCCAAGCAGAAGCTCAAGGGCTATTATGGCTCGATCACGGAGAAGGCTTTCCACAAGCTCTACGTCGAAGCCGCCCGCATCAAGGGCGACACCGGCGAGCGCCTGATCGGCCTGCTCGAGAGCCGTCTCGACGCCATCGTCTACCGCGCCAAGTTCGTGGCGACCGTGTTCGCCGCCCGCCAGTTCGTCAGCCACGGCCACGTGCTGGTGAACGGCAAGCGCGTCAACATCCCGTCCTACCAGGTCAAGCCCGGCGACAAGGTCGAGGTGAAGGAAAAGTCCAAGCAGCTGGGCATCGTCCTCGAGGCCAACCAGCTCGCCGAGCGCGACGTGCCGGAATATGTCGAAGTCGATCACGGCAAGCAGGTCGCGACCTTCGTGCGCGTCCCGGCCCTCAGCGACGTGCCGTACCCGGTGCAGATGGAACCGAACCTGGTCGTCGAGTTCTACTCGCGCTGATCGGTTTCGATCACGGATTTCAGAAGGCCGCCTCCGGGCGGCCTTTTTGTTTGCGGGCGGCGGCAGGGCGGCTTAGCGTCCCGGCGCAAAGCGGGAGGTCAGCATGCATGTCGACGGAAAATGCCATTGCGGCGAGATCGCGTTCACGGCGGAGATCGATCCGGACAGCGTGCGCATCTGCCACTGCACCGACTGCCAGGCGCTGACCGGAACGGCGTTCCGCGTCACCATGTCGGGCGATGAGCGCGAGCTGCATATGCTGCGCGGCGAGCCCAAGATCTACATCAAGACCGGCGACAGCGGGCGCAAGCGGCAGATGGCGTTCTGCGGCAATTGCGGCTCGCAGCTGTGGAGTGCACCCGACGAGCCGGCCGGCGCCCGCACTATCGGCTTCCGCTCCGGCGTGCTGGCGCAGCGGGCGAGCCTGGTGCCGAAGCAGCAGATCTTCTTCCGCTCGGCCATGCCCTGGCTGCCGGCGCTGCCGGGCGAGGTCCACCACGACGGCTATTGAGCTGCTGCCAGTTTCCGGCAGCTTGCGACGCTAGGGTCTCCGCACCAACCAATGAGACCCCAAATGCAGTTCGCATCCGCCCGTGTGGTGACCGCCGACGTCGACCGCCTCGTCGCCTTCTACGAAGCCCTGCTGGAGATGAAGGCCACGCGGTTCGCGCCGGAATTCGCCGAATTCCGCTGGGGCGCGGTGGCCTTCGCAATCTCCGACCAGGCGCTGGTGCAGCGCTTCAACGCCGGCGTGGCCGTGCCGGGCCAGAACCGCTCGGCCATCATCGAGTTCCAGGTGGAGGATACGGACGCGGCGCATGCGCGGCTGGGGGCGGAGGTCGAGGTGGTCATGCCGCCGGCGACCATGCCCTGGGGCAACCGCTCGATGCTGCTGCGCGACCCGGACGGCAACGCGGTGAACGTGTTCGCGCGGCCGAAGGGGTGAAACTGTAAGTCAGGTCCTCCCCTAAGCGCAGCTTGGGGGAGGTGGCGCGAAGCGACGGAGGGGGGTGGCAGCTTGCGCCGAAGCCAGGGTGCTTGTGGCCGCCCCCTCCGTCACGCTTCGCGTGCCACCTCCCCCACGGCTTTGCCGTAGGGGAGGGACCGACTGCTACTCCGGCATCACGACCGGGGTTTGCTCGACCGGGACGGTTTCCGTCGCGAGGTAACGGGGATCGTCGTAGTCGTTGGCAAATAGCTGCCCGCCCTTTGAGAAATTCCGCTCGAAGCCCCGCAGGCGCTGGACGATGGAGATCAGGTTGATGATCGTCGTCCACGAATTCATCAGGAAGCTGAACGAGTCGAACACGCGGCCGAACGCGTCCAGCACCTGATTGAAGATACCGAAGGTGATCGCACCGGTGACGACCGCCGGGCCCATCGCGAGGTACGGGAAGAACTGGCTGCCGTAGATGAAGACGTAACGGAAGAAGTTGAAGTAGGTGTAGTTCCAGAAGATGCGAAAGACGTTGCGCTGCACGTTCCGGAACAGCTCACGGATCGTGACCGGCTGGGCCCGTCTGGCGTCGTCCTCGCCGTAGACCAACTCCTTGCGGAATGCCGCTTCGACGCGCTGCTTGGCAAATTGCAGACCTGGCAGTCGGACGCCGGCCACGGCGAACAGCACCGTACCGAAGATTGCGCCGCCGATGGCCAGCCATACCAGGCCGCCTGGCACAGCGCCAACCCACGGGTAGGCGGGAATCTTCTCCGATAGACCCCAAAGGATGGGCACGAATACCAGCAGCGTCATCACCGAACCGACGATACTGTCGCCGATGTTCTCGACGATGCTAGAGAAATTGTCCGTGTCTTCCTGGATACGCTGCGCGGCGCCCTCTACGGTTCGCACCGTCTGCCAATTGGCCATGTAGTAGAAGGTCATCGCTCGACGCCAGCGGAACAGATAGTGACCGAGGAAGAAGGCGTTGACGACCGCGAAGATGGTGCTCGCCACGATAACCGTCGCAGCCGACCAAATCTCGCCCATGTAATCTTCCAGCGGGACGGTATTGGGCGCTCCCAGGGCCCGCTGGATCAAGTCGTAGAAGCCATTGTACCAGTTATTGAGCCAGGCGCTGACCTGGACATTGAAATACACCACCTCGACGATCGTCACCGTGCCGAGAACGGCCCACCAGCGCCAGCGGGGATTGTCGTTCCAGATCAGCCACGGAATGGCGAAGAGATAGCCCGACACGAGGACGAATTCGTAGAGCCAGACCTTGTGCGTATCGAGGAAAGGCACGTTTGCCGGATCGATCGTCGGCTGCCCCAGCCAGGGCCCGAGGCTCAGATAAGGCTCGAGGATTGTGCCCAGCCCGCCAAACCAGATGGCCATGCAGATGGCCGTCCAGGCGATGCCTGAAACAAGGAAATTGACGGGCGAGGGGAAGAACGAGCGGAACAAGAGCGGGCCTCCTCGGGCGCGTAGATCGTGTCATCTAACTGACAGGAACGGGATTCAGCAAGGAATCGGGCTCGCCTTACACCGAGTTAATCTCGGCCCTCCGGGGCTTTTCCGGGGCGGCGGGAGGGCGTATCAGCGTCGCCATGAACGAGATCGTTGCCGCCCGTGAGATCGAGGAAGCCGCCGAGGACGTCTCCGGCGCGCATCCGATCTTTGCGCGCGCGCCGCGCACGGTCGAGTTCAACAAGCTGCGCAAGCGCCTGGTGCGGCTGACGCGCGAGGCGCTCGACAAATTCGGCATGGTCAAGCCCGCCTCGCGCTGGCTGGTGGCGCTGTCGGGCGGCAAGGACAGCTACGGGCTGCTGGCGGTGCTGCTCGACCTCAAATGGCGCGGCCTGCTGCCGGTGGACCTCATCGCCTGCAACCTCGACCAGGGGCAGCCGAACTTCCCCAAGCACATCCTGCCGGAATTCCTCGAGGCGAACGGTGTTCCACACCGCATCGAGTACCAAGACACCTATTCGATCGTCACAGACAAGCTGCCCGAGGGCGCGACCTATTGCTCGCTCTGCTCGCGGCTGCGGCGCGGCCATCTCTACCGCATCGCGCGCGAAGAGGGTTGCTCGGCGCTGGTGCTGGGGCATCATCGCGAGGACAGCCTCGAGACGTTCTTCATGAATTTGTTCCATGGCGGCAAGCTGGCGGCGATGCCGGGCAAACTGCTGAACGACGAGGGCGACGTCGAAGTGCTGCGCCCGCTGATCTATTGCGCCGAGCCGGACCTGGCGCGCTTCGCCGAGCACATGGCGTTCCCGATCATCCCCTGCGACCTCTGCGGTTCGCAGGAAGGGCTGCAGCGCAACGTCACGAAAGCCATGCTCGACGACATGGAAAAGAAGATGCCGGGCCGCAAGGATGTGATGATCCGCGCGCTGGGCAACGTCAACGCGAGCCATCTGCTCGACCCCAAACTGTTCGACTTCGCCGGGCTTGCGCCGCGCGGCCAATAGCAGCCTTCCAGACCCAGGACTTCATCGTGATCGACATCCAGCAATTGGCCGATATCCTGCGCGAGGCGGCCAAGGCCGAAATCCTGCCGCGCTTCCGGCGGCTCGACGCGGCGAGCGTCCACACCAAGACCAGCGCCACCGATCTCGTGACCGAGGCCGATACCGAAGCCGAGCGGCGCATCAAGGCGGTGATCGCGGAACGCTGGCCGGGCACGCTGGTGGTGGGCGAGGAGTCGGTCGCGGCCGACCCGGACCTGTTGTACCGGCTCGCCGGGGCCGAGGTCGCGATCACCGTCGATCCGGTCGACGGCACGGCCAATTTCGCCGCGGGGCTGCCGCTCTATGCGGTGATGGCGGCGATCGTGATCGGCGGCGAGACGGTGGGCGGCATCATCTACGACCCGATGGGCGACGACTGGATGATGGCCGAGCGCGGCGGCGGCGCCTGGCTCAGGCGGCCCGATGGCTCGGCGCAGCGGCTGAAGGTGGCGGAGCCGGTGCCGCTGGAGCAGACGGTGGCGCATGTGTCGATGGGCTTTCTGCCCAAGGCGAGCAAGCCGCAGATCCTCGCCAATCTCAGCAAGCTCAGCATTTCGGCCAATTATCGCGTCGCCGGTCACGATTATCGCACCATGGCGTCGGGACACTGCCACGCGCTGCTGTTCAACAAGCTGATGCCGTGGGACCATCTGCCGGGGGCGCTGATCACCGCGGAGGCAGGGGCGTACGTGGCGCGGCTTGACGGCTCGGCCTATCTGCCCAAGCATCTCGAGGGCGGGCTGCTGGTCGCGACCGACAAGGAGACGTGGGGCGTGCTGCGCCGCGAGGTGTTCACCCTCTAGTAGAATGAAGTTCTGACGCGGAGGAGCGCTGTGGAGCAAGCCGACTACTGGGCCATCGCCGAGGCCGATATCGAGATCCAGAACCCGGTCACCGACCGCAAGCTGCGGCTGCTCGACGATTATTGCGACATCCGCGACGGCATGAAGGTGCTCGACGTCGGCTGCGGCAAGGCCTGGGTGATGCGGCAATGGGCCGATCGCTTCGCCATCGAGGGCACCGGCCTCGAGACCAATCCGGCATTCGTTGCGGCCGCGAGGCGCAAGGCGCCGGCCAAGGGCAAGCTGACCTTCATCGAGGGGCCTGCGGAGGCGTTCGGCGCCGCGCCGCAAAGCTACGACGTCGTGCTCTGCCTGGGGGCCGCCTTCGCGCTGGGCGGCTTCGTGCAGGCGGTGGACTGGATGGCGGCGGCCACCAAGCCCGGCGGGTCGATCGTCATCGGCGATTTGACGCTGAAGCATCGCCCGACGGTCAACACCCACCAGCATCTGCCGCTCGATCCGGTGGAGTCGCTCGGCGTGGTGCAGCGCCATGGCGCCGAAGTCTCGGCGCTGATCTCGGCCTCCGACGCCGATTTCGAGCGCTATGTCAGCCACCACCGTCACGCGACATTGCGCTGGGCGCGGGATAATCCGGACCACCCCGACCACGATGCCGTGCTCGACAAGAGCCGCGACGACTGGAACGCCTATCTGCGCACCATCCGGCCGATGCTCGGCTGGACGATTTTCGTCGGGCAGAAGAGCTAGCACTGCCGGAGGGGTTGCCACACCCAAAACGTCATTCCCGCGAAGGCGGGAATCCAGACCGGCCTTTCGGATGTCCGCGTGCTTCGTCTGGATTCCCGCCTTCGCGGGAATGACGCTGTGGATGGGCCACGGCTTCGGCGCGTCCTGGACGCCCGGCTACTCGGCCATCGCCGGCGCGGCCTTGTATTCGGGGCTGACGCCGAACAGCTTGCCGTTTTCGGCGATCAGCACGCAGGCCAGCACCAGCGTGCCCATCACCGTCCACGCCGCGGCGTTGACCACCGTCGTGCCATTGAACAGCTGGCCGATGATGGTGCCGATAATCGCCCCGCCGACGGTCTGCAGGAAGCCGAACACGGCGGCGGCGGTGCCGGCGACCTGGCCAAGCGGCTCCATCGACAGCGAGTTGAGGTTGGAGGACGACCAGGCGAAGCAGAACTGCAGCGCGATCAGCAGCCCATAATAGAGCCAGAAGGGCGGGGTGCCGACGAGGCTGATGCCGAGGATCACAAGGGCACAGGCGATGTAGCCGAGGATCGAGCCGTGGCTCACCCGCCGCGTGCCGACGCGCTTGACGATGGCCGAATTGAGGAAGTTGGCGCCGGCCATGACCAGCGCGATCGCCGCGAAGGCGATGGGGAAGTACGGCCCGAGGCCATAGATGCCCACGAAGATCTGCTGGGTGCAGATGATGAAGCCGAACATGCCGCCGAAGATGAACATGCCGCTGAGGCCGTAGAAGAACGCCATTCGGTTGGTGAAGACGAGCCGGAACCCTTCCGCGACGGCGGCGACCGAGAGCGGCCGGCGATATTCGGGGTGCAGCGTCTCGGGCAGCCGCAGCCAGGCCCAGATGCCGATCAGCGTCGCCAGGCCGCTCATGAACAGGAAGATGTAGTGCCAGTGCCCGGCGAGCAGGATCAGCTGGCCGACGCCCGGCGCGACCACCGGGATGGCCATGAACACCATGAAGACCAGCGACATGATCGAGGCCATCTCGCGCCCCGAGAAGCGGTCGCGGATCACCGACATGGCGACGACGCGGGTCGACGCCGCGCCAAGGCCCTGGACGAAGCGCAGCCCGAGCAGGATGGCGAAGGTCGGCGCGAAGGTCGCGGTGAAGGCGCACAGCACGTAGAGGATCACGCCGAAGAACAGCGGCGCGCGGCGGCCGAAGCGATCGGTGATCGGGCCGAACACCAGCTGTGCCGCGCCGAAGCCGATCATGTAGGCCGATACCACGAGCTGGCGCTCGTTCTCGTTGGTGACCCCGAGGTCTTCGCCCATATAGGGCAGGGCCGGCAGCATGACGTCGATGGCAAGGGCATTGAGGGCCATCATGCCGGCGCACAGGGCAATGAATTCGGGCCGGGAAAGGACCCGGCTGAGGTGAGATTGCTTTGTCATCAATGATCCGTCGGCCGAGGGAGGGCGATGGCCGGAAAACGGGCGGAAGATGAACTGCCCGTCCGCACGATGCAAGTCAGTGCGATGCCGACGGTGCCATTTCAGCCCGCGGCGGGCTGAAAAGTGATGTCGGCCTTCTCGCGGATGGGCAGGTTGATCGCGGCCGAGCCGAGCCCGAGCACGATGCCCAGGTACCACACCAGGCTGTACGAGCCCGTGGTGTCGAACACATAGCCGCCCAGCCACACGCCGAGGAACGAGCCCAGCTGGTGGCTGAAGAAGGCCACGCCATAGAGCATGCCCATGTAGCGCGCGCCGAAGAACAGGCTGACCAGCCCGGCCGTGAGCGGCACCGTCGACAGCCACAGAAAGCCGATCGCGGCGGCGAACAGGTAGGCCGTCAGCGGGGACACCGGGAACAGCATGAACAGCGCAATCGCCACGGCGCGCAGGAAGTAGATCGAGGCGAGCAGCAGCTGCTTGGGCAGCCGGCTGCCCAGATAGCCCGAGGTCAGCGAGCCGGCGATGTTGAACAGCCCGATGATGGCGATCGACCAGCTGCCCACTTCCGGCGACAGCCCGCATTGCACGAGGTAGGCCGGCAGATGGACATTGATGAAGGCGAGGTGGAAGCCGCACACGAAGAAGCCAATCACCAGCAGGCGGTAGGAGCCAAAGCCCCAGGCCCTGGCGAGCGCCTGCATGAAGGGCAGGTCGGCGACGCCGGCGGGCCGCTCGGTCTTGCCGCGCAACGCGAACGTCAGGCTGATGGCGAGCACGAGGAAAGCCGCGAACCACAGCAGCGCCGTCGACCAGCCATAGGCGCCGATGAAGCCCTGGCCGATCGGCGCGAAGACGAACTGGCCGAACGAGGACGCAGCCGTGGCGACGCCGAAGATCAGCGGCCGCCTGTCCTGCGGCACCGAGCGGCCGAACGCCACCATGACGATCGAGAAGGACGAGGTCGCGATGCCGACGCCGCACAGCACGCCGGCGGTGAGGTCGAGCAGCAGCGCATTGGGCGACACCACCATCAAGGCGAGCCCCGCGGCATAGACGAGAAGCCCGAAGATCACGACGCGCGCCGTGCCGTATTTGTCGGCGATGGCGCCGGCGAAGGGCTGGGCGATGCCCCAGGCGATGTTCTGGATCGCTATCGCCAGCGCCCACGCCTCGCGCGACAGGCCGAGGTCGGCCGTCAGCGGCAGCGTGAACAGGCCGAAGCTGGTGCGGATGCCGTTGGTGATGGCGGCGATCGCGCAGCCGGCGATCACCAGCACGACGAGCGGCACGGCGGCGGAGGAGGAGCGGGCAGGGGCGGCGGCAGCGATTGTCATGGCGCGACGCTACACCCGCGGCCCGCCGGCCCGAAACGAGTTGTTGTTATGGAGGCCATCAGCGGCGCTCATGGCGCCGCGGAGAAACACTCACGTCGCGCCCGGCATGCCCTTGGTATCGCGAGCGCCATGTCGCACAGCGTGGAAGCCTCATACGCCGTGCTTGCGCCAGACGGCCTGGACTTCCTCGTCAGTGGCGAACTCGCCACGGGTGGCAGCCGCTTTGGAAGCGGCGAGAGCCATCCGCTCGTCTGGCGTCAGCCGAACTGGCGTCGTTTCCTCTTCGGCCAGCAGCAGCATCGTCCGCGCAATCTCGTCCTGCGCGGCAGGCCGTAGGGTCCGGGCAGCGGCGACCGCCTTTTCGAGGAGTTCCGTCATCCGCTACGCGGCGGTCTGCTTCACCGCGATGCCCTTGTCGGCGAGGTGCGACTGCAGCTCACCGGCTTGGAACATCTCGGTGATGATGTCGGCGCCGCCGACGAACTCGCCCTTGACGTAGAGCTGCGGGATGGTCGGCCAGTTGGTGTAGGACTTGATGCCCTCGCGCAGCGCCTGGTCCTCGAGCACGTTGGCCGATTTGTACTCGACGCCGAGGTAATCGAGTATCTGCACCACGCGGCCCGAAAAACCGCACATCGGGAAGTCGGGCGTGCCCTTCATGTAGAGGAACACGTCGTTGGACTTCACCTGCTCGTCGATGACGGTGTTGATATCGGTCATGGGTCTAGCCTTTCGAGTCCGGATAGCCGGAGGATTTACCGCTAGATAAGCCTGTCGGGCAGGGATGTCGAGGCTTTCATCGGGAAGTGACGATGGACTGGGCGCCTGGTCCCGTCCGAACGCCCGCCGCGACCAGCCGCTCGGCCCATTGCTGCGCGGCAGTTTTGCGCAACCCGGCGATTTGCCACTTCGAGCCGTCGCGAAAGTGCAGGAACATCCCGTCGGTGAAGTAGCCGATGATGATGCGCATCAGGGCAATCATCACGGTGATCGCAGCGAACGGCCCACCAGTCGTGTAGGGTGTGTCGCGGGTGAAAATCTGCTCCATACCGACGAAATCGTCGAACGCATACGTCCTGACCTCCGCCGGACCGGCGACGAGGACTTGTCGCCGCACCGAGCTGAGTGCGAGGCCCGACCCATAATACCAGGCACTATGGTCTGCAGCGAATGTTTGGAGGGCCATGTTGAACGCCGCTCGCCCTTGCAGCACTGCCAACCGGCGCACGAAGAATAGCGCCAAGAGCGGCACCACGATCAAGGCCACGCCAAGCGCGACGTCGTTGGTCGTATGCGTCATCCACCCGCTGAGCGCGAGGATGACGCCGAGAATAGCGAGAACAATTGCAATGATGATCGTGAAGAAGGCAATCAGGCGCAGCATCGAATATGCCCATATCAATAGCGGCCGCCCCCGTGGCCGTCAGTATGGGACTAGTCTTAGCCGGATGCCCTGCGATTGTCGAAGTCTCACCGGGCGCAAACCTCTACTCCGGCACCGCCGTCTGGATGGCCAGCGAGTGCAGCGTCGTGCCCATGTCGGCGCCGAAGGCGGCGTTGACGAGCTGGTGCTGCTGGACGCGGGATTTGCCGCGGAACTGCTCGGAGGTGATGGTGGCGGCCCAGTGATTGTCGTCGCCGGCGAGGTCGCGCAGCTCGATGCGGGCATCAGGCAGGGCGGCCTTGATGCGTTTCTCGATTTCGGATGCGCTCATGGGCATGGAAAACCTCCGCCGCTGCTGGTGGCCAAGATATGGCATGCACACCGGAGCGCTTCAACGCCGCCCATGAACGACTGCGCCCCGTCCACAGGGACGGGGCGCGACATCAAGCGATAGACCGGTCGGGTTACGCGGCGGCAGTGGCGCGCTTGGGCAGCACCCAGCCGGGGCGCGGGAAGTGGCAGGTGTAGCCGTTCGGGATGCGCTCCAGATAATCCTGGTGCTCCGGCTCGGCCTCCCAGAAGTCGGACGCCGGGGTGACCTCGGTCACCACCTTGCCGGGCCACAGGCCCGAGGCGTTGACGTCGGCGATGGTGTCCTCGGCCACGGCCTTCTGCTCGGGCGTCGTGTAGAAGATCGCCGAGCGGTAGGAGGTGCCGATATCGTTGCCCTGCCGATTCTTGGTCGAGGGGTCGTGGATCTGGAAGAACCACTCCAGCAGCTCGCGATAGCTCGTCTTGGCCGGATCGAAGACGATCTCGATCGCCTCGGCATGCGTGCCGTGGTTGCGATAGGTGGCGTTGGCATTGGTGCCGCCGGTATAGCCGACGCGGGTGGAAATGACGCCGGGGCGGCGCCGGATCAGATCCTGCATGCCCCAGAAGCAGCCGCCGGCCAGAACTGCGTGTTCCGTAGTGGTCGTCATGGCGTGTCTCCCTGATTTTGGAATAACCGGAATATAGGTATCGCCGGGCTGCTTTGCGAGATGGCTTCGCAAGCGTGATTGGCACGTGAGGACGCGACATGCAGGACGCATTCGACGAACAATTGCAGCGCCGCACGCTCGTCGCCATCCCCGGCGGGCAAAGGCTGCTCGACTGGCGCGGCGGCACCCCGGAATTCGGCGACGCCGAGATCGCCCGGCTCGACCTGATGGCCGCCGGGCGCAGCCTGATGGCCCTGCGCTATTGGCCGCGACAGAGCCAGGACGAGCGGCGGCTGGTCGCGTTTCACATCGACGAGATCGTCGATCTCGAACTCGATGGTTTCGGCCCGCAGAATGTGTGCGGCCATCTCTGGATTCGTCCGGCGCCAGATCGGCCCGATCGAACGCCGCTGTTCGGGACGCGGCCGCCAGGCGATCTCGAATTTGCGTTCGAGACGCTCTACGGCATGGGCGGACGGTTCCGCTGCGCCGGCGTGACGATCTCGCTGCACCCCGATAGCGATGGCCGCCTGCTCAAGTGATCAGGCGGCGATCTCGCCGGTCATGTAGCCGGGGAACCAGCCTTCGTGGGCGGCTTTGAGGTCGGCGATGGGGACCGGGCGAGCCTTGCCCAGCGTCAATGACGTACCGCCGGTTAGGCCGATCCACGGCGCGAACAGGCCGGCATAGGGGTAGATCTCCTCGTAGAAGCGGTCGAGGAAGTCGCGCTTCACGGTGACGAGATAACGGCCCTGGTCCTCGCCGAAGAATTGCGGGATCGGGTCGCCGCCTTCGAGCTGGTTGACACTGGCGCCGATGCCCGAGGCCATCGCCATCTCGGCGAGACCGATGGCGAGGCCGCCATCGGAGAGATCGTGCACCGCGGTGGCGTGGCCGTCGCGGATGAGGATGCGGACGAGGTCGCCGGCCTTCTTCTCGAGGCTCAGGTCGACCGGCGGCGGCGGGCCGTCCTTGCGGCCGAACAGATCGCGCAGATAGATCGACTGGCCCAGATGCGTGCCCCACCAGTCGGGCGCGCCGACCAGCAGGATCGCCTCGCCCTCGGCGGCGAAGCCGATGCGGGCCGTGCGGGTCCAGTCGGGGATCAGGCCGACGCCGCCGATGGTGGGGGTCGGCAGGATTCCCCGGCCATTGGTTTCGTTGTAGAGCGACACATTGCCGGAGACGATCGGGAAATCGAGCGCCCGGCACGCCTCGCCGATGCCGCGCACGGCTTCGGCCAGCTGACCCATGATCTCGGGCCGCTCGGGATTGCCGAAATTGAGATTGTCGGTCGCCGCGATCGGCTCGGCGCCGACGGCGGTGAGGTTGCGCCAGCACTCGGCCACCGCCTGCTTGCCGCCCTCGAACGGATCGGCCTCGCAATAGCGCGGCGTCACGTCGGACGAGAAGGCGAGGGCCTTGGTGGGGTTGGGCCCGTCGACCCGGATGACACCCGCATCGCCGCCCGGACGCTGCAGCGAATTGCCCTGGATCCAAGTGTCGTATTGCTCATAGACCCAGCGGCGCGAGCTGAGCGCCGGCGTGCCGACCAGCTTGAGCAGCGCCTCGGCGACGTCCATCTGTGGAACGTCGCTCTTGTCGAGCGGCGCGGCGGGCGCGGATTTCGTCCACGGCCGGTCATATTCGGGCGCCTGGTCGCCCAGGTCCTTGATCGGCAGATCGGCGACGATGTTGCCCTGCCACTTCACCCGGAAGCGGAGGTCGTTGGTGGTGAGGCCGACAGTGGCGAAATCGAGCTCCCATTTCTGGAACACCGCTCTGGCCTCGCCCTCTTTCGAGGGCTTCAGCACCATGAGCATGCGCTCCTGGCTCTCGCTGAGCATCATTTCGTAGGGCGTCATCTCCGCTTCGCGGACCGGCACCTTGTCGAGATCGAGCATGATGCCGAGGTCGCCCTTGGCGCCCATCTCGACCGCCGAGCAGGTGAGCCCGGCCGCGCCCATATCCTGGATGGCGATGACGGCGCCCGTGGCCATCAGCTCGAGGCAGGCCTCGAGCAGGCGCTTTTCGGTGAACGGATCGCCGACCTGCACGGTCGGGCGCTTCTGCTCGATGTCGTCGCCGAACTCGGCCGACGCCATCGTCGCGCCGCCGACGCCATCGCGCCCGGTCTTGGCGCCGAGATAGACGACGGGCAGGCCGACACCCTCGGCCTTGGAGTAGAAAATCTTGTCGGTGTCGGCGAGGCCGGCCGCGAAGGCGTTGACGAGGATGTTGCCGTTGTAGCGTTCGTCGAACTCGACCTCGCCGCCCACCACCGGCACGCCGAACGAATTGCCGTAGCCGCCGACGCCGGCGACGACGCCCGACACGAGGTGGCGGGTCTTTTCGTGCTCGGGGGCACCGAAGCGCAGCGCGTTCATTGCCGCGATCGGCCGCGCACCCATGGTGAACACGTCGCGGAGGATGCCGCCGACGCCGGTCGCCGCGCCCTGATAGGGCTCGATGTAGCTGGGGTGGTTGTGCGACTCCATCTTGAAGACGATCGCCTGGCCGTCGCCGATGTCGACGACGCCGGCATTCTCGCCCGGTCCCTGGATGACGCGCGGGCCGGTGGTCGGCAGGGTGCGGAGCCATTTCTTCGAGGATTTGTACGAGCAGTGCTCGTTCCACATCGCCGAGAAGATACCGAGCTCCGTGTAAGTCGGCGTGCGGCCGATCAGGCTCAGAATCTTGTCGTATTCGTCGGGCTTCAGCCCGTGATCGGCAACGAGCTGGGGGGTAATCTCGCGAGTATTGTCGAAAGCCATTTGACCGCTTCGAGGGAGGGCTCGATAGCGCCTCATAGCGCAAGCCCCGGCCGCAGGATACAGAACGTTCGGCATTTGCAGAGGTTTGCATGCGCGTCCTGATCATCGGCGGGTACGGGACTTTCGGCGGTCGGCTGGTCGACCTGCTGCTCGACGAGAAGCGGCTGACGCTGATCGTGGCCGGGCGCAATCTTGCCGTCGCCGAGGCCTTCTGCGCCGAGCGCCGGGGCGCCGCGACGCTGCTGCCGGTGCGCTTCGACCGAACCGATGCGGCTGCGGCGCTCGCCGGGCTCAGGCCGGACCTGGTGGTCGATGCGGCGGGGCCGTTCCAGCTCTATGGCGACGATCCTTACGCGACGGTGCGGGCGACCCTTGCAACGGGGGCGCACTGGATCGATCTGGCGGACGGCATCGGCTTCGTCACCGGCATCGGTGCCTTGGACGCGCAGGCGAAAGCCGCCGGACGATTCGTGCTGGCCGGCGCCAGCAGTTTTCCGGTGCTGAGCGCGGCCGTGGTGCGGCGGCTGGCCGACGGGATGACGGTCGAGAGCATCGCGGCCGGCATCGCCCCGTCGCCCTTCGCGGGGGTCGGGCTCAACGTCATCAAGGCCATCGCCAGCTATGCCGGCCAGAAGATCGCGGTGCTGAAGGACGGCCGCGAGCAGGCCGAGTACGGACTGATCTCGAGCCGGACGATGACCGTCAACGTGCCCGGCAAGGTGCCGCTCTGGCCCATCCGCTTTGCGCTGGTCGAGGTCCCCGACCTCGCGGTGCTGCCGGCGGAGTGGCCCGGCGCGAGGGATGTCTGGATCGGGGCCGGACCGACGCCGGCTGTGCTGCATCGGCTGCTGTGGCTGGCCTCGTGGCTGGTGCGCTGGCGGATCGTCCGCTCGCTGGTGCCGCTGGCGCCGCTGATGGATTGGGCGGTCAACACCGTGCGCTGGGGCGAGCACCGCGGCGGCATGATCGTCGAGGTGAGCGGCGACGGCCGGACGCGCTCGTGGCATATGCTGGCCGAGGGCGACGCCGGACCGCTGATTCCGTCCATGGCGATCGAGGCGATCATCCGCAAATGCCTCGATGGCGATGTGCCGGCGCCGGGGGCGCGACCGGCGCATCACGCGCTGGAACTGAGCGACTACGAAGCAATGTTCGCCCGGCGCGGCATCGTCTCGGGCATGCGCGAGGCCGGTGGGGGCACGCTGTATCAGCGGGCGATGGGCGCGGCTTATGCACGACTTGCCCCGCCAATCCGGGAGCTGCACGACTTCGCCGCCAGCGCCCGCTATGAGGGCCGCGCCGAGATCACCGGCGCTTCCAATCCTTTCGCCGCGGCGATGGCCCGGCTGTTCCGTTTCCCCGGCGCGGGCGGGGACGTGCCGGTGACGGTAGAGCTCTCGGCCCGCGATGGCGTTGAGACCTGGCGCCGGGATTTCGCCGGGCAGGTCCTGGTTTCAACCCAGTCCCCCGGCCGCGGCCGCTACGATGGGCTCATCGTCGAGCGCTTCGGTCCGACCCGTTTCGGCATGGCCGTCATCGAGGCGGACGGCCGCCTGCGTCTCGTGCTGCGGCGCTGGGATTTCCTCGGCATCCCCATGCCGCGCGTCCTGCTGCCGCGCGGCGACGTCCACGAGCATGCCGGCGACGGCCGCTTCCATTTCCACGTCGAGATCGTGCTGCCCCTGATCGGCCGGCTGGTGCGCTACGAAGGCTGGCTTCAGCTCAGATCGAGCGCATAGGCCTTGAGCGTCTTGAGGTCGGTGTATTTGAGCGCCGCCTCGTGCGTCGACAGCAGCACCACGCGCGGCGCGACGCCGGCCTTGAGCGCCTCGACCCAGCGCGGCGCCACGAGGCACCAGCGATCGCCGGCCTTGAGGCCGGGGAAGGCCATCTCCGGGCGCGGCGTCGAGAGGTCGTTGCCCGCGCTCTTGCTGAACTTCAGGAACTCCGCCGTAACTTCGACGCAGATCACGTGGCGGCCGACATCCTCCGGGCCAGTGTGGCAATAGCCGTTACGGAAGAAGCCGGTCAGCGGGTCTTCCGAACAGGGCACCAGCGGCTCGCCGAAGACGTTGCGTTCGTCGTCCATCAGCGGCCTCGCCGGCCGAGCAGGCGATCGAGGCCGACGACGAACAGATACAGCACCAGCAGTCCGATGAAGACGAACAGGCAGTTGATCGCCACCGCGCCGTAGCCGAGCTTCTGTGCATCGAGGATGGGGTAGGGGTATTCGCCGATCACCGCGCCGCGGGCCATGGCCCAGACCAGCCAGATCAAGGTCGGCAGCAGCATCACCGGGATATTGCCCAGGCGCAGCCTGCCATGCGGCTGCACGATGAGCCACCAGACCACGAACAGCACCGGCGTCACGTAATGCAGCATCAGGTCGCAGAACGCCGAGAGGCCGCTCAGGTCCTGCAGATCGGCCAGCAGCAGGTGGTTGAAAATGCCCACCAGCGCGATGGCGCCCGCCATCATGCCGCGCGTCACCGGGCTGCGCCACCAGCCCAGCCAGCCGGCCGGCGTCAGCTCGCTCAGATAGATCAGCACCAGCATGATGTTGGTGAGGATCGTGTAGTAGGTGAAGAAGAAGACGATCGTGCCCAGCAGATCGTGGCCCTGCGCCCCACGCAGCGTCAGGGTGACGTAGGCCTGCAGAAGTAATCCGCCAAGTCCCGCAATAAAGCCGGCCCAGGTAAGTAGTTGTTTCATAAAATCCCGCCCTCTGGCGGGTTGTTGCCTGCGCGCGGGCAAACCGTCAATGGCCGCGGGGATCACATCTGCGATCGCCGGGCTCGATTGGATGCTCGGATATCCCCCCACAACTGGCCCGTCGGGCCGAGGATACGCCTCAGGCGACCTGCAGCAGGCCCGAGAACAGGCCGCGCCCGTCGATGCCGCCATGCGCGGATTCGATCAGGTTTTCGGGGTGCGGCATCAGGCCGAGGACGTTCTTCTTGCGGTTGAAAACGCCGGCGATGTCGTTGGCCGAGCCGTTCGGGTTGGTGCCTTCGGCATAGCGGAAGGCGACCTGGCCGCCATCCTCGATGGCCTTGAGGATCGAGGGATCGGCGAAGTAGTTGCCGTCGTGATGCGCCACCGGCGTGCGGATGATCTGGCCCGCCGAGTAGCCGCGCGTGAAGGCGGTGTCGGCGTTCTCCACCTTGAGCTTCACCTCGCGGCAGACGAAGCGCAGCGAGGCGTTGCGCATCAGCACGCCCGGCAGTAATCCGGCCTCGGTCAGCACCTGGAAGCCGTTGCAGACGCCCAGTACATAAGCGCCGGCGCTGGCCCGCTTGCGCACTTCCGCCATGATCGGCGACCGCGCCGCGATGGCGCCGGAGCGCAGGTAGTCGCCATAAGAGAAGCCGCCCGGGATGACGATGAGATCGACCTCGGGGAGGGTCGTGTCCTTGTGCCAGATCACGGCCGGCGGCGCGCCGCTGATCTTGGTCAGCGCCGCGATCATGTCGCGGTCGCGATTGGAGCCCGGAAAGACGATGACGGCGGATTTCATGAGTCCGCTTGTGACGAGTCGATGGGCGGAACGCAAGCGCCGGGACAGCGCAGTCCCCGACTGAAGCCAAGAACCCCCTCACCAAGTTCCGCTAGGCCTTCGGCCAAGCTCCGCTATCCTCCCCCACCAGGGGGGAGGATGACG
>JBEHYU010000024.1:0-59370 GCA_048498015.1 Pseudomonadota bacterium
CGGCGACGAGGCCGACGCGATCGCCCTCCCCCACGACGAGGCTGAGCTTGCTGAACAGATCGGTAGTGGCGGTGAAGCCGACGGAGTTGAGGCTGATGGAACCCATTTCAAAATCTCTGGTCTTGGTGGCCAAGGCGCAAGCGCGCCGTCATGGGCGAACCAGAGAAAGGGTCGTGATGTAGCGAAGCCCTGTCCGGTCAGCCCTGCAATCGCAACTGCAGGGCGGGAACAGGCCCACGGGAACGGTAGGGGAGATCTGCCGAATACATGCGCGAACCAATAGCCGCGTGGCGTTGCTCGCGCAACAGCTTCAGCTGAGGAAAAACAGCAGCGACAACGAGCCGATCACGGCAGGTCGCGACGCGCGCAAGTGGGCAAGCCGGTACGCAAAACTCACAAATCCGGCTTGCATCCACCCAGAACGCAAAGGCTCGAAAGGACCGGCATTTACAGGCTCGATACGCGAGGCCACACCGGCACGCATACGGCTACTCCAGACACAAAAACCGTATGCCTGAAGTGTATCGGGGCGTGTTTAAGGAAGTGCTTCCAACAAGCGAAGCTTTAGTTAAGACGCTGCGCCGATTTGGGCCAAAGCCGGGCGTAATGGCCTGAAACCAAAAGCAAACCCGGCCCGAGAGGCTCGGGCCGGGTTCGCAGATATCGATGGTCGCGCTTAGAAGTTCAGCGTGATCGAGAAATTGCCATTGGGCTTCTGGTAGACCGGCTTGACCTTGTCGACCTTGCCCGAGCAGCGATCGACGCGCATCTGGTACCACATGCCCTGCCACATCGCGACGGCGACGACCTTCTGCGGCCCGATCGTGTTGACGACCTTGGGGAACTTCCAGCCCTGGTACTGCAGCTGGTAGCGGATCTGGTTGTCCGACAGGCAGAACATCTTCGGGCCATTGCCGAAGTTGAGGAACACGCCGTTGCCGCCAAAGCCGAAGCCGTTGCCGAGCTGGAGCGAGAAGTTGATGTTCGGCGGCGGCGGCGCGGCCATGGCCGGGGCGGCCACCAGGGCGGAAGCGCTGAGCGCGGCGGCGACCACGGCAGCGCGGCCGGCGATCTTGAGAGCGTTGAGGGTGGACATTGGGCTGTCTCCTTGTGGGGTTATTTGGCCAGACTAGTGGCGTAGCGTTGACACTATTGTTGCGACCTTGAACGAAACTGGACCGGCCCGTTCATCTGCCGTTCATCTTGAGTGCGGCGCAAGGGCATCCGACCGAAACCATGTGAACGAACCGGCAACCGCGCGATGTGATAAAACTGCCGGTACGATTCGTACTGGATGAGTGATGCCTAAAGACGACCTTTTCGGCGACAGCCCTGCCCCCAACCCGAAGAAGAAACCCGCTGCCCCCGCGCCGGGTTCCTATTCGGCTGCAGATATCGAGATCCTCGAGGGGCTCGAGCCGGTTCGCCGCCGCCCCGGCATGTATATCGGGGGTACCGACACCAACGCGCTGCACCATCTGTTCGCCGAGGTGATCGACAACTCGATGGACGAGGCGATCGCCGGGCATGCGAGCCGCATCGAAGTGCATCTGGGCGCTGACGGCTTCCTGACCGTCACCGACAATGGCCGCGGCATCCCGGTCGAGAACCACCCAAAATATCCCAAGCAGTCGACGCTGGAGATCGTCATGACGACGCTCCACGCCGGCGGCAAATTCGACTCCAAGGCCTACGAGACCTCGGGCGGCCTGCATGGCGTCGGTGTGTCGGTGGTCAATGCGCTGAGCGACGAGCTCGTCACCGAGGTCGCGCGCAACGGCCTGCTTTATCGTCAGAGTTATTCGCGCGGCAAACCGACCAGCAAGGTCGTCGAAGTCGGCAAGGTGCCCAACCGCCGCGGTACAACGCAGCGCTTCCATCCCGACCCCGAGATCTTCGGCAAGGACGCGCATTTCTCGGCCTCGCGCCTGTTCAAGATGACGCGCGCCAAGGCGTACCTGTTCGGCGGCGTCGAGATCCGCTGGAGCTGCGATCCGGAGCTGGCGACCGACGAGGTGCCGGAAAAGGCGAGCTTCCACTTCCCCGGCGGCCTGCGCGATTTCCTCGCGGCGCGCATCGAGGGTGAACAGCGCATCACCGACGACATCTTCTCGGGCGCTTCGGGCAAGCCGGGCAGCCACGGCGCCGTCGAATGGGCGATCAGCTGGAACCTGGCGGACGGCTTCCTCAGTTCCTATTGCAACACCATTCCAACCGCCGAGGGCGGCACGCACGAACAGGGTCTGCGCGTGGCCCTGCTGCGCGGCATCCGGGCCTATGCCGACCTCAAAGGCAACAAGCGCGCCGCCGCCATCACCGCGGATGACCTCCTGGTGCAATGCTCGGCGATGCTCTCGGTGTTCGTACGCGAGCCCGAATTCGTCGGCCAGACCAAGGACCGGCTGAGTTCGGCGGAAGCCACCCGCATCGTCGACAAGGCGCTCAGCGACGCCTTCGATCATTGGCTCGCCGCGTCCCCGACGCAGGCCGACAAGCTGCTCGACTGGACCATCGACCGCGCCGAGGAACGGCTACGCCGCAAGAAGGAAAAGGAGATCGACCGCCAGTCGGCGACGCGCAAGCTCCGCCTGCCCGGCAAGCTCGCGGACTGCACGCAGTCGGCCGCACAGGGCGCCGAGCTGTTCATCGTCGAGGGCGACTCGGCCGGCGGCAGCGCCAAGTCAGCCCGCGACCGCGCCAGCCAGGCCATCCTGCCGCTGCGCGGCAAGGTGCTCAACGTCGCCGGCGCGACGCGCGAAAAGCTCGCCGCCAATCAGCAGATCGCCGATCTGATCCAGGCGCTGGGCTGCGGCACGCGCGAGCGCTACCGCGAGGATGATTTGCGCTACGACAAGATCATCCTGATGACCGATGCCGACGTGGACGGCGCCCACATCGCCTCGCTGCTGATGACCTTCTTCTTCCAGGAGATGCCAAAGCTCATCGACGACGGGCACCTCTACCTCGCGCTGCCGCCGCTGTTCCGGCTGAGCTCGGGCCCCAAGGTCGCCTACGCCATGACCGACGCGCACCGCGACGCGCTGCTGCAAAGCGAATTCCGCGGCAAGAAGCCGGACATCACCCGCTTCAAGGGCCTGGGTGAGATGCCCTATGTCCACCTGCGCGAGACGACCATGGACAAGAAGACCCGCTCGCTCCTGCAGGTCCGCATCAAGGAAGATCGAGACGGCACTAAGGATGCGGTCGAGCGCCTGATGGGCACCAAGGCCGAGGCGCGCTTCGACTTTATCCAGGAAAATGCCCAGTTCGTCACGGACCTCGATATCTAGGTCCGGCGTCTACCGCTTGGGCTCGCAGGCGTAACCGTCGCCGTCCCGGTCGAGCTGGTAGATATCGCGGCCGATGACCCGTACCGGGCCCTCGACATAGGCCGGTCCGTTGCCATTGCCGCCGGCGCAATCGACGTCGCTGGCAATGGGCACGCAGGCCTGATCGTAGTTGGGATCGCAGCCCGCATCCTGTGCCGCCTTCTTGGCCGGAGCGGCCGGGGCCGCGGCAATTCCGAGACCGAGCAGCGCAGTGGCGACCAGCACGGTCAATCCCGCCCTCCGCGTCCTGCTCCCGCGATAGCTCATCGGCAGATTCGCCCTCCTACCATCCGCTCCTGCCGCATATGGGCGCGAGCGGATGCGCCGAACATAGGCCGTCGACCCATAGTGTGCGAATGGCCGCCCTCGACATCGGACTGTCGCGTTCCTACATTAAGCAAACCCTAGGGAATCCCGTTGACTCACGGGGGATTCCCTCTATGTTCCCGCCCCGTCGGGAACCACTCCGCCGCTCGGCCCTTCGGGGTCTCAACGCCGGCCCCTCCCAACCTTCGAGTGGACGAACACATTGCCAGATGACTTTTCCGGGCTGGGCCTCAGCGCCAAGGTAACGGACGCGGTTGCCGCCGCCGGTTACACCAAGCCCACCGATATCCAGGCGCAAGCCATCCCTCATGTCCTCGAAAAGAAGGACCTGATCGGTATTGCGCAGACCGGCACGGGCAAGACCGCTTCCTTCGTGCTGCCGATGCTCACCTTGCTCGAGAGCGGCCGCGCCCGCGCCCGCATGCCGCGCACGCTGATCCTCGAGCCCACGCGCGAACTCGCCGCGCAGGTGCACGAGAATTTCGAGAAATACGGCAAGAACCACAAGCTGAGCGTCGCGCTGATCATCGGCGGCGTCAGCTTCGACGACCAGAACAAGAAGCTCGACCGCGGCGTCGACGTGCTGATCGCCACGCCCGGCCGCCTGCTCGACCAGTTCGAGCGCGGCCGCATCCTGATGAGCGGCGTCGAAATCCTCGTCATCGACGAAGCCGACCGCATGCTCGACATGGGCTTCATCCCCGAGATCGAGAAGATCTGCGCAAAACTGCCGCCGGCGCGCCAGACACTGTTCTTCTCGGCCACGATGGCGCCGGAAATCCAGCGCCTCACCTCCCGCTTCCTCAAGGACCCCATCAAGGTCGAGGTCGCCCGGCAGAACTCCACCGCCGAAACGATCGACCAGAAGCTGGTGAAGGTCTCGGGCAAGCCGGAAGACAAGCGCGCCGCGCTCCGCCAGCTGATCCGCGGTGAAACGGCGCTCAAGAACGCCATCATCTTTTCCAACCGCAAGCGCGACGTGGCGACCCTCGCCCGCTCGCTGCAGCGCCATGGCTTCTCGGCCGGCGGCCTGCATGGCGACATGGACCAGAAGAGCCGCATGGAGACGCTCGACGCCTTCAAGACCGGCAAGCTGCAGCTGCTGATCGCCAGCGACGTCGCGGCGCGCGGCCTCGATATTCCGGATGTGAGCCACGTCTTCAATTTCGACGTGCCCACCCATGCCGAGGACTATATCCACCGCATCGGCCGGACGGGTCGCGCCGGCAAATCCGGCACCTCCATTACGCTGGCCGCGCCGGCCGACGGCAAGTATCTCGATGCCATCCTCAAGCTGATCCAGCGCGACATTCCGGTGGTCAAGTTCGCTGCCGAGCCGGCCGGCGACGAGGGTGACGAGCGCGCGCCGCGAGAGCCGCGCGAGGCCCGCGACGGCGAGTTCAAGCGCAACCGCCGCGCCCGCGGCGGCGAGCGCCAGCGTCCGCCCCGCAGCGAAGCCGAGGCCCCGCGTGGCGAGGCAACCGCCGAGGCCAAGCCGCGCCAGCAGGAACGCACTGCTCGCGAGGAGCGCCCGGCGCGTGAAGAACGCCCCGCACGCGAAGAGCGGGCGCCCCGGCGCGAGGATCGTCCGGCGCAAAAGCCGCGGCGCGAACCGGCCGATGCGTCCGGCTCGCCCTTCGGCTCGGATGGCCCGGTTCCGGCCTTCCTGCTGCGCGGCACCCGCTGATCAGAGGGTTGCGGCGCAGTAGCGCTAATATCAACAAATGCGTGATAAACGCGCCGGCGTGGCTGACTTTTACTGAGCCTTAATTGACTCATCGGAAAAGTACCAAGGCGCGAAAAAGGTCAGAACGACCTGCGGGGGCATATGTCGGAACAAGAATTCAGGCGTGCCCTGGGCTATGCGAACTCCGCCATGGACCTGCTCAAGCGGGGGCAGATTCCGCCCTACCCCCAGTTCTATGAGCTGCTCTACACCTACGCCACGGGCGTGAACCCGTCGCTGAACCAGCGGATCAACCAGATCTTCCGCGACGGCACGGCGACCACCGAGCTGGCCGAGCGGCTCTACAACGAATTCCTCAAATCGCAGGACGCCAACGAGCGCATCTCGTCGGTCAGCGAGCGCATGGCCTCGCGCATCGAGGCGGTGCACGACGCGATCGATACGGCCATGGCCACCGCGAACGCCTATTCCGGCTCGCTGCAGGCCGCCAGCGGCGACCTCGGCGCCGACGAGATGAGCGAGAGCGAGCTACGCGCCATGGCCCAGCGCCTGCTCGGCGAAACGCGCCGCATGCAGGACGCCAACCACGCGCTCGAGGAAAAGCTCGAAGCCTCCCGCGACGATATCGCCGCTCTGCAGCGTGATCTCGACGAGGTGCGCCGCGAGTCGATGCTCGACCCGCTGACCAAGATCTTCAACCGCAAGTCGTTCGACGACGGCATGATGAAGGCGTTCCAGGATGCCGAGCTGGGCACCCCGTTCTGCCTCCTGCTGCTCGACATCGACCACTTCAAGCGCTTCAACGATACCTGGGGCCATCAGACCGGCGACCAGGTGCTGCGGCTTGTTGCCATGACTCTCAAGTCCAACATCAAGGGCAAGGACATGGCGGCCCGCTATGGCGGCGAGGAATTCGCGGCCATCCTGCCCGAGACCGATCTCGAAGGCGCGATCACCGTCGCCGACAATATCCGCAAGGCCGTGCAGGCCAAGGAACTGCTGAAGCGCTCGACCAACGAGAAGCTCGGCCGCATCACCGCCTCGTTCGGCGTGGCGATGTTCAAGGCCGGCGACAGCCCCTCGTCGATCATCGAGCGCGCCGACCGCTGCCTCTATGCGGCCAAGCATGCCGGCCGCAACCGCGTGCTGGGCGAGACCGAGCTCAAGGACGACGTGAAGTCGGTCGCCTAACCCGACAATTAGGGTTTTAGCTAATCTGTACGGGAACCTACGGGGCGGCCGCGCGTTTTGTCGGCGGCCTCAATCCTGGCTGGTGCAGAGACGCATCTCAATGACCCCGCGGCCTTGATCGGCGCGGGGTCTTGCTTTGTGGCTCGAAGCGAGATCGGTCAGCGCAGGTCCGGGAACACTTCCGCGCCGAGGTCGATCTTAAGGGCGCCAAGCCTCGCTAGTAGCAGCCAAGGCAGTACGTCCCCGATATTCTCTGCTCCGGAGAGATCGAGTGTCAGGCAGACTGAGCCTCCGGAGGACGTGATGTCCGAGACGAAAGCGGCATGTGGTTCGAGCAACCCAACGATCCGCTCAAGCGCGACTGCAACTTGCCTGCTACGCCTGATCTGCTCGCTGTAACTCCAGACCGTTTCTCGAAAAGTGCCCGTGAGCCTGCCCTTTGGCGTGTATCGAGGACTTCCCGCGCTCCCGGCAAGGTGCGGAGCTAATCCGAGCGTTTCGCTGATGAGGCTTGGATCGAGCGTGGGGTGCCGGATGATGAGGCGAACGTGAAAGACGAGGTCGGCATCATCGTCCTCCGCTTCAGCCATTGCTTGTCTCGACGCCCAGCGATTGGAGCGCGTCCCAATAGCCGGGATAGGTCTTCCCGACGCAGTCGGGGTCGAGGATGCTGATGCCGCCGATCTTGAGCCCCGCGAGGGCGAAGCTCATGGCGATACGGTGATCCTCGTAGGTCTCGATGCGGGTGACTGCATTGCGGTGCGCCGCATTACGCAGCCTCGGATCGGACGACACGACGAGATCGTCGCCTTCTTCATACGCGAGACCCGGCTGGATGCGGCTCAGCTCGGTCGACAGCGCCGAGATGCGATCGCATTCCTTGACGCGCAGATTGGCGATGCCGGTGAAGCGCACCGGGGTCTCGTTGAAGGCAGCGAGCACCGCCAGCGTTGGAACGGCGTCCTGCATCTGCGAGCCGTCGATGATCGCCGGCATATGCGGAAACATGAGGATGAACTCGGCCGCCTTCGCATCGGGCTGCGTGAAGGCGTCCATCGGCACGCCGAGGTCGATGCGGCCACCCGTCAGTGCTTCGGCGGCCCAGAGGTAGGTCGCGGCCGAAGCATCGGGCTCGATGACGAAATCGGTGGCGCGGTAGCCGGTCGGCTCGACGCGCCAGGTGGTGTGATCGACCTGGCTTACGCTCGCGCCGAAGGTGGTCATCGCGGCGACGGTGAGATCGACATAGCCGCGCGCATCGAGATCCTTGCCAGTCAACGCCACGTCGATGGCGCCATCGCCGAACGGCGCAGCCATCAGCAGCGCCGAGACATATTGGCTTGACAGGCCACCATCGATCTCGACCCGGCCCGAGCCGAAGCGGCCATTGCCGTTGATGGTCACAGGGGGACAACCGGTGGGCGCCGTCGCGTCGATGCCCAGCATGCGCAGCGCATCGACCAAGGGGCCGATCGGCCGCTTGCGCATGGCCTCGTCGCCATCGACAATAACGGTGCCATCGACCAGCGCCACGGCCGCGGCGAGGAAGCGGGTCGCCGTGCCGGCATTGCCGAGGAATAGCGGCGCGTCGGGCACGGTAAGCTTGCCGGAGCTGGTGACGATGAAACTGGTCTCGTCCGGCTCATCGACGGTGACGCCCATCTGCCGCAGCGCCGCGGCCATCAGCTTGGTGTCTTTTGATTTGAGCGCGCCGGTCAGCCGGCTCGTCCCTTTCGCCAGCGCCGCCAGCAGCAGCGCGCGATTGGTGATCGACTTCGACCCCGGCGGCCGGACGGAGCCGGTCAACGGATGGCCAGGCGGGATGAGGGTGAGCGGCGGCGAGGACATGACGGGCGCTATCGCAAAGCTGGAGGGTCGTGGCAAGGCCTCCTCATCCGCCCTTCGCCCACCTTCTCCCCCAAGGGGAGAAGGATATGAGCCGCGATGCCGGCGTGTCGGCCTTCTCCCCAAGGGGGAGAAGGTGGGCGAAGCCCGGATGAGGGGGCCTCTCCGCGAGCCTTATTCCACCGTGACGCTCTTAGCCAAATTCCGCGGCTGGTCCACGTCGGTGCCCATGAACACCGCCGTGTGGTAGGCCAGCAGCTGCACCGGGATCAGCGCCAGGATCGGCGCGACGAAGCTCGAGACCTTCGGGATCACGATCGTCTCGGCGACGCCGTGGCCGATATGCGCGGCGCCCTCGGCATCGGTGACGAGGATGATCTGGCCCCCGCGGGCCGCGACTTCCTGCATGTTGGAGAGCGTCTTTTCCATCAGCTCGTCCGACGGGGCGACGACGATCACCGGCATCACTTCATCGACCAGCGCGATCGGCCCATGCTTGAGCTCGCCCGCCGGATAGCCCTCGGCGTGGATGTACGAGATTTCCTTGAGTTTGAGCGCGCCTTCCATGGCGACCGGGAACATCTGGCCGCGGCCCAGATAGAGCACGTCCTTGGCCTTGCTCAGCCCCTTGGCGATCTTTTCGACCTGGTCCTCGGTGCCGAGCGCCGCGCTGACCGCCGCCGGCAGCTCCACCAGCGCCCGCACCAGCTCAGTCTCCCTGGCGCGATCGAGCACGCCGCGCGCCACGCCGGCCGCGATCACCAGGCTGGCGAGCGCGGTGAGTTGCGCCGTCAACGCCTTGGTCGAGGCAACGCCGATCTCGGGGCCGCACAGCGTCGGGAACACCACCTCGCTCTCGCGGCCGATGGTGGACTCTGGCACGTTGAGCAGGCTTACCACATGCTGGCCCTCGCGCGCGCAGTAACGCAGCGCCGCCAGCGTGTCGGCGGTCTCGCCCGACTGCGAGATGAACAGCGCCGCGCCGCCGGCGGTCACCGGCGGCTCGCGATAGCGGAACTCGCTCGCCACATCGACATCGACCGGCAGGCGCGCATAACGCTCGAACCAGTATTTCGCGATCAGCCCAGCGTAATACGCCGTTCCACAGGCCGAGATGGTAAGCCGCGTCAGCGCGGCGAAATCGAAGGGCAGCTTCTCACGCAGCGCCACTGTCTCGCTGCCCATGTCCACGTAGTGGCTGAGCGTGTGCGAGATCGTCTCGGGCTGCTCGTAGATCTCCTTGGCCATGAAGTGGCGATGATTGCCCTTGTCGACCATCAGCGCCGAGGCGTGCGACACCAGCGTCTCGCGCTGCACGATTGCGTCGGCCTCGTTGCGGATGGTGACGCCTTTCGGCGTGATCACCGCCCAGTCGCCATCGAGCAGATAGCTCAGCCGCGACGTGAAGGGCGCCAGCGCCATCGCGTCGGAGCCCAGATACATTTCGGTATCGCCGTAGCCGACGGCCAACGGCGCGCCGTGCCGGGCAGCGATCAACAGCTTGTCGTGGCCCTTGAACATGAAGACGAGCGCGAAGGCGCCGCGCAGGATCTTCAGCGTCCGCGCCACCGCCATCTCGGGATCGAGCCCGCGATCGATCTCGCGCGTCACCCAGAGTGCCACCGATTCCGTGTCGGTCTGCGTCTTGGGCAGATAGCCGTCCTTGCTCAGGTCCGCGAGCAGCTCGCGGAAATTCTCGATGATGCCGTTATGGACCACGGCAACCTTGTCGGTCGCGTGCGGATGAGCGTTGCCCTCGGTCGGCGCGCCGTGCGTCGCCCAGCGCGTGTGCCCGATGCCGATACGCCCGCTCAGCGGTTCCATGCCCAGCTTGCTGGCGAGATTGCCGAGCTTGCCCTCGGCCCGCCGGCGCGCGATGGCGCCCTGCTCGAGTGTCGCCACGCCGGCGCTGTCATAGCCGCGATATTCGAGGCGCTTGAGCGCATCGACGAGGCGCGGCGCGACCGGCTCGGTGCCGATGATCCCGACAATTCCGCACATCAGGCTTTCCCCTTCTGAGCTTGCTTGGCCGCTTTGATGGCCAGTGCCTTCTCGCGCAGTTTCGGCGCGTAGTCCGGCTTGTTGACCTGCCGCGCCCGTCCGAAAGCCACGGCGTTGGCCGGCACGTCGTCGGTGATGACGCTGCCCGAGGCGGTGTAGGCGCCGTCACCAATCGTCACCGGCGCCACCAGCGAGGC
Source organism: Pseudomonadota bacterium (assembly GCA_048498015.1). Lineage (GTDB taxonomy): Bacteria > Pseudomonadota > Alphaproteobacteria > Rhizobiales > Devosiaceae > Devosia_A. The sequence goes on from JBEHYU010000024.1 coordinate 10,578, forward strand.
GTTCGAGCCGATGAAGACGTTGTCGCCGATGGTGGTCTGGTCCTTGTTCACGCCATCATAGTTGCAGGTGATGGTCCCTGCCCCGATGTTGGTCTTGGAGCCGATCACCGCGTCGCCCAGATAGCTCAGGTGCCCAGCCTTCGTGCCGGCGCCGATCCTGCTCTTCTTGACCTCGACGAAATTGCCCAGATGTACATCGGGCCCGAGCTCGGCGCCGCCGCGAATGCGCGCGAACGGCCCGATCGTGGCGCCAGCGCCAATGACCGCATCCTCGATGTCACAGAAGGAGCGAACCTCGACATTGTCGGCAATCTTTACCCCTGGCCCGAACACCACATTGGGCCAAATGGTCACGTCGCGGCCGATCTCGGTGTCGTACGAGAAATGCACCGTCGATGGATCCTTAAGCGTCACGCCTGCCTTCATGAAGTCATCGCGGCGCACGTCCTGGAACTGCATTTCAGCCTTGGCGAGCTGCGAGCGGTCGTTGACCCCCATGACGTCGCGCTCGGGCGCCACGGCATAACCGACCTTGTAGCCGGCCTCGTTGGCGAGCTCCACGAGGTCGGTGACGTAGTATTCGCCCTGCGCGTTGGCGGTGCCGACCCGATCGATCAGCGACGAAAACACGTCCGCGCGGAAGGCCAGGATGCACGCGTTGCACAGCCCGATCCGACGCTCCTCCTCGGAGGCATCCTTGTGCTCCCGGATGGCCAGCAGCTTTTCGCCGTCGGTGATGAACCGGCCGTACCCGGTCGGATTGGCGGGGATGAACCCGAGGATGGCCGCGTCCATGCCGGCATCGAGCCGGTCGGTCACCAGCTTGAAGATCGGCCCCGACAGCAGCGGATGGTCACCATAGACGACGGCCACGTAACCGGCGGCGCCATCGAACAGCGGCCGCGCCATCGAGGCGGCGTGGGCGGTGCCCTTCCGTTCTGCCTGCTCGAAAAACTGCACCTGGGGATAGAGCCGGCCGACCATGGCGCGCACGTCGTTGTGCTGCGGCGCCGTGATCAGCGCCACGCGGTCAGAGCCGCCTTCGATCGCGGCCCGCACGACATGGCCGATGATCGGCAGCCCGCCCACGGGGTGCAGGATCTTCGGCGTCGCCGACCGCATGCGGGTGCCTTCGCCCGCCGCCAGGATGATCGACAGCAATTCCGCCAATTCGTGCCCCGTTTTCCACGCCTGATTTGGCCTCATTTTATGGCAGTAAGGTGTTTGGAAACCATTACATCGCCGGGATGGTAAACTTCGCTTGCAAGCCGCGATTCGTGCGGCTTTGGCGGGGCAGGCTATTGGCGAAATACGTTGAGCAGGTACGGGCCGGGGACGTCACGTTCTGGGGCATCTTCGCGCTTGTCGCCTGGGGCGTAGCGCTGCTCGGCGGCACTATGGCCTCGTTCGTGCCCGAGGGCGTGCTCGGCGGGCTGCACGCCTCGCGGCTGGACGGCGCCAATCTCAACCAGCTTCGCGGCCAGATGGCGGCCCTCGAGAACGAGGCCGCCGGGCTGAAGCAGGCCAATGCGGTGCTGCTGCAGCGCATCACGCTGAACGAGCAGAAGAGCACCGACATCACGCAGCGCGTCGGCGCGCTCGAAGTATCGGTGCCGCGGCTGGTCGAAGCCGTGAACGCCGGAGCCGGCGTCGACAACGGCGCTGTCACTGCCTCTACCGGCACCGGCACGACCAGCTACGACGTCGATGGCGGCTCGGTCAGCTTCACCACCACACCCCTGGCCGGCGCGGTTCCGACCACGGTCAAGCAGCAGCCGATGCCGGCTGCCCTGCCTGTCGAAGTCACCCCGGACGCTTCGGCTTTCGGCATCGCGCTAGGTCCGCCGATCACCGAGGACGAGGGCGATCTCGCCTGGCAGGCGATGAATGCCAAGGTCGGCACGCTGCTGATGGGCCTCAACCCGATACTGGCGCACGTCGAGGGCAGCGCCGGCCGCCGCCTCGTCGCCGGCCCGATCACCAACGAGGCCGCGGCCCGGGAACTCTGCGGCCGCATGGCCAAGGTCGGCATTGCCTGCGCCAGCGTTCCCTTTGTCGGCGACCCGCTGCAGGTCAACTAGCCCCGCTCTGCTGCTCCGCCACTTTCTGCAGGGCATAGTCGGTGTTGGCGACGATCCGGGCGCGCTCGCTTTCGGGGAACCGCGCGTCGCGCAGCAGGGTCGCGCCGGCGTCGAGACTTTCCCCATACTGGCCGGCCCAATAAGCGCAGACCTGGAACTCGTCGAGCATGCCGTAATCGTAGACGGTCTGGTCGAGGAATAGCCCGGTCGCCGGACGCGGGAGGGAGAGCCCCTGGCGGGCCAGCAGGTACCCCAGCCGATAGCGCCCGGCCTTGCGGCACACCGCCGCCGCGCCGTGCAGCGCCTCGGCGCGCGCCGGCAGGATGTCGTAGGCCCGCAGATAGGTGCCGATCTGCTCATCGACCGGGCGGCCGATATGCTCGGCGAGCTGCGCGGCCCGCAGCACGCTTACGTATGTCTCCTCGATCCAGTAGCCCAGCTCTGCCCGCTTCAGATACGCATCGTACGAGCGCTGCAGCTGGCCGGAATCGCGGAGCGACTGCGCGAGATAGAAAGTGTAGCGCGAGATCAGGAACGGATCGGTCTCGGTCGTCAGCGCCCGCTCGAGCAGCGCGGCATCGTCGGCGAACTTGTTCGGGTTCTGGCTGCGCGCCCCATCGGGCCGACAAAGCACGTGGAAACCCTGGGCAATAGCGCGCGTCGCACCCGGCGGCGCCTCCAGATATTCGTGCAGGACGGCCTTGTAGAGGAACGGCTTGCGGTTCGAGAACAACGCCGGCCGCCCGTAGCGGATACTGCCGAGTTCGATCTCGATTTCGTAGAGGTCGGCAGTAAGACTCGCCTTGAAGGCCGTAACGTCGAAGCCCTCGTCTAGAACGAGAGTCTCGTCGGCATCGATAGTGAAGCCGTAGTCGACCTGCTTGTGCGCCCGTAACGCCTCGAGGGCCGCCGAACGATTGTGCGCGAAGTCGCGCCACGGATGTTCGACAACCTCGCCGCCCAGACCTTCGCGCTTGATGAAGTCTCGAATGAGTTCTCGCGTGTTGTCGCTCGATCCGGTGTCTGCGATCACTACGTAGTCGATGAGGGGTCTTACGCTGTTGAGACAGCGCTCGATGACGCGGGCCTCATCTTTCACAATCATTACAAGGCCAATCGAGGTCATTGCCGGCCCACGGGTGCGAACGCACTAGGTGCGAATCGGTGAAAATTGTCAGCAGTCAAGAACATCATTCTGAAAGGTGCGGGGCGGCGAATCGCTCACGCTATGGTACTGCGCTGTGGCGAAAAGGAGTTGCCATGACTAACAGATTTATCTCAGCCGGCGTCAGCGGCCTGGTTGGTATTTCGTCGCTGCTCGCGACCTTGCCCGCCCCCGCTTTGGCGGCGACAATTCAATTGCCGCCGTCCTGCGACGCAATCAAACTCGATCGGCCAATGACCGACGAGGAAATCAAGGACTGCTTCATCCATCTCATCCTGATGGAGCGCCAGAGCCGCAACACGACCATCATCCTGGGTTCCAACAGCAGTGGCGGCAAAGGCGTCGCCGGCCCGAAGGGCGACAAGGGCAACACCGGTGCCAAGGGCTCCAACGGCGCCGATGGCTCCAATGGTGCCACCGGTGCGACCGGTGTCACGGGCCCGACCGGAGCCACCGGCGCAACGGGTGCAACGGGTGCAACCGGCCCGACCGGCGCGACCGGCGCGACCGGCGCCACCGGCGCCACGGGCGAGACTGGTCCGACCGGTCCTGAGGGCCCGACCGGCCCTGCGGGCTGAGCCGGAGCGATCCAGATGTCCAGAACACTGATCAACCTGGGTGTGGGCGGACTGGTCGGCCTTGCCGGCCTCGCCGCTACCATGCCCGCCATCGCCGCAATCCCTTTGCCCCGCGAATGCGCGCCGCTGAAGATGGACCGGCCGATGACCGACGACGAGATCAAGGCGTGCTTCAGCGCCTTGCTCGCCATGAAGAACTTCCAGGGCAACGGCTCGCTGACGATCATCTCCCGTGGTTCGGGTTCGTCGGGCGGCGTCGGACCCAAGGGTGCCAAGGGTGACCCCGGCGCACGCGGCGCCGATGGTGACGACGGTATCTCCGGTGGAGAGACCGGCGCGGCGGGCGCAAGCGGCGCAGCCGGAACGACCGGCTCCGCCGGCCCGACGGGCCCGGCGGGTCCGGCCGGTGCCAGCCCCACGGGGCCGACCGGTCCGGCGGGCTCCGACGGCCCAGCCGGACCCAGCGGCCCGACAGGACCAACCGGCGCCGCGTAAGCTCGCCGTTACGACACGATGTAGCAGGAAGCCCTTCCGCGCTCGCGGGAGGGCTTCTTGTTTGCGCCAACGCATGTCGTGAAATTGGTAGGCCGGGCGGGAATCGAACCCGCGACCATTCGATTAAAAGTCGAATGCTCTACCCCTGAGCTACCGGCCCTCAGATTGCGGCGGAACATAGCGGCGAACCTCGCCCTGTCAACCGCAATCCGGCGCAACCCCAAGCTGCCTCAGCCGTTACGGCTCTCGGATGCGGCGCGCGTCAACCAGACACGGCGGCAAAGGGAAACGGTGCGATTTTTCTGGTTTCTCGCACCGGCCAACGAAACGGCAGACGAGTCCATGTCCCGCCCCGCCGCATCCCCCTAGTTCAGCGTGACCACCACCGGCCCGCGCGAGGTCGCGACGATGGTATGCTCGTATTGCACGCAGGGTGCCGCAGGCTTGGCGATGAGCGTCCATTCGTCGTCGCCGCGCGCATCGGCTTCCGTGGCTCCCAGCGACAGGAACGGCTCGATGGTGAACACCAGCCCCTCGGTCACCTTCCGGCGCTCGGAGCGATCCGGCCAGGTGGAGATTTCGCGCGGCTCGTCGTGCAGCGTATCGCCCACGCCGTGGCTCGCGAGATTCTCGATCAGGGTGTAGCGATGCTTGCGCGCGAAGGCGCCGATGGCATCGCCGATCGCGGCAAAGCCCGAACCGGGGCGCACCGCGCGAATGCCCTCCCACAGCGCCCGCTTGCCGTCGCGGCAGAGCGCCGCCAGCTTCGGATCGGCGCGGCCGACGAGATAGGAGGCGCCGGTATCGGCAAAAACGCCGTCCAGCTCCGCCGACACGTCGATATTGACCAGGTCGCCCTCGGCGATCACCCGCTCGCCCGGAATGCCGTGCGCGATCACCTCATTGACCGAGATGCAGGTGAAGCCGGGGAAATTGTAGGCCAGCATCGGCGCCGAGCGCGCCCCGTGCTCGGCCATCACACGGGCGCCGATCGCGTCGAGCTCGGCGGTGGTGATGCCGGCGCGCAGGGCGTTGGCCATGGTGTCGCGCGCCAGCGCGCAGACATGGCCGATGGCCTGCAGGCGCGCCAGCTGCTCTTCGGTAGTGACGGTCACGCCTTGCCCTTGAGCTTGTGGTAGTAATCGAGCAGTCCCTTGGTCGAGGCATCATTGCCCTCGTTCCTGGCCGAGCCGTCGACCTTGGGCAGTAGCGCCTTGGCGAGCTGCTTGCCCAGCTCCACGCCCCACTGGTCATAGGAATTGACGCCCCAGATCGTGCCCTGCACGAACACCTTGTGCTCGTAGAGCGCCACGAGGCTGCCCAGCGTCTCGGGCGTCAGCTTGGAGTACATGATGGTGTTGCTCGGCCGGTTGCCGGGGAACATCTTGTGCGGGGTAAGCGCCTTGATATGCGCCTTGTCGAGACCCTGTGCGGTCAACTCGGCGACCACCTCTTCCTTGGTCTTGCCCAGCATGAGGGCCTCGGATTGCGCCAGCACATTGGCCACCAGCTTCTCGTGGTGCGGCGCCATCTCCTCGTGCGGATTGGCGGCGATCAGGAAGTCCGCCGGAATGACCGAGGTCCCCTGGTGGATCAGCTGATAGAAGGCGTGCTGGCCGTTGGTCCCCGGCTCGCCCCAGATCACCGGGCCCGTCGGGTAGTCGAGCGGCTTGCCCTCGAGGTTCACCGACTTGCCGTTGCTCTCCATGTCCTGCTGCTGCAGATAGGCCGGGAAGCGGCTGAGGCGCTGGTCGTAGGGCAGCACCGCGTGCGTCGCAAAACCCCAGGCGTTGCGGTACCACACCCCCAGCAGGCCCATGATCACCGGCAGGTTGCGGTCGAGCCGCGTCTTGAGGAAGTGCTGGTCCATGTCGTAGGCGCCCTTGAGGAACGCCTCGAAATTGTCGAAGCCGATGGCAATGGCCACCGGCAGCCCGATGGCCGACCACACCGAATAGCGGCCGCCCACCCAATCCCAGAAGCCGAAGATGCGGTCGGGCCGGATGCCGAAGGCATCGCACGCCTTGAGATTGGTGGAGACCGCCGCGAAATGGTCGTTCACCGCCTGCTCGCCAAGCGCATCGGCGAGCCAGGCGCGCGCCGAATGCGCATTGGTCATCGTCTCGTCGGTGGTGAAGGTTTTGGAGGCGATGATGAACATCGTCTTCTTGGGGTCGAGGCCGGCCAGCGTGTCGTGCATGTGCGCGCCATCGACGTTGCTGACATAGTGCGCCCGCAGGTCCGGGCGGGTGTACGGCGCCAGCGCCAGCGTGGCCATCACCGGGCCGAGGTCGGAGCCGCCGATGCCGATATTGACCACGTCGGTGAAGGCCTCGCCGGTGGCGCCACGGATGGTGCCGTCGCGCACCTGGCCGACGAACGCCTTCATCGCCGCCAGCACGGCGCGGACGTCCGGCATCACGTCCCTGCCGTCGACCTTCACCGGCTTGTCGCCCTGGTAGCGCAGCGCCATGTGCATGACGGCGCGATCTTCGGTGATGTTGATGTGCTTGCCGGCCCACATCTCCTTGCGGCGGCCCTCGACGTCGGCCTTGCGGGCGATGTCGAACAGGGCCTCCATGGCCTTCTCGTCGATGCGGTTCTTGGAATAGTCGAGCAGGATGTCGCCCGCGCTCGCCGAGAAGCGCTTGAAGCGATTGGGATCGAGCGCGAACAGCACGCGCATGGGCGTCTCGTCGAGGCGCTTGCGGTGCTTCATCATCGTGTTGAGGGTGGACTTGCGGTTCGACGCCATGATTCAGACCCCTTCGTGGATCGGCAGATCGCCTTGCGCCCATTGGGCGCGGGTTGCGGCAGCATAATCGTTCATCGTGCCCGCTTCGATGGCAGCACGCGCGCCGGCACACAGCTCCTGATAGTAGCTCAGATTGATCTGGCTCAGGATCATGGCGCCGAGCATCTCTTCGGTCCGGATGAGATGGTGGAGATACGCCCGGCTGAAGCGCCGGCAGTTCGGATTGGGCGAGCGCTCGTCGAGCGGCCGCGGATCGTCTCTATGACGGGCGTTCTTCAGGTTGATGACACCGAAGCGCGTATAGGCGTGGCCGTGCCGGCCGGCGCGCGTCGGGTGCACGCAATCGAACATGTCGATGCCGCGCTCGATGCCGCCGAGGATGTCGTCGGGCTTGCCCACGCCCATCAAATAGCGCGGCTTGTCGGCGGGCAGCTCGGGCGTGATCTCGCCCAGCACCCGGAACATCGTCTCCTGCGGCTCGCCCACCGCGAGGCCGCCGACGGCATAGCCGGAGAAGCCGATCGACTTGAGCCCCGCCGCCGATCTGGAACGCAGTTCTGCATCGTCGCCGCCCTGGTTGATGCCGAACAGCGCGCGATGCGGCTGGTGGCCGAACGCGTCCTTGCTGCGCTGCGCCCAGCGCAGGCTGAGCTCCATCGCGCGCTCCATCTCCTTGCGGTTCGACGGCAGCGGGATGCATTCGTCGAGCTGCATGATGATGTCGCTGTCGAGCAGCGTCTGGATCTCGATCGAGCGCTCCGGCGTCAGCTCGTAGGCCGAGCCATCGATATGCGAACGGAACGTCACGCCCTTCTCGGTGAGCTTGCGCAGCTTGGCCAGCGACATCACCTGGAAGCCGCCGCTGTCGGTCAGGATCGGCCGCGGCCAGTCCATGAACACGTGCAGCCCGCCCAGCGCCGCGACCCGCTCGGCGCCCGGCCGCAGCATCAGATGGTAGGTGTTGCCGAGGAGTATGTCGGCGCCGGTGTCGCGCACCTGCTCGGGATACATCGCCTTGACGGTGCCGACCGTGCCGACCGGCATGAAAGTCGGCGTCTGGATATCGCCCCGCGACGTATCGATATGCCCGCGCCGGGCCATGCCGTCGGTCTGGTGCAGGGTAAAGCTGAAGTCAGTCATGGGCGGGCGTCTTATAGGCTGGGCCGGGCGATGTCACGCCATGCGGCCGGCCACGCGAAAGTCCGCCCGGTTGGCGGGGTCGGTCGCCAGATAGATCGAGACGCTGGGCAGGAACAGATCGCGCCACTCGTCCGCCCAGTCGCCGACCCCACGCTGAAGGGCTGCATCCAACGTCGTGCGGGCGTCGCTCTCGACCCAGAACCGCAGGTCGTAGAGCGGCGCGAGGTCTGGATGCAGGGCGGAAACACCCTCGATGATGACCGGACCATCGGGATGCACCACGGCTTCCGAGGCGCGCTCGCCCGTCTGCCAGTCATAGGAGAGATAGCGGGCCGTCTCGCCCAGCGCCAGCGTGCGCACGGTGCTCATGAACGCCGCATAGTCGAAATAGGGAAACGGAAACGCCGGCTGCACCTGCCCGCGCCACAGGCGCTCCGGCAGCACGAAATCGTCGAGCCATAGGCACTGCGCGCCGAGGGCGTCGGCCATGGTATGCGCCAGGGTCGATTTGCCTGAGGCCGGCAGCCCATCGATAGCAATCAGCCGCGGCCGGGCCGTTGTTGCGCGCTCGATCGCCTCGTCGAAGCCGATCACGACTCCGGCTCTTCCTCCGGCCGCTCCTGTCGGAACAGCAGGCTGGAATCTCCGTAGGAGTAGAAGCGGTACTTGAAGCGGATCGCGTGAGCGTAGGCCGCCTGCATGGTGTCGAGACCCGCAAAGGCGCTGACCAGCATGAACAGCGTCGACTTGGGCAGATGGAAATTCGTCATCAGCACGTCCACGGCCCGGAAGCGGAAGCCGGGAGTGATGAAAATGTCGGTCTCGCCGATGAACGGCCGGAGTTCGCCGGTGGCGCGGGCCGCCGTCTCCAGCAGCCGCATCGAGGTGGTGCCGACCGCGACGATGCGGCCGCCCTTGGCCTTGGCTGCCTTGAGGCGATGCACCGAGGCCTCGGTCAGCTCGCCCCATTCGGCGTGCATCACATGGTCGTCGGTGTCGTCGGCCTTCATCGGCAGGAAGGTCCCTGCCCCGACATGCAGCGTCACCCGCTCGATGGCGACGCCCTTGTCGCTGAGCTTCTGCAGCAGCCCCTGCGTGAAATGCAACCCGGCGGTTGGCGCGGCGACGGCGCCGTCAACGGCCGCGTAGACCGTCTGGTAGTCGGTCTTGTCCTTCTCGGTCGTGTGGCGCTTGGCCTCGATGTAAGGCGGCAACGGCATGGCGCCATGCGCCTTGATCGCCTCATCGAGCACCGCGCCGCCGAGCTCGAACTCCAGCGTCACTTCGCCGGTATCGCCCTTGCCGGCCACGGTCGCCTTGAGCGAGCCGTCGTCGCCCAACTTCAGCTGGTCGAGCACATGCAGCCGCTTGGCCGGACGGGCGAAGGCCCGCCAGGTCCTGGCATCCACCCGCTTGTGCAGGTTGAACGAGACGGTCGAGCGATTGTTGCCGCGGATGCGCGTGCCCTTGAGTTCGGCAGGCAGCACTTTGGTCTCGTTGACCACCAGCACGTCGCCCGCGTTCAGCAGGTCGAGCAGATCGGTGACGTGGCGATCGAGCAGCGGTTCATCCGGCCGCACGACGAGCATGCGGGCGCTGTCGCGCGGCTCGGCCGGATACAGCGCGATGCGCTCCTCGGGGAGCTCGAAATCGAACAGATCGACCCGCATCAGGGACCTTCGCAGGTCACCGCCCAGGCGCCCATCCCGGGGATACGGAGTGTGCCGGCGGAGACATAATCGTCGCCTTCATCGGCCTTGAACAGCCGGAGCTCGGCAATGACGGCGGAGTCCTTGTCGAGCGCATCGATGCGCACGGTCTGTTGGTCCTCGAACCCCTGCCCCAGTGACACCGGATCGCCCGGCCCGTTGGCCGGATCGGAGGCCCAGACCTTCTCGCCCGCGGTGATGGTGAGCGCCGCGACCTGCAGGATGCCCAGACCGTCGCCCGCCAGATAATCGAAGCTCGCGGAGCCGCCCGCGTCGGCGCAATGCACCCACTCGGTGGCGACGGCCGGCGTCGCGACCAGAGCAGCGATGAAGACGAGGGCTCTCAGCATCAAAACAACCTGATCAGGACCGCGCCGCCGACCAGAAACAACGCACCCACGATGCGCTGCCACGAGATGTCGTGGACCGGCGCCCCCAGAAAGCCGAATTTGTCGACGGCAAGCCCGGCCAGGAGCTGCCCGGTCACCGCCAGCCCCATCACCGCCGCCGCGCCGATCTGCGGCGTCAGCACCACGGCCGAGGTCACGTAGACCGTGCCCAGCGCGCCGCCGGCGACGAACAGCCAGGGCGCCGGCAGGTTCCAGTGGATCGCCGTGCCGGTCGCCCCGGAGACGGCAAAAGTGACGATGGCGAGGATCACCGCGCCGGCGGCGAAAGAGATGAACGCCGCCGCGAACGGCAACCCGAGATCGCGCCCGAGCTGCGCATTGATCGGCGCCTGCACGGCAATGCAGGCGCCCGAGATGACGCCGAGGAGAACCCACAGAATGGCCATCGGCTTCACCGCTATTGCTTACTTGATGTCGGCCGCAACCTTGACCGAGGTCATGCTGTCGGGATCGCGGACAGGCTCGCCCTTCTTGATCTGGTCGACATTTTCCATGCCGGAGATGACCTTGCCCCAGACCGTGTACTGGCGGTCGAGGAACTTCGCATCGTCGAACACGATGAAGAACTGCGAATTGGCGCTGTTGGGGTTCTGCGCCCGCGCCATCGAGACGACGCCGCGCACATGCGGCTCGGCGTTGAACTCGGCCTTGAGGTCGGGATAGTCCGAGCCGCCCATGCCGGCGCGCGACGTGTCGCCCTTGGTGGCATTGCCGTGTTTGACGTCGCCGGTCTGCGCCATGAAGCCGTCGATGACGCGGTGGAACACCACGCCGTCATAAAGGCCCTCGCGGGCCAGCTTCTTGATGTGCGCCACGTGGTTGGGCGCCAGGTCCGGCCGCATCTCAATCACCACCGGTCCCTTGGTGGTTTCGATGACGAGGGTGTTCTCGGGATCCTTGTAGTCGGCCATGCCGCTGTGTTCCTTCTGTAGGAGGTGATTGACGTAGTCCTGGGCCGAACCGAACTGGCGAACCGAAATCCCGAGCTCGAGGCCGGTCTGCTGCCGAAACCGATCGACCGTGTCGCGTTGATCCCGCGTCAGGTCAGAATGTTTCAGTATCCGATCGGGTTCGTCGGCGGCCATCGTCCCTTATTTGTATTCGATTTTCGCGGAAATGATCTTGTCGGGGTCGTCCATCTGTCCGGACTGCGGGTCGCCCTTCTTGATGTTGTCGACGAACTCCATACCCGACACGACCTTGCCGAACACGGTGTACTGGCCATCGAGGAAGCCGGCATCGGCGAAGGTGATGAAGAACTGCGAGTTGAACGAGTCCGGGTCCTGCGAGCGCGCCGCGCCGACGATGCCGCGGTCGAAATGCGTGCTGTTGAACTCAGCCTTCACGTCCGGCAGGTCCGAGCCGCCGGTACCGGCCATCGTCAGGTCGTAGCCGGGCGCATCGCTCTTGCCGAACTTCACGTCGCCCGTCTGCGCCATGAAGCCGTCGATGACGCGGTGGAAGACCACGCCGTCATAGGCACCCTTGCTGGTCAGGTCGATGATGCGCTGCACATGGTTGGGCGCGACCTCCGGCATCAGCTGGATATCGACGACGCCGTCCTTGAGCGTGAGCATCAAATGCGGCGTACCAGTGGCCGCCTTGGCGGCATTGGCCGAAACGGCGCCGAAGATGATGGCACCGAGAACCGCGAGGATGCCCATGATGGCACCGGCGCGCTTGAGCGGGGAGTTCATACTGACTTCAAAGCCTCTAGGACGATTTTGGGAACGAAGGCGGAGATGTCGCCGCCGAGCTCGGCGATCTGCCGCACGAGCGTGGCCGAGATGTGGCGGACATGCGGCGAGGACGGCAGGAACACCGTCTGCAGGTCGGGCGCCATCTGGGCGTTCATCCCCACCATCTGCATCTCATAATTGTAGTCGGTGGTATCGCGCAGACCGCGGATGATCAGCTTGGCGCCGTGCTGGCGCGCCGCATTGGTGGTGAGCCCGTCGAAATCGACGATCTTGAACTCGGTCTCGGTGCGCTTGCCGACCGGCTCGAGCACCGCGCGAAGCAGGTTCAGCCGGGCGTCATGGGTAAAGAGCGGCTTCTTGGTCGCGTGCGTACCGACGGCAACAACCAGCGTATCAACCAGCTTGCAGGCCCGCTCGATGACGTCGAGATGCCCGTTGGTCAGCGGGTCGAACGAGCCGGGATAGAACCCAACGAGCCGTGTCATCGCTTGCCTCGCCCCCCATTGCCCTTATTGGGCCGGGGTTCTGTCACGCGCGGCGCGCCGTGGCAAGCACGGCAGGCCCCCGTGCGCCTAGCGGTGCAGCGTGGCCAGCCAGATCGCCGCGCCGATCAGGATCACGCCGGCGACCCGGTTGACCCAGACCAGCGCCCCACCGGTCATCAGGCTGCGCGCGCCGACGGACAGGGCAATATAGCCGCTGTCGGTGATGAACGCCGCGACGATCTCGATCAGCCCCAGTACCAGCACCTGCGGCCAGGCAGTGTAGTGCGTATCGACGAATTGCGGGATGAACGCGCCGAAGAACAGCAGTGCCTTCGGGTTGCCCCACAGGGTCAGGAAGCCCATCGCCACCTGCCGCAACGGCGAGCGCTTCTCCTGCTGCTCGTTGAGCTTGATGCCGCCACGCGAGGTCAGGTAGCCCCAGCCGAGGTAGAGCAGATAGGCCGCCCCGATATATTTGATGATGTCGAACAGCGCCGAGACGATCCCGGTGACCGCCTCGAGCGCCACCGCCACCACGATCACCATGGTGAAGCGCGCCAGCCCCGCCCCCAGCTCGAACCAGTAAGCCGGCACCAGCCCGCGGGCGAGCGCTGTGCTCACCACTGTCGAGACGGTAATGCCGGGCACGGCCACCACCACGAAAGCGGCGATCGTGTAGGGGATGAGGACGGAAAGCTCAGGCAGGTGGAAGATGGCGGGACTCGTCAGGCGGCATGCAATTCCGCCTTATCCCGCTCAGGCCCGCTTGACCAGCGCCAGCCACACGCCGCCCGCCATCAGGATGGCGCCCGACACCCGGCTGACCAGCTTTACCCGCGCCGTCGAGAGCAGTCCCCGCGCGCGGCCGCCAAGGACGGCATAGAGACTGTCCGACGTGCCGGCGATCAGCATGAAGAACAGGCCGAGCACGACGACTTGCGGGAAGGTCGCGCCTTCCTTGCTGACAAACTGCGGCAGGAACGCCCCGAGGAAAATCAGCGCCTTGGGGTTGCTCCAGATCACCACGAACCCATCGAGCATCAGCCGGCGGTAGGACTTCTCCGGCCCGGCTGCTGCCGTCCCGAGTTCGCCCTTGCTGCGCAGCATGTTGTAGCCGAGCCAGATCAGGTACGCCGCGCCCGCCAGCTTGATCCAGTCGAAAGCGAAGGCCATGAACCCCATCACCGCCTCGAGGCCCAGCCCGACGACAAGGATCATCGTCACCAGCCCCGCCTGGGTGCCGGCGATGATCGACAGCCCGGCCAGCGTGCCGGAGCGCAGCGAATTGGCAAGGATCACCGTCACGGTCGGGCCAGGCACGATGGCGAGGATGAAACAGGCGCCGAGATACGGGATGAGGGTGGACAGGGTCAGCATGGCGGCCTCACGGTTGATCCGCCATAGTTAGCATCATAGCGGTCGAAAAACAACCGGCAAATAACGCAGACGGCCGTAGATTTTACGGACACAGCTCCAGCGCATAATGCACCTCATGCGCTTCAACATCCTCACGAACAAAGCAAAAACCGAGTCTGGCCAGCAGAGCAAGCGAAGCCGCATTGTCCGGATCGAGCGTCGCGGTGGCGTGCCTTACGCCATAGGCTGCGGACAGTTCCGCCAGCATCGCCTGGCAGGCCGAGGCTGCATACCCCCGGCGCTGGTAGGCGCCTGCAATGACATAGGCGATCTCCGCCTCGCCGTTCTCGACCGTCGCCTGCACGTAGCCGACCGCCGTGCCGCCGGCGCGCACGATCCAGTTCAGCCAAAGCTGATGGCCCTCAGGCGACTGCCGGCTCTCCAGCCGCTGGTACCGCGCCCGCAGCCAGTCTTCGCTCGCCGGCTCCTTGTCGTCGGTGAAGACGTAGAGCGCCGGATCGCGCAGCAGCGCGAACATCTCGGCCGCATGCCCGGCCATTTGCGGCTCGAGCGTGATGCCGTTGCCGCCGAGCACCCTCACTCCGGCGCGCCGCTCTCTTCTGCTCCGGGCTCGGCTTCGGCCTCGGGCTCGTTGATGCGCTCGACGGACACGACCTTCTCACCTTCGGACGTCTTGAACACCGTCACGCCCTGCGATGAACGCCCGACGATACGGATATTGTTGCCCGCCCCGGCGTCCACCGGCACGCGGATCACCTGCCCGCCATTGGTCACCAGCATCAACTGATCGTCGCTCTCGACCGGGAACGAGCCGATGAGCGGACCATTGCGATCGTTCACCGCCATGGCCACGATGCCTTTGCCGCCGCGACCAGTCGTCCGGTATTCGTGGCTCGACGTACGCTTGCCGAAGCCACGCTCCGAGACGGTGAGGATGAACTGCTCGGCGGCGCTCATGGCCGCATAGCGTTCCTGGCTGAGTTCGCCCGCGACGGCTTCCTCCGCATCCTCCGCCGGCGTTTCCTCGCCCTCGGTCTCGCCGCGCACCGCGCGGCTCATCTTGAGGTAGGCCGCCCGCTCTTCCGACGTCGCCTCGAAATGCCGGATCACCGCCATGGCAATGACCTTGTCGCCGTCGGCCAGCGAAATGCCGCGCACACCGGTCGAATCGCGACCCTTGAACACGCGGACTTCGTCGACCTGGAAGCGGATGGCCTGCCCCAGCGCCGTCGTCAGCAACACGTCGTCGGCCGCCGAACACGTCTCGACGCCGACGATCTCGTCACCTTCATCGAGCTTCATGGCGATCTTGCCGTTTTTGTTGATCTCGATGAAGTCGGCCAGCGAATTGCGGCGCACGCCACCCGAGCGGGTCGCGAACATGATGTCGAGATTCTGCCAGCTCGCCTCGTCCTCGGGCAGCGGCATGATCGAAGTGATCCGCTCGCCTTCGTCCAGCGGCAGCATGTTGATCAGCGCCCGGCCCTTGCCCTGCGGCTCGGCGATCGGCAGGCGCCAGACCTTCAGCTTGTAGACCTGCCCGAGCGAGGAGAAGAACAGTACGGGGGTATGCGTATTGGCCACGAACAGCCGCGTGACGAAGTCCTCGTCGCGCGTCGCCATGCCCGAGCGGCCCTTGCCGCCGCGCCGCTGGGCCCGATAGGCCGAGAGCGGCACGCGCTTGATGTAGCCGCCATGCGTGACGGTCACCACCATGTCCTCGCGGGCGATGAGGTCCTCGTCCTCGAAGTCCCCCGCCGCCTCGTCGATGGTCGTCAGGCGCGGTGTCGAGAACTCTTCCTTGATGGCGTTGAGCTCGTCTCGAACGATGTTCTGCACCCGCTCGCGCGAGCGCAGGATATCGAGACAATCCTTGATCTCTTCGCCCAGCCCGTTGAGCTCGTTGCCGATCTCGTCGCGGCCGAGCGCCGTGAGGCGGCTGAGGGTCAGGGCCAGGATGGCGCGGGCCTGCTCGTCCGACAGGCGGAACGTGCCGTCCTCGGCGATCTTGTGGCGCGGGTCGTCCACCAGCGCCATCAGCGGCGCCACGTCGCGCGCCGGCCAGTCGCGGGCCATCAGGCGCTCGCGCGCCACGGTCGCGTCGGGCGAGGTGCGGATGAGCACGATGACGTCGTCGATATTGGCCACCGCCACCGCGAGGCCGACCAGCACGTGGGCTCGGTCGCGCGCCTTGTTCAGCAGGAACCGCGTGCGCCGCGTGACCACCTCTTCGCGGAACGCCACGAAGGCGCCGAGGATGTCGCGGACGTTCATCAGTTCGGGCTTGCCGCCATTGAGCGCGACGAAATTGCAGCCAAACGAGCTTTGCAGCGGTGTGAAGCGATAGAGCTGGTTGAGCACAACGTCGGGTACCGCGTCGCGCTTGAGCTCGATCACCACGCGGATGCCGTGCCGGTCGGACTCGTCGCGAATATCGGAGATGCCTTCGATGCGCTTGTCGCGCACCAGCTCGGCCATCTTCTCGATCATCAGCGACTTGTTCACCTGGTATGGAATCTCGGTGACGATGATCGCTTCGCGGCCGCCGCGCATGTCCTCGGTGTTGCAGCGACCGCGGATCAGGATCGAACCGCGCCCCGTCTCGTAGGCCTGCCGGATACCCGACCGGCCGAGGATGATGCCCGCCGTCGGGAAATCCGGCCCCGGCATGATCTGCATGATCTCGGTGACGGTGATGGCGGGGTTGGCGAGCACCGCCAGCGTTGCGTCGATCGTCTCGCCCAGATTGTGGCTCGGAATGTTGGTCGCCATGCCGACGGCAATGCCCGAACCGCCATTGACCAGCAGGTTGGGGAAGCGCGCCGGCAGCACCGACGGCTCGACATTGGAGTTGTCGTAGGTCTCCCGCATATCCACCGTGTCGTTCTCGAGATCGTCGAGAAGCGAACTGGTGATCTTTTCCATGCGCGATTCCGTGTAGCGCATGGCCGCCGGCATATCGCCGTCGATGGAGCCGAAATTGCCCTGCCCGTCGATCAGTGGGACGCGCAGCGAAAAGGTCTGCGCCATGCGCACCAGCGACATGTAGACCGCCGCGTCGCCATGCGGGTGGTACTTGGCGATCACGTCGCCCACCACCGCCGCCGATTTGTGGTACGGCCGGTTCCACACGAAGTTCTGCTGGTGCATCGAATAGAGGATGCGCCGGTGCACGGGCTTCATACCGTCGCGCACATCCGGCAGCGCGCGGCTCACGATCACGCTCATGGCGTAATCGAGATAGGACCGGCGCATTTCGTCGGTGATCGAGATGGGAGCGATGTCGGAGGGCGGCAGTGCGGCGCCGTCGTCTTCAGGAGTGTCGGCCAAGGGGCTCTGTTTCAGTCTGTTTCGGCTATCGGCGGGTCTATGCGATTCCCCCGCGGAAACCTAATTCCCCCGGGGCTTTGCGGGCTTTGTGACGCCCGTCTTCCACTGCTATCGCATATGGGGTCGAAATCGGCCCGTTTCGAGGCCTCAGGCGGCGGCGTCTGCATCGAATTCGGCCCGCGAGGCGTAGATTTGCTGGTGATACTGATTGGCCCAGTTCACCAGGGTGCCGAACGGCACGATCACCGACTCCCCGAGCGCAGTCAGCCGGTACTCCACCGCCGGCGGCACGGTTGGGAACACCTGGCGCGCCACCATGCCGTCGCGCTGCAGCTCACGCAGCGTCTGGGTCAGCATCTTCTGCGAGATGTCCGGCACGCGCCGCTTGAGCTCGTTGAAGCGCAACGGACCGGCCGACAGGGTCATGACGATCAGCATGCTCCATTTGTCGCCGACCTTGTCGAGAATCTCCCGCACCGGGCAGCCATCAACATCGCCGCCCACGATCCGCGCCCGCTCGCGCCAGTCGCGCACTGCGTCGACCATTTCGACCGGCGTTGTCATCGGCATGTCCATGGGCAGTTACTCCGGGGTGACCTGAGGGGCTGAAAGTGCCGCCTTTCGCTTCCTCTATTCGCCCTCTATCTGCCTGTCGATCTCTTTTCGATACCTGGTTGCGAAAAGAGACAGACCACTGGAGAACCCCATGTCCGACTTTTCCAATTCCACTCTCGGCGTCACCGGTG
This sequence comes from Pseudomonadota bacterium, assembly GCA_048498015.1. Classification (GTDB taxonomy): domain Bacteria; phylum Pseudomonadota; class Alphaproteobacteria; order Rhizobiales; family Devosiaceae; genus Devosia_A. Next base: position 28,549 of record JBEHYU010000024.1, read on the forward strand.
CGGCCGGCCAGTTCGGCCGCATCGTCGTCGAGGAGCTGCTGGCGCGCGGCGCCAGCAAGATCGTCGCCATCACCCGCACGCCCGACAAGCTCGCCGACCTCGCCGCCAAGGGCGTCACCGTCCGCGCCGGCGACTTCGACGATGGCGCCAGCCTCGAGGCGGCGCTCGCCGGCATCGATCGGCTGCTGATCGTCTCGACCGACGCAGTCGGCTCGCCCGGCGCCCGGCTGGCGCAGCATCAGGCCGCCGTCGCGGCGGCGAAACGGGCGGGCGTGAAACACATCCTCTACACGTCCATCCCCTCGCCCTACCCGTCCGCGAGCGCCCAGGTCGCCGACGACCATTTCTGGACCGAGCAGGCCGTCATCGCGACCGGCCTCGACTGGACCTTCCTGCGCAACAGTCTCTACATGGACCTGCTGGTCGGCCAATTGCCGCAGTTTGCCGCGACGGGCCAGCTGGTCCACGCCGCCGGCACTGGCCGCCGCAACGTGGTCAGCCGCGCCGATTGCGCCGTGGCCGCCGCCGGTGCGCTGCTCACGGCCGCGGGCAAGACGATCGAGAACGTCACGGGCGCAGAAGCGCTGACCCTCGAGGAGATTGCGGCCATCGTCGGCACACAGATCGGCAAGCCGGTCGCCGCCATTGCGGTCCCGGGTGAAGCTCTGATCAAGGGCATGACCGACCACGGCCTGCCGCCCAACCTTGCCGCCACCTTCGCGGCCTTCGACACCGACACGGCGCGTGGCTATTTCGCGCTCACCGGCGACGCGGTCCAGCGCCTGGGCGGACGCGAACCGGTCACGCTGGCCCGGTTCCTCGCCGGCGCCACGGCCGCCTGAACCGTCATACTGTGGCGGCGCCGCACCGGACGGTCGGCGCCGCTCGCAAATCCGCGCAATCCCGCAGGATCAGCCTTGTTTGAGACGTTTTTTGTGATAACGGTCCGCTTGCATTGCTGGCCGATCTAGGCTTTTTGCCAGCCCAATATTCGCCGGGGGGCGATTCTGTCATCCCGCTTTGGAGGCACTAAGAAAATGAACCTGTTCGGACCCCTTACGCGGGCCATCGTGCTCGGCGGCGTCCTGGCGTGCGCCGGTGCTGCCCCTGCACTGGCCGGCCCGACTGAAATCGCTGCGCTCGAAAAGTACCTCGGCACCTGGGCCGGCAAGGGCACGCTCACCGGCGCGCAGACGCAGACGGTCAGCTGCAAGATGGCCATCAGCTCGGGCAATGGCGGCAAGGTCAACTACACCGGCCGCTGCCAGCTTTCCGGCGCGCAGCTCTCGGTCACCGGCACCATCGCCTATGTCGATGCCAACCACCGCTACGAGGCCGTGATGAACTCCGGCATCGGCGGCTTCCGCGGCGTCGCCATCGGCAAGCTCAACGGCGGCAACATCAGCTTCGACCTGCAGCAGCGCGCCGACGACGACGAGGGCAACGACATCTCGATCTCGGCCCAGATCGTGCTGAGCGGCGGCAACAAGATGGAATGCGTGTTCCACGCCACCTTCAACGACAGCGGCGACACCATCGACGCCAAGGTGCCGTTCTCGAAGGCCTGATCGGCGGATCATCGCTGAAAGCTTCAAAGGGCGGCGCGAGCCGCCCTTTTCATTTTGTCGGAGCCGCGTAGGTCGCGAGCAGCCAGGCCACGATCGTCGCGCGGTCGCCGAGTTCAGGCGGCAGCTTGCCGAGCGCCGGATCGAAGCCGTGGCGGCGCAGTGCCGCGCCCAACGCCATCCCCCGGTTGGCCGGGTTGACGACGTCGAGAGCGCGGCCGGCGATCTCTGCCGCCAGCGTCTTCGACATATGCCGGGTCGCGGGCAATCAGAACGGAATGTCGTCGTCCATGCCGCCGGACTCGAAAGCCGGTGCGCTCGACGACGGACGGCGGCCTTCGGAGCGCTCCGACCGGCCGGTCGGGGGACCCGAGAATCCGGCGGAGTCCCCGCCATTGTCGCCGCGGCCGTCAAGCATCGTTAGGTTCGAGTTGAAGCCTTGCAGCACGACCTCGGTCGAGTATTTGTCCTGCCCCGACTGGTCCTGCCACTTGCGGGTCTGCAGCGCCCCCTCGAGGTAGACCTTGCTGCCCTTGTGCAGATACTGCTCGGCAACGCGCGCCAAACCTTCCGAGAAGATCACCACACGGTGCCACTCGGTCTTTTCCTTGCGCTCGCCGGAATTCTTGTCGCGCCAGCTCTCGGACGTAGCGACCGACAGGTTCACCACCTTGTTGCCGCTCGGCAGCGTGCGAATTTCGGGCTCCGCCCCCAGATTACCGACCAGAATGACCTTGTTTACACTGCCTGCCATGGCTCAGCCCTTTCGCTCTTACGCCGCTTCCGTGAAACGCGGCTGGACCTTATCCGACCGCGACTGTGCTGCCGCCGAAATTCGGCGCGTTTCGCACAGTGTTCTTGATATGTTCTATCGTGCCGTTAACGTCAAGTCGAACGCACGGCTCGATTGCATCCTGACGCATTGAGTCCGCTTTGATGTTCCAATAGGTTCCGCCCCCGAACAGTCGCTCCAGACCAGCCGACTTCCGAGATTCTGCCTTGACCGAGACTACCCCAGACCGCACCGGCCGGCCGTCATTGGCCAATTCGCTGCTCGCCACGCGCGCGGCCAATACGTTCCGCTATTCGATGATGAACCTGTTCATCCTCGCGGGCGCCTATGCCATGGCGTGGGGCGGCGCCTTCACCTGGGCGGGCCTGCTGATGTCGTTCTTCCTCGTCGGCTACGTCGACGAGCTGTTCGGCGACATCTCGGATCGCGAGCGCATGCCGCCCGTCTGGTACTGCCAGACCATGCTGTTCGCGACGCTGCCGCTGCTGCTGTTCATCAGCCTCGTCACCTTCAACATCACCACGCCGCACGGCATTCCGCTGATGGATGCGATCTTCCGCTTCGTCGGCATCGATCCGGAGGGCTCGCGCGCCCGCACCAACTGGTTCTGGCTGCAGGGCGCCTATGCCAGTCTCGGCATGTATTTCGGCGCCGCCGGCGTCAATGTCAGCCACGAGCTCATCCATCGCATGGACAAGCCGTTCGACCGGCTGTTCGGCACCTGGCTGCTGGCCTTCACCTTCGACACCGGCTTTGCCATCGAGCACGTCTATGGCCATCACCGCAACGTCGGCACCGAGCTCGATCCGGCCACGGCGCGGCGCGGCCAGTACATCATCCATTTCGTCTGGACCTCAACCGCCGGCCAGTGGCTCGCCGCCAAGCGCCATGAGGACGAGCGCCTCGCCCGCAAGGGCATCGCCAACAACATCATCAACAACCGCTTCTGGCGGAACCAGCTGATGACCGCTGTCATCGCGCTGTTCTTCTGCGCCTTCCTCGGCTGGTGGGGGCTGGTGTGGTTCGCCTATGCCGGCGCCATCGGCAAAATCTATCTCGAGGTGGTGAACTACATCGAGCATTACGGCCTGGTGCGCATGCCAGGCACGCGCGTCGAGGCCCGCCATTCGTGGGACAGCCACCGCCGCATCTCGGGCGGCATGTTCTACAACCTCATGCTCCACTCCAACCACCACAAGATCGCCACGCGGCGCTTCTGGGAGCTGGAGCAGTCGCCGCCCGAAGAGGCCGCCACCCTGCCCCGCGGCTACATGGCGATGATCCTGTTCGCCTTCCTGGGGCCGCCCTTCTTCAGCTACATCAACAAGTCCCTGGCGCGCTGGGACCGCGATCTCGCGAGCCCCGACGAGGTGGCTTACCTCAAGCGCAAGGGCATCTATCTCGGCGACGTTGCCTGAGCGATAGTCAAAGTGGCCGGGACCTGGCCCGGCCATAAGACGTTCAGCGTGGCGTCTTGGCGTTGAGCGCCGCCAGCTGGTCGCGGATGTCCGTCAGCAGCGCCACTTCGGCCGGCGGCGGCGGGGGCTGCGCGGCGGCCTCTTCCTTCTTGTTGCGGTTGATCATCATGTTCATGCCGCGAATGACGAGGAACAGCACGAACGCCACGATGATGAAGTTGATGGCGATGGTGATGAAGTTGCCGTAGCCCAGCGCTGCGCCGGCCTTCTTGGCATCGACGTAAGCCATGCCCGCCGTGATCTTGGACGACAGCGGGATGTAGTAGTTCGAGAAGTCGAGACCTCCGGTCACCGCACCGATGATCGGCATAATGATGTCGCCCACCAGCGACGCGACGATCGCGCCAAAGGCGGCACCGATGATGACGCCGACGGCAAGATCGACGACATTCCCCCGCAGGGCGAATTTCTTGAATTCTTCGAACATGTTCGTGCTCCTGACTAGCGGCCCGCCGCGGCAGGCCCGCCCCGCGACCATAGCCCCGTCATACGCACAATGACGAGGGGGACCGTGCAACGCTCCAGCGCTTTGCGTGTTTAAGGCCCGAACGCACCCGCGCGTCATGGAGTGTCTACTATGCTTAGATGGGCTCTCATCTTTTTCGTGATTTCGATCATTACCGGCCTGCTCGGCTTCACCGGCATTTCCGCAGCCTCGGCCGGCATCGCGAAAATCCTGTTCTACATCTTCATCGTCCTGCTGGTGATCACGCTGATCGTGGCGCTCGTGATCGGCCAGTTCGTGTTCTAGCGACGGCGGTCCCAGCGCTCCCCCCGACTTGGCGCGCCACGAAGGCGCGCCCATTTTCGGCGCGGAGGGGCTCGAGACAGACTTTTCGCTCTGGCGACAAACACGCTTCGGCTGAGGCGATCGACTAGCGGGATGCTATCGGCATCGTGACCAAGGGCCTTGACCGACTCTACAATGTTCCGCTTATGTTCTGCGGATGCGACCGCCTGTGAAGTGACTTTGCCGGCGCGCAGTGGTTAACTTGCGGATGCGGCGGGCCCTCCCTATTTCTGTGGCTCACCCGTCTCCAATTCAAAACCCTGACAGTAGCTGGCAGACCAGTCCCCTATGGTCCCGGCGCCTGCCGATGGATGTCTGATGCCCGCAAAATCGTCCCCTGCCCCCAACCGTGAAATCGTCATCCGCGGCGCCAAGGAGCACAACCTCAAGAACATCGATCTGCGGCTGCCGCGCGACAAGCTGATCGTGATGACGGGGCTGTCGGGCTCGGGCAAATCCTCGCTGGCCTTCGACACCATCTATGCCGAGGGGCAGCGGCGCTATGTGGAGTCGCTGTCGGCCTATGCCCGGCAGTTCCTCGAGATGATGCAGAAGCCCGACGTCGAACAGATCGACGGGCTCTCGCCCGCTATCTCGATCGAACAGAAGACCACCTCGCGCAATCCGCGCTCCACCGTGGGTACCGTCACCGAAATCTACGACTATCTGCGCCTGCTCTTCGCGCGCGTCGGCATCCCGTATTCGCCGGTCACCGGCCTGCCGATTCAGAGCCAGACCGTCAGCCAGATGGTCGATATCGTCATGTCGCAGCCCGAGGGCACGCGGCTGTTCCTGCTCGCGCCGATCGCCCGCGGTCGCAAGGGTGAGTACAAGCGCGAACTCAACGAACTGATGCGCAAGGGTTTCCTCCGCGCCAAGATCGACGGCGAGTTCCACGACATCGAGGATGCGCCCAACCTCGACAAGAAAATCAAACACGACATCGAAGTGGTGGTGGATCGCATCGTCGTCGGCCCCGATATCGCCAACCGGCTTGCCGAAAGCTTCGAGACGGCGCTGAAGCTGGCCGATGGCATCGCCTTCGCCGAGTTCGCGGACGAGAAGGAAGAAAACGGCGAGCCCAAGCGGCTGATCTTTTCGGAGAAATTCGCCGATCCGGTTTCGGGCTTCACCATCCCCGAGATCGAGCCGCGGCTGTTCTCGTTCAACAACCCGTTCGGCGCCTGTCCGGTCTGCGACGGGCTGGGCACCGAGCAGAAGATCGACCCCGACCTGATCGTGCCGGACGTCACGCTGTCGCTGCGCGACGGCGCCATTCTGCCCTGGTCCAAGACCAGCGCGCCCTACTACCAGCAGACGCTGCAGGCGGTGACCAAGCATTATGGCGCCTCGACCGGCACCGCCTGGGAAGAACTGCCCAAGGAAGTGCAGGACGCCGTGCTGTTCGGCACCGGCAACACCGCCATCCAGTTCACCTATGACGACGGCCTCAGGACCTACAAGACCAAGAAGACCTTCGAGGGCGTCATCGGCAATCTCGAGCGGCGCTACAAGGAGACCGAAAGCGCCGGCATGCGCGAGGAAATCGAGCGCTATATGTCGAGCAAGCCTTGCCTCGCCTGCAACGGCTACCGGCTGAAGCCGGAGGCGCTGGCCGTCAAGATCGACGGCCTGCATGTCGGGCAGGTTTCCGACATGTCGATCCGCCAGGCCGCCCAGTGGTTCACCGACATGCCCAAGCGGCTGACGCCGCAGCAGCGCCAGATCGGCGAGCGCGTGTTCAAGGAAATCCGCGAGCGCCTCGGCTTCCTCAACGATGTCGGCCTCGATTACCTGACCCTCGCCCGCAACTCGGGCACGCTGTCGGGCGGCGAGAGCCAGCGCATCCGTCTTGCCAGCCAGATCGGCTCCGGCCTTACCGGCGTGCTCTACGTGCTCGACGAGCCGTCGATCGGCCTGCATCAGCGCGACAATGCGCGGCTGATCGAGACGCTGAAGCGCCTGCGCGACATCGGCAACACCGTCATCGTGGTCGAACACGACGAGGACGCCATCCTCACGGCCGACTATGTGGTCGACATCGGCCCCGGCGCGGGCGTCAATGGCGGCCACATCGTCGCGGAAGGTACGCCCGAGGACATCCTCAAGAGCAAGAACTCGCTCACGGGCCAATATCTCAGCGGCAAGCTGTCGATCCCGACACCGCCGGAGCGCCGCAAGGCGCAGAAGGCCAAGAAAATCCATCTCGACGGCGCCACCGGCAACAATCTCAAGAACGTCTCGGTGGACGTGCCGCTCGGGCTGTTTGTTGCCATCACCGGCGTGTCCGGCGGCGGCAAGTCGACGCTGATGATCGATACGATGTACCAGGCGATGGCCCGGCGGCTGAACGGCGCCCGTGTCAACCCGGCGCCGCACAACCACCTCACCGGCCTCGAATTCCTCGACAAGATCATCGACATCGACCAGTCGCCGATCGGCCGCACGCCGCGCTCCAACCCGGCGACCTACACCGGCGCCTTCGGCCCGATGCGGGAATGGTTCGCGGGCCTGCCCGAGGCCAAGGCGCGCGGCTACGGCCCGGGCCGCTTCAGCTTCAACGTCAAGGGCGGCCGCTGCGAGAAATGCGAGGGCGACGGCGTCATCAAGATCGAGATGCACTTCCTGCCCGACGTTTACGTGACCTGCGAGGTCTGCAAGGGCCACCGCTACAACCGCGAGACGCTCGAGGTGCAGTTCAAGGGCAAGTCGATCGCCGACGTGCTCGACATGACCATCGACGAAGCGACCGAGTTCTTCGCCGCCGTGCCATCAATCCGCGAGAAATTCGCGACGCTGCAGCGCGTCGGCCTCGGCTACGTCAAGGTCGGCCAGCCAGCAACGACGCTCTCGGGCGGCGAAGCGCAGCGCGTAAAGCTGTCGAAGGAGCTGTCGAAGCGCGCCACCGGCCGCACCCTCTATATGCTCGACGAGCCGACGACGGGCCTGCACTTCCACGACATCAAGAAGCTGCTCGAGGTGCTGCACGAGCTCGTCGACCAGGGTAACACGGTCGTCGTCATCGAGCACAACCTCGAAGTCATCAAGACCGCCGACTGGATCATCGACATGGGTCCCGAAGGCGGCGACGGCGGCGGCGAGGTGGTCGGCGTCGGCACGCCGGAGGACATCGCCGAAAACAAGCGCAGCTACACCGGCCAGTTCCTGCGTGAAGTCATGGAGCGGCGGCCGGTGGTGAAAGCGCGGCGCCCGGCGAGGCAGGCGGCGGAGTAGCCCCGCCTTGCATGGGGCACGGACGGGAGCGTAGCCTCCCGCCCAAGGATGGAGGTATCCATGACCCGCATCAACCTGCCGGCCCGCCCGGCCGCGATCGAGCTCGACCTTGGCCGCACCGCGGTCATCGTCGTCGATATGCAGAATGACTTCCTGCACCAGGACGGGATGTTTGGCCGCGCCGGCATCGACGTCGGGCCGGCCAACGCCATTGTCCCCACTGTCGCTGCCGTGCTCGATGCGGCCCGGGCCGCGGGCATGCCGGTGATCTATCTCAAGCAGCAGCACGCCGCCGACCTCAGCGACGCCGGCAGCGCCGACTCGCCGCACTACCTCGTCCATACGAACCGCATGAAGATCGGTACGCCGGTCACGGCGCCGGACGGCTCGCCGAGCCGCATCCTCATCGAGGGGACCTGGAACACCGAGATCGTGCCCGAGCTGACGCCCAAGCAAGGTGACATCGTCATCGGCAAGCATCGCTATAGTGGCTTCTTCGAAACCGCCCTCGACGCGCGGCTCCGCTCGCTCGGCATCCGCACGCTGCTGATGACCGGCACGACCACCAGTGTCTGCGTCGATTCCACCGTTCGCGACGCTGTGTTCCGCGACTATCGCCCGGTGGTGCTCGCCGATTGTGTCGCCGAGCCGATCGCCGCCAACGCCTCGCGTTCCAATCACGAGGCGAGCCTGCTGACTTTCGAGCTGCTGCTCGGCTGGGTTGCGCAATCCGCCGACCTGCTCGACGCGCTGGCCGGGCGCCGCCAAGCCGCGGAATAGATCTTGCGCCTGTTCCATTTCAGCGAGCAGGCGGGGATAGATCGCTTTGTGCCGCGACCGCCATTAGTCCTTTCGAGCCGTCGACCCGGCGATGAATGGCTCAACGGGCCGCTGGTCTGGGCCATCGATGAGGCCCATGACTTCCTCTATTTCTTCCCCCGCGATTGCCCGCGGATCGTGGCGTTCGCGACGCCGTCAACCAGCGATGCCGACCGATCGACATGGCTGGGAGACGCCGCGGCGTTCGCCTTCGTGGAGACCGGGTGGCTCGATCGCATCGCCGCCGCGGCGCTCTATCGCTACGAGCTGCCAGGCGGTCCGTTCGAGGATATCGTCGATGCCGGCATGCACGTTGCCCGCTCCGCCGTCACGCCGTTGCGGGAAGACAGATTGACCGACTTGCCGCGCTGCCTGACGGAACGGCAGGTGGCGTTAAAGTCCCTCGATCGCCTCGCGCCGCTGCGAGAGCTGTGGCGCACATCCCTTCACGTCAGCGGCATCCGGCTGCGCAACGCCATCGACTGGACCGAGAACGCATAGCTCGCCGCGTGAGGTACGTGCCCGGAATCCGCTGGATTCAGAGGCTTTTGACGGCATTACGACAGAGCCACGGCAAAACTGCATGGCCCAGATGCCGACCGACAGGTGGAACGATAGGACAAATCGGACGATCTTCCAGTGCCCTGCAACCCGACTGGGAGAAATACCAAGTGTTTGTCCGAGCCGTATGGCGCGATCCGCGCCTCATCAGCATCCGCCCGCCGCTTCGCGAGGTCGGCGCCCCGCCCAAGCGAAACGTTGATATTTTGGGCGTTTCCGTGGCGGACTTCTCGAAAATGACACGCGGCCTGTTCGACCGCGCGCTCTGAGCACTCTCGGCTTCCAGAAACTCCACTCCGGCAGTCGTGTTTCTTAAGATGAAATGAACGCCGACCAAATTGAGCTATGCATTTTCTGTGACGCTGGCTTGATCAATCGCCCCCTGCTCAGACTCCGCGCATGGGACTATCTACCCACTCGTAGCGAGCAAGACCGCTCGCCAAGAAGGAGAACATGAAATGGGCATCCGCCAGACCCTCAAGAAGTGGGCCGCTTACCAGCAGACCGTCCGTGAGCTCGCCGCTCTCGACACCCGTCAGCTCAACGACCTCGGCATCGCGCGCGCCGACATCAACAAGATCGCTCGCGACCATGCGCGTTCGCTCTAATAGCTTCGCGCCGACGTCGACCACCTCTTCGATCCGAACGCTCGCTTCCTTCTGAGGTAGCGAGCGTTTTGATTTTTGCGCCTCAGGCCGCCGGGTGGCGCGAGACGAACCACCAGTGCGAGACGAGGCCGATAGCCCATCCGCCGAGTACCCACAGCACCCACCAGGGCGGACCGGTGAAGTAATTGATCACCGCTTCGATCGGGATCACGCAGGCGAAGACGATCGCGTGAATCCTGAGGCCGGTTGCGGCCGAAACCGTATTGCTACCCGTCATTGACAGCCCTCCGAGCTTGGCAATTGCCGGGTGAGCTTCGGCGGCAGCGGCCGTCATATCTTGAACGAAGCACTCGAAATTGGCGGCAGCGTGCGCGGCTCCGTTTTCGCGGCCCCGGCGATATTGCGGCGCTTCCGTCCGGCTGTTAGGACGCGCCCCATGTCCAACCCACCCATTCACATCATAGGGGCCGGTCTCGCCGGCTCCGAGGCCGCATGGCAGGCCGCCGAATCCGGCGCCAAGGTCGTGCTGCACGAAATGCGCCCGCACAAGCTCACCGAAGCGCACCTGACGGGGGGCTTCGCCGAGTTGGTCTGCTCCAATTCCTTCCGCTCGGACGATCACGAGCACAATGCCGTCGGCCTGCTGCACGAAGAGATGCGCCGCTGCGGCTCGCTGATCATGCGCACCGCCGATGCGCAGAAACTGCCGGCGGGCGGTGCTCTGGCGGTCGATCGCGTTGGCTTCTCCGATGCGGTGACCACCGCGGTTCGCAGCCACCCCAACATCACCATCGAATTCGGTGAGATCGCCGGCCTGCCGCCGGCCGACTGGCAGAACGTCGTCATCGCCACCGGCCCGCTCACCTCGCGTCCGCTGGCGGAGGCGATCCAGGGACTGACAGGTGAATCCGAACTGGCGTTCTTCGACGCCATCGCGCCGATCGTCCACTACGAGTCGGTCGACATGGACATCGCCTGGAAGCAGTCGCGCTACGACAAGGTCGGGCCCGGCGGCACCGGCAGCGACTACATCAACTGCCCGATGGACGAGGCGCAGTACAACCGCTTCGTCGACGCCCTGCTGACCGGCGAAAAGCACGTCTTCCACGACTGGGAGAACGTGCCCTATTTCGACGGCTGCCTGCCGGTCGAAGTGATGGCCGAGCGGGGTCGCGATACCCTGCGCTGGGGACCGCTTAAGCCGGTCGGCCTCACCAATCCGCGCAATCCGACGGTCAAGTCCTACGCCATCGTGCAACTGCGGCAAGACAATGCGCTGGGCACGCTATGGAACATGGTCGGCTTCCAGACCAAACTGAAATATGGCCGGCAGGCGGAGATCTTCCGGCTGATCCCAGGCCTCGAGAACGCGCAGTTCGCCCGGCTCGGCGGCCTGCACCACAACACATTCCTCAACTCGCCGAAGGTGCTCGACCGGCAGCTGCGGCTGAAAGCGCAGCCGCGCCTGCGCTTTGCCGGCCAGATCACCGGCGTCGAGGGCTATGTCGAGAGCGCCGCCATCGGCCTTGTCGCCGGCCGCATGGCGGCGGCCGAGGCACGCGGCGAGACGGTTGAAGCGCCGGTTGGCACGACTGCGCTCGGCGCGCTGTTCGACCATATCCTGGGCGGGCATCTGGCCGCCGAAGGCGAGCCCGGTCCGCGCAGCTTCCAGCCGATGAACGTCAATTTCGGCCTGTTGCCCCCCGTGACGGTCAGCAAACCCGACGATCACGTCGGCCGCTGGCGCGGCCCCGAAAAAGCCATGGCCAAGAAGAAGGCGATGAGCCAGCGGGCGCTGGAGGATATTCGCGCCTGGGCCTAGGCCCGACGCAATCGCCACCACCAGAGCGCTCCGAGTTTGCGCCAGTCGGCTTCATCTTCCTGCCGACGGAACGGCCAATCCAGATCGACGCGCGCCAATTGCCGCCGCAGCAGCGCGACCGGCGCAAAGACCGGCCGCAGCTCGGTTGGAAGCTGAGCGATCGCGGCGTCGGCCCTGCCGATATGCGCGTCGGCCATGTCGCCCAGTTGCTCCAGCGCGGCCGTCAGTTCGACCGTTGCCTTGCCGGCGAAGATGTCGGCCTCGCTGACCCCGTTCGCCGCCAGCACGTTCCATGGCAGGAAAATGCGGCCCTTGCTGGCATTGTAGCCAAAGGCGCGCAGATGCCCGACCAGCGCGTGCGCCACGCCCAGATGTCCGGCCGCATCGCCGGTCTCGACCGGCCTTCCGCCATTGAGGATCATCGCGCCGAGTTGATAGAGGGCCGACGCGGTCTCGCCAGCATAGCCCTCGAAGGTGGCCACGTCCGGCATCGGGTCCTGGTAGAGGTCGAAACGCCGCGCCGCGATCAGTCGCGTCAGCGGCGGCACCGGCAGGCCGTATTCACCCACCACATCGAGCAGCGCGTCGGCAAGCGGATTGGCGCGCACCGCGCCGTGGCCTTCGCCGGTCAGCGCATCGGCCCACCACTGCAGGCGGATCTCGCCGGCCCGCGGCTCGCGTGCCCGCTCGCGCACCGAGGCGACATCGGCATTGAAGGCGTAGAGGGCGGCGACCGCCTGGCGCTGCTTCTCCTCCAGTACCAGCGTCGCCAGATACCGCTCGCGGTCGTTGTCGCGCAGGTATTTCGTCGCGTAGCCGGCGCTCTCGGCCTTCACCGCGAACTCTCGACCGCGATCAGCGCCGCCGCGACCGAGCGGTTCTCGCCGAGCAGGATATTGTAGGTCCGCACGGCCCCGCCGGTCGCGATCGCCTCGACGATGATCCGGCGCTCACGCAGGGCGGCCCGGATGGTCTTGTCGAAGCCGGTGATGTCGGTGCCCAGCCCCACCAGCAGGACATCGATCTGTTCGGCGGCATCGAACACCGGCTGCAGATTCTCTAGCGTGATCTCCGTGGCAGACCTGGCTTCCCACGCGTGCATGCCGGTGGGCAGGCAAAGCAGCGAACCCCGGTGGCTCATGCCGGCAAAGCGGAAGCCGCCATTGCCATAGCCCTCGATCGCGGCCTGGTACGGGTAGAAGCCCTGCCCCGGCTCCGCCATCTAGCGCCCTCCCTCTGACTTCAGAGCGAGAGCACTATCTGGTCCTTCGCGCATGGCCCGGTCCGGAAACCGGCCACCACTTTTCGGAGCCATGCGTGAGCGCCTCAGACGGCGGCGCCGTCGGCGCGCTTGGGGATCTTGTTCTTGGCGTCGGCCGGCGCGTCGCTGCGTGCCTTGAGCCCGAAATAGATCAGGATCGGGCCGCCGATGAACACCGACGAGTACATGCCGAAGATCGAGCCGAAGGTCATCGCGATGGTGAAGCCGCGGATGGACTCGCCGCCGAAGAACACCAGCGGAAACAGCGCCAAGAGGATCGTGAACTGCGTCAGCGACGTGCGCACGATGGTCTGGTTGATGCTGAGGTCGATCAGCTCCGGCAGCGACATCTTCTTGTATTTGCGCAGGTTTTCTCGAACGCGATCCGAGATCACGACCGTCTCGTTCAAACTAAGGCCCACCAGCGTCAGCACGGCCGCGATGGAGGATATATTGAACTCGAGCCCCGCGACGGAGAACAACCCGATCGTCATGATGACGTCGTGCGTCGTCGTGGTGATGGCGGCGAGCGCGAACTGCCATTCGAAGCGGAACCAGACATAGATCAGGATCGCCACCAGCGACACGAGCACGGCGATCACGCCTTTGGTGGTGAGCTCGCCCGAAACCTGCGGTCCGACCGTTTCCGTGCGGCGGATTTCATAATGATCGGCCTCAAGCGCCTTGCCGACCTTGGTCACCGCCGCCTGCTGGGCCGCGTCGCCGCCCGGCTGCGTCTGCACGCGCACCAGCACGTCCTGCGGCGTGCCAAAGCTCTGCACCTGTACGTCGCCGAGCCCGAGCTTGGCCACGTCCTCGCGGATCTTGGCCGTGTCTGCCTCGCCCTCGCCGCTGTAGTGGATTTCCAGCGCCGAGCCGCCGATGAAGTCGATGCCCAGGTTGAAGCCCTTGGTGAAGGCCGAGCCGAGCGCCAGCACGGAGATGATGATCGAGAAGATGATCGCGTAGCGCGAGATCTTCATGAACGGAATCTTGGTGCCGTCCGGAATGAAGCGGAACACCTGGATCTTGAGCGTCTTCGGACGGCGCGCGCGGAACCACCAGCCCACGAAGTAGAGCGTCACCGTGTAGGACGTGAACAGCGAGGTCAGGATGCCGAGCGCCAGCGTAACCGCAAAGCCCTGCACCGGACCCGAGCCGAGGAAATACAGCACCACGGCCGCGATCAGCTGCGTCAAATGGCTGTCGATGATGGTGCCCCAGGCGCGCCGGAAGCCAGCGTCGATGGCGGCCAGGATCGACTTGCCCGCCTTCAGCTCTTCGCGGATGCGCTCGTAAATGAGCACGTTGGCGTCCACCGACATGCCGATGGTGAGCACGATGCCGGCGATGCCCGGCAGGGTGAGCGTCGAGCCCAGCAACGAGAGCGAGCCGACGATCAGCACGATGTTGAGCACCAGCGAAATGTCGGCGAAGAAGCCGAACAGCCCATAGGCGACCACCATGAAGGCGATGACCAGGATGCCGGCCACCAGACCGGCGGTGACGCCGGCGTGGATCGAGTCCGCACCCAGGCTCGGGCCGACCGAGCGCTCTTCGGCCACGTCGAGCGTCGCCGGCAGCGCGCCAGCGCGCAGCAGCACGGCGAGGTCGTTGGCCGAGGACGGCGTGAAATTGCCGGTGATCTGCCCGGAACCGCCGGTGATCGGCTGCTGGATGGTCGGCGCCGTGATCACCTGGTTGTCGAGCACGATGGCGAAGCGCTTGCCGACATTCTTGGCGGTGATTTCACCGAAGACGATGGCGCCATGCGTGTTGAAGGCGAAGCTCACCACCGAGCGGCCGGTCTGCTGGTCGAAGCCCGGCTGGGCGTTGGTCAGGTCTTCACCGCCGAGTTCGACGTTCTCGTTGAGCAGTTCCTCGCCGCCATCGGCGCTGGGCACGATGTAATAGCCGGACGGGACACCCTGCGCCTCGGCCTGCTGGGCCGACATCGTCGGATGAACCAGGTGGAACTCGAGGCGCGCCGTCTTGGAGATCAGCTCCTTCAGGCGCGAAGAGTCGGCAAAGCCCGGCACCTGGACGAGCACCCGGTCTTCGCCCTGGCGCTGGATGGTCGGCTCGGTGGTGCCGACTTCGTCGATGCGCTTGCGGATGACCTCGATCGACTGTGCGATCAGCGAGGACATGCGGTCCTTGATGCCGGCATCCGACAGCGTCACCGTCAGCTTGCCGTCGGGTGTTTCGCCGAAGGCGAGCTCCTGGATGCCGCCGACGCCCAGAATGCCGTTGCCGGTCTGCAGCTTCTGCAGCGCGGCCTGGGCCGCGGCCTTCTGCGTCGGATCGGTCAGCTCGATGGTGAGCCCGGTCGGATCGGTGGTGATGATGTTGCCGATGCCGTTCTCGCTGGCGAGGATCGTGCGCGCGTCGCGCCGCAGGGTCTTCAGCCGATCGGCAACCACCGAGTCCTTGTTGACCTGCAGCAGCAGGTACGAGCCGCCCTGCAGGTCGAGGCCGAGCGTCATGCCGTTATGCGGCAGCCAGCCCGGCCACGTGGCGGTGGTATCTTTTCCGAAGAAGTTCGGGACGGCAAAGACGATGCCGAGCAAGGCGACAAAGAGGATGATCGCGGTGCGGATCGGCGAGAACTGCAACATGCTGGGCTATCGTCCTTGAAGGATCAGGCTTTGTTGTCGTTGACCGGGTTGGCACGCGAGCGCACGTCGGCAATCATGCCGCGCACGATCTTGACGCGCGTGCCCTGGGCGATTTCGACCTCGAGGTCTTCGCCGTCAACGGCCTTGGTCACCTTGCCGACCATGCCGCCGGTGGTGACGATCGTGTCGCCGCGCGAAATCTTGGACAGCATCTCGCGCTGCTCGCGCTGGCGCTTCTGCTGCGGGCGGAAGATCAGGAGGTAGAAGATCACGACCAGCAGCAGGATGGGCGCAAACTGGACGAGCAGGTCGGTGATACCGCCCGGGGCTGCAGCGGGAGTGCCGGTGCTCTGCGCGAGAGCGGCGGTCACGAACATGGTGTACTCCTTGAGTGGTGTGTCGGCTTGTCAAAACGCCGCGGTTGATCGCATATAGGCTGCGTTTCCGGCAATGGAACACTCCACCCGGGCCAAAGCGCGCGGACTATATAGGCGTGACAGACCGTTGCAAAGCGGTTCCAGCCGGCCTTTCCCGCCATTTCGACGCAGGAATCCCCTTACAAAATGCCTGACGACACCCTAGCGCAAATCGCCGCGTCGCTCGATCGTATCGCCCGCCGGCTGGACGCGATGGCCCCGGATTCCGGGCCTTCCGGGCCGGTGCTGGGACCGGAGAACGCCTATCACTGGGATGCCGCCGCGGGCCGGCTGATGCCGGTGCCCAAGGTGGCGCGGGTGCCGTTCGGACTGCTCAAAGGCATTGATTCCGTTCGCGATACGCTGCTGGCGAACACGCTGCAGTTCGCCCGGGGATTCGGGGCGAACAACGCCCTGCTGTGGGGCGCGCGCGGCATGGGCAAGAGCTCGCTGGTCAAGGCTGTCCATGAGGAAGTTGCAGGTCATGTCCCGGCGCGGGTGATCCTGATCGAGATCTCGCGCGAGGACATCGAGACCCTGCCCCGGCTGATGCGCATGATTGGGCGCGAAAATTGCAGATTCATCGTCTTTTGCGACGACCTTAGCTTCGACAAAGACGAAACCAGCTACAAATCGCTGAAAGCCATCCTCGATGGCGGGCTCGAGGGCCGGCCGGACAACGTGCTGTTCTATGCCACCTCGAACCGGCGTCACATGATGCCGCGCGACATGATCGACAATGAACGGGCGACGGCGATCAACCCCGGCGAGGCGATCGAGGAGAAGGTGTCGCTTTCAGACCGCTTCGGGCTCTGGCTGGGCTTCCACAATTGCGACCAGCCGACGTTCCTCGCCATGATCCGTGGCTATTGCGACGCCTATGGGCTGGCGATCGGAGACGATGAGCTGAACGCCCGGGCGATCGAGTGGTCGCAGACCCGCGGCTCGCGGTCGGGCCGCGTCGCGATCCAGTTCGTGCGAGCGCTGGCCGGCGAAATGGGCAAGGCCATCTAAAGCAAAAGGCCCGCCGAAGCGGGCCTGCCAAACTCTGAGACCGTCCTCAGCCCGCCAGCAGCGGGATCGGGTCCACCGGGGTCGCGCCCTTGCGCAGCTCGAAGTGCAGCATCGGGCGGGTGACCGAGCCGGTCATGCCCACGAGGCCGATGCCGTCGCCGCGGCTGACATTGTCGCCCTTGCTCACGCTGGTCGACTTGAGGTGCGCATAGGCCGACACGTAACCGTTGGGGTGGCGGATCAGCACGAGGTTGCCATAGCCCTCGACACCCGAACCCACATAGATCACCGTTCCATTCTCGGCAGCGCGGACGGCGGTGCCTTCGGGCGCATCGATGTTGATGCCGGTGCCCTTGGAGGTGATGAAGTCGGTGCTCACCTTGCCCGAGACCGGCCAGCGGAACTTGTCGGCGCCCGACATCGTCGGCTCGATATTGGCCGTCTGGGTCGGCGCGGCTGCGGGAGCCGCAGCGGCAGGCGCGGCCACCTTCGGCTGGACCGTGGAGGTCGCCGGATCGACGAGCTTGGGATCGGTGATCGCCGCGGTTTTGGTGGGATCGGCGAGCGCGGTCACGGCGTGCGACTTGACCGGTGCGGCGAGTGGCGCCTCGACCGGCGCGATGGCCGCAACCTTGGTCACCGCCGGCGCCGCCTGGCCCTTGCTGGCAAGCAGGTCGGCGCGGCCTGGAATGATGATCTTCTGGCCGACGAAAATCTTGTCGGGCGAGCCCAGCCCGTTCGCCTGCACGATCGCCTGCGCCGTCACGTCGTAGTGGCGCGCGATGGTGTAGAGCGATTCACCGCTCTCGATCACGTGGGTGTAGGCGTTGGCGGACGGGGCGGCATTGACGGTGTTGTCGACCGCGAGGGTCGGCGTGGAGGAGTTGGTCGGCAGGCTGCCCAGCGAGGCGGTCTTGGGCGCCGCGGACGGGGCTGCGAGGGGCTGGGCTTGCATGGTCGAAGTTCCTGTGATCGGCGGCAGGGCTGAAGTCGAAACCGTACTCATGGAGGCGCCGCCGGTGACAAAGCCACCGCTGCCACCACCATCGATATTCTCGGGCGGAAGGTAGGGACCGGACGCCACTTGCGTCCGCTGCGAGATGGGCTGCAGCGCCGCCGGCATCGCCTGCGGCCCGCCAGCGGCGGTGGCCGATCCCGTCGAACCGGTCACATCACCGAACGCGGCACTTCCGAGCGTGGTGCACCCCGCAAGCGAGGCCGACCCCAACGCCAGACCGGCGAACGCGGCGACCCTGAGCGCCTGACCGGCTACGCGAATACTCATCAGTCCAACTCATCACGCAACTACTGATGGCTTCGACCTTAGGCATTTTAGGTAAAGACGAGTTTAAGGCCCTCGCGTTTTGCAGCGATTGAATCTGGCCGGATTCAGGAGCGGTTAGGGTTAAGGCAAGGCGGGTGGAACGGAGTTCGGCCGCAGGTGGGGCGGGATGCTGACTGATAGCAAACACCCCCTCACCAAGCTGCGCTAAGGCTTCGCCAAGCTTCGCTATCCTCCCCCACCGGGGGGGAGGATGACGGTGCCCACTGCTACCTCACGGCGATCCGACCATCCATGCGCGCGGCCATGGCCACATCCGTGCTTTGCAGCATCATCGGCGTCACCGTGATGGCGCGGCCGTGCAGCAGCTCGCGGAAATCGTGGTTCGCCTCTGATGGCGACGGCGTCTCCGGGATGGCGATGAAGAATTTGCCGGCGTTCTCGGAGGGGTAGTACTGCATCGGCGAGCGGGTAAAGCGTTGCGTGGGCACCACGCGGATCGCCTCGACCTCGTCGGGCTTGCAGAACGGGAAGTTCACGTTGAACCAGGCGCCCCTGGCCCCGCCGGGCCCGGCTTCGCGGCGGATGCCCTCGACGACGCGGGCGCCGAATTCGCGCGACACCGCCCAGTCGAGCACGCCGCCCCCCTCGTAATCGACGCCCTGGCTCATGGCGACGCCGAGCGCACCCTGCAGCGCGCCTTCGCGGGCGCCGGCCGCCGTGCCCGAGCAATTGACGATGTCGCCGACATTCTGGCCGTTGTTGACGCCGGACAGCACGATGTCGGGCAGATGGTCCTTGAGCAGGAACGTCATTCCAGCCACGACGCAGTCGGCCGGCGAGCCGCCGGGGACCGTGAACACGCGCGACCGCCGTTCGACGATCTCGAGCTCGCGCCCGAAGGTGAAGCGGTGCGCCGCGCCCGACTGGTTGCCGTCCGGCGCGCAGATCCACACATCGTCCGTGAGCGAGCGGGCGATCTCTTCCATGATGGCGATGCCCGGCGCATCGACGCCGTCATCATTGGTGATGAGGATTCTCACGGCATGGCGCCGATGCGCTTCAGCCCGCCCATATAGGGCTGCAGCACGTCCGGCACGGCGATGGAGCCGTTCTCCTGCTGGTAATTCTCCATCACGGCGATCAGCGTGCGGCCGACGGCCAGCGCCGAGCCGTTGAGCGTGTGGACGTGCCTGATCTTGCCGTCCTTGCCCTTGACCCGCGCATCCATGCGCCGCGCCTGGAAATCGCCGCACACCGAGCAGGACGAAATCTCGCGATAGGTATCCTGCCCCGGCAGCCAGACCTCGATGTCGTAGGTCTTCTGCGCGCCGAACCCCATGTCGCCGGTCGACAGCGTCATCACGCGATAATGCAGCCCGAGCTTCTGCAGCACCGCCTCAGCCGAGGCCAGCATGCGCTCATGCTCTTCCGCCGACTGCTCGGGCGTCGTGATCGAGACGAGCTCTACCTTGTCGAACTGATGCTGCCGCAGCATGCCGCGCGTGTCGCGGCCCGCAGAGCCGGCTTCCGAGCGGAAGCACGGGGTCAGCGCGGTGAAGCGGAGCGGCAACTCGTCCTCGCTGAGGATCGACTCGCGCACCATGTTGGTGAGCGGGACTTCGGCGGTCGGGATCAGTGCCAGCCGGCCGTCGCCGTGCCTGACGAAGAACAGGTCTTCCTCGAACTTCGGCAGCTGATTGGTGCCGTATAGAGCGTCGTCCTTCACCAGCACCGGCGGCTGCACTTCGGTGTAGCCGTGGTGATCGACGTGCAGATCGAGCATGAACTGGCCGATGGCACGTTCCATACGGGCCAGCTGGCTCTTGAGGATGGTGAAGCGGGCGCCGGAAATCTTGGCGGCGGTCTCGAAGTCCATCATGCCGAGCGCTTCGCCGGTCTCGAAATGCTCCTTCGGCTTGAAGCTGAAGCTCGGCCTGGCAGGGCGGACGCGGGCGGCGGTGTCGGCATTTCCGTTCGGCCCGAAATACTCGACATTGTCGCTTTCGTCCGAGCCGCGCGGCACCTCGTCCTTGGGCAGGTTGGGCATCACGAGCAACGCGTTGCGCAGGGCTTCGTCGGCCTTGCGGCGCTCGTCCTCGCCGGCCTGGATGCCGTCCTTGAGGCGGGCGACCTCGTCCATCAGCGCCTGGGCTTTCGCCTCGTCCTTCTGCGCCTTGGCCTGGCCGATCTGCTTGCTGAGCGCGTTGCGCGACGCCTGCTGCTCCTCGAGCCGGGAGATCACCGCCTTGCGCGCATCGTCAAGGGAGATCAGCTGCGCCGCTGTGTAGGGCACGTTCTTGCGCTGGGCGAGCGCGGCGTCCACGGCCGCGGCATTGGCCCTGATCCAATTGATGTCGAGCATGGCGGGAGTCCTTGGAAAGAGGCGGTTCTTTTGAGCGAGCGGCCCTGGAATGGCAAGGGCCTACCCGACTGCGTCATTCCCGCGAAGGCGGGAATCCAGGCGATCTCTCAGATGTCCGCCGGCGCGGCCAGGATTGCCGCCTTCGCGGGAATGGCGCAGCGGTAATTGGAGCGATCAGGCCTTCGCCGCTTCCGCCGCCAGCCTCGCGGCCCTCTGCCGTTCCACCCAGCGGACGGACAGGATCGAAATCTCGTAGAGCGCGTACATCGGCAGGCTGAGGCCGATCTGGCTGATCGGGTCGGGCGGGGTGAGCAGCGCGGCGACGGCGAGGATGGCGACGATCGCGTATTTGCGGCCTTTGCCGAGTTGCGCCGTGTTCACCAGCTCGATGCGGGCGAGCAGCGTCAGGATCACCGGCAGCTGGAAGCAGATACCGAAGGCGATGATCAGCGTCATGATGAAGCCGAGATACTCGCTGACCTTGGTCTGCATCTCGATGGTGACGTCGCCCGGCGTGGTCTGCTGCATGCCCAGGAAGAAGTGCAGCGCCATCGGCGCCACGCCGAAATAGACCAGCAGCGCGCCCATCACGAAGAAGATCGGCGTCGCGATCAGGTACGGCACGAAGGCCCGCCGCTCCTTCTTGTAGAGCCCCGGCGCGACGAAGGCGTAAATCTGGCCCGCAATGACCGGGAAGGCAAAGAACAGCGCGCCGAACAGCGCCACGTTCATCTGCGTGAAGAAGAACTCCTGCGGCGCCGTGTAGATCATGTTGGTGCCGCCCGCCCAACGGAACGGGATGACCAGGATGTCGTAGATCGGCTTGGCGAAGATGAAGCAGATGATGAACAGCACCACCACCGCGGCCAGCGAGTAGATCAGCCGCTTGCGCAGCTCGATCAGATGGTCGAGCAGCGGCGCTTCCGAACCCTTGAGCTCGTCTTCGACTTCCGGCGGCGGCAGTTCGGCGGTGGCCAATTATGCCTCGGCTTTCGGCTTGGGAGTACGTCGGCGCGGGGCTTTCGCTGCCGGGGCTTCGCCATCGGCGGGCGCGGCTTTCGGCGTGCGCCTGCGGGGCGCGGGCGCCTCGGCAATGGCCGGCGCGGCATCGGCGGGCACGGCGGCGACGGTGGCCGTCCGCTTCGCCCGCGGTTTGCGCGGCTTGGCCGGCGGAATGGCTTCGGCGGGCGCCGGGCTTTCGACCGCGGCCGGAGCGGCGGCGGGCTTGGCGGTCATCACCGGAGCCGGCGGGGTGATCGCCCCCGTGCCGGCGGGCGACATGCCGGCCGCTTCGTGCAGTTCGGCGACGATGCTTTCGGCCTTGGGGTCCTTTGGGGCGATGGCGCCCGACGGGATCGTGCTGCCGGTCGCGCTGACCTTGTTGAACTCGCGGGTGATCTCGGCCGCCGTCTGCTTCAGCGGCTCGGTGATCGTCCGGCGGAGATCGGTGATCTGGTCGAGGCCAGTGGTCTTGTTGATCTCGCGCTGGAACTCGTTGCCCAGCCGGCGAATCGTGCCGAGCGCCTTGCCCAGCCGGTTCATCACCACGGGCAAATCCTTCGGGCCGATGACGACCAGCGCCACGACGCCGATCAGCAGCATCTCCGTCCAGCCGACACCGAACATGATCTTATCCTATTCGAGCGGCGATGAGCCGGCTCAGGCGTCCTTGGCCTTCTCGGCTTCCGGGGCCTGCACCTGCGCGGTGTTGACCGGCTTGGCGGGCGTGTCGTCGGCCATGCCCTTCTGGAAGGCTTTGATGCCCGAGGCGAACTCGCCCATCACGCCGGAAATCTTGCCGCGGCCGAACAGCACGACGACCACAATGGCAACGATGATGATGCCCCAAAGGCCTGGACCGTGCATCGAAAGTTCCTTTCACGCGGAGGGATAAAGCAGTGACGCGATTGCCCGAAGAAATAGGTTCAAACCGCCCCGAACACAAGGACGGCGTTGCCACATGCTTTACTCGGTGGGCTCGTCCTGCCCCTCGATGTCATCAGGGTCGAGCGGGTCCTCGTCCTCGCGCAGCGGGCCGTCGAAGGGCAGCGGAACCTGCATGTTGGGCGGCAGCCGGTTGCTCAGCAGCCCTGCCCCCTTCAACTCTTCGAGACCAGGCAGGTCGGCGAGGCCTTCGAGCCCGAAATGATCGAGGAAGGCTTCGGTGGTGCCGTAGGTCACCGGGCGCCCCGGGGTGCGGCGGCGGCCGCGCATCCTGACCCAGCCGGCCTCCATCAACAGGTCGAGCGTGCCCTTGCCGGTGGCGACGCCCCGCACTTCCTCGACTTCGGCGCGGGTGGCAGGCTGGTGGTAGGCGATGATCGCCAGCGTCTCGAGCGCGGCCCGGCTCAGCGGCTTGTTCTCGCTGGTCTCGCGGCGCAGCAGGAAATTCAGATCCTCAGCCGTGCGAAAAGCCCATTTGTCGCCGCGCCGGACCAGGTTCACGCCGCGCCCGGCGTAGCGCTGCTGCAGCAGTTCGAGCAGGCCGGCCACGTCGGCGCCCTCGCCCAGCTGCGGCGCCAGTTCCCTGGCGCTCAGCGGCTCGGCCGAGGCGAACAGCAGCGCCTCGAGGATGCGCAGCTGGCGCTCCGCCAGGTCGGGATTGTCGGAGGGGGCGATTTCTATGGCTTCGTCGGACATCAGTTTTCGGTGTTGGCGGGCCCATCGGACTTGCGGCGGCGCACGAGCAGCGGACCGAAAGCCAGGGACTGGCGGATTTCGACTTGCCCCAGCCGCACCAGCTCGAGGCTGGAGGCGAAGGTCGAGGCGATGGCGGTGACGCGCTGTTCGGGCGTCGTCAGGTACTCGGTGAGGTAGGCGTCGAGCGGCACCCAGTCCATGTTGTCGCCGATCAGCCGGTTGAGGATGTCGCGCGCATCCTGCAGCGACCATACGTGGCTGCGCTCGAACGGCGTGTAGTCGTTGGGAATGCCGCGCTCGCGCTGCACCGCATAGGCCTTGAGCAGGTCGAACAGCGAGGCTTCCCAGAGCGCATTGCGCACGATGGTGACCGGCTCTGGCTCGCCGCGGGCGAAGATCTGGCGGCCCAGCAGCGGCCGCGCCAGCAGCTGCATCGCCGAACGCCGCATGGCCTCGAGCCGCTTCAGCCGGAACTGCAGCAGCGCCGCCATCATCTCGCCTGTCGGCTCGTCGTCGCTGGGCGTCTGCGGCACCATCAGCCGGCTCTTGAGATAGGCCAGCCACGCCGCCATCACGAGATAATCGGCGGCGATCTCGATGCGCTTCTCGCGCACCGTCTCGATGAAGGCGAGGTACTGCTCGGCGAGCGCGAGCACCGAAATCTGCGCCAGGTCCACCTTCTGCCGCCGCGCAAGGTCGAGCAGCAGGTCGAGCGGCCCTTCGTAGCCGCCGACATCGACATACATCACCTCGTCATCGGGCGGAGGCGCTGGCTCCAGCCATTCGGGGGACGGGTCGGGGATCACTGTACTGGCTCACTCTGACGAAGCCGGGATTTTACACGCTCTGGCGGGCGAAAAAGCCGGAATCTCGGTTTCCGAGACCCCGGCTCACAGAAAAGAGCGCGAAAATCAGCCCTTGGTCGGGAAGCAGTCGCCGCCCTGCGCCTTGATCTGGCTGCAGATGTCGTTGGCCTCGCCCAGCGAGCCCACCGGCAGGCGGACGCGGTACTTGATGCCCTTCTGGCCCAGATCGGCCTGCTGGATCACCAGCTTGTTGCCGCCGAACAGGCTGCCATACTTGGCCGTCTGCGACTTCACCGCCGCCTGCGCGTCGGCCTGGGTCGGCTGCGAGCTGATCTGCACATAGGCCGGAGCGCTGCCCGCATCGAGCGGGGCGGCGGAGGCCGTCGTGGTCGGCTTGGGCGTGGTCTTGGCGGGCGCCGGGGTCGTATCGCCGCCGAGCAGGTCGATCTGGCCGTTCGGCGTCTGCGCCCCGACCACCGCGTTGACCGAGGTGTTCTTGGGCGTCGCGGTGAGCGCCAGCGGCGCAGCCGCTGTGGTGCTGGCCGAAGCGCTGCGCGCCGGCAGGGTCATCGGCGTCGGCGCAACCGCCGTCGGATCGATCACCGCCACCTGCGTGGCGTCGGCGGCGGTCGATGGCGCGGCAGCAGTCGAGTCCGTCGCCGGGTCGGCGGCGGCCACCTGCGTATCGTCATTGCCCAGCAGGTTCGTCGTCTCGGTGCTCGGCACGTCCGGCACGTTCGGACGATCGACCGGCATCTCCTCGCCGCCGGCGACGGCGTCGTCACCGGAGACGATGGTGCCGTCCGGCCGGACGGTGACGGTGCGGACCTTGCGGTTGGCGAGGCCGTTTTCGCTGTCGCCGGTCCCCTCGACCTGCGTCACGTCGCGGGCAACAGTAGCGCCGCCATTGGTCTCGTCGGTCGATACCAGCTGCTCGGTGCTGGGCGCGGACGACGCGCCATCCATCTTGGCCAGCACCGGCGACTTCGCGGTGTCGGTTTCGGGCTTGGTCGTCGCGGCCGGCTTCACCTTCACCGGCGTGGCCGAGGCGGTCAGCTGCGGCGCGTTGGCGCCATTGGTGTTGGAAGCCCGGCCCATGTTGAGGACCCAGTAGAGCCCGAGGCCCGCCGCCAGCAGCAGCGTACCGGCAACCGCGATCCCCACATACTGCCGCATGCCGCCCGACAGGAACGAGGCGCGCTGCGGCTTGACCTTGAGCCGGCGATACGGGCTCTCGTCGCCCAGCGCCGGGTCGATGCGGCCGACTTCCGCGCCAGACGCGGCGGCAGCGGCGAGAATGGCATCCTCGGCGGAATTCGATCCGGCGTCGTCCTTGATGTTGGTACGGCGCGGCGCGAACTGCGTGGTCAGCGGCGGCACCACCGGCGCCGGCTCCTGCCGGTGCCCGATCTCACGCTCGAGATCGGCTTCCGGCTCGAGTTCCACGCGCGGCGCTACCGATGCGGCGGCCTGGACCCGGACCGGACCCGGCGACAGTTCGACGCGAACCGCCTCGCCGATCAGGCTCTCGATCTCCGACATCGGATCGGAATCTTCAACATGCGCCGGCTGCTGAGGCGCGCGGGCGACAGGTGCGCCCAGCGGCTGGTTGGCCGGCGGCTTCATGTTGAGGCCGACACCGGGCGAAATCGCAAAACGATCCGTCTCGGGCGCACGCGGCGCGACGCTGACCGGCTTGAGCGGAATGGGCGTGCTGGCCGGCTTCTGCTGTTGCATCAGCACTGCCGGCGCGATCACCGGCTTACTGGGCTGCGGGGCACCATTGGTGCGGATCAGCGGCACGACCGGCGCGGCGCGCGGCGCTTCGGCAACGGGCTCGTGGTGCTCCTCGGGCTCGTGGAACGCCTCGGCTTCCGATTCGTGCCGATCGTCCATTTCGGCTTCGATCAGCGCCGCGATCGGATCGGGCTCCTCATTCGGCAACGGACGGATCGGGCCAGGCGATGGCGGCGGGTTTTCCTTGAAGCCAAAATCGAAATGGAAATCACCACCCGCCGGCGTCTGCGGCGCGCTCTGCACGGGTGCAGGCGCCTGCGGTACCGGCGCGGGCGCCGGCTTGGCGACGGTCAGCGCCGGACCCTCGGCGAAGGAGCGATTCTCGCTCACCGGCGCCAGGCCCGACGGAATACGGATGCCGGCCGGATTGGCGTTCGACGCGGCCGGCGCAGGCGCGGCGGCCTGCTGGGCGGCGATGCGTTCGGAGAGGCTCGCGATCGGTTCCTGCCGGATCGGCGCCGCGGCGGGCACCGGCTTGCCGAAATCGAACTTGCTGACCGGGGCGCTGGTCGAAACCGGCGCCGGCTGGTCCATGCCTGGAATGCGGATCGAGCCGGTCACCGGCGCGCGCTGCTCGGGCTGCGGCGCCGGAGCCTGTACCGGCGCGGCGGCGACAGGCGCAACCGGGGCCACGACCGGACGCGGCGCCGCGTCCATGCCCGGAATGCGGAACGGGGTCGGCGCGACGGTCGGGGCTGGTGCGGGCGCGGGGTTGCCGGGCATCGGCGCCGGCATGCGCGGCACGGCTGCCGAAGGCACCGGCGCGGGAGCGGGTTTGTTGCCCGGCGTGGTCGCCATCAACTTTGCCAGTTCGGCGATAAGGTCGTCAGATTTATCGGCCGGATCGGGCATCTGCTGCGGTCTCGCTGGCGGCATTGACTAGGCTCACGATGTGGTTGCTACCCCTGCTCGACCCCCGCCGAGAGGTCGTCCAAGCATCACACCAATGCGCCCGAATTATGAAAGCTCATCTGGAGCAGATACCCCCAAGACTGTGAGGCCATTGACCAAAACCTGCCTGACGGCACCCACCAAGGCGAGTCGTGCTGTCGTCAGTTTCAGGTCCTCAGGGTTAACAAAGCGTAATGCCTTGTCCTGATTGCCCTTTGCCCAGAACGCATGGAACGCCGCCGCCAGCTCGTAGAGGTAGAATGCGATACGATGCGGCTCGTGCGCAAGCGCCGCCGCGCCGACCACGCGCGGCCATTGCGCGGCGACCTTGATCAGCTCGATATCGGCGGGACTCACCAAGAGCTCAATCGGCGCCTTGGCCAGCTCCGCCGGGCTCAGGTCGAGCGCCGGCAGCTCCTGTCCTGCCGCCCGGAACACCGAGAAGGTCCGGGCATGCGCGTACTGGACGTAGAACACCGGGTTGTCGCGCGTCTGCTCCTTCACCTTGGCGAAGTCGAAATCGAGCGACTGTTCGTTCCGCCGGTAGAGCAGCATGAAGCGCGTGGCGTCGACGCCGACTTCCTCGACGACCTCGGCGAGGGTGACGAAGTCGCCGCTCCGCTTGCTCATCTTGAATTCCTGGCCGTCGCGCAGCAGCCGCACCAACTGCATGATCTTGACGTCCATGTCGGCCTCGCCGCCCGAGACGGCCTTCACCGCGGCGGAGAGCCGCTTGACGTAGCCGGAATGGTCGGCGCCCAGCACGTTGATCATGTGCTTGAAGCCGCGCAGGTACTTGTTGCGGTGGTACGCGATATCGGCGGCGAAGTAGGTGTAGCTGCCATCCGACTTGATCAGCGCCCGGTCGGTGTCATCGCCGAAATCCTTGGCCCGGAACAGGGTCTGCTCGCGCGGCTCCCAGTCATCGTCGACCTGCCCCTTCGGCGGCTCCAAAGTGCCCTGGTAGACGAGGCCCTGGTCACGCAGCCATTGCAGCGTCAGGTCGATGTCGCCGCCCTGCCCGTGCAGCGTCTTCTCGGAGAAGAACACGTCCTGCTTCACGCCGAGGTTGGCGAGATCGGTCCGGATCAGGTCCATCATCATCTTGAGCGTGAGCTCTTTGACCTTGGGCAGCCACTCGGCCTCCGGCATGGCCAGCAGTTCGCGCCCATAGGCATCGGCCAAATGCTCCCCCACGGGCTTGAGGTAGTCGCCCGGATAGAGCCCCGACGGGATAGTGATCGTCTCGCCCAGCGCCTCGCGGTAGCGCAGGAACGCCGACTGCGCGAGCACGTCCACCTGCCCGCCCGCATCGTTGATGTAGTATTCGCGCGTCACGTCGTAGCCGACATAGGCCAGCAGCGAGGCCAGCGCGTCGCCGAACACCGCGCCGCGCGTATGGCCCACATGCATCGGCCCGGTCGGGTTGGCGGAGACGTACTCGACATTGACCTTGGCGCCCTTGCCCAGGTCGGCCTTGCCGTATTGCTCGCCGAGCAGCTCGATCGATTTCAGCACACGGTGCCAGGCCGGCTCATCGAGCCGGAAATTGAGGAAGCCGGGACCGGCGACCTCGACGCTCTCGACGTCGGGATCGGTCTTGAAATGCTCGGCCAGGGCCGCCGCTATCTCGCGCGGATTCTTGCCCAGCGGCTTGGCCACCAGCATGGCGGCATTGGACGACAGGTCGCCATGCGCCGGGTCGCGCGGCGGCTCGACCACGGCTCGCGCCACCAGCTCAGCCGACGCCTCGGGGTAAAGGGTCTGGAGCGCAGCCGCGACGCGCGCGGCAAAATCGGCGAAAATGTCCATGATCGGTCCGTTACGGGGTGGAATGGCCCCCTAGCCCAAAGCCCCTGCCCCGTCAAACAGCCGGGCATGCTCGGCTTCGGCATAGGGGTCGGTCATGCCGGCGACGAAATCGGCCACGATGCGCGCCCGGGCCGCCTCGTCGGACGCCGCGCGGGCCGCCTCGCCCCAGCGGTTGGGCATGTCGGCCGTCGCGAAATAGCGCTCGAACAGCTCGCCCACCATTGTCTCGGAACGGCGGATCGGCGCCATCACCGGCTCCGAGCGATAGACCCGCTCATACATGAAGGCCTTGAGGCCTTTTTCAGCCTCGGCAGTCGCCGGCGAGAAATGGATCAGCGTCCGCCCGGCCTGTCGCACGTCGTCGGCCGATTTCGGCGCCGCCGCGGCGATGTCTGCCTCGGCGGTGCGGATCACGTCCTCAATGGCGAAGGTGATCAGCCGGCGCTGTACCTCATGCGCCTGCCGGCTGCGCTCGATGCCGGGCCAGCGCCCCAGCACCTCGCGCACGATCGGCCCGACCAGCGGCACGTCCACCAGCTCCGGCAGTTCCAGCAGCCGGGCCCGCAGCGCGTCGTCGATGTCGTGCGCGTTGTAGGCAATGTCGTCGGCGATGGCCGCCGATTGCGCCTCGAGGCTGGCATAGCTCGAGATCATCAAGTCCTGGCTGGCCGGGATGTCGTAGAGCCCGAAGGGCAGCCATTCATGGACGTAGCGTCCGACCGGCCGGTCCTCCTCGTCGACCAGCGGGCCGTTGTGCTTGAGGATGCCCTCCAGCGCCTCCCAGCTGAGGTTGAGCCCGTCATGCTCGGCATAGCGGTTCTCGAGCCGGGTGACGACGCGGATCGCCTGCATGTTGTGGTCGAAGCCGCCGAACTCGCTCATCTTCTGATGCAGGACGCGCTCGCCGGCATGGCCGAACGGCGTGTGCCCGAGATCGTGCGCCAGCGCGACCGCCTCGGCCAGATCTTCGTCGAGCCGCAGCGCCCGGGCGATCGAGCGGGCCATCTGGCTGACCTCCAGCGTATGGGTCAGCCGGGTGCGAAAATGCTGGCCCTCATGGTGGAGGAAGACCTGCGTCTTGTATTGCAGCCGCCGGAACGCCGTCGAATGGATGATCCGGTCGCGGTCGCGCTGGAATTCCGAGCGCGTCGGACTGCCCGAGACCGGATAGAGCCGCCCCCGGCTGTGCGCCGGATCAGCGGCGTAGGGTGCGGTTTCGCTCATTCGGCTCTTTCCATCGGCAACTAACGATATTAGACTGGGACCATGACCGAAGCTGCCCTAGCATCAAATCCCGTCATTCTCACCGACCGCGCCGCGAAAAAGATCGGCCGCGTCCTGTCCAAGCAGCCCGACGGCACGGTGCTGCGCATCGTGGTGGCCGGCGGCGGCTGTTCGGGCTTCCAGTACGAGTACAAGCTGGTGCAGGAAACCCCGGCCAATGACGACCTCGTTCTCGCCAAGGACAAGGCCATGGTGCTCATCGATTCCCTCAGCCTCGAATTCATGGGCGGCGCCGAGATCGACTATGTCGACGACCTGATCGGTCAGTCCTTCCAGATCAGGAACCCCAACGCCGTTGCCGCCTGCGGCTGCGGCACCAGCTTTTCGGTCGCGGTCTGATTGCCAAGCTCCCGTTAGCCTCCTAAGCGTTCCCCCACGGAGGAATGCATGGGACTCAGGGAAAAGGTCGACGCGGCCATCGAAGCCGCGCTCGAGCAGCGCATCGTCGGTTGCGTCGTGCTGGTGCGCAAAGGCGGACGGCTGGTCTATTCGCGCGCCGCCGGCCTCGCCGACCGCGAACAATCCATCCCGGTGCGCGAAGACACGATCTTCCGCCTCGCCTCGGTGACCAAGCCGATCGTCGCCACGACCGCCCTGCGCATGCTCGACCTCGGCCTGCTCTCGCTCGACGACAAGGTGGCGAGCTACCTGCCCTATTTCACGCCGAAGGCCGAGGACGGCTCGACGCCGGACATCACGCTGCGGCACCTGCTCACCCACACCTCCGGCATCACCTACGACAACCCGCCGGCGGGCGTCGCCAAGGGCGCCGATCCGAGCGAGCCGATGCCGCTGACCGAGAATTTGCGCCGGCTGTCGCGCCTGACCCTGGCGTTCATGCCGGGCAGCAAATGGCATTACGGCATGTCCATCGACGTGCTGGGTGGTGTACTGGCGGCGATCAACAAGTCCGACCTCGAGACGGTGATCGACAAATACGTCACCGGTCCGCTGCACATGGACGAT
>JBEHYU010000025.1:0-57308 GCA_048498015.1 Pseudomonadota bacterium
GCCAGGATGCCGATGCGGCGCCGCTGCAGCTGAGCCGCATCCGCATCCTGGCGCGCCGCGTCGATGAGATCGTCGAGCAGCAGCCCCAGTTCCACCGCCTGCGCCCGCAGCCGCTGCATGCCGGCGCGGAGCGTGCCGGCGTCCTGTTCGCCGCGCAGCGCCACGTCGAGTTCGCCGCGCAGCACCGTGAGCGGCGTGCGCAATTGATGGCCGACATCGCCGAGGAAGCGGGCCCGCTCGGCCTCGATCGCCCGCAAGGCCTTGCCGGTCTCGCTGAGCTGCGCCTCGAGTTCGGCAAGCCGGGTGGCCCCGCGCGCTTCGACGGCGCGGCCCTCGAGGCGCGCCGCGGCGAGGGCGCGCGCGCCGAGCGTGGCGAGCAGCACGATGCCGAGCCCGGCCAGCCCGATGGTGGCGACCAGCAGCGGCGTGCGGCGCGCCTCGAGGGTCGCGGCCTGGGCCGTCAGCTCGGCGCGCTCATGGCTGAGCGCATCGTCGATGAGCGGCTGCAATTCGTTGACGAGGCGGAACTCGACGGTGCGCGTATAGAGGTCGGTTGCCCCCGCCTTGTCGCCGGTCCGCAATTGCGAGAGCGCCTGCACCAGTGACGCGTCGATGGCGTGGTAGAGGTCGGTCATGCGGCGCACGTTTTCGACCTCGGGCAGTTCGGCCTGCAGGTCTGCCGGTGCGACGCTGTCGATTTCCTGCCGGCTCGCCCGGGCCAGATTGGCGAAGGCGTAGTCCATGTCGTTGCGCGCGGTCTGCAAGTCGCCGCTGCGCGGATTGCCGGGGGTCAGCAGCTGGTCGGCGATCTGCCAGCCATAGCGGCCCGTCGCCGCGTCGAGCGCCTCCAGCGCCTCGACCCGTGCGCTCTCGCCCTGCACACGGCGCACGAAATAGTCGGCCGTCGCGAGGCTGAGGGCCACCGCGGCGAGCAGGCCGAGGGTGACGGCCGCCGCGGCCGCAAAGAGCACCCAGATCTGCCGTCGCATCGCCGTCCGCGCCCCATCAAGTCGGGAACGCAGTTGTAATCGCTTGGGCCGGTGCTGCAAGCCGCCGCTATTGCGGCGGCGGCTTGGTCGGCAGGTCGACCGGCGGCATGGCGGTGAAGTTGACCGTCTGTCCGCCCGGGAAGCCGAAGATGCCGCCGGCGGCGTTCGCCTTCGAGCCGCCGGTGCTGTTGTTGGTCTGGCCCTTCTCGGCCGTGAGGTCATCGGCCGATGTGCCCTGTTCGCTGCTCGTCGCCTTCTTGGAGCTGGTCTCGGTCGGCTGCGTCTTGGTTTCGCCCAGCACGTCCTGGCCCTGGTCGAGCATCTCCTGGCTCTTGGTGACGCCCTTGGTGGTCTCGGTGGTGAACGGCATCGCATAGGCCCGCGGCGGTGAGATCACCACCTGATGCTCGTCGACCTCCTCGACCCAGAGATAAATGTGCCCCGGCTTGCCGGCAGTCTTGTCGGGCTCCTCGATCTGCGAGTTGAGCAGCTTGAAGCGCGGCGGCAGCTGGCTCTCCGATGGCCAGCCGATGAGCCCCGAAATCACCAGGTAGGCGGCGATGAAGACGATGCCGGTGAGGATCGTGGCCCCGGCCTTCACCCACCAGCGCCACAGCGAGAAGATGTTGAGGCTGAGCAGCAGCACCGCGAGCAGGCCGTAGACCAGTACCGTGCCGACGAGGGCGAGCTGGGCGGTGCTCATTTGGGCGCCCTCACAGCCTGCACCAGCGAGACGAAATCGGTGTTGAGATCGGTGACGTTGCCGTCGGCATCGAGGGTGAAGCGCACGGCGGTCTTTTCGTCGCCCACATGGGTCAGGTTCATCGACTCGTAGTAGATGACCTTTGCGCTCGGATTGAGTTTCTCGACCTTGACCGAAACCGGCACCGTCATGCCGGATGGATTGAGGTAGTCGTAGACGTTGACCGTGTATTGTCCCGGCACGACGCCGCGAATGGTGACGGTTTCCTGGTTGAGCGGGAACGTCACCTTCTTGCCGTTGACCATGATTTCGTCGAGATATTGCCCGCGATCGTCGCGATCGAGGTGGATCAGCCCGCGGTCCATCGTGTTGTACCACACGATATTGTCCTCCGGATCGCGCACATAGGTGTCGATGTCGTCGGGCGAATTGTCCGGCCAGGTGACGGTGATCAGGAAATCGGCCTTGAGGTCGATATTGCCGGTCTTGTTGTCGGGCTTGATCAGCGCGAAGGCGATGAACAGCATCACCGCAAAGCCGAGCAGCGCATTGAACAGGATGTCGGTGAACGGCACGAAGGTGCCGTCGTCGCCGCCCCCGGTGAACAGGCTTTCTTCGTTCATTCCCCGCTCTTGCCGAGCCGCGGGATGATGGCGACTTCGGTCACCTCGGCCGTGAGCTCGAACAGCTCATGGATGGCGGTATCGAGCAGATAATACTCGAATTTGAGGATCAGCGCGCTGCCGATGCCGGTGACCGTGACGTTGAGGGCGATGGCCATGCCTGAGGTCATGCCGCTGAGCGCGCCGCGCAGCGTCTCGGCGTCGAACGAGGTGAGGCCCGAGAGCGGGATCAGCATCAGGATGAAGCCGATGGCGGTGCCCAGCAGCGCCAGGCGCAGCAACCCTTCGGAGACGAACAGCCCGAGCTTCTCGCGCGCCCGCAGCCGGTCGGCGAACGAGCGCAGCAGCACCGTCTGGTTGAAGCCCGAGCCGCTGCCGAACTCGGCCTTGCGCACGAGGTTGGCGACGTAGTCGCTGACGATGCCCGGCGGCAGCGTGTTGGGGCCGATCTGCACGCGGCCATCGACGAGGCTCAGTGGCAGGCGCGAACCGGTCGCAAGGGCGCGCACGCGGCGGGCCGCGACGAGATCGGCCGAGGTGATCCACGTCCAGTAGAGGCAATGCAGCACCGTGAGCACGAAGATGCCGGCCAAGATGCTCGACACATGCGTGCGGTCGGTCGCCAGCACCGCCTGGATCAGGCCGAACTGCCACAGCACGAACAACGCGATGGCGAGCACGACGTTGACCAGCAGCCATTTGAGTACTGGGGCGAAGTCGGTCAATTGTGCGGGTGTCCCCAGAGCGATGTTGCCGGTGGGCGTGGCGGGGGGCACGCTGGCGTCAATGTCTTGCATAGGTTGTAGAAATTCCTCCACCATCAAACTGACATGGCGGCGCTTTGACAAAACCTATGAGTTAGATTGGCCGCCATGATAGGCGTCTCGGCTAGGAAAGGCGCAAAACAGGCTGGCGTAGTCCGCCAGTGAATCGAGGATCGAAATGAAGTTTCTGGGTATTGCCGCCGCGTTGTCTCTTCTCGCGATCGGGTCGGCGGTGACGCCCGCCTTCGCCGATGGCGATCCGGCCGCCGGCAAGGACGTGTTCAAGAAATGCGCCGCCTGCCATGCTGCGGGCGAAGGCGCCACCAACCGCGTCGGCCCGGTGCTGAACGACCTGTTCGGCCGCCAGGCGGGTACTTTCGCGGGCTACAAATACTCGCAAGCCATGATCGATGCCGGCACGAGCGGCCTGATTTGGACGCCCGAAATTTTCGGCAAATACATTCACAAGCCCAAGGACGTGGTGCCCGGCACCAAGATGACCTTCGGCGGTCTGCCCGACCAGGCGGACATCGATAACCTCACGGCCTATCTCCTGACGCTGTCGCCCAACTATGTGCCGGCGCCATCTGATGCCGCCTCCAGCGCTGCGGCGCCGGACGCTTCGAGTTCCGCCGCCCAATAGGGGCGCGGCACCGAAATTCAAGGTGCTCCGGCTAATCCTTTAGCCGGAGGCGCGACATTTATTCCCATTTTTTTGCGGAGGATAACGTTATCCAATGGAACCCCGGGAGGCTCTATTGGATATCTCGCTCAAACAGCTCGACATCTTCCGCGCGGTGGTGGTCGCCGGCTCGATCACCAAGGCGTCGCGCCGGATCGGGCTGTCGCAGCCCTCGATCTCCCAGCAACTGGCCAAGCTCGAGGAGACGCTGGGCACCCAGCTGGTGCATCGCAACCGCACCGGGCTGATCAGCCTCACGCCGGCCGGCGAGTACTGGTTCAAGGCGGGCGATTCCATGCTGAGCCAGATGGAGAATTCCATCGACGAGCATCGCCAGCGCTTCGTCGACAACAGCGTCAACCTCAAGCTGGGCATCACGCCGACGCTGCAGGGCCGGTTTGTCGCGACCGCCGCCCGCATTGCCACCGAGGAGCCCGGCTTCAGCAAGTTCGACCTGTTCTACGGCCTGACCAGCAGCGACCTCGTCGAGAAGCTCCGCCTGCACCAGCTCAACTGCGCCGTGATCAATGTCGATTCGCTCGATGAGGATCGCGGCTCGTTCGCGGTGGCCGAACTCTACGAGGATCGGCTCGCCTGGGTGGTGCCGGCGGTGGTGCCGATGTCGGACATCCGCAAGGCGATGACGCGGAGCAGCGGCCGGGAGCGGTTGCACCCCAGCCTCGATACCTTCGTCGATACCTATTCCAACCCCTCGCTCAGGGCGCAGAGCGAGGACTGGTACCGGCACAACTTGCCGAACGCGACCGCCAAATTCCGCGCCATCACCTATTCGGCCTCGACCGATATCGTCGGCGAGGAACTGGGGACCTGCCACTGCCCGATGTCGATGCTACCCAACCTTCTCGACGCCGAGCGCGAGAAGCTGCAGTTCTTCCCCACCGAGATCAAGCGCAACATCGTGCTCGCCATGCCCAAGCACCTGATGTCGCTGCCTCCTTACGCCAACATCTTCCACAAGCTCGTGGCCTTCTGTCAGAACGAGTACCGCGAAGAGATGAAGCTCGACGGCCTGCGCACCCTGCCGATCGCCAGCTAAAGCATCTTGTGCGAGCAAAAGGGGGGCGGTTGCCCTCAGTCGCCGTCTCGCCCCTGCGCTTCCCCGCTATGCGGCTTGACGCCGGTCAGCGCGATATAGGCCTCCGTCAAATCCGTCGTGCCGGTTGCCGAAAGCAGGTTGGCCGGGCTGTCGTCGCGGATGATCTCGCCCTTGACGAGGAGCGCGATGCGGTCGGCGGCGGCGACTTCCTCGACCAGATGGGTGGCCCACAGGATCGAGGTGCCCTTCTCCTTGCGCACCACCTGCATGTGGGCGACCAGCATGCGCCGCGTCGCCGGATCGAGGCCGACCGAGGGCTCGTCCATCAGCAGCAGGTCGGGCGCGTTGAGCATGGCGCGGGCGATTTCGACGCGGCGCTGGTTGCCGCCCGAGAGCTGGCGCACCGGCTGCTTCACCAGCTCGCCGATTTCGAGCAGCGAGGTAGTCTCGGCGATGCGTTCGCGCAGCAGCTTGCCGGTCAGCCCGAACAGATTGCCGTGGAAGGCGAGGTTGGCATGCACCGTCATGTCGAGATCGAGCGAGCGCGACTGGAACACCACTCCAAGCCGGCGCAGGATTTCCGGCGCGTGGCCGCGATAGTCGAGCCCGAACAGCTTGACCTCGCCGGCATCGGCCGAGAACAGCCCGGCCGCCATCTGGAACATCGTCGATTTGCCGGCGCCGTTGGGCCCCAGCAGCCCCACGACCTCGCCGGGGCCGATGCTGAGGCTGACGCCCCGCACTGCCTCGACCTTGCCGTAGGATTTGCGCACGTCCTTGAGGGTCAGCACGTCGGTCATGGGGTCTTCTCGGCGATGCGCTGGCCCAGCTCGGCATGATCGGCAGCGGAGCGGTGCAGGCGCGGTATATCGATGGACATGTCGGAAACAATATGCGCCGGCCGGCCCTCGAGCACCACCGCCCGGTCGGCAAGCCGCGCCGCGTCCTCGGCCAGGTGGGTAACGAGCACCACCGTCGGGCGTTCCGCCTCGACCAGTTCGAGGAACAGTGTCTGCAACTCCACCACGAGCAGCCGGTCGAGCGAGACGAAGGGTTCGTCCAGTAACAGCAGGCTGGCATTGACCGACATGGCGCGCGCCAGCGCCACCCGACGCTGCATGCCGCCCGACAGCTCGTGCGGGAAAGCGTTGGCGGTGCCGTGCAGGCCGACCCGGTCGAGCAGCGCGAGGGCCTGTGCCGGCTCGATATGCGGCGCCACGGCGCGGATGTTGTCGAGGGCGGTGAGCCAGGGCAGCAGCCGCGCGTCCTGCAGCACGAAGCCCGGTGGCGGCGCCTCGCGGGCCGGCACGCCGCCGACGCTGACCTCGCCGTCGAAATCTGTGTCGATGCCGGCGATCATGCGCAGCAGCGTCGATTTGCCCACGCCCGACGGTCCCACCAGCGAGGTGACCGAGGCGGGCGCGATATCGAGATCGAGGCCCTTGAACAGCGGCACGTCGGAATTGGCGAACCGCTTTTCCTTGAGCCGGATTTTTATGCCGGGGCCGCTCGCCATCTGAGGACTCGTCTTTCGAGGGGCCGCATGACCAGGTATTCGAAGGCCAGCACGACCGCGATGAAGGCTACGGTGTAAGCCAGGATGCCGGTGATGTCGAAGAGCTGGAAGAAAATCGACACCCGGAAGCCGACGCCGCCGTCGCTGCCCAGCACCTCGAACACCAGAACGATCTTCCAGATCAGCGACAGGCCGGTGCGCGCCGCCGCCAGCACGAACGGCATCAGCTGCGGCACGAAGATGAGGCGCAGCCGGCGACCGAACGGCATGCGGAAGGCGACGGCCAACTCGTCATAGTCGCGCGAGAACGACCGCACGCCTTCGCGTACGTTGACGATGACCAGCGGGATCTTGTTGAGCGTCACCGCGATCAGCAGCGCCGTCTCGGTCAGGCCCAGCCAGATATAGAGCGCGATGGCGATGACGATGGCGGGCAGGTTGAGGCCCACCACCACCCAGCTCGAGAACAGCCGGTCGGCCCAGCGTACCCGGCCGAGCACAATACCGATGGCCGTGCCGATGATCATGGCGACGGTGAAGCCGATAGCGGCCCGCAGCAGCGTCTTGCCGAGGTCGGCGAGCAGCTTGCCGTGCAGCGTCAGGTCCCACAGGTCGACCGCCACCGCGATCGGAGTGGGGAACAGCCGGCTCGGGAACAGCATCGCCAGGGCCTGCCAGATCACCAGCAGGAGCGGCAGCGAGATGAGCTCGAGCGTCAGGTCCCGGCGGTTGCGGGCGCGGACGGATGTCCGGCCCGGCGGCGAAAAGTCTATTTGCTGTATCCCTTCCAGAACGTGCCGTCCGCCAGGGTCGGGACGTCGCCGACCACGTCGGGGCCGCCATACTTGGCCATCAGCGCGAACGACTGCTCGGCCGCCTCGGTGTGGGCCGGATCATAGCTCTGCACGATGCCGGCGCGATAGTCGTCGCGCAGCTGCTTGAACAGCGCGTCGTTGTCCTTGACGTTCATGATCGGGCGGATCTGGTCCCAGATCGCATCGTTGGTCATCAGCGCCGCCTTGGTCTCGAACGAAGCGGCAAAGAAGGCGTTGAGCGCGTCCGTCTTGTCGGCCGCGGTCTTGTCGGTGAAGGCCCAGCCCAGCAGCGGCGGCTGCTCCGAGACGCCCAGCGCCTTCAGCATGTCCCAGATCGACATCAGCTCGGTCTTGCCCGCGAGGATGGCCTTGCTGTTCCAGTTCCACAGATTGAGGCTCGCCTGCGCCTGTCCGCCGGTGATCAACTCGTTGATGAGCGGCGGCGCGCCGAAGCGCACGGTGGCGTCGTCGGTCAGCTTGCCGCCGGTCTGGCTGTTGTAATAGGCCTGCAGGATCACCCAGCTCTTGTCGACCGGGCTGCCCGAGATGGCGAGCGTCTTGCCCTTGAGGTCGGCGACGGTCTTGATGCCGGCCGCCGGATCGACGATCAGCCCGCCCACGGCCAGCGAGTGCGGCACGAAGGTGATCATGTTGCCGGTGTTGCGCTGGATCGAGACGAACACGAAGTCCGACAGGATCATGTCAACCGTGCCGGTCTGCAACGCGATCTGCCCGGCCTTGGCGTCGGCGACCGAGCGCACGTCGAGCTCGACATTGTGCTTCTTGTCGAGGCCCAGATCCTTCATGGCCTCGAGCTCCCAGTAGAGGGTGCCGTTCTCCATGGCGCCGATCGAAATCTTGTACGGATCGGCGAGGGCAGGGACGATCGAGGCGGCAACCGTGAGGGCTGCCGCGAACAGGGTGGCGACGACGCTTCGCATGCTTTCACTCCCGCGCATTTGCTGCGCTTTCTGCGAAACCCGCTAACACCTGCAGGCATTGTGCCGGGCAATGTTCAACATTGGACGAGTTCTGTTGCATGCGATTGCCGCCGTCCGATCATGCGCAGATAAGAAACCCAAGGAGATACGGGATGAGGAAATCGGTTCTGGCTGCCGCGGCCGCCGGCCTGACGCTTTTGCTGACGCACTCGACGGCCATGGCAGAAGGCAACCTTGCCGCCAAGGCCACCGAGCTGACGCTCAACATCGACACCGACGATCTCAAGTTCTCGCAGAACGAATTCGATCTCGAGACCGGCAAGTACTACATCCTGCACATCACCAGCGACGGCAATGACGAGATCGCCGTGATGGCGCCAGAGCTCTGGCGCAATTCGTGGATCGACCAGGTCGTGGTCAACGATCTCGAGACGACGCCCTACGGGCTCTATTCGGTGGAGTTCGACGATGGCGGTACGTTCGATGTGCGCTTCGTGCCGATCCGGCCCGGCGAGTACGACATCTACGTGCCCGGTTTCGAGAATCGCGGCCTCAAAGGGAAGTTCGTGGTGAAATGATCAGACGCCGCACTCTGCTGGCGGGCGCCGCATTGGCCGGCGCCGCCGCCATGATCGGCCGACCGGCCTTCGCGGCCGGCACGGGCCAGATTTTCGTGTCCACCGAAAAGGGCAACGAGGTCGTCGTCCTCGATCCGCAATACAACATCATCAAGCGGATCAAGACCTCCAAGCGACCGCGCGACATGCACTTTACCAAGGACCACACCAGGCTCTTCGTGGCGTGCGGCGACGACGACACGATCGACGTGATCGATATGGCCAAGCTCGAGGTGGTCGACACCATCCCGACCGGCCCGAGCCCGGAAGTGTTCGCCTTCTCGCCCGACGAGAAGCTGATGTACATTTCCGACGAGGAGTATTCGCAGCTCGAGGCGATCGACGTCGAGTCGCGCGTCTCGGTGCTGCAGGTGGCCACCGGCGCCGAGCCCGAGGGCGTCATCGTCGCCGAAGACGGCAAGACCGTCTACGTGACCTCGGAAGTGGCCGACATGGTGCATGTGGTCGACGTCGCCAGCGGCGCCGTCACCAAGAACATCGTGGTGGGCACCCGGCCGCGGCGCTTCATCTTCACGCCGGACGGCAAGGAGCTGTGGGTCTCGTGCGAATTGTCGAGCGAGATCTACATTATCGATCGCGCCACCAACGAGATCGTTGGAGATCCGATGGTGTTCGTGCCGCCGGGCTTCCAGGCCGAGGACGTGACCCCGGTGGGCATGGCGATCACCAAGGATGGCAGCAAGATCCTGCTCAGCCTGGGTCGCGCCAACCACATCGCCATCATCGACGCCAAGAGCCACGAGGTGCTGCAATACGTGCTGGTCGGCAAGCGCGCCTGGTCGATCGACCTGTCCTCCGACGACAAGACGGCCATCGTCGCCAACGGCCTGTCGGATGACATCACGGTGGTGGACATGGGCAGCATGCAGCCGGTCAAATCCATCCCCATCGGCCGCACGCCGCATTCGGTACTGATCGATGACTAAGATGAAGACCATGCTGCTGGTTGCGGCGCTGCTCATGGGCAGCGCCGTTCCGGTTCTGGCGCAGACCGCGACCCCCGCGCCCAAGGCAGCCGCGCCGCTGACGCCGGTCAAGATCGGCTATCTCAGCCTTGACTACGACGCGCGCTACGATGCCAAGGAAGTGTTCGCCGGCCTGCAACTGCGGCCATTGCCGCGCCCGATGATCGCTGCCGAGATGGGCATCACCGACCTCAAGGCGCTGGGCGACGCGATCGGCTTTTCCGCCAGCCTCGACGAGGAAACCGGCAAGGACGTGCCGGGGCTGATCGACAAGGTGAAGTCGATGAACGCCGCCGGCGATCGCTTCATCATCGTCGACCTGCCCGCCGACGTGCTCGACCAGGTGGCGGCGGCGACCAAGGACCTCAAGGTCACGCTGATCAACACCACCGCGCACGAGGATTACCTGCGCGACCGCTGCTACCCCAATCTGCTCAGCACCGCCGCGTCCGACCGGCAGTTTGCCGATGCGCTGGTGCAGCTGCTGCGCACCCGCAACTGGACCAACGTGCTGGTGCTCGAAGGCCAGCTGCCGCGCGACAAGGAACTGGCGGACAGTTTCATCGCCTCGGCGCAGCGGCTGCGGCTCAATATCGTCGATACGCGCGTCGTCACCCTCGCCGCCGATTCCGAGAGCCGCGAGGAGAACAATACGCAGCTCGTCACCGGCGGCGTGGACTACGACGTCGTCTATATTGCCGACACGCAGGGCGATTTCGCCCGCTATCTGCCCTACGCGACGCAGCTGCCGCGGCCGGTGATCGGCTCGACCGGCCTGGTCGCCGGTGAATGGCACTGGTCGTGGGAGCGCGACGCGGCGAGCCAGGTGACCTCGCGTTACGACAAGCTCACCGGCACCACCCAGCAGATGGGCGATTCGCAGTGGGCCGCCTGGGTCGCCGCCAAATCGGTGGTGACCGCCTACGCCAAATCGCGGAAAACCGATCCCGACGAGATCGACGCCTTCCTCAAGGGACCGAAATTCAGCGTCGACGGCACCAAGGGCATCCAACTCAGCTTCCGCTCCTGGGATGGCCAGATGCGCCAGCCGATCCTGCTCGCCACCGCCGACGCCGTGATCGAGACGGCGCCGATGCCCGGCTTCACCCACGAAAAGACCGAACTCGATACGCTGGGGACCGACGAGCCGGAGCACGTATGCAAGTAGGCGCCGGCGCATTGTGGCTCGGACTGCTGGCGATCACCCGCCGCGAGGTGCTGAAATTCCTGCGCCAGACCGAACGGCTGATCTCGGCGCTGGTGCGCCCGGCCCTCTGGCTGATCGTCTTTGCGACCGGGCTCCATGACCTGCTGGGCGTATCGATCTCGCCGCCCTACCAGACTTACACGCCCTACCAGGAGTATATCGTCCCCGGACTGATCGGCATCGTGGTGCTGTTCCAGTGCATGCAGTCGGCGCTGTCGATGGTCTACGACAGGGAGGCCGGCGTCATGCGGGTGATGCTGGTCAGCCCGCTGCCGCGCTCTTACCTGCTGTTTTCCAAGATTGCCGCCGCAACCATCCTGTCCTTGCTGCAAGTCTATGCCTTCCTGATCCTCGCTCGCATCTTCGGCATCCAGATGCCCGTCTGGAGCTGGATCAGCATCATCCCGGCTGTCGTGCTCGCAGGATTGCTGCTCGGCTCGATTGGATTGCTGGTCTCGGTCTACACGCCGCAGATCGAGAATTTCGCCGGCATGATGAACTTTGTCGTCTTTCCGATGTTCTTCCTGTCGTCGGCGCTTTATCCGCTCTGGAAGCTGCGCGAGGCTGGCGCCTATCCGATCTACTACATCTCGATGGTCAACCCGTTCACCCATGCCATCGAGCTGATCCGCTTTGCTGCCTATGGACAGCTCAACTGGCTGTCTCTCGCGGTTGTGATCGGCTGCACCATCGTTGCGTTCTTGCTGGCGGCGCGCGGTTACAATCCGCAGAGCGGCGCCATCGGGCAGGTTCGCCGCGCCTGACCCGAACCTCATTCTAAAAATCAATGTACATCATTGAACACTCATG
Source organism: Pseudomonadota bacterium (assembly GCA_048498015.1). GTDB lineage: Bacteria > Pseudomonadota > Alphaproteobacteria > Rhizobiales > Devosiaceae > Devosia_A. The sequence continues at coordinate 11,711 of JBEHYU010000025.1, forward strand.
AGGCCCAATCGGGCGAAGTCACCGCGACACACTTGCCGCAGTTGCGACTCTCCCGAGGGCTGCGGCGCCGAGGGTGCAAAAATCCGTCTCAGGCGCTCCCCTTCACGAGAGCGCGACAAGCAAGCCAGGAAGTGGAGGATCTCATGAAGATCTCTAGACTGTCGCGGACGGCCGTGGTGGCCGCCGCGTTGACCTTGGGCACCGCGGCGTTTGCCACGGCGACCCTTGCGCAGGACGTGACGTTCGATCGCCTGAAAGCGGCGCAGACTGCCGAGCCGCAGAACTGGCTGATGTCGTACGGCAACTACAGCTCGTACTCGCACTCGCCGCTCAATGAGATCACCAAGGACAACATCTCCAAGCTGCACGTGAAGTTCATGACCGCCATTGGCGGCGGCCAGCCGGCCTCGGTCGGCGGCGTTGCCTCGGCCCAGCGCGGTACGCCGCTGGTCAAGGACGGCTTCATGTACATCCAGAACGCCTGGGACCAGGTCAGCAAGATCGACCTCAAGACCGGCAGCATCGTCTGGATGGCCGACATGAGCGGTCAGGGCGCCTCGAGCAAGTTCGGCTCGGTCGCGCTCTTGGGCAAGTACGTCTACTACGTCTCCCGCAACGACATGATCATGTACAAGCTGGATGACGAGACCGGCGACATCGTCTGGCAGGTCGACACCCGCGGCCCCGACAACGTGCCCGGCGCCGAGCGCGCCACCGGCGGCACCCTCGCGGTCAACGACGAGATCATCACCAGCGCGGCCGGCCCCGGCATGCGCGCCTGGATCGCGGCGTTCAGCGCCGACGACGGCAAGCTCAAGTGGCGCTTCTATACGGTCCCCGGACCGGGCGAGCCGGGCCACGAGACCTGGCAGGACGATCACAACGCCTACCTGACCGGCGGCGCCGGCGTGTGGAGCACGCCGTCCTACGATCCGGATACCAATGCGCTGATCTTCGGTACGGGTGAAGCCCAGCCCTGGGCCGACCCTGCGTTCCGTCCGGGCGACGACCTCTATGCCAACTCGACCGTCTCGCTCAATGCCGATACCGGCAAGCTGAACTGGTACTTCCAGGAAATCCCGCAGGAGACCTGGGACTACGACAGCATCAACGCCAAGATGCTCTACGACATCAACTACAATGGCGAAACCCGCAAGGTGTCGGGCAACTTCTCGCGTAACGGCTTCTTCTATACGCTCGACCGCAACAACGGCTCCTTCATCTACGGCACGGCCTATCGCGATCCGAACTGGACCGCCGGCCTCGACCCCAAGACCGGCAAGCCGGTGGAGTACGTGCCGGGCTCGCCGACCCAGTCTTACGCGCCGGAAGCCAGCTTGAAGGTTGGCGATACCAAGTCCGCGCAGGGCATCTGCCCGGCGCTGCAGACCTCGACCTGGTGGCCGCCGACCTACAACCCGGACACTCATATCGCTTACGTCCAGGCGATCGACGCCTGCTTCAACCAGTCGATCGACGAGCACATCGACACCACCCGTACCGACCTGCAGGGCAACCCCGGCATGTGGGGCGGCGGTAACTTCTGGAAGTTCGACTACGCCTTCCCCAACGCGCCGGGCCTGATCATTGCCGTCGATACCCAGACCGGCAAGAAGCTCAGCCAGACCCAGACTGACTACCCGACCAACTCCGGCCTGCTCTCGACCGCCGGTGACCTCGTGTTCGCCGGCTCCGCCGACGGCCGCCTGATCGCCTATGACGGGCAGACCATGAAGGAAGTCTGGTCGTTCAACACCGGCACCCCGATCGGCGCGCCGCCGATCAGCTACTCGGTCGACGGCAAGCAGTATGTCGCCGTCGTCACCGGCGGTGGCGGTACGGGCAGCCCGAAGCTCGCCGCGATGCAGAACGCCTCGCAGGTCGTGGTCTTCGGTCTCGACGACTAAACTACTCTCCTGGGGCGGGGAGCTTCGGCTCCCCGCTCTTTCTATTTCTGAGCGCTGCGGTTGGCCGAGCGATCTTTCCCGGAGCCGATCGGACAGAGCGCCAAAGAGGTGACCAAGTTGCGCCTGAGCCTCGCGATCCTGTCGGCACTGTTTGCTGGGGCCGCGACTGCGGCGATGGCGCAGGCCGTACCGCCCAAAATCTGGGACGTGCCGTTCGGCACCCCGATCACCGGGCTGACGGTGGATTTCACCGATCCCGCCTGCGGCACCAATGGCGGACCGCCCAGCACCGCGCTCAAGAGTTTCGCCGATTTCGCCCAGTGCAAGCCGGAAGCCGACGGCCTGCGCGAAATCTGGTTCCGCTACGACGACACACTGCTCTATCTGGCCAAGGCGCTGCGCGACCCTGTGTCGGAGATACGCCTGTTCCTGACCAAGGTCGGGGACCAGCCGGCGATCCTCTCGTTCCTCGTCGATGACCAGGGCATCATCCGTGGCTACCGTGCCTGGACCGACCCGGCCGCCGAGCCGAAAGTGCGCTACGACAACAAGCTGGCCTCGGCCACCATGCGCAACGTGCTGGGCACCACCTGGGCCTGCAGCGACCTGCCCAAGGAAGAGGGCGAGGGGCCCATCGAGGGGACCTATATCAAGCAGCATTGCGAGCTGACGACGGGCACGTTCCACGCCATCAACGAAACGCGATTCTACCTGAAGCCCGGGCAGGCGGTAGTCGATCCCGAGACCGGCAAGCCGATGCTGAACGCCTTCGAAAGCTCGGCCTATCTGAACGTCGTCGAAGCCATGCCCTATCCGGCCGACGAGAAGCACACCCCGCTCGCGCCGCCGCCACCCGCACCGGCAACCGGCGACATGGCGGCTCAGTTCATTGCCGGGCTCGTGAAGGATTGCCCGGGCTGCGACCTCAGCGGCGCCGATCTCCGCCGCCATGATTTGACCGGCGCCGACCTCAGCGGCGCCAAGCTGGTGGCGACCAACCTGCATCGCGCCATCCTGCGCGGCGTCAACTTCACCAACGCCGACATCGAGCGCTCGGACCTCAACCTCGCCGACATCACGCAGACCAATTTCACCGGCGCCAACCTCACCAACACCATGCTGTTCGGCGCCCGCGGCGGTTCGACCGATTTCACCGGCGCCAACATGACCTCGATCAAGGCCGGCTCGATCGAGGTGCGGCAGGCCAAAATGGCCGGCGTCAATCTCACCCAGGGCGATCTCGGTCAGGCCCGTCTGAATGGCGCCGACCTGACCGGGGCGACGCTCGAGGGCGCCTATTTCTTCCAGGCGAGCCTGATCAAGGCGACGCTGGCCGGGGTCAAGGCCAGTGAAACCGCGTTCAACCAAGCCGTGCTGCGCGGCGCCGACCTGACCAAGTCGGTGTTCAAGGACGCCGACATGCAGTCCGCCAACCTCTTGGGTGCCGACCTCAGCAACGCCGACTTCACCCACGTGCGCTTCGAGGCGGCCAATATCCGCGACATGGTGACGACCAACACCATCCTCACCGGCTCGCTGATGCCGGACGGCACGACCGCCAAATAGCACAAAAGAAAACGCCACCCGGCGAGGGGCGGCGTTTCAACGACATTCGCTATCTCAGTGGTAGGCGGCGCACTGCGCGGCGTTCGGGTCGGCGTAGTATTCCACGCACTGCGCCTTGGTGATGCGGCGCTGGCCGACCACGCGGGCCTGCAGGTAGGCGAGCAGGTTGGTGATCTCTTCTTCCGAGAGCGCCGCGCCCGGGTGCACGTCGGCCGGGGCCGGGCCCAGATCGTTGCCGTAGCACGAGATTTCCGAGTAGGCGCCCTTGAGGTTGTACGGCATCGGCGTGCCGGGCAGGCCGCAGGAGATGACGCCCTTCATGGTGTCGAGGTCGAGCTGCGACTTACGCAGGCTCGGGCCGGCCGGGAAGTGGCCGCCTTCGCCGCCTTGGGCGAAATCGCCGTGGCAGTTGAAGCAGCCGCCGCGGTTCTTCCAGACATCGAGGCCGGCCGCGATCTGCTCGTCGGTCGGCGCTGCGGCCTCGGAGGCGGGCGCGGCGGCCGATGAGGACGAGGCGTCCTGCGCCATGGCGGGCGCGGCGGCAAAGAAGGTCAGCATGGCGAGGATCGCCAGAAGCTGGGTGAGGGCAGTGCGGGTAAGGCGCAACATGGCAGGTCCGATGCTTGTCGTGATTTCAGCGAGGAATGCCGCCGCGGCGGGCGAGCTCTGCTGCAGACTTTACGCGCGCGCGCACGAGGAGGAAAGCCGGCCGCGCCAATACGAAGCATAGCCTGCCCCGAGGACGGACCGCGACGAACGGCGCATTTGTGCGCGGCGCACACCTCGTTAGCCTGAGGCCAAGTGAGGTGCCCATGCCGTCGTCAACTTTTCGAGATCATCCCGATCGGGCCGCGATCATGGCCGAGGTCCATGCCCGGCCGCTCGATCTCATCGCGCCGGTGACGCGCATCCGCCGCCTGGTCTTCGTGGTGCCTAGCGACATGGCGGCACTGTTCGCCCGCTTCGCACTCTTCGCGCGGGAGGCGGGGGTCCCCGCTCCGGCGCCCGATGTGCGGCAGATCGGCTTCGTTGCCGGTCCCTATGCGGTGACCTGGGAGTTCCACACCGAATTCGTCACGGTCACCTGGCGGGCGCCGATCGACGATACGCAGAACTGGCCCGAAACGATCGGGCTCGGCGTGCTGGCCGGCGCGGAACTGATCGCGGCGACGCGCATCGACGTCATCGCCGACGAGGCTGTGCCGGAGCGCTTCCTGCCGCAGTTCAACGTCTCGAGCCTGTGCGTCTCGACGCTGGAGGAGGGCGCGGCCCAGGTCGCCACCGATTTCGTTGCCGACGCCGACGGCTATACCCGCCTCGAATTCGCGGCCGGCGCGCTGACCCCGCTGCGCCGCTCGGTGCTGGCGCGGCGGCTGCTCGAGGTCGATACCTATCGCAGCATGGCCTTGCTGGCTTTGCCGCTGGCGCGCCGTGAAACCGGCGGGCTCAATGCGCTGGAGCGGAGCCTGACCGCGGTCATCGATACGCTGCCGGCCGCCAGCACCACCGAGCGCGTCCAGGCCGCCCTCGATGCCCTGCACGACCTCTCGGTCCGTTCCGGCCAGCTGTCGGAGCGGCTGACCTATCGCTTCGCTGCCGCCAAGGCCTATGGCGAGATCGTCCATGCACGGCTCGCCAGCCTGCGCGAAGGGCCGACCCAATATGGCTCGAGCATCGGGCGCTATCTCGGCAACCGGCTTGACCCGGCGCTCGGCACCTGCCTCGCGATGGAAAAGCGGCTGGGCGTGCTCGCCGAAAAGATCGCCCGCGCCATCGAGCTGCTCAATGTCCGCATCTCGCTCGACGTGCAGATCCAGAACAAGGCGGTGCTCGAAACCATCGCCAGCACGGCGCAGAGCCAGTTCCGCCTGCAGGCGACGGTCGAGGGCCTGTCGGTCATCGCCATCACCTACTACCTGCTCGGCATCCTGGGCTACGCCTTTGCCGGCCCGCTCGAATGGCTGGCGATCGACAAGGCGGTGGCGTTGTCCGTGGCGGCGCCGGTGGCGCTGCTGCTGGTATGGCTGGCCATCCGCGCCGTCCGGCGCCGACATTTCGGCAGGCATTAGGTCCATCGCCCGCCCACAACTTGACCACTGAGCAAAACTCGGGTGCTCTCGCTGCATGGGGGCAGGGGCGTGATCCGCTGGGGATGGGCGATCGGGGTGGCAGCACTGGCCGCCGCCTGCCTCGCCGTGCTGCTGCTGATGACCCTGCGGCTCGACCTGCAATTGCCGCGGTCGCCGGCGCCCGTCGAGTCGGTCCATATCGGCGAGACGGTCGACTACGTCGTCGATTACGGCGATATCGGCCCGATCGACGCGGCGACCTATGCGACGCTGCGGGCCCGCATGGCGCAGGCCGGCGGCACCATGCCCAATGCAGGCTTCAAATTCTACCAGCACGGCATGCTGTGGTTCGCCTTCGACGTGCCCGCCCTCGATACGACCGAGACGAACTGGAACGTGCGGCTCGACGATACGCGCGTCGTCAACGCCCGGCTGATCGTCACCGATGGCCAGAGCTTCCGCGAATTCGACTGGGCCCGTGATGATGCGCTGCACATGGCGGGGCTCGGCGGGCGCGTGCCGGTGTTCCGCTTCCAGCGCGCCGAGCTCGAGGGCAGGACCATCCTCGTCGGCCTCACCAACCTCGCGGCCCTGCGCGCCGACGCCTATGTCGAGACCGACCGGGCGACCGATGCGGAGGAGCTGGGCACGGCGGTGACCACCAGTCTGCTCGATGGCGGGCTGTTCGCCGTGGCGGTGTTCCTGCTCATCATGGCCATCCGGCTGCGGGCCTTCACGCTGTTTGCGGCGGCCGGGCTGCTGACCTGGACGGCGCTCTTCGATTTCGGCTCCAAGGGCTATCTGCGCGGCGTCCTGCTGTTCGACTACCCGCATCTCGCCGACGGCCTGCTCTACGGTACCGAGCCGCTGCTGCTGAGCTTCATCGTCCTCACCATCGCCTCCTATGTCGAACTGCCGCGCATCTCGCCGCGGCTGGGCAATTTCCTCGTGGCGCTGGCGGTGCTGGCGCCCTGGCAGGGGGTGATCGCGCTGGCGCTGGCGGTTGGCGTGCCGCTGCCCTTCTTCATCGACTTCTTCCCGGTCGTGCTGGTGGTGACTTTCGCCGGGCTTGGATCGCTGTTCTGGTTCGCGCTGGTCAAGCGCGTGCCCAATGCCTGGCTGTTTCTGCTCGGTATCCTGCCCGGCGCCATCGGCGGGCTGCTGCGCGTCTATTCCTACCTGACGCCGGAGGACCCGGCCTTCCTGCGCGCCCTCGATTCCTATGTCGACGTCGTCGTCACCATGATGCTGCTGGGGCTGTTCGCGGTGTTCGACCTGCAGCGCCGGCAGGAAGCGCTGCGCCGCACCGCCATCCTCAACGAGCAGCGCTTCCGCGGCTATGCGGAGATCGCCTCGGACTCCTATTTCGAAACTGACCAACGCGGCACGATCCTCAGCGCCGCCGGGCGCCTCGTGCGCGAGCTGGGGCTGATCGAGGGTGCGGCGCTGTCGCCGGCTTTGCGTCACGTCGCCGGTCCCGGCCAGGACGAAGCGCTGGCACGACTCGCGCAGGCCGTAGCGCGGCCCGGCCTGCTGCGCGACATCGAGCTGCAGGCGAGTGGAACGCCGGTCCGGTGGCTGTCGCTGAGCCTTGCACCCTACCGCCCGATCGGCGGTGGTCCCGACGGACTGCGCGGCACCATTGCCGACGTTACCGAACGCGTCGAGCGGCGCAACCGCGAGGCGCGCGAGTCGACGCTGGCGGCGCTCGGCCAATTGGCCGGCGGCGTGGCGCACGAGGTGAACAACCTGCTGCATCCCATCGTCAACCTGGCGCGCCGCGTGCGCGATCGGCAGGACGACCCCGAGCAGCGGCGGCTGCTCGACATCGTGGTGAGCTCCGGCCAGCACGCCGGCGAGATCGTCGCCGGCGTGCTCAACGCCTTCAATCCGGCCAACGAGACGGGCGGCACGCGGCCGATCGGCCCGGCTCTGGCCGATGCGCTGGTCGCCGTCGCCCCGACGATCCCCTCGACCGTGCGGCTGGTCGAGCGCATCGATCTGCTCGCGCCGCAAATCGTCGCCACCGGCGAGGTGCTGCAGGTCGTATCCAACCTCGCCAGCAATGCGATCCGGGCGATGGAGGGGCGCGGCACCATCACCGTGACGCTGGCCACCGAGGGCGGCCGTACCCGGCTGAGCTTTGCCGACGATGGGCCCGGCATGCCCGAGGATATCCGCCAGCGCGCCACCGAACCCTTCGTCAGCGGCCGCAAGGGCGGCATGGGCCTGGGCCTGTCGGCCGTCGCCGGGCTCGTGCGCAAATGGGGCGGCGACATCGATATTGCATCGGCGCCCGGTCGTGGCACACTGATAACGATCACACTGCCGCCGCCCGCGTCGCCGGCTGAATCTGGAGCCTCGACATGACGGCCGAGCCTGCCCGCATCCTCGTCGCCGACGACAGCGCCGCCAACCGGCTGACGCTCAGGCTGGAGCTGACCGACCAGGGCTTCGCGGTGGACGAAGCCGCCGACGGCACCGACGCCATCGCCCGGCTCAAGGCGGGTCGCTACGCGGCCATCGTCACCGATGTGTGGATGCCGGGCGCCGACGGCATCGAGGTGGTGCGGGCCATCCACGAGATCGACGCCGGCCTGCCGGTCTTCGTGATCACCGGTGGCGGTCCGGGCCTGTCGATCGCGTCGGCGGCCGCCCTCGCCGAGGTCTGGGGCGCTCGCCGGGTATTCGTGAAGCCGTTCGACGTGCGCGAGCTGGCGGCGGCGGTGAAGGCCGCCCTAGCGATCGGCTGACAGCCGCCTGAGGATCGTCTCCAGCGAGCGGGCGAGTGCCTCCTGGTCGGCCGGCCCGAGCTTGCCGATGGCCTTTTCCAGCATGATGGTGGGATCGGTTTCCATCAGTTTCTGGCCGGCGGCGGTCAGCTCCAGCACCTCGGCACGTCCCTTGGGCTGCTCGGCCGCCTTGGCCAGCAGCCCTTTCTGTACCAGCGTCCGGACGGTGCGGCTCACCGGGCCGTTGGCGAGGCCCTGGAAGCGCGCCAGCTCGCTCGCCGTGCGGCGCTCGGCCGGCGTGCGGGCGAAATAGCGCAACGCCACCCACTGGGCGGGGAACAGGTCCTGGGCATAACCGCGCGAGTGGAGCATCCGTGCGGTCAGCTCCAGCAACTCCGCCAGTGCGGGCGCCGAAATCTTGGCCAAGGCAAACCCCAGAGCAGGTGACGCATCCTGCGCCGCAAAGCCGCTGCTCCAGGCATTGGCGGCAAGGTCTTCCGCCCCGGCCGAAGCAATCGGCGGACGCGATCCTAGCAGAGCGGGGCGCGATTGCGACAGCGCACCCGTCGCTTCGCCCACAGCCGGCTGGGTTTCGTTAGGAACCAAAGGATTGGCCTGAGTTAGGCGTCAAACGATTTGATTGCTCAGCGAGTTGACATAATGCTCAGTGAGCAATTATCTCGCTGTACTGGTTTTGTCGAGGGGGGAACTCGATGGTTCAGATCACGGCCGGCCTGGTCAACACGCTCAAATCGGGCCTCGACACTTTCCTGCACGCTTTGCAGCAAAACCTCGAAAGCGAAGCCTTCGACCAGGCTCTGCCGATCATCGGCAACGCCATGGCGACGCAGGCGGCCGACGGGCAGGCCCAGCTCAACTACCTCGAATCGTTGAAAGCGCAGGTCGACAGCGCGCTGATCGCTTTCACCCAGACCGCCGACAGCGACGCCGACCAGGTCGCCAGCGTGCTCAACACGGCGCTCCAGACTTATGGCGTGGCGGTGACGCTGACCCCCACCGCCAATGGGGACGGCCTGTCGCTCAACATCGATACCATCGGCAATACGCCGTTCCAGTATCAATCCTACGATCAGCACCTCGGCCAGAACATGGGCAGTGCCAATCTGGGGCTCATCGTCAATGGTCACGGCACGATCAAGGAAGCGCTGAACTACACCGTGCACCTGGGCGTCGAGGCCAGTCTGAGCGATGGCTTCTTCGTCGATGACAGCGCCCAGCACGCCGTAACGGTCAACCTCAGCGCCTCGGCACCCAGCTTCGACGGCCTCGCCCAGATGGGCGGCTTCCGCCTGCAGCTGTCGGACAACGATGCCTCGCCCACCACGCTGGGGGCGACGTTCAACGTCGACCTGCACGACACCAACAATGACGGCAAGCTCACCCTCAGCGAGCTGGTCGATAGCGGCAACCCGCTCGACTTCGTCAACGCCACGGTCTCGGCGAACACGCATGTCGATGTGCATTTCGTTGCCGATCAATCGTCGAACCAGGGCGACGCCATGCCCTCGATCCACGGCGACGTGGTGTTCGACTGGACCATCCCGCAGACCGACATCACCGATGGCGATATCGCCGACCTCAACGGCAACCCTGCCAAGGTCGAGATCGACAATGTCGGCGTCGATCCCGGCAAGCTCTATGGGCTGATCAAGTCGGCGGTCGATGCGATCCTGCCGGTGCTCACGCCCATCGCCTCATTCGTCGATTTGATAACGACCGACCTGGCGCCGCTCAAGCTGCTGCCTGGCGCCGAGACGCTGCTCGACACGGTGCGGTTCTTCAACCCGCAGCCCGAGGGCTATCGCGCCCCCGACGGCAAGATCACGCTGATCGACCTGATCTACGACGTCCACCCGGAACTGTCGAACAACCTGCTGGCCGCCATCTCGATGGTGAAGGTGCTGAGCCAGGTGGCTTCGCTGGTCGAGAATGTCAGTGTCGCGCCGTCCGATTTCACCCTGGGCAATTTCAGCTTCAACGGCGCCGACCTCGCCCACAAGCCGCTGTCGCAGGTCACGCCTGAGCTCAGCCAGGGCGCTCAGGACATTTCCGCCGCCCTCACCATGCTCGAAGGCGGCACCTGGAGCACCGACGATCCCGACCTCAACGAGCGCGACCAGGCGCTGTTCACCTCGCTGCTCGACAACCCCAATTTCAGCATCCCCATCCTGTCGAACCCCTCGGCGCTCGTCAGCATCCTGCAGGGCAACACCGTCGATCTCATCAAATTCGGCATCGATACCGCCGCGGTCGGCTTCTCCAATGTCGAGCTGGCCTCCATCCCGGTGTTCGCCGGCGTGGTCGATGTGAAGCTGCTCGGCTCGCTGAGCGTGCTGATGCACCTCGCGGCCGGTTTCGACAGCCACGGCATCGAGGAGTATGCCGCCGGCGGCTTCACCGATCCGAGCCTGATCCGGGACGGGCTCTATCTCGAAGACCTCGACGCCGATGGCAACGAGCGCCCTGAGGTGACCGTCGATGCCGCCCTGCAACTGGTTGCCGCGCTCGATGCCGGCCTGTTCGAGGTCGGCGGCGGCGGCCTGATCGGCGGCCAGGTCAACTTCGATCTCAACGACGAGCTGCGCGATCCGTCCGACCTGGCGCAGGGTCATCCGGGCCGCGTCTATCTCGACGACATGATCTCGGCGCTCACCTCGAACCCGTTCTCGATCTTCACCATCACCGGCAACATCACGGCCGGCCTGACCGCCTACGCGCAACTGCTCAATGTCGAGGTGTGGCGGGTCAACTCGCCGCGCATCACGCTCGGCACCTTCACGCTGGCGGACGATGACGTGCTGCCCGGTCTTGGCACCCAGACCGATGGCACGCTCGAGCTCAATGTCGGCCCGCGTCACGCCGAACATTTGCACGACACCGGCGATGGCGACGACACCTTCAACCTGTCGATCTCCGGCGACGGCCGGCTGGTGATCTCGGCCTTCGGCGAACAGCAGGGCTTCTCGGGCGTCACCGAGATCGACGGCTCGGGCGGCATCGGCAATGACGAGCTCATCCTCGACGACAGCATCACCGTCGCCGCCAATCTCACTGGCGACGACGGCGACGACCTGCTGCAGGGCGGCTCGGGCGCCGACACCCTGTCGGGTGATGCCGGCAAGGACTATCTCGACGGCGGCGCGGGCGCCGATACCCTCGATGGCGGCGACGACGATGACATCCTCGTGGGCGGCGCCGGGGCCGACGTGCTCAAGGGCGGCGATGGCCGCGACAGCGCCAGCTATTTCAATTCCGCCGAGGGCGTGACGATCGACCTGGCCGGGCACACCGCGCATGGCGGCGATGCCGAAGGTGATACCTACGAGTCGATCGAGATCGTCGAGGGCAGCAATCACGACGACGTGTTGCTGGGGGCCGGCAGCGACGATGCCTTCGTGGGCAACCAGGGCGCCGACAGCCTGGTCGGCGGCGCCGGCAAGGATGTGCTGTTCGGCAATGACGGCAACGATACGCTCGATGGCGGCGCTGGCAACGACACCATGGTGGGCGGGCTCGGCGACGACACCTATTACGTCGACAGCCTCGGCGACGAGGTCAGCGAGAACCGGCTCTACGAGATCGGCACCGATGTCGATGGCGGCCACGATCTCGTCATCGCCTCGATCGATTATTCGCTGAGCCACACCGGCGACGGCATCGATCTGAGCGATATCGAGGATCTGACGCTGACCGGCGCGGCCCGCAGCGGCACCGGCAACGCCATCGCCAACACCATCACTGGAACGGCATTCGCCGATACGCTCTCGGGTCTCGCCGGTGCCGATCACCTGGTGGGTAATGACGGCGACGACAGCCTCGACGGCGGCGCCGACGGCGACAGCCTCGATGGCGGCCTCGGCGCCGACACGCTGGATGGTGGCGCCGGCGTCGACACGCTGACCGGCGGGGCCGGTGACGACACCTACATCGTCGATGATGCCGGCGACGTTATCGTCGAGACCGACGGGCAGGGCGCCGACGCCGTGCTGGCCTCGGTCAATTATGTGCTCGCGACCGGTGTGTCGGTCGAAGAACTCGAGACCAGCGACGCCAGCGGCACCAGCTCGCTCGAGCTGCAGGGCAACGAGTTCGCCCAGACGCTGCTGGGCAATGCTGGCGACAACATCCTCGAGGGTGGCGGCGGCGCCGACCTCCTCAGCGGCGGGACCGGGACCGACACGGCGACCTATCGCCATTCGGCCGCGGGCGTGTCGATCGATCTTACCCTCGCAAGCCAGCTTGGCGGCGACGCACAGGGCGACAGCTACATCTCGATCGAGATTTACGAGGGCTCGACCTATGCCGACACGCTGACCGGTGCCGCGGCGGCCGATCACCTGCGCGGCATCGCGGGCGACGACTCGCTCTCGGGTCTCGGCGGCGCCGATACGCTGGATGGCGGCGCCGGCACCGACACGCTCGACGGCGGCGCCGGCGACGACTCGCTGGTCGGCGGCGCCGGCGACGACACCTACTACGTCGACTCGCAGGGCGACACGGTCGATGAAGTCTCCGACGATGGCGCCGGCACCGACCTCGTCATCACCGGCCTCAACTATTCGCTGGCCGGCCGGACCGGCGTCGAGAACCTCACCATCACCGGCACCGCCGATCACGCGACCGGCAACGAGCTCGGTAACACTATCACCGCCACCGCGCACGCCGACACTATCGATGGCGGCACCGGCGCCGACTCGATGATCGGCGGCGACGGCGACGATACCTACTACGTCGACGACATGAACGACGTCATCAAGGAGCTCACCGGCGAGGGCACTGACACCATCAAGCTCGCAACCGGCACGTTGGTGCAGGCCTCCCAACAGGATGGCAATCCGATCGCCAGCTATTCGCTCGACACCGATTGGGGCCAGAACGTCGAAAACCTCGACGTCACCGATAGCACCTGGCGTATCGACCTGACCGGCAACGCGCTCGACAACCGGATCACCGGCAACACGCGCGATAACATCATCCACGGCGGCGACGGCAACGATACGCTGATTTCGCTCGGCGGCACCGACGCGCTCTACGGCGACAAAGGCGGCGACACCGGCGTCTTCGGTCTCGACACCAACGGCTCCATCCACACTTTTGATGGTGGGGCCGACGATGACACGCTGGTGATGGATTGGAGCGGCGCTCTGCACCGCATCACCTATGACGGCGCCCAGCAGACCTTCTCGACCTCCGTCGATGGTTTCGGTCAGACCAATTTGTCGTGGACCAACGTCGAGCACTTCGACCTGAGCGGCGGGCTCGGCGATGACGATCTGGTCGGTGGTGCCAGCAGCGACACGCTGCTCGGCGGCGATGGCAACGACCGACTCACCGGCGGTGCCGGCAGGGGCATCTACGATGGCGGCGATGGCATCGACTATGTGATCGCCACGGTCGCCTCCGATGCTACGCACGACTTCTCGCTGTCGCTCAGTGCCTCCCAGACCGCCGAGCAGATCTCGAATGCCGGCAGTGATATCGAGACCAGATGGCACGGCATCGAGACGGTGCATCTCACTACCGGTGCCGGCAACGATACGCTCGACGCAAGCCTGGCGGAGTCCACCGTTCTCAACGCGACCTGGATCCAGGGCGGCGACTCCTTCGATGCTGGCGCCGGTGACGACACCTTCATCATCAACGTCAACGCCGTTGGGAGCCACACCTTCGCCGCTGGCGATGGCGACGACACGCTGGTGATGGATTGGAGCGGCGCCCAGCATCGTGTCACCTATGACAGCGCGCAGCAGCTCTTCGCGACCTCTGTCGACGGCTACGGCCAAAGCACGCTGGCCTGGACCGATGTCGAACACTTCGACCTGAGCGGTGGACTCGGCGACGACGATCTCGTCGGCGGCGACAGCGGCGACACGCTGGTCGGCGGCGACGGCAATGACCGGCTCACTGGTGGTGACGGCAAGGGCATCTACGACGGCGGCGCCGGCATCGACTACGTCATCGCCACGGTCGCCTCCGACGCCACGCGTGATTTCTCACTGTCGCTCAGCGCCTCCCAGACTGCCGAGCAAATCTCCAACGAGAGCACCTCCATCGAGACCAGGTGGAGCGGCATCGAGACAGTGCATCTCACCACGGGTGCGGGCGACGATACGCTCGACGCGAGCCTGGCGGAATCTACCGTCCTCAACGCGACCTGGATCCAGGGCGGCGACTCCTTCGATGCCGGTGCCGGCGACGACACCTTCATCGTCAACGTCAACGCTGTCGGCAGTCATACCTTCGCCGGCGGCGACGGCGACGACACTCTGGTGATGGACTGGAGCGGCGCCCAGCATCGCATTGACTATGACAGCGCCCAGCAGCTGTTCTCGACCTCCGTCGATGGCTACGGCCAGAGCACGCTGGCCTGGACCGATGTTGAGCATTTCGACCTCAGCGGCGGGCTCGGCGACGACAATCTCGTCGGCGGGGGAAATGCCGATACGCTGGTCGGCGGCGCCGGCAATGACCGGCTGACGGGCGGCGCCGGCAAGGGCATCTATGACGGTGGCGATGGCATCGATTATGTGATCGCCACGATCGCCTCCGACGCCACGCACAGCTTCTCGCTGTCGCTCAGTGCCTCGCAGCTCGCCGAGCAAACGTCGAATGCCGGCAGCGACATCGAGACAAAGTGGAGCGGGATCGAGACGGTCCACGTCACCACCGGCTCGGGCAACGATACGCTCGACGCCAGCTTGACCGAATCCACCGTCCTCAACGCGACCTGGATCCAGGGCGGCGACTCCTTCGATGCTGGCGCCGGCGACGACACCTTCATCATCAACGTCAACGCTGTCGGCAGTCACACCTTCAACGGCGGCGACGGCGACGACACGCTGGTGATGGACTGGAGCGGCGCCCAGCATCGCGTCGCCTATGACGGCGCGCAGCAGCTGTTCTCAACCTCCGTCGACGGCTACGGCCAGAGCACGCTGGCCTGGACCGGTGTCGAACATTTCGACCTGAGCGGCGGGTTCGGCGACGACAATCTCGTCGGGGGTGCGGGCAGCGACACGCTAGCCGGCGGCGATGGAGCTGACAGCCTCACGGCCGGCAACGGTGACGACAGCATCACCGGCGGCGCCGGCAACGACACGATCGATGCGGGCGACGGCCTCGACACGGTTGTCTTCAGCGGCAACTGGAGCGACTACAGCTTCGTCATCGACACCCCGAACCAACGGGTGACGGTGACCGACAACCGCGACGGCACCAATGACGGCATCGACGTCATCGACAACGCCGAGAGCTTCAGGTTCGCCAATGGCAGCGGCAGTGTCGACCAGCTGATCGAAGGCGCGCCGACGGACATCGCGCTGGCTACCACGAGCATTGCCGAAAACGCTGTCAACGGCACGGTCGTCGGTGCGCTCAGCGCCACCGATCCGAACGGCCCGCTCGACCTGATGACGTACACGCTGACCGACGACGCCGATGGCCGCTTTGCCATCTCGGGCGCCGACCTCGTGGTCGCCGACAGCGCGCTGCTCGACTACGAAGCCGGTACGTCCTTCGATGTGACCGTGCACGTCGCCGATGCGCATGGCCTCGGTTACGACAAGAGCTTCACTATCGCCGTCACCGACGTCAACGAACCCATCGGCGCCATCGCCGATGCCAACGGCGCGACCGACACGGTGCTGGAGAACGCGACGGCCGGCGCGACCGTCGGCGTCACCGCGTCGGCGACCGATCCGGACAGCACCGACCATCCTGTCGTCTACAGCCTCGACAGCAATGGAGGCGGCCGGTTCAGCGTCGATTCCGCGACGGGTGTCGTCCACACGACCAAGGCGATCGACCGCGAGGCGGACGGCAGCTCCTTTACCATCACGGTGCGGGCCACCTCGCCCGATACCAGCTTCAGCACGCAGGATTTCACCATCGTCATCGGCAACCGCGCTGGCCTCAAGATCACCGGCACCAGCAAGGCCGACCGGCTCGATGCCAGCCACAAGGTCGGCGGCCACCTCCCCACGGCGGAGGAGGACACGATCTCGGGCGGCGGCGGCAACGATACGCTCTGGGGCCTGGGCGGCAACGACTCGATCAACGGGGGCACTGGCGCCGACCACATGTATGGCGGCACCGGCGACGACATCTATATCGTCGACAACAAGAGCGACATCGTCGACGAAAAATCGTCGGCGGGTGGCATCGATACGGTGAGATCCTCGGTCACCTTCAGCCTGGCCGACACCAAGCACGCGCTGGGCACGATCGAGAACCTGACGCTGACCGGTAGCGGCAAGATCAACGCCACCGGCAATTCGAGCGCCAACATCCTCGTCGGCAACAGCGGCACCAACGTCCTCAAGGGCGGCGGCGGCGCCGATCACCTGGATGGCGCCGGCGGCACCGATACGGCCGACTATTCCGACAAGAGCGCTGCCGTGTCAGTGACGCTCAACGGCGCCACCGAGGCCACCGTGACCGTCGGCATCGTCGCCGAGGACGTCATCAAGAACATCGAGAACCTGCTCGGTGGCTCAGGCGCCGACAGCTTCATCGGCGACGCCGGCAAGAACTCGCTCGCCGGCGGGTCCGGCAGCGACCATCTGTGGGGCATGGGCGGCAACGATACGCTGGCCGGCGGCACCGGCAGCGACACACTCGATGGCGGCGACGGCGCCGACCGTTTCGTGTTCAACGCCAAGCTCGGCAGCACCAATGTCGATACCATCGACAATTTCAACTCGCACGACGACACCATCGATCTCGACAATGCGATCTTCAAGGCGCTGGGCAGCTCGTGGAAGACCTCGATGTTCCGCGCCAACACCACCGGTGTCGCCTCGCACACCGGCGACCGGATCATCTACGAGCAGGATACCGGAAAGCTGTTCTACGATGCCGACGGCAGCAAGTCGCACGGCGTCAAGGGCGTGCTGTTCGCCGTGCTGACCGACCATCCGACGATCAGCTCCAGCGACTTCCACGTCATCTGAGCTCAGCTCTGCATGGTCCCGTGCAGCAGCATATCGACGGCGCGCTCCATCGAGCCGGCAAGCGTCACCGCGCCGCCATTGACGAAGTAGATGGCGTCGGCGCTCGAGATGGTGTTGAGCCGGTGCGCGATGATGACCCGCGTCGTGGTCACCGGCAGATGCTCGAGGATGTCGTCGAGCAACTGCTCGGTGACGGTGTCGATATTGGCGGTCGCCTCGTCGAGGATCAGCAGGTCCGGATTGCGCAGCGTGGCGCGGATGAAGGCGATGAGCTGCTTCTGTCCCAGGCTCATGGCGTCCCCGGCTGACGACACCTTGGTCTCGAGGCCATCCTCGAAGCGCGCCAGCAGGGCGGCGAGCCCGGCCTGCTCGAGCCGCTGGCGCAGCGCTTCGTCGGTGATGCCGGCGAGCTGCTGGTTGCCATAGAGGATGTTGTCGCGGACCGTGCCGGTGAACAGGAACGGCTCCTGCAGGATGAAGCCGATCTTTTCCGCCCGCTCCTCGGGCGTGTAGGCGCGGATATCCTTGCCGTGGAGCAGCACGGTGCCCGAAGTCGGATCGTAGAGCCGCGCCATCAGCGAGGCCGTGGTGGTCTTGCCGCCGCCGGTTGGGCCGACCAGCGCATAGGTCTTGCCGCGCTCGAGGGTGAGGCTGACCGAGCGCAGCACGTCGCTCCCTTCGGGATAACGGAAGGAGACATTGTCGAAGGCGATGACCGCGTTCGACTCCGTCTGCGGTGCCGGCACGATGTCCATGTCGGATTTGAGCGCCAGCACCTCCGAGATGCGGTCGAGCCCGGCCAGCGCCAGCTGCAGCGACGACCAGATGGCGGCGAGCTGGCGCAGCGGGCTATAGAAATTGTTGACGTAGAGCAGGAAGCCGATCAGCAGGCCGGTGGTCAGCTGGCCGATCGAGATCAGATAGACGCCGAACGCCAGCACCACCAGCTGGCCGAGGTTGGACGCCAGCCCATAGGTCGGGATGAACACGTTGCTGGCGATGCCGGCGCGGATCGAAGCGTCGTAGTTGGCGGTGTTGGCCTCGGCGAATTTCTGTCGGAAATAGTCGAGCCGGTTGAAGGCGACGATCACCTTGAAATTAGCGAGGCTCTCCTGGATTTCGCCGCTGAGCCCGCCCAGCGTCTGCAGGCTCTTGAAGCTCGCCCGCTTGACCCAGCCGCCGATCAGCTGCGTCACGGCCAGCACCGCGACCGCCGGCAGCAGCGCGGCGCCGCCCAGCCTTATGTCGAGCACCAGCAGCAATATGCCAGCGCCGGTGATCAGCACCGCATTGCTCAAAAACTGCATCAGCGCCTGGGCGAAGAACTGGTTGAGCTTGTCGGTGTCGTTGTTGATGCGCGAGATCAAATCGCCGGCGCGGTTCTGGTTGAAGAAGGCGACCGGCAGCTCCTGCAGCTTGTTGAACAGCGCATTGCGGAGGTTGAACAGCACGCGCCGCCCGACGCCGCCCATGGTACGGGTCTGCGTGTACGAGGCGACGAGACCGACCACGAATACCAGCAGCAGAATGCCGCTCCACAGCAGCACGCCGTTGTAGTCGCCCTTGGCTATGTAGGTATCGACGGTGTGGGCGATGATGATCGGCGAGATCAGCGCCGTCGCCGACGATACGAGGATCGCACCCGCTGCAATGGCGATGTTGCGCCCCTCGCCCTGCATCAGCGGCACGAGGCGCGCCAGCGCCGTCCAAATCGACTCTTTGCTCTCGCTGGCGGTGGAGGTGTTAAGCCTGTAGCTCATAGTCCTCGGTGCTCTGCTGCGAGTTGTAGATCTGGACGTATTCGGGCGAGGCGTGCATCAGCTCCTGGTGCGTACCGCTGGCCAGCACCTTGCCCTCCATGAGCAGGATGATCTGGTCGTAATCCTCCACCGGCGCGATCTTCTGCGTCACCGACACCAGCGTGATGCCCGGATAGTTCTGCCGCACATTGGCAAGGATCTTGCGTTCGGTGCGCTGGTCCACGCGCGCCGTGAAATCGTCGAGCAGCAGTACCTTCGGCTCCAGTGCCAGCGCGCGCGCCAGCATGATGCGCTGCTTCTGCCCGCCCGACAGCGACGTGCCGCGCTCCGAGATCACCGTGTCGAGGTGCTGCGGCAGGGTGGCGATGAAATCGCCGAGCTCGGCCGTGTCGATCGCCTTTTTCAAGCTCTCGTCGGTGACGACATTGGAGAACGCGATATTCTCGCGCACCGTCAGGTTGAAGGTGACGCTGTCCTGGAACACCAGCGCCACCTGCCGGTGCAGCGCCTGCTTGTCGTAGGCCTCGAGCGGCAGCCCGTCATAGCTGACGCTGCCCGCCTTGGGTTCGATCAGCCCCGCCATGGCATAGAGCAGCTGCGTCTTGCCGGCGGCGGTCGGCCCGATCACCGCGGTCCGTGTACCGGCCTTGGCCGAGAAGCTGACGTCGGCGAGCGCATCGCGCTGGCCGTATTTGATCTCGAGATGGCTGACCTCGACATCGCCGCGGATCTCCGCGGTCACCGTACCGCCGGCTTTGGGCTCCGGCGCATCGAGCACCTGCGCGATGCGGTCGTACGAGGCCTGCGCCTGCGCCACGACGTTGCTCATGAAGCCGATGATCATGATCGGGAAGATCAGGATGCCCAGATACGAGTTGAACGCCGTGAACTGGCCGAGCGTCATCGCACCGCTGATCACCAGATGTCCGCCGAAGCACAAGATCGTCAGCGTCGCGAGGTTGGTGACGAAGATGATCACCGGGATGAGGCCTGAGAAGAGGCGCAATATGCTCATGCCGATGCCGAGCGCCTCGCCGTTGGCGGCGAGGAATTTCTGGTATTCCGACGCCTGCGAGTTGACGAGGCGGATGAGCGACGAGCCCAGGATCGACTCGTTGATCACCTTGTTGAGCCAGTCGATCGCGCCCTGCGATTTGCGGAACAACTTCCGCACCCGCGTCAGCACGAAATAGAAGGTCGTGGCGATGATCGGCACCACCGCCAGCACCGCCAGCGCCAGTTGCCAGTCGAGCAGCAGCAGCAGCACGCTGGCGCCCACGATCAGGAACAGCGACGAGACGATCGAGGCGATCGCCTGCGACACGAAATTCTTGATCGCATCGACGTCGGAGGTGAGGTTGGTCAAGAGCCGCGCCGGCCCGACCGTCTGCACATAGGCAAAGTCCTGCTGCGCGATACGACCGACGAGCCGCTGGCGCATGTCGCGCGCCACCATCTCGGAGGCCAGCGTCTGGATGATCGACTGCCCATAGGTCAGCACGAAAATACCGGCGGCCAGCGCCGCGAACTGCACCACCAGCCCCAGCACACTGAAACCGGGCGCGTTGTAGTGGTCGATGGCGTAGGCGATGAATTGCGGGCCCACGAGGTTGAGCGCGTTGGCCGCGATGGTCAGCGCCACCAGCAGGACGATCCAGCCGGCGTAAGGCCTGAGGATTGAAAACAGATTGCTGGATTTCATGCGGCCCGACCTGCAGCGTGTGCGCCAGCGTCAGTTAGGGATGGTTTGAATGCAAAGCAAGCTGCGAGTGTGGGCAGTGTGATATTGTCGCAACAGTGATGGAGTGGTGCACGCCGAGAGCAAACATCCCTCACCAAGCTTCGCTCCGCGCTGACGCGCTAGCTTCGCTATCCTCCCTCACCAGGGGGAGGCTTGCCTCGGTCAACCTACCACCGGATGGAACGCAATCGCCGTCGGTGTCCCCGTCGCAATTTCGCCCAGCGCCGTGAGCCCGCCATCTGCATACCGGAACAGTGTTACAACGTCGCTGGCCTGGTTCGCCACCGCGAGCACCCGGCCCGACGGATCGAACGCGAAGTCGCGCGGCGTATCGCCACCGCACGGCATCGTTGCCGCGGCCCGTGCGACGCCATCCGCGTCGAAATCGAGCCGCACGATCTCGTTCGTCACGCGCACAGCGGCAAACAGATGCTTGCCGTCGGGTGACACCGCCAGGGCCGAGGCATAGGCCGTGCCGGCAAAACCCGGCGGCACCAGCGAGGCCTCGCCCTTGAGCTCGAAGCGACTGCCGAGGCTCACGACGGTGTTGCTGAGCTCGTTGATGACATAGAGGCCGGCCCCGCTTGGCGGGAACACGAAATGCCGCGGCCCGGAGCCGGGCGGCAGGGCCGCCTCCGCCTGCCGGGTCAGCGTCCTGCCGTCGAAGCGATAGACCACGACGCGGTCGATACCGAGGTCGGCGACAAACACGAATTGCCCATCCGGCGTGAAGCGCGCGCAATGCAGATGCGGGCGATCCTGGCGGGCCGCATCCGGACCGCCGCCCTCATGCGCCGCCGTGGCGACCATCGGTCCGAGGCTGCCGTCGGCGTTGCGCGCAAAGATCGCGAGCCCCGCGCCGGCCGGAGCCGGCATCGCGATGTCGTCGTAGTTGGCGATGGCTACGAACCGGCCATCGGGCGAGTAGCCCAGATGCGCCGGCGTATAGCCGCCACTCGATTGCCGGCTCAGCAAGCGCAGCGCGCCGCTGGCGCGGTCGACGGCATAGGCGCTGAGCTGTCCCTCGGCCGCACCGGCCAGCTCGCTGCCTGCGGTGAGCGACAGCCCGTCCGGCGCGACGGCCGCGAAGGTCGGATTGACGATGTCCTCGGTCACACCCAAAGCTTCGGTTTTGCCGCTGTCGAGATCGACGCGGAAGGCCGAAATGCCCTTGCCTTTGGGCTGGCGCGCGTAGGGCAAAAAGCTGGTGACGGAGCCGACATAGAGCAGGGCGGAAGCCATCTTGTCCTCTGGAATAAGGTTCTAGGGCTGGCTGGCCAGCACTTTGAGAAATGCATCGCCATAGCGGTCGAGCTTGGACTGGCCGATGCCGGGGATCAGCGCGAGGTCGCCGAGGCTCGTCGGCCGCATCTGCGCCATGGCGATCAGCGTCGTATCGTGGAAGACCACATACGGCGGGATGCCCTGCTGCTTGGCGAGCCGCGCGCGCTCGAGCCGCAGCGCCTCGAACACATCGGCGGCACCTTCGGGCAAGGCCCCGCGCTCGAGCTGGCGGCGCACCGAGGCGGCGCGCTGCGGCCGGTCGCGGCGCAGGGTGATCCGCCGCTCGCCCTTGAACACCGGCCGGGCCGCATCGCTGAGCGTCAGCGCCCCGTGCCGTTCGTGATCGACCTGCACCAGCCCCATCGCGGTGATCTGGCGCAGGATGGACTGCCATGCTTTCAGCGGCTGGTCCTTGCCTTGCCCGAAAACCGGCTGCGATTGATGGCCGAAGCGCGTCACCTTCTCGGTCTCCTTCCCCAGCAGCACGTCGGCTATATGGCCGGCGCCGAAGCGCTGGCCGGTGCGGTAGATGGCGGCCATCGCCTTGATCACCGCGTCGGTCGCGTCCCAGGTGTCGGCCGGCTCGAGGCAATTGTCGCAGTTGCCGCACTCGCCCGGGTGCGCCTCGCCGAAATGGTTGAGGATGGCCTGGCGGCGGCAACTCGCCGTCTCGCAGATGCCCAGCAGCGCGCTGAGCTTGGCGTGCTCGACGCGCTTGACCGCATCGGGCGCGTTGCCGTCGTCGATCATTCGGCGGCGCAGCGCCGCGTCGCCCGCCCCATAGGCCATCCACGCATCGGCCGGCAGGCCGTCGCGGCCGGCGCGTCCGGTCTCCTGGTAATAGGCTTCGATCGAGGCCGGTAGGTCGAGATGGGCGACATAGCGCACGTCGGGCTTGTCGATGCCCATGCCGAACGCCACCGTCGCTACCATGCAGACCGCCTCGTCCTTGAGGAACACGTCCTGGTTTTTGGCGCGCGTCCGCGCGTCCAGCCCGGCGTGATACGGAAAGGCTCGGATGCCTTCCTCGTTGAGCCAGGCGGCGGTGTCGTCGACCTTGTTGCGGCTGAGGCAATAGACGATGCCGCTACTGCCCTTGTGGCGCTTGAGGAACTCGAGCAGCTGTTTCTTCGAGTTCTGCTTCTCGACGATGGTGTAGCTGATATTGGGGCGATCGAAGCTGGCGGCGAACACCTGTGCTTCGCCCAGCCCCAGCCGCTCGATGATGTCGTCGCGCGTCTGCGCGTCGGCGGTGGCGGTAAGCGCGATGCGCGGCACGCCGGGGAACAACTCGGTGATCCGCCCCAGCTCGCGATACTCCGGCCGGAAGTCATGGCCCCACTGGCTGACGCAATGCGCCTCATCGATGGCGAACAGCGCGATATCGACATCGGCGAGCAGTTGCGCGAAGCCGGCGGTGGTGAGCCGCTCGGGCGCCACATAGAGCAAATCGAGCTCGCCGCGCAGCAATTGCCGGCGGACCGCGGCGGACTCTTCCGGGCTGATCGAGGAATTGAGCGTCGCGGCGCTGACGCCGGCCTGGCGCAGCGCTTCCACCTGGTCGCGCATCAGGGCGATCAGCGGTGAAATCACGATGCCGACGCCGCGCCGGCAGATTGCCGGGATCTGGTAGCACGCCGATTTTCCCGCCCCGGTGGGGAACAGCACCACCGCATCCCCGCCCTCGGTGACGCGGCGGATCACCGCCTCCTGCTGGCCGCGGAACTGCTTATGCCCGAAGACGTCGCGCAGCACGGCGGCGGGATCGCGCTTGAGGTCGAGTTGGGGGGCCGCGAAGGACATGCACTATCCGGGAGAATCTACCGGCCGAGTTGGATCATGCCGGCCTGCCGCGCCGCAAGTGGAACGAACGCCCTGGCGCCGCAGTTTATCTGGCGGTCAATTGGGGTCTCCAGATGTCGCAGCCAAGCCTGTTCATGCGATTTTCCCATACGGTGGCGCATCTTGCCGGCAAGCCCGCGACTTTCGCCGCGGCCGTGGCGCTCATCCTGCTATGGGCCGTCAGCGGGCCGATCTTCGGCTTTTCCGAGACCTGGCAGCTGGTGGTCAATACCGCGACCACCATCATCACCTTCCTGATGGTGTTCGTGCTGCAGAACACCCAGAACCGCGACGGCGAGGCGGTGCAGGCCAAGCTCGACGAGCTGATCTATGCGCTGGGCGAGGCCGACAACAAATTCGTCGGCGCCGAAAACCTCAGCGACCACGAACTCCACGCATTGCGCGCCAAGCTCGACGAGCAATGCCAGCAAGCGTCCCGCGAGATCGAGCGCCGGGGCCGGCAGCGGGGCGAGGCGGCTTAGCCGCGGCCTTCTGCAGCCGCTTGACCTCGGCCCGCAGTCGCACGGCGCGCGCGGTTTCCCGTACATTCTGGCCGAGCGCCTTGAAGCGCTCGCGAATGGTGGCGATCTCGGCCGGGTCGCTGGCGCGCAGCAGCGGCAGGGCCGGTCCGTCAAGAGCCGCCCCGACCTGCAGCACGCCCAGGCCGTGCTCGTGCTCGAACGAGAAGTTCGGATAGCGCTCACATAGCTCCGCCCAGTAACGCCAGACGCCGAAGTCGCCCCTGTGCTCGGCAGTGTCGTGGAAAAGGACGATGGCGCGGTCGCTGAGCTTGGGCAGCCAGGTCTCGAAATCGTGCCTCACCGCCTCATAGGTGTGGAAGCCGTCGATATGGAGCAGATCGATGCTGCCGTCTTCGAACTGGCTCAATCCCTCGTCGAAGGTCATGCGAAGCAGGGTGGAAAACGGCGCAAAGCGGGCATTGAACGCGCTAAGGTCGGCATAGACCTCTTCGCTGTAATTGCCGGCATGCGGATCGCCGACCCACGTATCGACCGCGTAACATCTGGTGCCCGTATCGAAGCGCTGCACAGCATTGCAGAACGCCCCATACGAGACACCCCAGTGCGTTCCGAGCTCGACCAGCACCCGCGGCCGCGTCGCACCGATGATCCAGTGTGCAAAGGGCACGTGGCCGTACCAGCCCGAGATCGGCGCCATTCGTAGGGCTGGCCAGAACAGCCAGTCGATATCGTGGCCGAACAATGTCTCGAGTGCTTCGCCCATATCAGAACAGCTCCACAATATTATGCCGGCAATATCGTAACGCGCGGGGGCGCAGTGCGCTCATCTGCTCCGCCTGGCGGGATGCTTGCACCGGCCCAAGGCCAGTCTTTAGACAATATTTGTGACGCCCGCCCAGATGTTTATGCAAAAGCGCCGCAAAGAAAAGACGCTTCCGTCCGAATTCCGGCCCGGCCATGCGCTGGATTGCGCGCTCGTTCAACTGGCGTTCATGTGCAATGGGCAGAACAGGCGCCGATTGCCGTGCGCGCTTTTTCGTCTGCACTGAGCAGCCGCGGGTTGGGACCCGCGAGAGGGGGAGCCGATGATACCCACCATTCGCCCGTTCGCGCTGGCCGCGGCGCTTGCCGTGCTGGCGACCGGAGCTTTCGCGCAGGCCATGCCGAGCCCCTATTCGCTGGTGCCCAAAGAGCGCGCCGAGCAGGCAAAGAGCGAAGGCACCGACCGCGTGTTCGGTGGCCACGATGCGGCGGCCGGCGAATTCCCGTTCCAGGTGGCGCTGCTGCGCACCTCCGACCTCACCGACGATCCGCAGAGCCAGTATGACAGCCAGTTCTGCGGCGGCACGCTGATTGCCCCCAATTGGGTGCTCACGGCGGCGCACTGCATGATCGACGGCGACGACCAGGTGACGCCCGATGGCCTCGTGGTGCTGACCGGCACCACCGATTTGATGGCCGGTAAGCGCGTCAAGGCCAAGGCGATCTTCGTCAACGAGCAGTACAACGACTACTCGCTCGACCATGATGCGGCCCTGATCGAACTCGCCGACAAGGTCGACCTGCCGCCCGTATCGCTCGATTTCGGCACCGATCCGGTCGGCACCGCGACCGTCGTGGGCTGGGGCATGACCGACGATGGCGAATATCCCCGCCATCTGCAGGAAAGCCAGCTCGACGTCGTCGCCAACGCCGAATGCAATATCGGCATCAAGGCAATCTACGCCAAGGAACTGAAGGCCGCCGTCAAGGACCTGGGCAGCCAGTACAACATCGGCGCCGAGGATACCGATCGCGTCGGCGACGAGCTGGCGCAGCGCATCGCCGATCCGCTGAGCGACACCATGGTCTGCGCCGGTCTCAAGACCGGCAAGCGCGATTCCTGCTACGGCGACAGCGGTGGACCGCTGATCGCCGTGCTGGGCGGCAAGCCCTCGCAACTGGGTATCGTCAGCTGGGGCGAGGGCCCCGCCGATTCCGACGTCAAATGCGGCCACGCCGATGTCTATGGCGTCTATAGCCGCGTCGCGAGCTTCAAGGACTGGATCGCCGCGCATTTGCAGGCGGCCGAGCAGTAAACTCTTAGCAATCCGGCCCGTCGGCGTCTTTGGGAGCGTTGACGGGATCGCAATTCCGCATTCAATTCCCCCCCACGGTCAACAACAGGAAACCATCCGCCATGCAGACCCGCTCAATGACCACGATCTCCGCGCTGCTGCTGGGCGTCGCGCTCGTCGCGACCCCGGCCCTTGCCGCCAACTCCGTTGCCGGCAAGCAGGGCACCGGCGCCGCCAGCGTGAACCGCGACGCGCCGCTGACCTTGCCCGCCGGCGTCAAGCCCAAGCCGGTCCCGGTGGTCGATCCGTCGAGCCTCAGCCGCGGCCCGCTGGCCCTCGATCCGGCCGGCGCTGCAGCCAGCATGGGTACCGTGACGCTGAGCCGCGACGGCTCGGTGAGCGAGCAGCCGGCTTCGGAAGGCCTCCGCGCCATCCTCGACACCGAGATGAAGGGCTCCAACCCGTCCATGTCGTCCGACCGCGTGGTCGACAGCAGCGACGACCGCCAGCAGGTCACCGACACCTCGACCTATCCGGCGATTACCGTCGGCTGGCTGTGGACGCAGGACCAGAAGGGCAATTGGTCGACCTGCACGGGCACCCTGATCGGTCCGAAGACGGTGATCACCGCGGCCCATTGCGTCTACGACCACGACACCGGCGGCTGGGTGCAGGCGATGACCTTCATCCCCGGCATGTCCGACGCCGAAACGGCGCCCTATGGCCAGTTCGACTGGGCCAACGTCAACATCCTCAAGGGCTTCATCGACAATTATGACGGCAAGAACTACGGCTCGGTGATGCCGTGGGACCTCGCCGAGATCGAGCTGCAGGAAGATGCCGGCAACACGCTGGGCTGGATGGGCTTCAAGGTCGACGATGCGAGCGACTTCAAGGCCACCGTCATCGGCTATCCGGGCGACAAGGCCGACGGCACGATGTGGCAGACCAGCTGCGACGTCCCCGCCAAGAATTTCGGCGACCAGGTCTACTGGCACACCTGCGACACCTACGCGGGCTCCTCGGGCAGCGCCATGTGGGATGACGAGGGCAAGGGCGACCTCTACATCCGCGGCATCAACGTCGCCGAGGACGACAAGGTCAATTACGGCCTGCGCCTGATCGACAGCTACTTCCAGTTCCTGTCGGACAATTACAAATAAGGTTCCACTGAGTGGAACGCAGCGGGCCTCGCGAGCGATCGCGAGGCCTTTTGCTTTTGGGCGAGGGCAGGGCTCGCGCCGGTGGAACGCCGCCCCGGTTTCCCCAGGCTCAACATGACACTCGTTTGACAGTGTCGGAAAAAGCGAATCAATTGCCGTGATTGACCGGCGCGGTGGACGATTGTCCCACGCCGGAGCGGGTCGGTAGAAAGCGTTGGCCCGCGATCGGGGGCAGTATGGGCTACGCAGGGATGCCGCGGCTGGACGCGGATCTTGTTGCGCCAGTCAGGACTGTGAATGCGTCGGGCGCCGGGCCTTTCGCAATCGTGTGCGATCACGCCTCAAATCGCATCCCGGCGCGCTACGCCAATCTGGGCCTGCCGGCCTCCGAACTCATCCGCCATATCGCCTGGGACCCGGGCGCACTCGCCGTGTCGCTGCGGCTGACCGAACTGCTCGACGCGCCGCTGGTGCACGCCACCACCTCGCGCCTCGTGGTCGATTGCAATCGCTTCACCGACAGCGACAGCCTGATGCCCGAGCTGTCGGAATACACCGAGATTCCCGGCAACCGGGCCATCGCGCCCGACGACAGGGCGGAGCGCATCGCGCGCTACCATGTGCCCTATCACGACGCTATCGAGCGGCTGCTCGAAGCGCGCCGCACTGCCGGGCTCGCCACCATCCTCGTGTGCATGCATTCCTTCACGCCGGTGTTCAAAGCCCGTGCCCGGCCCTGGCCGATCGGCATTCTGCCGGCGCCCGACGAGACTTATAGCCGCCACCTCTTCGAGGCGCTGACCGCCGAAGACCCCGCGATGAAGGTCGGCTGGAACCAG
The DNA here is from genome assembly GCA_048498015.1 of Pseudomonadota bacterium. Lineage (GTDB taxonomy): Bacteria > Pseudomonadota > Alphaproteobacteria > Rhizobiales > Devosiaceae > Devosia_A. The sequence goes on from JBEHYU010000025.1 coordinate 40,125, forward strand.
CCTTATTCGGCGGCGCGCGGCGTCTCCTACACGGTCGATCACCACGGCCGCGGCCTCGCCGCGACGATGATCGAAATCCGCCACAACGAAATCCTCGAACCAAACGGCGTCGCCTTCTGGGCGGACCGGCTGGCCCGGTGTCTCGAGGCAGCGCGAGGGGCGCTGCACGCCGACCCGGCACATCTCTCCCCACCACCACTCGGGGCAAAAAGGTTGGAAGGAAGGGACTAACAATGTCGACGGACCACAATGAGGACGTCAAGGTCCTCCACTCCATGGGCTACGCCCAGGAGCTCTCGCGGCGAATGGGACTGTTCTCCAATTTCGCCATCTCGTTCTCGATCATCTGCATTCTCTCGGGCGGCATCAACTCGCTGGCGCAAGCCACCTCGGGTGCCGGCGGCGCGGCGGTAGGCATCGGCTGGCCGATCGGTGTCGTCGTCTCGGGCGTCTTCGCGCTCTGCATGGCGCAGATCGCCTCGGCCTTCCCGACGGCGGGCGGTCTCTATCACTGGGGCTCGATCCTGGGGAACCGCTTCTCGGGCTGGGTGACGGCGTGGTTCAACCTGCTCGGCCTGGTGACGGTGCTGGGCGCCATCAATGGCGGCACCTACACCTTCTTCATGGCCGCGTTCTCGCCCGAACTGACCGCCATGGGCATCCAGAACAACATGGTGACCGAGGTCGTTTTCCTCGTCATCATCACGGGCGGCATGGCGCTGATCAACCATTTCGGCATCGGCCTCACCGCCAAGCTGACGGACTTCTCCGGCTATCTGATCTTCGCCACTGCCGTGGTGCTGACCATCGTTTGCCTGCTGGCGGTCAAGAGCTGGGATCTCACCCGGCTGTGGACCTTCGCCAATTACTCCGGCGATGCCGGCGCGCAGGTTTGGCCGCAGGTCGATGGCACCTGGGTGTTCCTGCTCGGCCTGCTGCTGCCGATCTATACCATCACCGGCTACGATGCCTCGGCCCACACCTCCGAGGAAACCAAGAATGCCGCCCGCACCGTACCCAACGGCATGGTGCAGTCGGTGCTCTGGTCGGGCGTCTTCGGCTGGGTGATGCTGTGTGCCTTCGTGCTCATGCTGCCCGACCTCGGTGAGGCGGCCAAGCAGGGCTTCAACGTCTTCTTCTGGGGCATGGACCAGTCGGTCAATCCGGTGGTCAAGGAGATCCTTTACGTCGCGATCTTCATCAGCCAACTGCTGTGCGGCCTCGCGACCGTGACCTCCGCGTCGCGCATGATCTTCGCCTTCTCGCGCGATGGCGGCCTGCCGGCCTCCAGGGCACTGGCGACGGTCTCGACCAAGTACCGCACGCCCGTCGCCGCCATCTGGACCGGCGCCGTGCTCTCGGTGCTGTTCGTCTGGCTCGCCTCGGTGGTCTCGATCGCCGGCACCTCGGCCTATACGATCGTGGTCTCGTGCACGGTGATCTTCCTGTTCTTCTCGTTCGCCATCCCGATCGTGCTTGGCCTGTTCGCCTACGGCACGAGCAAGTGGCCCAAGATGGGACCTTGGAGCATGGGCCGCACGCTCTACTCCATTGTCGCTGTGCTGGTGGTCATCTCGATGATCCTGATTTTCGTGATCGGCATCCAGCCGCCCAACCAGTGGGCGCTCTACATCACCGTCGGCTTCGTGGTGCTTACCGCGATCGTCTGGTTCGCCTTCGAGAACCGGCGCTTCAAGGGGCCGCCGGTCGGCGACATGATCAAGCAGAAGCAGGCCGAGATCGCCGCCGCCGAAGCCAAGTTCGGCACGCCGGCGGAATAGAACCGCATCGCACTCGCAGGGCCGCGGCGATCCCGCGGCCCTTTCCATTCGCACAGGAGCGTCGCAAACGACGCCTCAGGGAGTTCTTCGATGGCCTACACGCTTGCCCAGCTCAAAGCCGATGTCGCCGCCGGCAGCATCGATACCGTGCTCTGCTGCTTTCCCGATATGCAGGGGCGCCTGATCGGCAAGCGCTTCCAGGCCGAGTTCTTCCTCGACGGCGCCATCGACGAGACTCATGGCTGCGACTATCTGCTGGCCAACGACATGGACATGGAGCCGGTCCCTGGTTACGAGGCCGCCAGCTGGGAGAAGGGCTACGGCGATTTCGTCATGAAGCCCGACCAGTCGACGCTGATGAAGGCCGCCTGGCTCGAGGGCACCGCCATCATCCTCTGCGACCTCGTCGATCACCATCACCACGAGCCCATCCCGCACAGCCCCCGCGCCGTGCTCAAGGCGCAGCTGGCGCGGCTCGAAAAGCTCGGGCTCACCGCCAATTTCGCCTCTGAACTGGAGTTCTACCTCTTCGACGAGGACTACCGGACCATCCACGACAAGGGCTTCCGCTACCCCAAGACAGCCGGCTACTACATCGAGGACTACCACATCTTCCAGACCACCAAGGAAGAGGGGGTGATGCGCGCGCTGCGCAAGCAGCTGCAGGCCTCCGGCATCCCGATCGAAAATTCCAAGGGCGAGTGGGGCCCAGGCCAGGAAGAAATCAACGTCCGCTACGCCGACGCCCTCACCATGGCCGACCGCCACGTCGTGCTCAAGAACGCCACCAAGGAGATCGCGCATCTGCAGGGCAAGGCCGTGACCTTCATGGCCAAGTGGGACTACGGTCTCGCCGGCTCGTCGAGCCACATCCACATGTCGCTCGCCAAGGGCGGCAAGAACGCCTTCATCGACGGCAAGGATGCCCTCGGCATGAGCGCCATGATGAAGTCCTACATGGCGGGCCTACTCACCTATGCGGGCGACATCACCTATTTCCTCGCCCCCTACATCAACTCCTACAAGCGCTTCCAGGTCGGCACCTTCGCGCCCACCAAGGCGATCTGGAGCCGCGACAACCGCACCGCCGGTTTCCGCCTGTGCGGCGAGAACACCAAGGGCGTGCGCGTCGAGTGCCGCATCGGCGGCGCCGACCTCAATCCCTACCTCGCCTTCGCGGCGCTGCTCGCCGCGGGCCTCCAGGGCATCGAGGACAAGCTCGAACTCGAACCCGCCTTCACCGGCGACGCCTATTTCGGTAAGAAGCTGCGCGAAGTCTCCAAGACCCTCCGCGACGCCACTGTTGCGCTCAAAAAGTCGAAAATGCTGGTGAAAGCCTTCGGCCAGGGCGTCGTCGACCACTACGTCCACACCGCCGAATGGGAGCAGTTCGAATACGACCGCCGCGTCACCGATTGGGAGTTGAAGCGCGGGTTCGAACGGTCGTAAACAGCCGCCAAACGACAGCATAGGTGGAGTTATGGCCGAAACGGTCAAGATCGTGTCGCCCGTCGATGGACGGGTTTATGCCGAGCGGCCGGTGGCGTCGCACGCCGAGATCGAGGCGGCGGTGAGCAGGGCCAAGGCCGCGCGCAAGGCGTGGGGCGAGGTCACGGTTCGCGAGCGGGCGAAGTTCCTCAACCATTTCGTCGATGCGCTGCTCAGCAAGAACGACGAGATCGTGCCCGAACTCGCCTGGCAGATGGGGCGCCCCATCCGCTTCGGCGGCGAGAAGCGCGGCGTTGAGGAACGCTCGCGCCATATGATCGAGATCGCCGAGGCGTCGCTGGCGACTTCCGAGCGCCCGGCCAAGGATGGTTTCAGGCGCTGGATCGCGCATGAGCCGCTCGGCACCGTCATGGTGATCGCGCCATGGAACTATCCGTTCCTCACCGCCGTCAACTCGATCGTTCCGGCGCTGATGGCTGGCAATTCGGTGATCCTCAAGCATGCCAGCCAGACGCTGCTGGTGGGCGAGCGTTTTGCCGAGGCCTTCCGGGCCGCGGGTCTGCCGGACGGGCTGTTCCAGAACGTCGTTCTCAATCATGCCGACACCGAAAAGCTCATTGCCTCGGGCCAGATCGACCACGTCAACTTTACCGGCTCGGTCGAAGGCGGGCGCCGCATCGAGCGCGCCGCGGCCGGCACCTTCGCGACCCTCGGGCTCGAGCTCGGCGGCAAGGACCCGGCCTATGTCCGGGCCGATGCGAAGCTTGACCACGCCATCGAGAACCTCGTCGACGGCTCCTTCTTCAACTCCGGCCAGTCCTGCTGCGGCGTCGAGCGCATCTATGTCCACAAGGACGTCTACGACAAATTCGTCGACGGCTTCGTCGAAAACGCCAAAGGCTGGACGCTGGGCAATCCGCTCGACCCGGCGACCGTCGTCGGTCCGATGGCGCAGCCCAAATTCGCCGACCTCGTACGCGGCCAGACGCTCGAAGCCTTGCGCAAGGGCGCCAAAGCGCATCTCAACACGAAGCACGATCTCGACGAGGAATCCTCTCCCTATCTCGCGCCCGAAGTGCTCACCAACGTCAACCATCAGATGGCGGTGATGCGCGAGGAATCGTTCGGCCCGGTCGTCGGCATCATGAAGGTCGCCGATGACGACGAGGCCGTGACGCTGATGAACGACAGCCCCTACGGCCTCACGGCGTCGATCTGGTCGCAGGACCTCGACGAAGTCGCCAAACTCGGCGCCCGCGTCGAGACTGGAACAGTATTCGCCAATCGCTGCGATTATCTCGATCCGGCCCTCGTCTGGACCGGCGTCAAGGACACGGGCAAGGGCGGCGCGCTGAGCGAAATCGGCTACGCGAATTTGAGGCAGCCCAAGAGCTATCATCTGAAGATCGTATGAAGCCCTTCTAGCCGAGCGTCATTCCCGCGAAGGCGGGAATCCAGGCAGGACCTTCGGACGTCCGAGAGCGCCGTCTGGATTCCCGCCTTCGCGGGGATGACGCCGTGCAAAGGGCAAATCGGGAGACAACACATGGCCATCAAGTCCAACTGGAACTACCCCACCTCCGTGAAATTCGGCGCCGGCCGCATCGCCGAGCTGCCCGATGCGCTCAAGGCAACCGGCATCAGCAAGCCGCTACTGGTGACCGATGCCGGGCTGGTCAACCTGCCGGTAACGCAGAACACCATCAAGCTGCTGCGCGACGCCGGCTACGAGGTCGGCGTCTTCGCCGACGTGAAGCCCAACCCGATCTCCGCCAACGTCAATGCCGGCGTCGAGGTGCTGCGTCGCGGCGGCCATGATGGCGTCATCGCCTTTGGCGGCGGCTCGGGGCTCGATGTCGGCAAGGTCATCGCCTTCATGGCCGGCCAGACAAGGCCGATGTGGGATTTCGAGGACATCGGCGACTGGTGGACGCGCGCCGACCCGAAAGGCATTTTTCCGATCATCGCCGTGCCGACCACGGCGGGCACCGGTTCGGAAGTCGGCCGCGCCGGTGTCATCACCGACGAGACGACGCACACCAAGAAGGTGATCTTCCATCCGCTGATGATGCCGAAAATCGTCATCGCCGATCCGGAGCTCACCGTCGGGATGCCGACCTTCATCACCGTGGGCACCGGTTTCGACGCGCTGGCCCACTGCCTCGAGGCCTATTGCGCGCCCGGCTATCACCCGCTCGCCGACGGCATCGCGGTCGAAGGCATCCGGCTGGTGCTGGAGAACCTGCCGAAAGTTGTCGCCAACCCCAACGATATCGAAGCCCGCGGCCACATGATGAGCGCCGCCGCCATGGGTGCAACGGCGTTCCAGAAGGGCCTCGGCGCCATTCACGCGCTGAGCCATCCGGTCGGTGCGCTCTACGACACGCATCACGGCATGACCAACGCCGTGTTCATGCCCTACGTGCTGGTGGTCAACCGCGACGCGATCGAAGCCCGGATCGCGCGGCTCGCCGCCTATTGCGGCCTGCCGCCCAGCTTCGACGCCTTCCTTCACGCCGTGACGGCGCTGCGCAGCAAGCTCAACGTTCCCCACACACTGCGCGACTTCAAGGTCGACGACCTCAAGCGCGACCTGATCGGCGACATGGCCATCGTCGACCCCACCGCCGGCGGGAACCCGGTGACCCTGGCCAGGGAACTGGCGCTCGAGATTTTCGACCGGGCGTATGAGGGACGGGCGTAGCGGCTCATAGTCGGGTCTCCCCTACGACAGCGCCGGGGGAGGTGGCACGCGTCAGCGTGACGGGGGGCGGCCGCCTGCTCGGTGCTTGTAGCCACCCCCTCCGTCGCCTCGCGCCACCTCCGCCATGCTGCGCATAGGGAGGGACTCGACTGCAAAACCTGATCCCCACCCTCATCTTTCGTCGCATCCCTGCAATCTCAAATCGTTACTGCATCTGCGCTGGACTCGTGCGGCGACTGTCATAATCTGATCCCGGCGCGGGAAGATGCGGTCCCGGCGCGAGCTTTCCTCAAGGCCTCAAAATCCCAGGGAGACTTCAATGAAATCGATTCTCGCGCGGCTCACGGCGGCCGCTCTGCTCGGCATTGCGGCGAGCGCCACGGCTACCGGCATTTCGCTCGGCGAAGACATCAAGCTGACCGTCGTCGGTGTCGGCGACATCTACGCCTTCGAGGGCGGCAAGGTGCGCGGCGGCTTCGCTCGCCTCAACGCCGTGGTCAAAGCCGAGAAAGCCGCCAACCCGAACACGCTCTATCTGTTCGACGGCGACATGATCTCTCCCTCGCTGCTGTCGGGTATCGATAAGGGCTCCAACACCATCGAGCTGACCAATGTCGTGCCGTTCGATCTCGCCGTGCCCGGCAATCACGAGTTCGATTTCGGACCCGACGTGTTCCTCGAGCGCGTCAAGCAGTCGAAATATCCCTGGGCCGCCATCAACATCGAGATGCCCGATGGCGCTGACGTCGCCGGCGTCGGCCATGACGTGGTGATGAAGACCTTCGGCACCGATCTCAAGGTCGCGCTGGTGCCGGTCGAGCTCGACGACACCGTCACGCTCGCCACCACCAAGGACTGGAAGTTCGATCCCACCGTCGCCACCGCCATGGACGCGGCCAAGAAGGCGCGCGCCGACGGCGCCGACCTCGTCATCGGTGTCGTCCACGCCGGCCACGACCAGGATTACGCGCTGCAGGACAGCCACGTCTTCGATCTGATCGTGTCCGGCCACGACCACGATCTGCGCATGGGCTGGGACGGCATCTCGGCCTATGTCGAGACCTCGACCGAGGCCAATTACCTGCCCATCACCGACATCAACGTGACGGTCACCCCGGCCGAGGGCGACAAGAAGCGCACCGTCGCCTGGTCGCCGGAATTCCGCATCATCGATACCGCCACCGTAACGCCCGATCCGGATACCCAGAAGATCGTCGACGAGCTCAAGACCAAGCTCAGCGCCGAGCTCGACGTGCAGATCGGCACCAGCACCGGCGAGCTCGACTCGCGCCGTGCCGATGTCCGCTTCATGGAGACCACCATGGGCGACCTCGTGGCCGATGCCATGAAGGCGCAGACCGGCGCCGACGTGGCCATCACCAATGGCGGCGGCATCCGCGGCGACAAGGTCTACCCGGCCGGCACCGTGCTGACCCGCAAGGACATCTTCACCGAGCTGCCCTTCGGCAACAAGACGGTGATGACCGAGATCACCGGCCAGGCCCTGATCGACGCGCTCGAAACCGGCTTCAGCGAGACCGGCGCCGGCGGCGATGGCCGCTTCCCGCAGATCTCCGGCGTGGTCGTCAATGCCGACCTCACCAAGGCCCCGGGCGCCCGCGTCGTCACCGTTAGCGTCAACGGCAAGGCCATCGATCCGGCCGCCAAGTACAAGGTCGCTACCAACGACTACATGCTGGGCGGCGGCAATGGTTACAAGTCGCTGGGCACCGGCACGGTCCTGATCCCGGCCGAAGCCGCGCATTTGATGGCGTCCGACGTGATCGACTACATCACCGCCCAGAAGACCATCAACGTGACGGTCGACGGCCGCATCACCCTCAAGAAGTAGACAAGAACGCGAGCAACGGTTTACGAGGGCGGCCCAGTGCCGCCCTCGGCATTTTGTGGAGCCAAGATGAAGCGGTTCGTCAGCGTCGGCGAGTGCATGGTCGAGATGTCCGGCGGCGAGGACGGCGATTACCGTCTCGGCTATGCCGGCGACACGCTCAACACCGCCTGGTACGCGCGGGCGAAGCTTCCCGCCGGCTGGCAGGTCGACTACGTCACCGCGCTCGGCGACGATCTCTATTCCCAGCAGATGGTCGAGTTCTTTGCCCGCAACGGCATCGGTGTCGATCACATCCAGAAGGTCGAAGGCCGCCGCCCCGGCCTCTATCTGATCCACCAGGCCGATGGCGACCGGCACTTCACCTACTGGCGCGGCCAGTCCGCCGCCAAACTGATGGCCGAAGTGCCTGGCGCCCTGGTGAAAGCCTTCGCGGGCGCCGACATCGCCTATTTCTCCGGCATCAGCCTCGCCATCCTCAATGCCCGTGGCCGCGGCCGGCTGCTGAAGGCCATCCACCTTGCCCGGCAGGCCGGAGCCCGTGTCGCGTTCGATCCCAATGAGCGGCCGGCGCTGTGGACCTCGCCGCGCGTCATGGGCTCGACCATTGCCGCTGCCGCGACCATTGCCGACATCGTCCTGCCGACCTTCCCGGACGAGGCGGCCATCTTCGGCGATGCCTCGCCCGAAGCCGTGGCGCAGCGTTATCTCGATTGGGGTGCCGAGGAGGTTGTGGTCAAGAACGGCGCCGAGCCGGCCTACGTCGCCTCGCGCGAAGGGCAGGGGCGGGTCGCGCCGCTGCCGGGGGCGGTCAGCATCGACCCTACCGGCGCCGGCGACAGCTTCAACGGCGCCTATCTGGCGGCCCGTGCCGCAGGGACCTCGCCGCTCGCGGCCGCCGCCGCCGCCCATGCGCTCGCCGCCAAAGTCATCGGCCATCGCGGCGCGCTGGTGCCGCATGAAAAGCTCTAGACCAGCAGCGACTGCGCGCCGTCGATCCAGATCGGCGTTCCAGAGATGTGCCGGCTGGCATCGGAGGCGAGGAACGCCACGAGCTCGGCGACGTCCTCCGCCTTGCCGGGCTCACCGCGGGTAAGCGGCACGGTGCCCTCCGGAAACTTCGCCGGGACTTTCGCCGCTTCCGTGTCGCGCTTGCTCGTATTGTCGCCGATTTCGCTCTCGATGGCGCCCGGGCAGATCACATTCACCCGGATGCGATGCTTCGCCAGCTCCAGCGCCAGCATCTGTCCGAGCGCCAGTTGCCCCGCCTTGGTGGTGGCGTAAGCCGAGGCGCCGGCCGTGGTGAAAGTACGCGTCCCGTTGATCGAGGCGGTGATCGCGATCGACCCGCCCTTCTGCTTCATCAGCGGCACGGCATGATGCACCGTGAGATAGGTCCCGCGCAGATTGATGCGGACGGTCTCGTCCCACTCCTTGGGCTTCAGCTCATCGATCGGCGCCCACACGCCGTTCACGCCCGCATTGGCGAAGACGAAATCGAGCCGCCCGAACTGGTTGCGGATGGTCGCGAACAATTCGTCCATCGCCACCTCGTCGGCGGTATCGGCCGGAAATACCAACGCGTTGCGTCCCTGCTTTTCGATCTCGGCCGCGACCTTCTCGAGCTGCTCGGGCGTGCGGCTCACCAGCACAACGTCGGCGCCCGCCGTCGCCAGCTTCAGCGCCGCTGCCGCGCCGAGTCCCGAGCCGGCGCCGGTCACCAGCGCGATATGATCGTCGAGGTCCATCTGCGATCTCCGTGATCGCAGCCCAACGATCGGCGGCGCGGCCAGTTCCTAGAACATGCCCGCGGTGCTCGCCACATAGGCCAGCTCCTCGGGCGTCGAGGCGCGCCCCAGCGCGATGTTGCGCTTGGGGAAGCGGCCGAAGCGGGCGATGCAGTCGGCATGGCCCTGCGCGAATTTGAGCAGCTCCTCGGCGCCTTCGATGGCCTTGTGCAGCCGCACCGACTCCGCCTGCACCGCGGCGGATTCGGCATGCATCAGCGGCAGCAGCATGAACATGCGCCGCGGCATCGGCAGGAAATTGTGGTGTCCGGCGCCGATGGCCTCCTGCGCCAGGGCCAGCGCCATGCCATCGCTGGCGAAAGCCTCCGGCCGCCCGCGGAACAGCTGGCGCGAGAACTGGTCGAGCACGATGATTTCGGCGAGCCGCCCGTCCGTCGTCGTGCGCCAGCCCCAACCCTCGCCGCGCGCCAGCGCCGCGTGCGTATCGGTGAAGGCCGCGGCGATTTCGGCATCGAATTCGGGCTTGCCGCCGAACCAGTCCGCCTGGCCGTGCTGCTCGAACCAGAAATGGAGAACATCCGTGGCACTTTTCATAAGCGGGGATGTTAACCGATTGGGCGCAGGAGTTGAACCCAACGGAGTGCCAGCATGAAGCTCGTCAAGTTCACCACCGACGACAACCCGGTGTTCGTCAACCCGACCTACGTGGTTTCGGTCAAGAAGGGTATGAAGGACACCGCCATCCAGACCACGGCCGGCAACATCATCGTCAAGGAAGCCGTGGACGTCGTCGTCAAGCTCCTCGGCGCCGAAGAGCCGCGCGACGTCACGCCGAGCCTCGCAGCCCCCAAGACTCTGGATCTCTAGGTCCGGTCCGGTCTAGTCCTGCCGGGAGACGACGCGAAACGCGTCCGCCTAGTCCGCCGTCACCACCCGCACCAGATTGCCCGACGGATCGCGCGCCTCGATGCCGCCGCCGATCTCGGCGAACTCGAAATGCTGCGCCGTCAGTCGGGCGCGTACATCGTCGAGCGTCGCCTCGTCCGGCACCACGATGGTGAACCAGCGCAGCCCGGCCGACCCGGCCGGCGCCTGGGTGGCATTGATGCCCGACCAGATGTTGAACGCGATGGTGTGCGGTGTGTAGTCGAGCCCGACATCGCCCATGCCGAACGACTTGATGATGAACAGCCCGCCAAAGCCGATGCCGTCGCGGTAGAACGCCATCGACTGGTGCAGATCGTTGACATGCACATGCACATGGCCGATGCGCGTGCCCTCTGGCATGGTCGGCGCAAGAACGGGATTCTCGCCCAGCTCGCGCAGCAGCCCACCCATATCGATGGGCTCGCGCCCCGAATGCGGCTCGCCCGCCGTCGTCGTCGCATAGGAACCGGATTCCGGATCGCCCAGATGGCCGCGCCACGGTGTCTCGAAGGTGATCTCGATGCCGTTGCCGTCGGGGTCCCACAGGTAGATCGCTTCGGACACCAGGTGGTCGGTCGGCCCGATCCTGACGTTCCGCTGCAGCGCCCGCACCGCGAACTGCGCCAGGTCGGCACGCGTCGGCACGTGGATGGCCACGTGGTAAAGACCGGTGGTGTTGCGCACGACCGGGCGGATGGCGCCGGTCTCGAGCACGATCAGTACCTTGCCGCCGACTCCGAGGCTGAGCTCGTTGCCCGCCTCGGCAATCAATTCGAGCCCCACCACGTCGCGCCAGATGCTGAGCGCCCGGGCCTTTTCGGTGACGGCGATATGCACGGGTCCGAGCGTCGTCGTCAGCGGCAGGGCCGGGGCGGATCGAACGGCAGACTGGGATTCGACGGGGAAGATCATCTTCGCCTCCATGTGTGACGAAGATATAGGGCCAGCCGCGGCCCGGCGAAACCGCCGGGGAGTTCACCGGAACCGAAGGCTTCGTTCGGTTTTCGCTACCAGTCGGTCACCGAGCCGTCGCGGCGCTTGAGGTGCGGCGCTTCCCAGAACTTGAACGAGGCCTTCTTCAGATAGTCCTCGTTCACCTCGACGCCGAGGCCCGGCGCCGACGGCACGCGGTAGCGCGCCCCTTCGAGCCGGACCTGCACCGGGAACACCTCGTCATTGTCGAAGCCGAGCCTCTCCACCGGGCTCGAGCGCGTCTCGAACCAGCACACATTGGCGATCGCGGCGAGGAAGTGCACCGAGGCCGCGGTGCAGACCGGCCCGAGCGGATTGTGCGGCATCATGTCGATGTAGTGCGCCTCGCACCAGCCGGCGATCTTCATCGCCTCCGTCAGCCCGCCGACGACGCAGACGTCGAGCCGCGCGAACTGCGTGATACCGCGTTCGATGTACGGCAGGAACTGCCACTTGCTGGCGAACTCTTCGCCGATCGCGAACGGTACGTCGACCAGCTTGCGCAGCGTCTCATAAGCCTCCGGCGTCTCGTCGCGGATCGGCTCCTCGATGAAATCGAGCGTGCCGCGCGGCATCTTGTTGAGAAAGCTTGCCGTCTCGGGAACGGTCAGGCGGTGGTGATAATCGATGCCGAGCACGATCTCACCGCCCAACTCCTCGCGCGCCTTGGTGCACCACTCGGCCGTATTGGCGATGTGTTCGCGCGGCTCGTAGACGCCCTTGATCTCGGTATTCTCGTGGCCCGAAGGCGACAGCCGCATCGCCTTCCAGCCGGCATCGCGCAGGATTTTCGCCTGCTCGATCATCTGAGGTCCCGGTGGCGCGATGGTGGTGGCGAACGTGTCGACGAAATCGCGCTGCCGACCGCCGAGCAGCTCATAGACCGGCACGCCCAGCGCCTTGCCCTTGATGTCGTGCAGCGCGATGTCGATGGCCGAGAGCGCCGCCGTCAGCACGCGCCCGCCTTCGAAATAGTTGGAGCGGTAGATTTCCTGCCACAGCGCGCCGATCGCCATCGGGTCGCGCCCGATCAGCCATTCGCGGTAATGCCGGATGGCGCCGGCCACCGCCAGCTCGCGGCCCGACAGCCCGCTCTCGCCCCAGCCGGACACGCCCTCGTCGGTCTCCACCTTGACGAGCAGCTGGTTGCGGATGCCGACCTCGACCGGGTAGGCGATGATGTCGGTGATCTTCATTTGCATGGCTTCATGGGCAGGGTCTCCGCCCATGAAGCTATGCGAGTCGGCCGCCCTCAGGCGATGCGGCGGCGGCGATATTCGCTGGCCAGCCACAGCACGATGGCTGCGAACACCAGCCCCAGCCCCAAGCTGGTCCAGTCGGTGGCCGCCAGCAGGTCCTGCAGCGTCCAGCCGGCATCGAAGCTCGGCGACAGCATGATGCGCGTCAGGTCGCGCTCGGGCAGGCCATACTGCAGGCGCTGGCTGAGGAAGCTCCAGACATAGCCGCCGCGCGGCCCGCCATTGCCGAACAGCGCGATGTTCTCGGCCACGCCGAACAGGCCCGGGATGACGAAGGCCAGCGGCAGGCTCCAGCGCCCGAACACCGTCGACAGTCCGCCGACCCAGGCGAGGAACGGCGCGTACCACAGCAGCGACAGCGCGAAATAGGCGATGCCGAACGCCGTGATCTGGACGAAGCTCTGCAGCGCCGTGAGCGGCGGCGGCGGCACCAGCGCCGGCATCACGAAGCCGGCGGCGCTGACGAGCAGGAAATGCATCAGCCCCGTCACCGCGGCGATGACGATGATGATGGCGGGGAACAGCGTGATGCCCGCCAGGAACTTCGCCGCGAGGATCTTGAAATCGCTCACCGGCATCGACTTCCAGAACAGCATCGCATTGTTGCGCCGGTCCGCCGCGAAGGTGTCGCCGAAATAAAAGAACAGCGTCACCGCCAGATAGGCGAACCACACGGCGAGCAGCACCAGATAGCCCAGCTCGAAGATCTTGAGCCCGCTCGGCAGCACCGGCCCGGACAGGAACCTGATCTTGTTGAAGCCCAGGCCCGATACGGCCGAGAGCGCCATCAGCACGACGATGCCCAGCGGGAAGTAGACGAACGCCATGCGGTGTTCGAGATATTCGCGGACCAGCAGGGCCCACCACGATTTCAGCGCGCGCATCAATTCACTCCGCTGTCGCGGCTCATCAGCGCGACAAAAAGATCGGACAAAGTCGGGGTGGTGACGGTGCCGAGCGGCTCGAGCGCGGCGCGGTCGGTGCCGTCATAGACGAACACCGTCTGGCCGAACCGCGTCTCGCCGAATACCGGCTTCAGCGCCCTGGCGGCATCGATCGTGCCGGCATTGACCACCAGCTGGCTGAAGCGCTTGCTCACCTCGTCCATCGGGGCGTGCAGGATCAGCTCGCCGTCGCGGATGAACATGATGTCGGACAGCATGAATTCGATCTCGTCCACCTGATGGGTGGTGATCAGCAGCGTACGGTCGGCCGTCATGTAGTCTTCCAGCAGCCGGCGATAGAACCGCTTCCTATAGGTGATGTCGAGCCCGAGCGTCGGCTCGTCCAGCACGAGCAGTCGGGCGTCGATCGCCATCACCACCGCAAGGTGGAGTTGTGCCAGCATACCCTTGCTGAGATTGCCGATCATCGCCCCGAGCTTGACGTCGGTGCCCTCGAGGAACCCCACCGCCTTCTCGGCCGAAAAATTCGGATGGATATCGGTCAGCATCCGGAACAGCTCGCGCACCTTGAGGAAGCGCGGCAGGCTGGCGACGTCCGAGATGAACGCCACGTCCTTCATCAGCCGGGCGCGATGCCGGTACGGATCCTCGCCCAGCACCTGCACGCTGCCCTCATACGAGGTGAGCCCCAGCATGGCGTTGAGCGTCGTGGTCTTGCCGGCGCCATTGTGGCCGATCAGCCCATAGATGCGGCCCGCCGGAATGTCGAAATCGAGGCCGTGCAGGATTTCCTGCGGCCCGAATTTCTTCTTGAGGCCGCGCACCGAAACGATGTTGCCGGTCATTTGTCCGTCTCCCTGAGCAGGCTGTCGAGATCGAGGCCGAGTGCTTTGATCTGGCTCCGGATGCGCGGCCATTCCTCCGAGAGGAACGTCGCACGCTCATGTGCCAGGAGCTTGTCGCGTCCGCCGCCCGCCACGAACATCCCCATGCCGCGGCGGCTCTCGACCACGCCGAGGTCGACCAGCGCATCGTAGGCGCGGGTCACGGTCAGCGGGTTGACGCTCAGATCGGCGGCGATGGAGCGCACCGACGGCAACGCCTCGCCCTCCTTGGCGGCCTCGGAAAGGATCATGGCAGCTATCCTCTGGCGGATCTGGACGAAGATCGGCTGGGTTTCGTTGAAGGATGTCATTTTGCGTCCGTTGTAGTGTGCTAGTTATGTAGCACACCAAATCGGCGAGTCAAGCGGAACGTTGCCGGGCATGCCTCGTTGTCCCGAACCTGGTGGGGTTCAGGAGGAAACCATGCTGGCCAAGGCCAAATTCATCGACATTCCCTCGATCGTCGTGCTCGTCGTCGCCGTGAGCGTGCCGCTGCTGGCGATGCTCGCCTAGGCGCGGCCGAACTCGTCCTCGATACGGATGATGTCGTCCTCGCCCAGGTACGACCCCGTCTGCACCTCGATCACCTCGAGCAGGATTTTGCCGGGGTTGGCGAGCCGATGCGTGCAGCCGAGCGGCAGATAGATCGACTGGTTCTCGCTCACCTGGCTGATCTTGCCGTCGATGGTCACCTCGGCCGTCCCCGACACCACCACCCAATGCTCGGCGCGATGATGGTGCTTCTGCAGGCTGAGCTTCTTGCCGGGCTTCACGAACAGCCGCTTCACCTGAAAGCGTGCCCCGTTGAGGATCGACGAATAGCCGCCCCACGGCCGGTAGGCGGTGCGGTGGATTTCGGTGATGCCCTGCGTCTCCGGCCTGGCCTTGAGCGCCTTGACCATCGGGCCGACCTTCTGCGCTTCGCTGAGCTTGCCGACATAGACGGCATCCTCGGTGGCGATCACCGCCACGTCGTCGAGCCCCTCGACCGCCACATGCGCCTTCTCGGTCAACACGAACGAGTTGCGCGTGTTGCTTAGCGTCGCCTCGCCCAGAACGGCGTTCTGGCCGGCGTCCTTGGCCGACACCTTCCACACCGCGTCCCAGCTGCCCAGATCCGACCAGGCGAAGCTCACCGGGATCAGCGCAATCAGCCTGGTCTTCTCGAAGATGGCGTAATCGACCGAAATATTGGGCGCCGTAGCAAAGCTCGCCTCGTCCAGTCGGGTGAAATCGAGATCGGTGCGGGCCTTCTCGACCGCCCCGTGCGCCGCCTCGTAACTCTCGGGCGAGAGCGCCCGGCATTCGCCGAGAAAGGTGCCGACGCCCAGCATGAACATACCGGAGTTCCAGTAGAAGCCGCCCTGGCGGAGCATCGCCGCCGCCTTGTCTGCATCCGGCTTCTCGACGAACCGCGCCACCTCGCGCGTGCCGTCGCCGCGGTCGGCACCGGCCTCGATATAGCCATAGCCCGTCTCGGGTGACGTCGGCGCGATGCCGAAGGTCACCAGCCGGCCAGCCGCTGCGGCCGCTGCTGCCGTATCGACCGATTGCCAGTAATTGTCGTCCGTCGTCACCGCATGGTCCGACGGCAGGACGTGGATCACGGCGCCGGCGCCGCTCTGCTTTTCGGCAAACACTGCCGCCGCGGCGATCGCCGCCGTGGCGTTGCGCGCCACCAGCTCGAGCAGCACGCCGGCGAGCTTGATCCCCAGCTCTTCGGCCTGCTCGCCGACGATGAAGCGGTATTCGGCATTGGTGATGACGATCGGCGCCGCGTAGCGCTGGGGGTCGGCGACGCGCTGCAGCGTCTCCTGGAACGGCGACAGCCTGCCGGTCAGCGCTAGGAACTGCTTGGGGCGCGCGGAGCGCGACAAGGGCCATAGCCGCGTGCCCTGCCCACCGGCAAGGATAACGGGAATCATCGGGCTGGCCATCTGCACTCCTCGAAACTGCTGGCGGAAACTATCCGGGCCGCCGCCGCAGCCGCAAGCCTAACCCGGGCGACGGTCACGATTGGGTTAAGCCGCCGCGAAAACGCCCTGCGGGGCTTCCCGTTCCGTCACCGAGCCGCCATAGTCCATACGTCAAATAGCTGACTGAAAACTAACGGCTTTTGGGGATGGCCAGATGGCGAAACGGTTTGGTTTGACGCGCCGGATGGCGCTGGTCCTGGCGCTGGCGCCGATTTCCTTCCTCGGCGCCATGGTGGCGACCAGCGCCGCGCAGGCGGGGGAGAACTACGCCCTCATCGTCGCCGACAGCGACTATCCCAATCTCGACGAGAAATACTGGCTCAAGGGCCCCAAGAACGACGAGATCCTCGTTCGCGACTATCTGCTGAACGCCGCGCCGGTAAAGTTCGAGCCGCAGAACGTCGTGGCCCTCGGCTCGGGCGAAGGGCTGCAACTCGGTACCCACCAGGCCATCCTCGACAACCTGGCGAAGATCGCCGCCGAGGCCAAAAAGGGCGATTTCGTCTACCTGCATTTCTCCGGCCATGGCTCGCAGCAGCCGGCCAAGGGCGACACCACCGAGGCCGATGGCCGCGACGAAGTCTTCCTCGCCGCCGATACCGAGATGGCCCCCAAGGACAACCCCACCTTCATGCCTAACGTCGTCACCGACGACGAGATCAGCGGCGCCCTCAAGGCCATCCGCAAGACCGGCGCCTTCGTCTGGGTCGTCTTCGATTCCTGCCATTCG